>CAYWJB010000008.1:0-215844 GCA_964458495.1 uncultured Arcobacter sp.
TGATGCAAAACCCGTCAGCCCCGGAGGGTTGACAAGGTCGCTCCATATCAGAAGTCCAGCCGGAGGCCCATGGTGATGAGGCGCGGGCCGAGTTGCGGTGCGGTCGGCCGGCCGAAGTTGGCGTTGCCGATGGTGCCCACCACGCCGCCGAAGTTGGTGCGGTTGAACGCGTTGAAGGCGTCGGCGCGGTAGGTGAGCGTGACCGGGTTCTTGTCGTTCTGCCACAGCGTGGTCTTCTTGACGATGCCGATGTTGTCGGAGAAGACCGGCGGCTGCCGGAATTCGTTGTGGAAGAACGCCGCCGTGCCGAGCGTGAACGGGGCGGCAGCCTGCCAGGCGGCGGGGTTCAGCCACCGCGTGGAGGGGTTGTTCGGATCCAGCGTCGTACGGTCGATGCCCGTGCTGACCTGCGCGCCGGGCACTTGCACTGCCTTGGTCTGGCCAGCGAAGATCACGCCGGACCCGAGCGGGTTGCCCGGTGTGACAATCTGGATCAGATTGCCCACCGCCCAGCGGTGCGCCGAGCTCAGGGTCCAGTTCGAGACCAGGGCGTTGACCAGTGGGTTGGTGTTGCCGAGCCACTTCTTGCCCTTGCCGAGCGGCAGGGTGTAGGTGAGCAGCATGGTGCCCACGTGCGGCTGGTCAAAGGGCATATAGCTCTTCGAATCCGCGATGTTGTAGTAGTCCTGCGGCGTGGCCGTGCCGAACTGCGAAAAGATCTGGCGGAAGTGGGCCTGGCCCAGGGACTTCGACCACACGTACGTGCCCAGCATCTGGAAGGCGCCGTAGCGGCGCTCCACCTTGAGCTGGAGCGAATCGTACCAGGTGCGGCCCACGCCGGCGTTGCGGCTGTAGACGGAGAGGTACTGCGGATACGGGCGCAGCGCCTGTGCCACCGACGGGATGCGGCCCGCGTTGGCAGCCTGGAAGCTGGCGATGAAGCCGGGGTAAGGCTCGGTGATGCCCGCCGCCACGGCCTCCGGACTGTTGATGGGGCGCCCGAGGACCGAACCCAGTTGCAGGAAGCTGGTGGGCAACTGGTTCAGATCCACGGTGGAGTTCAGGTAGCGGCCGCGGTTGCCCTGATAGGCGATGTCGAACAGCCAGTTCTTGAACTCGTGCTGGATGTTGAAGCTCCAGGTCTGGATGCGTGGCGCCTTGCCGAAGGTCGGCCCCATGTAATCGGCGTTGAGGAAGTTGGCAATCGTCGGGTCGAGGTTCGGCGGCGGCTTGTAACCGGGCCGGATAGGGATGCCACCGTCCCAACTGAGCACCGGGTTGAAACCGTCGCTCTCCAGCGCGTTCTGGGCGAAGAAGCCGAGCCGGCAGCCGCAGCCGCCGTTGCCGAGCGTCTGGTAGTAAATGCCGTAGCCGCCGCGGAGCACGGTCTTTTCGAACAGCTTGAATGCGAAGCCGGCGCGCGGCCCGACATTGGTCCAGTCGGTGGGGAAGGTGCGCGGCGTGCCTGTGCGGCCGGCGCCCTGTCCGGCGAAAATGTAGGCGCCGGGGCGTCCGGCGGCGCCGGGGTTCGACACGCGCGGGTCGAAGGTGGAATAGCCGTTGGGGATGTGCCAGCCGATGGGCACCTCGTAGCGCATGCCGAGGTTGAGAGTGAGGCGGTCGGTCACGCGCCAGTTGTCCTGGAAGTAGCCCGCGACATAGCGGTACTTGACCGGATCAAACAAGACCGGCGGAACCACGCGGTCAGCCGAGTCCACCGCCCCGAGCAGCAGACTGGCGAACTCGTGGCCGGTCGAGCCGGTGGTGGCCAGCGACATGGCCGTCTGCCGGCGGTTGAAGACGTAGCGGCCGTTGGCGCCGGCATAGTCGCGCCCCAATGTGCTCAGCCATCGCGCGTCCCAACCGAACTTGAACTCATGCCTGCCGCGGAGCCAGCTGTAGCCCTGCGTCACCATGAAGGTGTCGTTGTCCTGCCCGCCGTTGTCCACCTTGCCGTCCTGCACGCCGTAAGGTGACAGCCCGGCGGCGCCGGAGAACTGGATGCGCGGCAGGGCATCCCAGTCGCCGGTCAGGCCCGGGATGCCGAGCTTCGAGCCCCAGCCGCGCTGGTTCGGGTTGCGCCAGTACTGCCGCGTGGCGGACGCCGAGATATTGGTCACCGCCAGCAGGTTCGGCTTGAGGCTCATCACATAGTTGAAGCGCACGTTCCAGGGCTTTTGCCCGTTCTGCAACCCGTTGCCGATGGGGCCGGGGAAGTTGGTCGTGTCGTTCTGGAGCTGGTCTTCGCGCGTCAGGAAGAAACTGGCGCGCTGCGTGGGCGAGAAGTTGTGGTCAAACTTCAGGCTCCAGATCGTGCGGTCGAACACGCTGGTCGAGACGAAGTTGTAGTTCTGCGCCAGCCGCGCCGCGTTCGGGTCCGGGATCAGCGGCAGCAGGTTCTTCGATACGCTGCTGAAGCGCGCTTGCGGGATCTGCTGGTTGGGGAAAGGAGCGCGGACGCCATTGCTCACTGTGAGGGGATCGTAGATGGTGGGGACCCCCGCCTCATCGAAGCTGCCCTGCTTCATGCGGGCTGTGGGCACGGTGAGAACCGGGAAACCGAGCGAGGCGGGGCGGATGTCCTTCGTGTAGGTGAAGAACCAGAATGTCCTGTTCTGGCCGTTGTAAACCCTGGGAATGTAAACGGGGCCGCCAATTGCGCCGCCGGTCTCGTTGAAGCGCTCCTTCGGGCGCGCGCGGCCGAGCGAGTTGAATTGCCAGCTGTTGGCGTTCCAGATGTCGCGGCGCATGTTGTGGAAGACGGTGCCGTGGAGCCAGTTTCCGCCGCTCTTGCTGACATACATCTCCACGCCGCCGCCAAAGCGGCCGTACTCTGCGCTGAAGGTGCCGGTGATCAGTTTGAACTCCCCGAAGATCTCCGCCGACGGGAAGTTGAACACCGTGCCGCCGGACTCCGGGATCGTGAGCGATCCGCCGTCAACCATGACCTCCTGCGCGCGCCCGCCCGATCCGGAAACCGACATCTCGCCAAAGCCTGCCGTGTAGCCCGGCATATACTGCACGAAGACGCGCGGGTTGCGGATGCCGCCGGTGAACAGCGGCAGGTTGTCCATGAACTGCGGGGAAAAGTTCTGCCCGCGCTCGCTTGTGGTCGCCTCAAGCACAGGGACCTCGGCGGTGACCTCCACCGTTTGCTGCACGTCGCCGAGTTCGAGTTGCAGGTTCAGATCCAGACGCTGCGCCACGCGCACCTCGACGCCGGCTCGCGTCAGCCGCTTGAATCCTGTGACCTCCACCGTGATCGTGTATGTCCCCACGGGGAGTGTCGGGAAGACGTACACGCCCGCCTCGGAGGTGATCGCTTCATACTTCGTTTGCCGCGCGACGTCGGTGGCGACGACCTTCGCCGCGGGCACCACGGCGCCGTTCGGGTCGGTCACCAACCCCGCGATAGAGCCTGTGGCGAGCTGCCCGAGCGCCATCGCTGGAACCAGCACCATCAACGCGGATGCAAAAATGGTCAGCCTCACTGCTGCATGCATGGAGCCTCCTGAAACCTTGACTTCCGGCTGCTGCCGGATGTGCCGCAGTAAATCATACGCTCTGGCGGGTGTCAAGGGGCCATAAGTCCGCAACCCCCCATGCAAACCAATGGTTACGGAGCTGGATGTCTGTTTGTTTCAAGAATTTTTCCGCTGCCGCGCCAAACCGGAACAGCGATCCGGACCAGCGCTACACGGTTTGCGTCACCTTGGACAACCCGCGCGGCTGATCCGGATTGAGGCCCTTGACACCCGCCAGCGAAGCCGCAAAGAGCTGCGCCGGGATGATGTAGGGGATCGGAGTGAAGACGTCCACCGGCAGTCCAGAGGCGGATTTCCGGCCGCCGGCGCCCAGGCGCGCCGGCACGGTGATGGCTTCGCGTGGCGCTTCGCCGTTGGAGCGGTCCGTCACCACCAGCGTCTCGGCCTGAAGCTGAGCGAGCCGTTCCAACAGGGAGCGAATGCCGGGCCATGTGACTCCGGACGGCGCGAACAGGAAGGCCGGGAAAGACCGGCCCACCATGGCGATCGGCCCGTGCAGGAGATCAGCTTGCGAGAACCGTTCCGCCACGATGTAGCAGGTCTCCATCAACTTCAAGGCCCATTCGAAGGCGTTCGCGTAGTTCAGCCCGCGCCCCACGACTACGGCATGATCCATGAAGCGGTAGCGCTCTGCCCGGGCGTCGACCTCCGCCTCGAGCTTCAGCGCGGCGGCGGCGGCGGCGGGCAGGGCTTCGAGGTCGCGGGTCTCGATGGGGGCCCCCAGCGCGCGCGCCAGCAGGTAGAACGCCATCAGCTGGCCTGTATAGGTCTTGGTGGCGGCGACGCTCTTCTCCTTGCCGGCGCGGACCAGCAGCACATGATCGGACAGCCTCGCCATGCTGCTGCCCGCCTCGTTGGTGATGCCGAGTGTGACGGCGCCGTGGCGGCGCCCCTCCTCGAGAACCATGTTGGTGTCGGTGGATTCGCCCGACTGCGAGATGCCCGCCAGCAGCGCTCCCTCCAGATGCAGCGGAGCGTGATACAGCGTGGAGACCGAGGGCGCCGCCAGCGAAACGGGAATGCCGGTGGTGATCTCGATCAGGTACCGTCCGAACTGCGCCGCGTTGTCGGATGTGCCGCGCGCCGCCAGCACCACGAGCCGTGGACGCTGCTTCTCGAAGCGACGCCGCAGCGTCTCCGCCTGCCGCAGGCCGGACCGCAGCGTCCTTTCGAGTGCCTCCGGCTGCTGGCGGATCTCTCCGAGCATGATGGACATGGGATGAACCTCCTCGGGAAAGGCGCAGGGGCTCTGCGCCATTCACGCTGAAGTCACTATGATCGCATTCTGCGGCCGCGCCAGATTCATTCGAGCGGAGTCAAGGGGCGCCCCTCGCTGCCTGTCCGCAGGGGGTAGACGGGCATCTCCACCGGCGGCAGCGCCTCCAGGCGCGGCCGCACCGCCAGCACCAGTTGGGTGCGCTCCAGCGCCCGGTTGTCGCTCCGCAGCCCGGGCAGCAGGGACAACAGCGGCAGCCCGCTCCAGCTCTGCGTGATGGCCTCGCTGGCCACGCCAGCCAGAATGGCTGTTTGCTGAAAAGTGGTCCGCAGCTGCGAGGCGAAGCGGCGCTGCGAGATGACAGGGACCCCGTTCAGCGCCTCGCCAGTCAACGACTTGAACTCCGCCTCCAGTTCGAGGGTCACTTCGCGCGCATTGTGAACCCGCGGCGTCACCTTCAACACCACGCCCAGCTCCTCAAAGTTCACCGTAGGAGGAAGGCGGTAGCCGCCAGCGTCATCCGAAGGGCCGAAGAACCCGGCCGTCAGAACCGGGTAGCGATCGCCGATGTGGAGCACCGCCTGTTCGCCGTCGAGAGTTCTGAGCTGGCTCTGGAGCAGCGTGCGGCTCTGTCCGCGGGAGAGCGCTGCGAACAGGTCGGCGTCGATCACAGTGACTGCCACCCGGGTCTTGCCGCCGCCGAAAGCCGCCATCCGCGATGCGTCCACTTGCGGCTCATAGGCGAACGGCGTTGGGTTGGAGGCGAAGGCGAGCGGATAGGACGACCGCGCCCTGAGCCCCGCGCTCAGGTCCGACCGCTCCGTGACGGCGATCAGTTCCACCTCGATCGTGACCTGCGCCTTGTGGGTCATGAGCTGCTCGAACAGCAGCACCGCCGGGCGCAGCCGCGACACGCGGTCGCGGAAGAGCACCAGGCGGCGGTTCATGTCAATGCCGATGCGGGGCACGTCCATCGCCGTCTGCACAGCACGCGCCATCTCCTGCACGTCCTGCGCCTTCAGCGACTCAGGCAACGGCACCAGCAGGTTCATCACCGGTTCAAGCTGCCTGCGCTTCTCGGGCGTGTCCTTCACGACCAAAGCCCGCCGGCGCCCCAGTGGGACCAGGAAGGACCCGGTCACCGCCTCCGCCGCGCGCAAGGCCTCGCGCCAGCCGGCATTTGGAAGTTCGAAACGGACCGGCGGCCCTTCGGGGTAGTCCGGATCGAAAACGGTCTCTATGCCGTAGGCGCGGCCCACCAGCTCGAACAAACGCCTCGGAGGTTCGCGCAGCCGGAAGCTCTGCGGGCTTTCCGCGCCCTGCAACCGCGGCGGCGGCAGCATCCGGCGCGCCTCAACCAGTTCCGCGGGCGTGATGGCGAACTCCGGCGACAGAGTTTCGGGCGCGGGATCACCCGCTGCTGCGGGAGCCGGCGCCGGGGAGAGCGCGGCCAGTGCGCTCGTGCGCAGCGCCTGCGAGTAGTTCCAGTATTCGGCGGTATTTGGCGCCAGGGCCACGGCCTGCGACGCCTTCAGATACGCTTCCGCCATGTCGCCGCGCCGTTCGGCGCGCCGCGCCGCCTCGTACAAAGACGCCGCCTTGTCCGCCCCTAGCGCCGCCGGGGCGGCCAGGAGGGCGATCGCCAGCCAAATGACACACTTCTGCGGCACGGATCCGTAACATTGACGCGCGGACCCGCCGCATCGTGCAGGCGGCGGGCTAAACTCCCCGGCCGCTTCCGCCGATCTCAGGGGTGATGTCCTCCCTGGCAGCACCCCGTACGGCGTTCGCCCCGCCCATCCCCCAGACGTTCGACGAACTGGGCGTGCCTCAGTCCCTGGTGATCGACCTGTTCCTGCGCCGCACGCTGATCGAGGGTTTCAGCACGCTGGAGAGCCTCGGCAAGTCCCTGCGCGTCTCCATCGCCATCGTCGACCAGGTGTTCCGGCAGTTGCGCCAGCAGCAGATCGTCGAGGTCAAGGGGATGGTCGGCAACGACTACCAGTTCGTGCTGACCCAGGCAGGAAAGCAGATGGCGGCCGACCGCTTCCAGATCTCCCAGTACGCCGGCGCATGTCCCGTCTCGCTCCGCGACTACACGGCGGCCACCAAGCGCCAGACGGCGCGCGTGCACATCGACCGCCGGTCGCTGCGCGCGGCGTTCTCCGACCTGGTGGTTCCGGACCGGCTGCTGGATCAACTGGGACCTGCGCTGATCTCGCAGAATTCGATCTTTCTGTACGGGCCTTCCGGCAACGGCAAGACCTCGATCGCCGAACGTATGCTGCGCGTGTACGAGGACGCCGTCTTCATCCCCTACGCAGTCGAGGTGGACAACCAGATCATCAGCCTCTACGATCCGGTGGTCCACCACCGTGTGGAACTCGAAGATCCGGATGTGGACCCCCGCTGGGTGCTCTGCAAGCGCCCCTGCATCGTCGTCGGCGGCGAGCTGATCCCCTCGATGCTGGAACTGCGCCTCGACGAGAGCTCGGGCATCTATGCCGCCCCGCTCCAGATGAAGGCCAACAACGGCATCTTCATCATCGACGACTTCGGCCGCCAGCTGATGAGCCCGCGCGACCTGCTGAACCGCTGGATCGTGCCGCTGGACCGCCGCGTCGACTACCTCACGCTGCGCTACGGCGTGAAGTTCCAGATCCCCTTCGAACTCATGGTGGTCTTCTCCACCAACCTGGACCCGTCCGACCTGGCAGACGAGGCATTCCTGCGCCGCATCCAGAACAAGATCGAAATCGAGCCCGTCCAGCCGCAGGTCTTCGACATGATCTTCCAGCGCGTGGTGAGCACGCGCAACGTGCCCGCGGACTACGACAGCGCCGAATACCTGCGCAAGCTCTGCCTCTCGGACGGCCGCACGCAGTTGCGCGCCTGCTACCCGCTGGACATTCTCAACATCATCACTTCGATCTGCCAGTACGAGAATCGCCCGGTGCAGATCACCAAGGCGGAACTCGAGCGCGCGGTGCACCTGTACTTCGCCCGAAGTTGAGCGCGGCGGCAGCGCGCGGCGCAGGAGGGGCGCCGCCTTCGGCGCCGCGCCGGCTCACTTCTTCGGTGCGGTTTCTGCGGGCGCCGCCTTCACGGCAGCGGCGGGCCTGGCTGGCGAAACCGGCGCTGCCGTGGCCGCCGGCGCCGGAGGATTCAGTTCCTTCAGCCATTCCTCCGCGAATGCGACGGCGGCCAGCGTTGGCTCCTTGCCGTTGCGGTAGATGAGCTTCCACAGATTGCTTCGCTTCTCATACTTGGGGTCTGTGAAGACCTGCACGCCGCCCCGTGGGGCCGTCTGGGCATCGAAGTCCACCGTCTTCGCCGTCCGGACGAACTGCTCGAGCGTGTTGCGGACCACCGCCTTGCCGCAGTGCCGGTCATAGAGCTGTTGCGCCCGCTCTTTGCGCACCTTGTCGGCCTCGGCCTCCGACAGCGTCTTGCCGTAGGCTTCCGTGTAGCCGTTGGCCACACATCGAAATGCCTGCAAACGGAAGCGCTCGGGGTTGGCCGTCTCCAGAGCGGCTGCATCGTCGAGGCACTTATTGACCCCGGGGGCGACATGGGCCAACGTTTGGCGATGCCCTTGCACATCTCTCTTCACCTCGTCCAGCGGCTTGGTGAAGAACGGCCAGGCCTGCCGAGCCCACCCTCTGTTGCAAATCAAGGAACTCCTGCATGAACTTCTCGTTTCCCATGACGGCGGGGTTTGCGCTGATTTGCCGTTCCATTTCCTTCAACCGCGCTTTCGGATCGGGCCCTGGCGGGGGCAGCCGCAGTCCATGATTGACAGCGCCCAGTTGCAGCGCAATTTTCTGGTCGTGCGCCCCCAGAACAGCATCTGACATGACGATCTGTTTCACCAGGGGCAAGGTGGTTTGCAAGGCTGCCACTCTCGCCTGGGCGTCCAGTTGCCTGTAGACGCGGTTTGCCGGCACGGAAACGAGCCCTTCCAATCCGCCTTCCGAATGCCCGAACGCCGCCATCGAATCCAGCAGCGAGCGGAGCCTGG
Organism: uncultured Arcobacter sp.; assembly: GCA_964458495.1. GTDB lineage: Bacteria > Acidobacteriota > Terriglobia > Bryobacterales > Bryobacteraceae > JANWVO01. The sequence continues at coordinate 8,783 of CAYWJB010000008.1, forward strand.
AAACGACGGTTGCATCGTCGGTCCGGTAGTCCGCCGGAAACGTCTGCGCGCAGGCGAGCGTGCAGGCCAGGCAGCCCAGTCCAAGCAGTCTCCCCATAGTCATCTTCTGATGTCCCCTCCTCTGTGGAGCATCCCGGCGGGAGCGTACCCGCTCCAAGCCAATTCGGCCCTCTGCCAATGAACCGAAAACGCGGGCAGAATTGGCTCACACGGAAAGCGTTTCGCAGAGGGGCCGCTGCTCTGGTCCTCGCCCGGCGGGCCGGATCGGCGCAGGGGACAAACAAATCGGCCGGCTGCCGCCTGGGCTGGCAGCCGGCCTGCTGGAAGAAGACGAGGCGGAGTGGGCCTCAGGCGAGGAGAGTGGATGAATCCGTCCCGGTCTCCTGGCTGGCTCCAGAATACCGCGGATCCCGCCAAATTGCAACAAAACTGGGTGAAAATGTTTCAACCAATCCGGTTTCTACCTGTTTTCGGCCGCCGGCGGCACGGCGGACTGGCGCGCCGCTTCGCCGCTCCTGGCCTCGTCCAGCGACACGCCGTAGGTTTCCAGCGTCGTTCCCGCGGCGCGCTCCAGCGCCAGGCGCGCCGAATGCCATGCGGCGCGGGCAGCCGCCTCGGCGGCTTGGGCCTGCGCCAGCTGCCGCTGTTGCTGCACCACTTCGAAGGGCGTCGCCACTCCGGTGGCGAACTTCTTCTCCTCCGCCGCCAGCAGCGCCCGCGCCAGCTCCAGGTTCTTTGCGGCGGCCTCCCACCGCGTCCGCGCCTGCTCGGCTGCCGCCAGCGCGTTGGTCAGATCCACCTGCACTTGCAGCAGGAACTGCGCCAGCTGCAATTGCGTCTGCCGCAGTTGCAGCTCGTCCACTGCCTGGTCCGCCGTGCCCTGGCGGTTCCGCAGCGGCGCCTGGAAAAACGCCCCGCCGTTGATCGCCGGGAAGTTCCTGCGGAAGCTCTGCCCGAGCGCGGTGCCGAAACCGCCCACGAAGTACGGGTCCGGCTGCTGGACCCGCGGCGGCTGCCCGGGCGTCACCTGTGTCACCGTCCTGCCCGTGCCGGCCAGGCCCTGCTGCGTCGTCGTACCGAAAGCGATCAGCCGCGGCAGAATCGCGCTCTTCGTGCCCAGCGCGCTCACCTCGGCCGATTCCACGCCCGCCTTTCTGACCAGTACGTCGGGCCTTCGTTGCATGGCCTTCTCCACCAGCGCAGCCAGATCCGGGAGCTTCTCCGCCGCAGGCGCGGAGAGCGAATCGAGCAGCACGATCCGCGCCCTCCTCAGGTCCGGGTCGGCCACGCCGTTGCGGCTGATCAGGTTTTTCAGCCGCAATTCGTTCTGCCCGTGCGTCGTTTCGGCGACGATCAGGTCGCGCCGCGCCGCCGCCTCCTGCGACTCCGCAGGGAGCACGTCCACGCCTGCCAGCGCGCCCAGCTCATACCGCCGCCGGCTCTCCTTCAGGAACCGCTGCGCCGTCTCCAGCGCGCTGCGCCGCGCCTTCACCTCCTCGCCCGATGCCAGGAGCGAGTAGTAGGCGTTGAGCACCGCATCCACAGCCGCGATCACCTGGCTGCGGAACTGCTCTTCCGAAGTCCGCAGATTGATGCGCGAAACCGTGATCGTTCGCGCGTTCACCGCGCGCCCGAAGCCCTGCAGCAGGTTGTGCTGCACGCTCAGCGACAGAGTGGTGGCCCACGACGGGTTCAGCAGGTTCGACGGCGAGTTCTCCTCCAGCCAGTTGCCGCGCAGGCTGAGCGTGAAGTTGCCGCCGCTCAGAAGCCCCTGCTGCACGGAGTAGGACGTGTTCACGAGGTCCTGCACCAGCACCGGCGTCAGGCTCTGCACGGCGTTGGGCTGCGGGATGCTGCGGTGGGCGTATGTCGTTGTGGACTGCACGATCGGATCGAGGTTTTGCGTCACCGGACCGAGCTGCGTGATCTGCGCGTTGCCGGCGCCGCGGCTCACGCGCTCCGTGCCGCCGCCCGCCACGCCTGCGGCGCTCTGCGTCCCCAGGACGCCTTGCCCGCTGGCCACCGTGCCCGCTTGCGCCGCCGCGCTCGGCACGCCCGGCAATGCGCCGCCCGCCTCCGCGCGCGTCAGCCGCACGCGGGCCAGCACCGGCGAATACCGGGCAATTTCCAGATCAATGTTGTTTTCCAGCGCCAGCGCGATCGCGTCCTGCACGGTCAGATACAGGTGTCCGGCGCGGATCAATCCTGCCAGCCGCGGCGAGTTCGCCAGCCGCGCCGGGGGCACGGTCTGCGCCTGATAGGGCCGCAGGAAGACGCTGGTTTGCGGCTTCACCGGTTCAATGCCCGCTCTCACCTGCGCCGGCGCGGCGGGCAGGACCATAAGCCATGCCAGCCCCGCTGCCGCTGCCTGCCGGAGCTGCGTCATTGCCGCACCTCCTGCGGAGCCTTCGACTGGATGCCGGTCATCTCCCCGCGCAACGCCTCCTCCACCGAGATCCGGTGCGCCTCCAGCGTGCGTCCCAACGCCTGGTCCAGCGCGATCTTCGCGTGGCTGTAGTTCGCCATCGCCTGCACCTCGGCGCTCTGGGCCGCAGCCAGGTCCCGCTGGTCCTGCACGATCTGGAACGCCGTCGTGGCGCCCAGCTCGTACTTCTTCTGGTCCGCCCGCAGCGTCGCTTCGGCCAGCTCGCGCGCCTTCACTGCCGCCTCATACCTCGCGCGCGCCTGCTCCAGCCCGATCACCGCGTTCTGCACGTCCACGCGGATCTGGTTCACGTTCTTCTGCAACAGCAGCTCGTTCTGCCGGATTTCGAGCAGGCTGGCCGCGTAATCGGACTGCGCCGCCCGGTTGCGGAGCGGAATGTTCAGTGAAAAGCCGGCCGAATAGTTCGGGAAATTGCGCCGCAGGATCTGCTTCCAGAGGTTGCCGTAGCCGCCCACGAAGATCTCCGGCACTCCCGCCACGGCGCCCAGCGTGGTCAGGTCGCCTGTGAGCGCGTTGTTGGTGAGCTGCGCGAACGCCTGCAACGACGGGCGCAGCGAGCTCTTGATGCCCGCCAGGTTCATCCGGTTGCTTTCCAGGTTCAACCGGCTCTGCTGGATCTCCGCGCGCTTCTCCAGCGCCTCCGACACGAGCTTCTCCAAGTCCGGGAGCGGCTCGTCGTCCGGCTTCACCATCGTGTCGAGCGGCACGATCCGCACCGCAGCCAGCTCCGGCGAAGCCACGCCGGTGCGGCTCAGCGCGTTTTTCAGGATCACCTCCTGCTGCATCAGGTTCGTCTGCGCCACCACCAGGTCCTGCCGCGCCGCATAGAGCTGCGATTCGGCGCGCGTCACCTCGATCTCCGCCAGCGTGCCCAGCTCCACCATGCGCTTGTTGTCGTTCAGCAGCTTCTGCGCCGTCTCCACGGCCTGTTGCCGCGCCCGCACCTCGTAGTGGAAGCTCACGAGGTCCCAGTAGAGGTTCAGCGCTGCGGAGACCGTTTCGATCAGTTGCAGCCGGAACTGCAGGTCGCTCACCTTCAGGTTGTTCCGCTGCACCAGGATGTTGCGCATGTTCACGCTGCGGCCGAAGCCCTGCAACAGGTTCTGGGTGATTTGCAGATCCAGGCTCGCCTGTGTGAACGGGTTGAGGCTGAAAAACTGGCTGTTCACCTTCAGCCGCTGGCTCGAGTAGCCGAGCTGCGCGCTGGTGCCCGTGGCCCAGTTTTGCGAGTACTGCAACTGATAGACGCGCGCGTCCTGCACCAGCGACGTGGTGCCTGTGAGCACCGTGTTGCTCTGAGGCGTGGTCTGGTGGGAGAAGAACGCCACCGCCGTGACGTTGGGATCGAGAGACGGGATCGGCGGACCGAGCTGCGTCAGGATGCCGCCGCCGGAGCCGACGCCGGCGCCCGCTGCCGCCACGGCGCCCGCCGTCGCGCTCACGCCTTGCAGGCTGACGCTGCGCGGCCCCGCCGCCACGGGCGCGCCCACGCTGCGCAGCACGCCGCCCGCCTCGGCGCGCTTCAGAACCTCCCGCGCCAGCAGCGGCCCGTAGCGCTGAACCTCCACGTCGAGGTTGTTTTCAATCGCCAGGGCGATCACATCCTGCGCCGACAGATACAGGTTGCCGGCGCGGATCAGCGACTCAAGCCTCGGAGAATTCACCAGTTGAACGGGCGGCGCCGATCGTGCCTGATAGGGGCGCGTCAGCACGCCCCATCCGCCCTTGGGCGGCTCTATCCTCGCCGCTGTCTGCCCGCGCGCCGCCGGGGCAAGGCCATGAAGAAGAGCAACAACGGTTACGGCGGCCACCGCCGCCTTCGACGCAGACAATCCTTCCTGCATGCTGTTCCTTAATACGCGGACAAAGCTGAAGTGTTCCCTGTTTCGGATGCGCCCGGAAGCACTCCGGATGGAAGCGGTTCGGCCCCGGGCAGGGCGCCTTATCCATTCTCGGCCAGACGGCAAGGGCGCCGCCGGACCCTCTCCGGCACGGCGTCACGAACGAAAGCGGGGCGCCGCAGGGGCGCCCCGCTTCCATCCGGGTCTTCAGAACGTGATCCGTCCCGACAGCTGCAGGCTCCGGTTGTCGCCGACCGTCGAGGTGATCCGGCCCACCGTGGGAGAGCCGATTGACGCGTTCGGGAAGCCGAAATAGGGCGTGTTGAAGAGGTTGAACGCCTCGAAGCGGAAATTGAATTTCAGTCTCTCGGTGATCGGGAAAGTCTTCACCACGCTCATGTCGACGTTCACGACGCCCGGCGAATACAGCACGCCGCGCGCCACGTTGCCGTAGTTGTTCGGCAGCGGCGCCACGAATGCCGCCGCGTCGAACCAGTACCACGGGTCGGGGTTGTCCAGCCGCCCGTCCCTGATCCGGTTCGGCCAGCTCGGCGCGCCATTATTCACGCCGTTCTGGAGACCGACGTTGAAAGGCCGGCCCGTGGTCGCGGTGATGATGCCGCCCAGTTGCCAGCCCCCCAGGATCACGTCCGTCACCCGGTTCTCGATGTTCACCTGCCGCCCCTTGCCGAACGGCAGATCGTACAGGCCGTTGATCACGGCGCGGTGCTTCACGTCGAAGCCGGAGGCGCCGCGGTAGCACTTGATGCAGGTCACAGTCAGCGGGCCGCCCGTTTGCCCGCCTCCGCTGGCGACTGCGCCGCCGTAATCCAGGCTCTTGCCCCATGTGTAGGTGGCCAGCAACTGGAAGCCCTGCGCGAAGCGGCGCTCCGCCTTTGTGATCAGCCCGTGGTAAGTGCTCATGTTCATCGGTTCGAAGATCAGTACGCTGGGGATGTTGCGCAGCGCCTGGATCGGGCGCCGGTCTTCGACGGATCCCGCGCCCAGCCGCACCTCGTTGTGGTTGAAGCCGTACAGCAGATTGATGCCGCGGCTGCCGGCATACCCGATCTCTGCCATCCATTCCCGCGTGATCTGCCGCTGGATGTTGAACGTCCACGTCTGCGCATACTGCGTCTGGTTGTTGAATGAGTAGCCGCGCACCACCGGACGCCGCGTGTTGATCTCGGCAGTCGATTGCGGCTTCAGCGGCACGAGCGCCCCGAACGGTTGCTCGATCCGTGGCACGTTCGTGTAATCGAGCAGGAAGTCGCTGAGGCTGAAACTCTCGCTGAACAGGTGCGGAGGGCCCTGAGTGAGCATGCTGGATGCGGAGTAGGGTTCGGGGAAGTAGCTCAGCCCGTATCCGGCCCGAAGCACCGTCCTCTGGTCGCCGAACACGTCGTAGGCCAGCCCCACGCGCGGCCCGAAGTTGTTCAGGTCCGTGTTGCGAAGAGTCCGGCTGTAGCCGCCCTCGTTGGCATAGGCAAACATCAGCTTCGGCAAGTCAAAGCTGGTCATCCGGTCGTATTTCTCGGTCTCCGGGTGGAAGATCTCGTAGCGCACGCCGAGATTGAGCGTCAGTCGCGAGTTCACTTTCCAGTCGTCCTGGAAGAACCACGCATTCTCCCAGGCTCGCAGACCGGGCACACCGAGCAGGAACCCCCGCTGCCCGCTCTGGATCAGTCCGAGCAGCATGGTCGCGAAACCCGTTCCCCCCGTGCGGCTGACCGGATCCATGGTGAAGCCACGGCCGAATGTGAACTGCCCGCGGGTGTCGGCGTTGGTGAACGGACTTACGTCCCTCCGCACCGTGTGGTATCCGAACTTCAACGTGTGACGGCTCACTGTCCAGTACACGTTGTAGTCCGTCTGGTAGTTCACTTGCTTCGGCCGCGCCGGCAGGAAGCTCGGCCCGCCGCTCAGACCCGTGAAGTCAGAAACGTTGATGGTCGGAATTCCAGTGGAATTGTCCGTCAAGTTGATGTTGCGGATGCCCAGAGAGTCCGCCGCCGGTATGCCGAAATCCGAGTGGACGGTCGAAGGATTCGTCCTCGCCCAGCCGGCGCGGAATTCGCCTACGATAGCCGGCGACCACACACGGCTCCAGTTGATTGCTCCGCCGTGCGTCCGCAACCGCGTGTACTGGATCCCGGCGACGAACGGCCCGAGCTTGAACTTCTGGGCCGCTTCCGGCGGCGTTGGCAGGCAGCAGTTGGCCTGCCCCTGGGGCGCGTCCAGATCGTACCACTGCTGCGCCAGCCGGAAGAAGACCGAATCTTTTTGGGACGCCTGCCAGTCCAGCCGCGCCGTGTATTGGTTGTCCTTGATCCTTCGCTCCGGCGCAGACTGATAATTGTTGAAGTTCCCGGCGAGGTTCGGCCGGGGATACACGCTCGCCACGTTGCGGGAAACCTGACCAATCAACGATCCGGGGATCGTATTGTTCGGGAATGGATCACGAATGAACCCGGAAGGATTGTTCGGGTTCACGCGGGTGGTGAACGGGTTGTACACCTGGATCAGCGCCCCGGCAGGCGTCCGGAAGTCGCTGAAATCTCCGTTGCGCACGGCATCGGTGGGCACCGTGTTCAGGTAATTGAGACCGCGCACCTCGCGTTGCCCGGCATAATCCGCCCAGAAAAACAGCTTGTTGCGGATGATCGGCCCGCTGCCGGCGAGCCCCATCTGGTGGCGCCGGAACGGCAATTTCTTTGGCAGGGCCTGCGGCGACTGGAAGTAGTTGCGAGCGTCGAACACGATGTTGCGATGGAACCAGAATGCCGTCGCGTGCCAGTCGTTCGAGCCGGAACGCGTGGAGACGCTCACCACGCCGGCGCCGCGCCCGAACTCGGCCGAGAAGGCGCCGGTCAGCACCTTGAACTCGCGAACCGACTCGAGCGACGGCTGCACGATCACCGTGTTGAACGTGTACTCGTTGTTGTCGATGCCGTCCACCAGCCATCCGTTGGCGTTCGCGCGCTGCCCCAGAGGGTTGTAGTTGGACGCGGCGCGGGGGTTGAACGTCGATGCCCCCGAGAGGTTCTCGCCCGCCTGGCCCGGCGTCACCCCCGGGGCCAGATAGACAAGCTGCGCGAAATTCCGTCCGTTCAGCGGCAGCTCCTGCACCGCCCGCTGTTCGATCACCTGTCCTGTCTCCGCGCTCGCGCTTTGCACCAGCGGCGCGGCGGCGGTCACCTCGACGGTCTCCGTCACGTTGCCAACCGTAAGAACGAGATCCACGCGCGCCTGCGAGTTCACCGTCACCACGATGTCCCGCTGCTCGGCGCGCTTGAACCCCGGCTGCTCCACCGTCACACGGTACGTTCCCGGAATCAGAAAGGGCACGATGAATGCCCCCGTCTGGTCCGTCGTGCGCGTGAACGTAGTCCCCTGTCCTTCATTGACTACAGTGACGGCAGCGCCGGCGACAACGGCACCCTGCTGGTCCGTCACCGTTCCGAAAATTGTCCCCGTGGTTACCTGCGCAGGCAGGCTCGCGCACACCAGCGCAAGAAGAATCAATGCGCCACCTGGCACCCTGAAAGATGGGTCATTCTTCATGGATCTACCCCTTTCCCACAACTGCGGCCGTTGTTGCGGTTCCTCAATCCTGTAGCAACCGCCTGCCGGCTCCGTATGATAATCGAAGAAGTTTCTGAACGGAAGGCTGCGGTGGGTCTGTTCCCCTTCTGTCTCTCCATCCTTGTGGGGATCGTCTCCGATCCTTCCGGACGGCCCGTCGAAGCCGCCACCGTTCGCCTGCGCTCGCCGCAGGCGGATGTCGCCGTAGAGCGCACCGGCCCGGACGGCGTTTTCCGCATTGCCTCTGCGCCCTCCGGATCTTTTCTGCTTGAAGTCTCCAAGCCCGGCTTCGCCCCCTGTACGCGCGCAGTCCTCCTGCGTCCGGACCACGAGTCGCGGATCGAGGTCACCCTCACGCTTCGCCCGCGCCTCGACCAAATCACCGTCTCGGCCGAATCCGGCGAACTGCTGGAACCGCACCGCACCCCGCAGCGAACCACGCTGCTGGACCGCCCGCTGCTGGAAGTCCAGGCCACGCGCACGCTTGCCGAAGCCTTCACGGGCGAGCCCGGCGCCGCCGAGCAGCGCACCGCGCCGGCCATGGGAGGCGTCTTCGTCCGCGGGCTCACCGGCAAGAACGTGAGCCTCTACCGTGACGGCATCCGCCTCACCACATCCGCGCAGCGGGGCGGCGTGAGCACCTTCTTCAACCTGCTGGAACCCGAAACCGTCGAAACCGTGGAGGTCCTCCGGGGCCCCAACAGCGCGCAATACGGCTCCGACTCGGCCGGCGGCGCCGTCCATGTGATCAGCCGCGGCGCGCCCCTCTCGTCTGCGCCCGCGATCTCGGCCTCCTCCGCGGCATTCTACGACTCGGCCACCCACGGCTTCGGATCACAGCTCCACCCGGCGTTCTCCGCGCGCCGCTTCTCCGTTGCCGCCTACCTCGCCGCGCGGCGCATCAACACGGCACACACGGGGCAGGGCACAGACTCCCGCAGCGCCATCACGCGGTTCCTCGGTCTCCCTTCCACCATCCTCTTCTCGCGCCTCCCGGACACTGCTTTCACGCAATACGGCGGCAGCCTCCATGCGCAGTTTGCGATCACGGAAAAGCTCCGCCTCGCCGCACATTACGACCGCGGCCAGCAGGACGGCGCCAAGCGCTACGACCAGTTGATCGGCGGAGACGGAAACCTGATCGCCGACTTGCGCAATCTCATGGCCGATTTCGGCTACATACGGCTGCATTCGCTATCCGCGCGCCCCTTTGACCGCGCCTCGCTCTCGCTGAGCTACAACGCCCAGCGAGAAGAGCGCGTCAATCAGGGTGGAAACGGCAACCCCGCCGCATCCATCACGCACCAATATGAACGCATGTCGGTGTGGGGTGTGCAGCTTTCCGCCGAGCGCCGCCTCGGGGCTCATTCACTTCACCTCGGGGGCGAAGGCTACCGCGAAACCAGCCGCGCGCCGGCTTTCACATGGAGCCCTGCCACCAGAGCCGTGACCCTCACGCGCCCGCGCATTCCTTCCGGGGCGCGTTACCTCAACTATGGTGTGTTCGTGCAGGATGCCTGGGAGCCGGAGAGCCTCCCGCGGCTCCGTCTCACGGCAGCATTGCGTTTCGGAGGCGCCTCCTACCGCTCCCGCGCTTCGGCGGCGCCTGTCGCCGATGGAAGGCCCCTCTGGCCGGACGATTCACTCGCAGCCAATGCCCTTTCGGGCCGCGCCGGCGCCACCTTCCGGCTCGCCGATCCCCTCTGGCTCCACGCCAATTACGCGCGCGCCTTCCGCGCGCCCGCCATGACCGATCTCGGCACGCTCGGTCTTCAGGGAAACGGGAACTACGAGGCCTCCTATAGCGCCATCGCGAACCTCGGCGGTTTCATCGGCTCGGATGCTTCGCCGTTCGCGGTCTCCACGGGCCGTCCCGTCGAGCCGCTCCGCCCGGAAACAAGCGACAGCATCGACTATGGCCTCACCCTCCGCACCACGCGCCTCCGGCTCGGACTCGATGCCTTCTGGTCGCGCCTCTCGAACACCATCGTCTCCCAGACGCTGATTCTGCCGCCCGGCGCCGTGGGACTTCCCTTGGGGGATCAGATCATTTCCGCGCAACTGCCGAGCGGCGCCGTCTATGTGCCTGCTGCGACCAACCCCGTGCTCGTCCGCGCCAACCTCGGCGGCGCGCGGCTGCGCGGCGTCGAGCAGTCGCTCGACTGGCGCATTTGCGACTCCTGGAACCTGCGCCAGACATGGACGTGGACTCACGCAGCCGACTCGCTCACAGGCGCGCCGCCCGATATCGAACCCGGCATCCCCGCCCCGCAGGGGAGGCTCTCCCTGCGTTACGCTCCGGCGCGGCTCCGCCTGTATGCGGAAGCCTATGTCGACGCAGCCGGCCGCCAGTCCCGCCTCTCCTCGCTCGCGCTCTCCGACCGCCGCATCGGCGCCGCCCGCTCCCGCTCCAACATCGCCAACTTCTTCACACGGGGCGCGCGTGTCCGCGGGCTCACTGACGGCGTCACGCTGCTCGCCACCGGCGAGACGCTCGCGCAGGTCCAACAGCGCGTTCTCGGCGGCGAAAGCTCCGCCCCGATGTTCACCGCCATCGCCGGTTACGCCGTGTTCGGCTTCCGCTTCGGCGCCCCGCTCGATTCCCGCACAGACCTGCTGATCGACCTCTACAATCTCGGCGACCGCAACTACCGCGGCGTCGGCTGGGGCATCGACGCCCTCGGACGCGGCTTCTCCCTCAAGCTCCGGCGCCGGCTCTGACCGCCGTTTCCACCCGGCCTAGAGATCCGATCCGGGCAGCCGCTTTGCCCCGAATTTCCAATGCACTCCTGTCATGAACATATGCCGCGTTCTGCCGACGTCTGCCCGCCGCGGCTCCAGGAAATAGCCGAAATCAACGGCCACGCGGGCGCCGTTCCCCAGGCGCAGACCCGCGGCATATCGGGTGGACCGCCACCCGCCGGCGTCGAGAAGATTCTCCACGCTCCCGTAGGGGGCCACCCTTCTCTTCCCGCTCACGCGGAAACGGAAGCGGTAGCGGCTGTAGTCTCTGCCCTGAGCCGAGTCGAACCACTCGGCCAGAGCGCGTACATCGGCCTCCGTCTGCTTCGCGTTCCACAACGACCCCTCTCCGCCGCCGAACCAGCGGTGGCCACCGATAAAATCCTTTTCGGAATTCTCCTGCCGGGCGTAGTAATAGCCGCCGATCAAAGCCAACCTGCCGGCCACACTGTACTCGAAGATTGGCCCCATCCGGCCCTGATAAAAACCCAGGAGCCCTGGCTGGGTCCTTACCCGGGCATGCAGGACGACGTCCAGCCGCGGACTCAGCCGGATGCTTCCGTCAAACGCATGCTGCGTCTCCGTTTGTGCGCACACCGCCACCGCGCCCAGCAACGCCAGCGCCGGCGCCAGTGCTTTCCTTCTCATCCGGGTCAGCCGCCTTCCCTCGCCTCCTTTCTGTGCCGGAGACAAATCGGGCAGCCGCCGTGCGGCTGCCCGTCAGCCAGTGGACCGGGCGGAATCTACGCTCCGCCCGGGAAACCGCAAACCTGCTTACTTGTCACTAAGCGCCGCCACGCCCGGCAGCACCAGACCGGAGAGGTACTCCAGCGAGGCGCCGCCGCCGGTCGAAATGTGGCTGATCTTGTCCGCCACGCCCGCCGACTTCACCGCCTTCTCGCTGTCGCCGCCGCCGACGACCGAAAGCGCGCCGCTCTCGGCGACGGCTTTCGCCACTGCCACTGTGCCCGCATCGAACGGCTTCTTCTCGAACACGCCCATCGGACCGTTCCAGATGATCGTCTTCGCGCTGCGGATTACCGCCGCGTAAGCCTCGCGCGTTTTCGGTCCGATGTCCACGCCCATCTTGCCCTCGGGAATCTCCTCCAGGCTTTCCGACGGGGCATTCTCCTCCAGCACCTCAGCCACTACGTGATCGCAGGGCAGCAGGATGCGGTCGCCGGCCTTTCCCAGGAGCCCCTTGGCCAGTTCCAGCTTGTCGTCCTCCACCAGGCTCTTGCCCACGGGCTTGCCCTGCGACTTCAGGAACGTGTACGCCATCGCGCCGCCGATCAGCAGGCGGTCGGCGAATTTCAGCAGGTTTTCGATGACCTCGATCTTGTCTGAAACTTTCGCTCCGCCCAAGATTCCAATGCAGGGCCGCTCGGGATTCGCGGTGCATTTCTCCAGATATTCCAGCTCCTTTTCCATCAAAAGGCCGGCAGCGGCGGGCTTCAGAAACTCGATGATGCCCACCGTGGAGGCATGCGCGCGGTGCGCCGTTCCGAAGGCGTCGTTCACGTACACATCGCCGAGCCGCGCCAGCTTCTTCGAGAACTCGGGGTCGTTCTTTTCCTCCTCGGCGTGGAACCGCAGGTTTTCGAGCAGCAGCACCTCGCCCGGCTCCGGGAGCATCTTTTCCACTTCCTCGCCAATGCAATCCGGCGCCATGGCCACCGGCTTGCCCAGCAGCTCGCTCAGCCGCTGCGCCACCGGCTTCAGGCTCATCTCCGGGTTGGGCTTGCCCTTGGGCCGTCCGAGATGCGACGCCAGCACCAGCGCAGCGCCTTTTTCCAGCGCGTATTGAATGGTCGGCAGCGCCGCCCGGATCCGTTTGTCCGACGTGATTTCCTGCCCTCCGGGAGCGAGCGGCACATTGAAATCCACGCGCATGAAAATGCGCTTGCCCTGAAGATCAAGATCGCGGATGGAGAGTTTCGGCATGGAATGAGGACCTCATCCAGATGGTAGCATCCGGAATCGGCCTACCGGCGCCTCACTTTTCCGCCGGCGCGCCCTTCAGTTCCACAGCCAGCCCCGCCGCGCGATAGGCCTCCAGCAAGGCGCCCGCCGCGGGCCCGAACCGCGCAGGGTGCACCTCGGTGTTGCCGCCCCGCTCCACGCGCCGCTTGTACTCCTCGTAAAGGCGTGCGCACTTGAAGACGCCGCCGATCGGCGCCGCCCGTACATGGTCCTGCGGAGTGAACACCTGCATCCTCGCCGCCATGGTCAACCCCGCCAGATGTTGCGCCGCCTCCAGCAGGATATCCGCCGCCACATCGTCGCCTTCTTCAGCCGCCTCTTCCACCACGCGGGAAAGCTCCGCAATCCGCGGGCGCGGATACTCGGGCGTGTAAAAGCGGTGCAGCAGGTCGTTGGCATCGCGCGCGCCCGTGGTCTCCAGCAGCCGCTGCCGCAGCGACGTCGGCGGACCCCACCCTTCTTCCATCCGCAGCGCCGCCCGCAGGGCCTGCCGCGTCAGATCGAACCCGCCCCCCTCATCGCCGAAGATGAAACCCCAGCCGCCGGCGCGCGCGAACTTCCCCTCCGCGTTGCGCGCGAACGCGATCGATCCCGTGCCTGCAATTGTGATGATCCCCGGCTGCCCGGCATGCGCGCCGGTGAGCGCGATCCACGCGTCATGGGTCACGATCCGCCTCTTCAGCCGGAACATCTCGGCGATCAGCGCGTCCTTGTCCGCCGGACCGCCGGAGAAGCCGAAGCAGCCCGCTTCGAATTCCAGTTCCTCCACTGCCAGCCCCGCCTCTTCCGCCGCCTGCTTCACACAGCCGCCGATCGCCGCGCGGAACTTCTCCCGCGCCTGATCGCCTGACACATGGTTGCACGGTCCGCCCCGCCCTTGCCCCAACACCTGTCCCGTCTCGTCCCCGATCAGCGCCGTCGTCGATGACTGCCCGCCATCCACGCCAAGGAAGAATTTCGGCATCTCTCTATTCCAACTGAAACAGATGATAAGCGTCCACCGCTCCTGTCTCGCGAATCCCCCACGCTCGCCGGTTCCTCGAAAGATCCTCCCACTGCGGATCGGACTCCCGCACCAGGAGATACGTCACTCCGCCCCGCCGCACCTCCTGCATGGCCAGCCTCCTCAATGTCAGCGGTACGGGGAAGCCCTGCCTGAGCGGTTCTCCTGCCAGCTCGCGCCATATTCCATCCGGCGCCTTTCCCTCCAGCCGCATCCTCACGCCATGCTGGTCTTCGCTCATGAGCAGCCGCACCTCGTCGGCATCGAAGGCGCCGCCGAAACTTGCCTCCACGAACATTCCTGCCCGGATCCGTTCCCAGCTCCGCCAGCGCGTGACGGGCAGCCCGTCGAAGGCGAGCCTCACGCCCCAGGGGTTCGGCCACGCCCGGATCCTCCACTCCGGCGCGGGCGGAATCTCGTTGCCGCCCGCAAAGACCCGCATCTCGAAGATGCTCCACAGGTCCTTTTCGCGCTCATCGCCGCGCTGCGGCGTGTTCGTCTGCACCACGCGCACGCCGGACAGGCGCTGCCGCGGCATGCGGAACACGGCCTCCGTCACCGGACGCATGTCGCTGTACATCGCTGCCTGGATCAGGTCCAGCAGCCGTTCTCCGCGCCCGCTCTGGAATCCCACGGCGATCTCGCGCGTCGTGTAGCTCTCCGGCATCGAGGAGAATGCCAGCACCAGCTCCCCCGGCGGCGTCATCGCCTCCACCAGCCGTGCCGCTCTGTAACCCTCCGACTGCCGCGCCAGCCATTCCTGCTCGTTCTCGATCCGCAGCGCCGCGCGCCACGGAATCTTGATCAGCCGCCACCCGGGCGCCTCCATGTACTTCGACGGCACGTCCGGGAATCCCGCCACCGCATGCGCCACAGCCAGCAACGGCAACAAGGGCGAAGGCAGCCCCAGCGCCATCGCGTAACTCACGAACGGCGCCGCCGGCATCAGGAAGCGCGCTCCCACGTTGGCGAAATAGGTCGCGCCGAACAGCGCCGCCGCTGCCAGCATGCGCCGCCCCGCCGCGCTTCGCAGCGCAAGCAACCCCAGCGGCGCCAGCAGGAACAGCGGTCCCCAGAACCCCGCCAGGAGCCGTCCCTTCACGGTCAGTTCCAGCGGCAACTGCGCGTAGGACTCGATCTCCGGATAGCGCCGCATCAGCTCCACGTACTCCTGCTCGAAGCTCGCATGCACGAACTCGTTGGGCCAGATGCGGTTCAACAACGGCGCAGCCGGGTTGCCGTAATAGATCCAGTTGCGCAGGGGCCACGGAGCAGCCGTCAGCGCCGCCACAAGGCACAGCAGCGCCGCCGCGCGCCACTGCCTTTTCCACGCGTGCCTCACCAGCGGATACAGCACCGCCACAAAGGCGGTGTACTTCAGCGCGTACGCAAAGCCGCACATCATTCCGGTGAGCCACGGCGGCGCCTCGCGTTCGGCCAGGTACACCACCGCAAACGCCACGCACGCCACAGCCGCGTCCGTGTAGGCACTTGTGCCGTCGATCAGCGCCACCGGCGCGCACAGGAAGAACAGCCCCGCCGCGGCGCCCGCGGCCGGTTTCCCGATCCGCTGCCCGAAACGCAGCATCAGCAGCGGCAACGCAAGGTAGAAAGCGCAGTGCACCACCGCCGCCGCCGAATGCCGCCCGAAGGCGAACGCCCAGAGGAACAGCATCTCCAGCCCCTGTGAGAGCGCCGCGTACATATTCGTGTCGATCCGCGCAAAGCCGTGCTCGCGGTAGTAACGCGACACGATGCCCAGGTGGTATCCGCTGCCGTCGGGGCTGATCTCGGGCGCCATGGCCGCCACCAGCGCCACGCCGGCATAGATCGCAAACACCGTGCCGAAAAGCCACTGCCACAGGCGCGGCAGCGGGGCGAGCCCCTCGCCTTCCTCTTTCCGGAACGCACCGTCCTTCCAAGCCGCCGCCAGGATCAACCCGCCCGCCGCCAGCAGCACGCCGTCATACACGATCCCGGCGGCGCACATTCCTGTGATCAGCAGGCTCAGCAACGGCGCGCCGCACACGAACGCCAGCCCATGCCGCTCCTCCACCGCCAGCCCCATCCGCGCCCGCTTCAGCGCCATCCGCCCCAGCGCCCACGCACACAGCACTGTGAACCCCGCGCCGAACAACACTGACAGCGCCTTGGGCATCGCTCTCTCCTACAGCGTGAACCCCGCGCTGCCCAGGATATAGCCGCGCCGCTCGTTCCCCTGCATCCACCCGGCGTCCGCTTCCAGCTCCGCCAGGATCTCCTTTCCCGGCGCGAGCCATTCTTCCGGCACCGGCTGTCTCCAGTCGATGTAGCCGGCGCGGCTGGCGTCGATCGCGCCCAGCGGCTTGCCGCCGATCCGCACTTCGATCCTTCTGCCTCCGGCGCGCAGGAACTCCTCCGGCACCGTCAGCACCACGCGGAATTGCACGCCCTGCGTCTCCTCCACCACGAACCGCAATACGGCGCGCCGCGCCGCCCAGCGCCAGTCGTCATGGATCTCTTCGCCGATTCCCTCCACGATCCGCGCGTCTGCCGCCCTCTCCCGCAGGAATGCGTAATGCGCGGGATGGTCGTCCAGGGCGCCTCTCCGCGCGGGCGGCGGCCCCGGCGCCGGCAGCCGCGCACACCCTGCCTGAAGAAGAACCAGCAGGCTCATCCACCGCGCCAGCTTCACGGCAGTGTCTTGTCCGGCGCCCGGCAGATCCGCTCGAGCGGACACCGCCCGCACTCGGGCTTCCGCGCCTTGCAGATGTCGCGGCCGAAATGGATCACCTGGTGCGAGAACAGGATCCACCTCTCCTGCGGCAAGAGCCGCATCAGATCCTGTTCGATCTTCTCCGGCGTCTTCTCCCGCGTCAGCTCCAGCCGCTGCGCAATCCGCGCCACGTGCGTGTCCACCACCACTCCGGAAGCGATCCCGTACGCTGTGCCCAGCACCACGTTCGCGGTCTTGCGCGCCGCCCCCGGCACCGTCAGCAGCTTTTCCATCTCCCGGGGCACTTGTCCGCCAAATTCGGCCACGATTTTTTTCGCCGCTCCGACAATATTCTTCGCCTTATTGTTGAAAAAACCCGTCGAACGGACGATCTCCGCCACGTCCGCCACTTGCGCCTTCGCCATCGCCTCCGGGGTCGGAAAGCGCGCGAACAGCGCCGGCGTCACCATGTTGACGCGCTCGTCGGTGCACTGCGCGGAGAGAATTGTGGCCACCAGCAGCTCCCACGCGTTGCGGTGGTGCAGCGCGCAGGTTGCGTCCGGATACAGCCGGTCCAGAGCCTCGAGAACCGCCTTCACCCGCTCGCCGGACGGCGCAGCGCCACGCGCTGCTGCGCCGGCCTTTCTGCTGCCTGCCGGAGCGGCTCTTTTCGGCTTCTTTTTCGCCGCCTTGCGCGGCGCCGCTGCTTTCGCCATCCGGTCCTCGCTGCCGAACTAGCATGGTAGCATTGCGTCTCCGGATCTCCGCCGCCGCCCTGGCCATTGGCGCGTTTCTGCCCCTGCTCTGGCTCCCCGCGCCGCCCCTGCCGGACACGCCCCCCGCGTTCGAGTGGCTCAGCCGCCCCGGCGCCGCCTTGCTCCTGTGGCTCCTCCATTCCACCGCGCCGCCCGCCTGGGCTGCCCCCGCGCTCGCCCTCTTGCTGCACGCCGCCGCCAGCGTTCTGCTGGCAGTCCTGCTGCCCGCCCTCTTCCTGAAACGTGCGACGATCCTCGCCGTGCTCATTTACGCCGTCCACCCTCTGCATGCGGACTCCCTCGCCGTGCCGGATCTCGCGTCCACCCTGCCCGGCGCCGTGCTTGCGCTTTCTTCTGCGCTCGCGTTTCTCCGCGGCCGCTCGCGCACCGGCACGGCACTCGCACTCATCGCATTGCTCTTTGAGCCGGCCGCCGCGGCCATCCCGCCCGTGCTCTTCCTCCTCGCAGGCCGCGCTGCCGGGGACAGACGGCTCCTCTGGCTCGGCGCCGCCGGCGCTGCGGCATGGCTGGCTGCCCTGCGCCCCGTCTGGCAGCAGGCCGCTGAGCAATGGCCGCAGCTCGGCATTTTCGCGCTTCGCACCATCTTCCTGACTCTCTTCCCGCTCGGCCTCACACCTGCGCCCGACTTGCGCGGCTCGCCCCTGGAATCGGGTCTCGCTGCACTGGCTGTCGCTGCGGCCGCATGGGTGGCCTGGACCGCCGGGCGCCGCCGCGCTCCCGGCGCGTGGCTCCTCTCCGGCGTTATGCTGCTCGCTTCGGTCTGGTTCCTTCCCGTGGGAGACGCCGGCCGCTGCCTTGCCCTTCCGCTCGCCGCACTGTGCGCCTTTCTGGCGTTGATGCTCGAACACGCCGACGCGCGCCTCTCTGCCGTTTATGTCGCAGCGCTTGTGCTGCTCTCCTTCAACTACGCGCGGCTCTGGCTCGACCCGGTGGCCCTTCACATGGAGGCTGTGCGTCTCGCCCCTCGCCTGCCTGCTCCGGCGCTCGCCCTCGCTCCGTACCTGCCGGCGGCGCAGGCGCTCGAGCTGATCGCCGAAGCGCGCCGTCATGCCCCTTCCGATCCCCGCCTGCCCGCCGCCGCCGGCGACGCGCTGTTGCGCGCGCAGCGCCCGCACGAAGCGCTGTCGGAGTTCGAACTCGCCCTCGATCTCGATCCCCGCTTTCACCCGGCCTGGACAGGCCGCGCCGCCGCCTGGGCCGCACTCGGCCAGCCTGATGAAGCGCGCGCCAACCTTCTCCGGGCCCTCGCTCTCCAACCCTGCTCTCTATACGCTCGTGTGGCGCTCTCGCGCCTTGGCGGTTCTCTACCTCCGGATCCCGGCTGCCCGTGGACGCGCGGCCAGCGCCTCGCCCTCGCCGGCGCTATTTCGCGTCGATGATCTCCACCCGCGCCCGCACGTATTGCCAGTCCGGCAGCTCGTAGACCTTCAACGGCGTCACCAGCGGCGCCTCCATGTCTTTCACCCCGTGCGCGGGAATCGCGCCCGGCGCCGCATCCACCACCGCGATCACGGCCTCGCCCGGCGCCGCGTTCGCCGTCTCCAGCGAGATCCGCAGCCGGAACCGGGACAGCTCCGCCGGCGCGTGGTTCACCACCACGAACCGCACCATCAGCTTCTTGTCCGGCCCTTCCAGCAGGCGGATGCCCGTCACCTCCACGAATTTCGCGAACGGGTGCGCCGCGCCCTGTGCCTGCGGTCGCTCAAACGGCGCTGCCTGCTTCACCGCAACCGGCGCGCTGCGGTCCTTCGAAAGATAGCGGTAGAGCAGGAACAATCCGCCTCCCAGCACCACCAGCGTGAGCACCGCCGCCAGCCAGGGCGGCATCGCCCGGCGCTGCGGCGCAGCGCCGATCACATACGTCGCCTGCTCTTGTCCCGCCGGCGGCGCTACGGGCGGCGGAGGCGCTGCCGCCGGCGGCGCCCACGCGGCGGGCGCCTGCGGAGGTGGCATGGGCGCAGGGGGTGGCGCGCTTGCTGCCGGAGGCGCCGCCCCGGCTCTCTGCCGCTCCGCGCACCGCGGGCATTCCTGTTCAGAAGGTGGAACCTCCGCCCCGCATACCGGACAGATCCAGGTGAACATCTCGTGGCTCTCCTATTTTCGGACGCGCGCGCCGCGCCCGTTGTTGCTTTATCCGATGCGGTACCTTGCCACTGCCGCTTCGTCCAGCTCGATCCCGAACCCCGGCGACGTCCTCGGTTCGATCCAGCCATCCACCGGCCTCATCGGCTCCTTCAGCAGCGCATCGAACATCTTTACGCCCGACGCCGCCGGGAAATACTCGATGAAAATGGCATTCGGCAGCGATGCGCACAGCTGCGTGTGCACGTCCCAGTGATAATGCGGCGCCACCGGAATGTCGAACGCCGCCGCCATGTGCGCAATCTTCAGCCACTCGCTTACCCCGCCGCAAACCGTTGCGTCCGGCTGCAGGATCGATGCCGCCTTGCGCTCCACCAGCTCCGCAAACGCCCACCGCGTCGCCTCCAGCTCGCCCGTCGCCACCGGCGTCCGGATCGACTCCGCGATCCGTGCCATCGCCGACACGTTGTCCGCCCGCACCGGCTCCTCGATCCAGTAGGGGCGGAACTCCTCCAGCCTCGCCATCGCCGCAATCGCCTCCGGCGCGCTCTTCCAGCCGCCGTTGGCGTCCAGCAGAATGTCGAACTCCTCTCCCAGTGACTTCCGCACCGCGCCCACGCGCCGCGCGTCCTCCGCCGCGCTCAGCGCCCCCACCTTCAGCTTCACCGCCGTGAAGCCTTGTTCCGCTACCGCCTCCACCTCCCGGACCAGCTCCTCGATCGTCTGCCCGGCGCGGTAATACCCGCCCGTTGCGTAGCAGCGCATCCGCCGCCGGTGCACCCCCAGCAGCTCCATCACCGGCAGCCCGGCCGTTTTCCCGCGCAGGTCCCACAGCGCGATGTCGATGGCGCTCATCGCCCGCAGCGCCGCCCCGCGCCGCCCCGCCTGGATCGACTGCCGGTACATTTCCGCCCACAAATGTTCCGTTTCCAGCGCGCTGGCGCCGGCCAGCACCGGCCGGTAGATCTCGTCGATCAGCGCCAGCATGGCGCGCGAGCCGTCGTAACCGAGCGCGAACCCGAGCCCCTCCGGCCCCCCCTCCGTGCGGATCTTCACGATCAGGTGATCGCGGTGCGTGATCCTCCTCACCGCGTCCGACACCGGAGCCGGCAGCGGAATCGACACCGCCAGCGCCTCGACTTCCCGGATCTTCATCTCGCTACGATGATGGCATGGAAGTGCTCGCCGGTGACATCGCCTCCTCCGCGGCGCTGCTTGCCGGTGCGTGGAATCCGCCCACCCGTGCTCATCTCGAGCTCGCCCGCGCCGCGCTGGGCTGGGCGCGCCGCGCCGTCTTCGTCCTGCCCCGCGCCTTCCCCCACAAGCCGCTGGAAGGCGCGCCGTTCGGCCTGCGCGCGCAGTGGATTCGCTCCCTCGCCTCGCTCGATCCGCGCTTCGCCGCCGCCGTCAGCGAGGGCGGGCTGTTTCTCGAAATGGCGCGCGAGGCGAGCGCCCTCGGCGCCACGCGGGTCTTCCTCGTCTGCGGCAGCGACGCCGCCGCCCGCATCGTCGGCTGGGACTACGGCGCCCTCGAGCCGATCGAGAAGCAACTGGAGGAATACGAACTGCTGGTTGCTCCACGCCCGCTGCCCTACCAGCCGCCTGGTGATCTTCGCGCGCGCATTCACACGCTGATCGTGCCCGCTTCCCTGGATGGCGTCTCCTCGACTGAAGTCCGGCGCCGCATGCGCAGCGGCGAGCCGTGGACGCATCTCGTCCCGGGAATCGTTGCGGACTCGGTGGCTGCGGCGTTCCGTTGAGGCCACCGCCGCCCGGGCGTTATAGACTGTGCCCATGCAGCGCCGCACTTTTCTCTGCTCCGCCGGCGCCTTTCTCCAGCCGCCGGACCGCGTTCGCGCGGGCGTCGTCGGCACAGGCGGCCGAGGACGCCTTCTCGCTGCCGAGTTCAAGGAGATCGGCGCGGAAATCGCCGCCGTTTGCGATGTCTACCAGCCAAACCTCAACGCCGGCCTCCAGGCGGCCAGCAGCGGCGCCCGCCCCTACAAGGACTACCGCCGCCTCCTCGAAGACCCATCGCTCCACGCCGCCATCATCGCCACGCCCGACCACTGGCACGCCCGCATGGTCATCGACGCCGTGGAAGCAGGCAAGGACGTCTACGTCGAAAAGCCCCTGACCCATACCATCGAGGAAGCCCTTCAGGTCGTCGAGGCCGTCCGGCGCACGCGCCGAATCGTCCAGGTGGGCACGCAGCGCCGCAGCGCCGCGCTGTTCCTGGAAGCCAAACGCGCCGTCGACTCCGGCCGCCTCGGCGACGTCCGCCTCGTCAACTCCTGGTGGCTGAATCACCAGTCTTCTCTCACGCGCCGCACGCTCGAGGGCGAACTCGACTGGCAGCAGTGGCTCGGCCCGGCGCCTCGCCGCCCGCTCGATCCGATGCGGTTCTTCAACTGGTATTACTACTTCGACTACTCCGGCGGCCTGCTCATCGGCCAGGCGGCCCACATGGTCGACGTTTTCCACTGGTTCCTGAACTCCGCCGCTCCGCTCGCCGTCACCTGCTCCGGCGGTCGCGTGAATCTCGAAGGCGCCGAAGTCACCGACACCGCCTCCATCCTCATCGAGTACCCCGAGAATTACTTCGCCGTCTTCACGCTGGGCTACAAGGCCATGCGCTACCACCCGCGCCTGGATCAGCTGGCACAATTTCACGGCCACCGAGCCCGGCTCGATCTCGGCCGCGAGTTCTTCCACATCTACCCGGAAACCAAAGGCCCCGAACTGACGCCTGAACGGGAGGAGGACCGGCCGGGAGCGTTCGCGGCCGCCACGCGCGATCATATCCGCAACTTCCTCGATTGCGTCCGCACGCGCCGCGAACCCAATGCGCCCGTCGAGGCCGGCCTCTCCGCCGTCATCGTCCTGTCGATGGCGCTCGATTCGCTCCGCAGCGGCCGCCGCCTGAAGTGGAACGCCGCGGCGCGCCGTGTGGAAACATAAACTTGAGGTTCTGATTTCTCCATCATGAGCACCGAAAACATCCCTTCACGCCGCCTGTTCCTTGCCGCTGCCGGTTCGCTCGCCGCGGCGCGCTCCGCACAGGCGAAGAAGATCAAGCCGTCCGTCACAGCCCGCACCGCCGCCCGCACGCTCGGCGCCAACGACCGGATCCGAGTTGGAATGATCGGCGTCGGCATCATGGGCACGGGCCACCTGCGCGCCTTCGTCCGCCAGCAGGAGCAGGACAAGGACATCGAGGTCGCCGCCGTCTGCGACGTCTACCAGCGCCACCGCGAACGCGCCAAAGCCATCTCCAGACTCGAGGACAAGGACATTTATGTCGACTACCGCGAACTCCTCGCCCGTCCCGACATAGACTGCGTCCTCATCGCCACCCCCGATCACTGGCACGCCCAGATGGCCATCGACGCCTTCGCCGCCGGCAAGGACGTCTACCTGCAAAAGCCCAGCACGCTCACTGTCGACGAGAGCGAACAGGTGATGCAGGCTGCCGCCCGCTACAACCGCGTCCTCCAGGTCGGCAGCCAGTTCCTCTCCGACGCCCGCTGGCACAAGGTGAAGGAGCTCATCGCCGAGGGCGCCATCGGGGAGGTGCTCTGGGGCCAGACCACCTACAGCCGCAACTCCGTCGCCGGCGAATGGAACTACTATGTCGACGAAGAGGCGTCGCCGGAGACTATCGACTGGAAACGCTGGCTCGGACCGGCGCCGAAGCGCCCCTTCAGCGCCGAGCGCTTCTTCCGCTGGCGCAAGTATTGGGACTACTCCAACGGCATCGCCAGCGACCTTTACTATCACCGCGTCGGCCCCATGCTCTTCGCTATGGGCCCGGCCTGGCCTGCCCGCGTCGCCGGCGCAGGCGGCATCTATGTCCAGAAAGACCGCGAGGTGCCGGACACCCTCGCCATGCTCATCGAATACACCAACTTCATGATCGTGGTCGCCGGCTCCATGGCCAACACCGCTCCCAACCGCTATCTCCCGCAGGCCATCTACGGCCACTCCGGAACGATTGTCGTGGAGAACGACCGCGTTGTGGTCACCCCCGAAATGTTCGTCGCCAAGGCGCTCAGCCGTTCCACGGAGTCCCGCACCTTCGAGTTCAAGAACGCCCAGCGCGAGATGAACCGCCGCCACACGGACAACTTCTTCGAGTGCATGCGCACCCGCAAGACTCCTGTGCTCGGCCCCGAGTTGGCGCACCAGATCATGCTCTCCGTCATGCTCGGCTGCGAGAGCTACCGCCAGGGAGAACTCAAGCTCTACGACCCCGCCGCTCGCAGGCGCGCGCGCCGCGCCTCCGCCCGCCCCTCCTATGAAGGCGACGGCAAGAACCACCCGCTCGGCCCCAGGAAGGAGCCTTCGGTCTGATCCGTTCCGCTGTCCGGCCCGGAGCCGCGCCGCCACTGCGGCTCCGGGCCGGTTTCACTTCTCCGCCAGTTCCCGCAGCCGCATCGCGTTTATCACCGCGCATCCTTCCGCATCGTTGTTGAAATACGCGTACACATCCATCCCTTCTGCCAGCCACTCCCGGATCTGCTGCGCCCACTCGCGCAGCTCCTCATCGGAGTAGCCCGAAGCGAACAGCGCTCCGGGGCCATGAAACCGCAGGTACACGAACGGCCCGGCGCTTTCGAGCGGCGCCTGCGGATAGCGCGAGCTGTCCGCAATGACCATAGCCGCTCCATGCCGCCTCAGCAGTTCCGCCGCGCCGCCCTCGAACCAGCTCGCATGGCGGAACTCGAACGCCAGACGCGGCTTGTCGCCGAAGGCGCGCCTGTGCCCGTCGAGGAACGCCTCCAGCAGGTCCGTCTGGCGCCGCAGCGACGGCGGCAATTGCACAAGCACCGGCCCCAGCTTTTCCGCCAGCGCCATGGCATTGGAAACAAAAGCTTGCCATTTTGTTTCCACTCCTTCCAGCCGCCCCTCGTGCGTCACTCCGCGGTGCGCCTTGACTGCAAAGACGAATCCCTCCGGCGCAGCCTCCGCCCATTTCCGGAACGTCTCCGCCCCCGGCGCGCGATAGAAGCTTGAATTGATCTCCGCCGTCGCAAACACCCGCGCGTAGTGTCCGAAGAATTCCGCGGGCTTCGCCTCCCGCGGGTACAGCACGCCGCGCCAGTGCGCGTAGGACCAGCCGCTTGTGCCCGCGCGCAGCACGCCCCGCTTGCGCCTTGCCATCGCTGTCTTCCCCGCACATCCTCGCGCGTTTTGCTTCCCGCCGCCACCGGGGCTTACAATGCGGGGCGGGAGTTCCCTCATGCCGCCCCGCCGCTCGCGGCTCTCGCACGCCTGGCTCGCGCTGACCCTCGCGTTCACCCTGCACGTTGCGGAAGGCGCCCTCCGCGACTATCTCGCCTTCTACAACCCGCTCGCCATGTCGCTGCGCGACATGCTGCTGTGGACGTGGATGCCCACTTTCACCTTCGCCGCCTGGCTCGGCGGATGGATCGCGATCCTCGCCGCGCTCTACGGGCTGGTCTGGTTCGCCGCCGCTCCCGCCCGTTGGGTCGTCTGGTTCGCCATCGCCTACGCGGAGATCGGGTTTCTCTACGCCGCCGCCAAGCTCGCCTTTGCGTTCTATCTCCAGAAGGCGCTCCCCGGCGCCTACACTGCGCCCCTGCTGGTTATCGCCTCCTCGTGGCTTACTCTGGAAGCGGTGTTCGCCCTTCGCCGCCCCCGCCAGCCCGCAGCGTGATCAGCGTCGCTCCCCAGCCGCCCGCCTCCGCCGGCGCGTCGCCGAACCACTCCACGAACGGGCACCTCGCCAGTTCCCGGCGGACCATCTCTCTCTGCACTCCGATGCCGCGCCCGTGAATCACCCGCAGATGCCTCCAGCCCCGCGCCCTCGCCTCCTCCAGCCATGCTTCCAGCGCTTTCTTTGCGTCCCGCGGCGAGAAGGCGTGAAGATCCAGCACGTCGCCGATCTCCACCGGGATCGGCTCTTCCTGTTCCGGTCCGTCACCGCGTGAATTCATGGATCTCGAACACCGCCGCCCCGTGCCGGTCGGCGATCAAGGCTACCGAACGCCACTGGTAGCCCCGCTCGCGCGCAAACGCGATCAGCTTCTGGCGCGTGCCGGGAAACACGTCCCGCCCCTCGGTGAAAGTGATGAACAGCTGCCGCGGATCGGCCAGCGCTTCCTCCAGCCGCTTCGCCGCCCGCGGATCTTCTGCCGCCCGGAGTACCAGCCCGTCGGCGTCGCCGATCATCGGCACCCGGTTCTTCCCGTAGAAGATCACCTCGTGCAGGATGCCCCAGTCCGCGGCAAATGCCGCCCGCCCCGGTTGCGCCTCCAGATACTGGACCAGCATCCGCGACGCGTCCGTCCACACGTGCCATGGCCCGCAAGCGATCATGTGCGCCATGTAAGTGTTCAACACGGCGGCGTTGGATGCCGCGCAAAAGCCGAAGACCGCAAGCGCCAGAACCCTCGCCGTCCGGTTCCACGACTCCAGCGCCGCCGCCAGGCACAGTCCCGCCTGCAGGTGGAACAGCGGCCACAGAAGGATAGCGTGATGCACGCTGCCGCCCGCGTCGCGCGTCCATGCCATTTGCGCCCATGCCACCGCGATGGCAACCGCTGCCCACAACGCCACCCGGCGCCTTCGCGTCCGCCAGTTCAACAGCGGCGCCGCCAGCAGCGACAGCACCAGCAGCGGCGCCTGCCAGCTTTGCCGCGGCATGCCCAGCCGCTGTCCTGCCCCCAGAAACGCCTTCTCGCGCTCCGTCAGATCCGCCGGCGGCCCCTCGGGCGACTCTCGCACGAGGTAGCCGAACAACCCGCTGCCGTCCAGCGTCCGGTCCAGTACGACGGCTTTCAGGAAGGCGTTGCGCAGTTCGTCCCGCTTGGCGGACTCGCGGAACGTCCGAAAGCCGCTCTTCAGGTTGTAATGAAGGAATGGCGCCGCGCCCAGCACAAAGCCCAGCACCGCCGCCCCGGCAAGCCGCCGGTTGCGCGCCACCCGCGCCACCTCGCGGGGAAACACCAGCGCCGCACCCACCGCTGCTCCTCCCAGGATCCACAGGAAGAGCGCCTTGTCCCACA
Source organism: uncultured Arcobacter sp. (assembly GCA_964458495.1). Taxonomy (GTDB): domain Bacteria; phylum Acidobacteriota; class Terriglobia; order Bryobacterales; family Bryobacteraceae; genus JANWVO01. The sequence goes on from CAYWJB010000008.1 coordinate 34,967, forward strand.
CGCCCAACCCGGCGAAAAAGGCTCCTGCAAACAGCCACCGTGCCTGCCACCGCTCCCTGAAGCGCACCATCGCATACAGCCCGGCCGACAGGCAAAGGTGCTGGAGAACCACCGGCCCCCAATCAAACACCGACGTCAGCAGGTAGCAGGCGTCCGTTGCCAGCAGCGCCGCCGCCGCCAGCGCCGTCATCGCTGGCCCCAGGCGCCGCATCAGCAGGAAGAACAACCACACCGACGCCGCTCCAAGCAGCAACACCGGCGCGCGCAGCGTCCAGTCGGTGAAACCCCAGATCCGGAAGACCGGCGCGTAGACCAGCGCCTTCAGCGTCCCCAGATACTGCATCTGCATCGTCGGAATGCGCCCCAGCCAGGGCAGCCGGATCCAGGACTCGGCCACCTCTGGCCGCACGATGCCGTTCAGAAAGAGAAGCTCGTCGTATTGAGCCCCTGGGTAGGGCAGGAACAGGAGCCCGGCCGACACGAAGAACGCGCAGAGCAACAGCGCCCCGGCAACGGGCAGGCGCTCGCGGAACTTCATCATCCTCCAATTGCGTACATCGGCCGGGGCGGCGGCACAAAGCCCGCCTGCTGGATCTCGTGCCCCAGCCACTTCTTCGCCACCGTCCGCCGGATCGCGTCCCGGATCTCCCCGTCTCCGGCGCCGCCCCGCAGCAGACTCTTCACGTTGGTCTCCTCCAGCGCGAACAGGCAGTAGCGGAGGTGGCCGTCCGCGGTCAACCGGATCCGGTTGCAATTCAGGCAGAACGGGCGGCTCACGCTGGCGATGAAGCCCACGGTCCCGCGCCCGTCCGGGAACCGGTACTCCAGCGCCGGCGCCCGCGGATCAGGATCCGGAACCGCCTCCAGCGGCCCAAACTCCCGGCCCAGCGTCTCGAGCACCTCCTCCATCAATAGCACTCGGCCCTTGTCCCACAGCCCCTGTGCGTCCAGCGGCATGAACTCGATGTAGCGGATCTGGAAGCCGTGCTCGCGCCCGAAGTGCGCCAGCGGAACGATGTCCGGCTCGGTGAGCCCCTTCACCGCCACCGCGTTGATCTTGATCGACTCGAACCCCAGCCGCTTCGCCTTCTCCAGCCCGTCCAGCACTCGCCCCAGTTCGTCGCGCCGCATCATCTGCCGGAACCGTTCCCGGTCCAGCGTATCCAGGTGCACATTCAGACGCCGCAACCTGGCGCGATACAATGCCTCGGCCTGCTCGGCCAGCAGCACGCCGTTCGTCGTCAGGGCAATGTCCCGGATTCCTTCGATTCCCGCCAGCCGCCGCACCAGCACGTCCAGGTCCCGCCTCACCAGCGGCTCGCCCCCCGTGACGCGCACCTTGGTCACCCCCAGGGACGCCGCAATCCGCACGAAACGCTCGATTTCCTCGAACGTCAGGATCTCCGCCCGCGGCACGAACTCGACCTCCTGCTCCGGCATGCAATAGAAGCACCGGATGTTGCACCGGTCCGTGACGCTCACGCGGAGGTTGTCGTGCAACCGCCCGTATCCGTCGGTCAGCGCTGTTTCGGGGTGTTCCATGGCGGCGCTGCGAAGGGGGTCAAGGGAAAGTTTACCGCAGCGCCAGCATTCGCTCGAGCGGCAGCCGCGCCCGCTCCATGATCTCCGGAGCCAGCTCCACCCGGGGCTCCAGCCGCTCCAGCGCGTCCCGCAGCTTCTCCAGCGTGTTGCGCTTCATGTAAGGGCACTCGCTGCAGTTGCACTGCTCGTTCGGCACGAAGTAGAAGCGCTTCTCGGGAGAGCGCTTCTTCAGCGTGTGCTGCACGCCGCTCTCCGTCATCACGATGTAGTCCCGCCCCGGGTGCGCCACGATCCAGTCGATGATTGCCGATGTCGAGCCGACGAAGTCCGCCATGCGCAAGACTTCCGGAGGGCATTCCGGATGCGCCGCCACAACCGCCCCGGGGTGTTCCATCCTGGCTGCTGTCAGCCGCCGCGCCGCGAACGTCGCATGCACGATGCAAGTGCCCTGCCACAGCGTCATGTTCTCCCGCCCCGTCTGCTCCTTTACATAACGGCCCAGGTTGACGTCGGGCACGAACAGAACCGGCTTGTCCGGCGCGATCGACTCCACCACCTTCACCGCGTTGCGCGACGTGCAGATGATGTCGCTCTCCGCCTTCACCTCCGCCGACGTGTTGATGTAGCTCACCACCACGTGCTCCGGGTTCCGCCGTTTCCACGCCCGCAGCTGCTCCGCCGGGCAGGAGTCCACCAGGCTGCACCCGGCCTCTGCGTCCGGCACGATCACCGTCTTCGACGGGTTCAGGATCTTCGCCGTCTCCGCCATGAACCACACGCCGCAGAACGCGATCACCTCGCCCTCGAAGCTCTGCGCCCGCCGCGCCAGCTCCAGGCTGTCGCCCACGGCGTCAGCCAGTTCCTGGATCTCCGGCTCCTGGTAGTGGTGCGCCAGCAGGATCGCGTTCCGCTGCTTTTTCAGCTCGCAGATCTCGTCGGCAATCGTGTGGAGGAGAGGCATCTCCCGCTCAGGCCCTGCCCTTATTGTAACAGCCGCATGAATGTGGTCCCGGCGGCTACTCTTTCCCGATGTCGCGATGGCTCGCCCGGACGGAAAACCCCGCCTTCTTCAACCGCCGCTGCACTTCGGCGGCGATCATCACCGAGCGGTGCCTCCCCCCCGTGCATCCGAACGCGATCGTCAGGTAGCTCTTTCCCTCCGCCTCGTAATGCGGGATCAGGTAGAGGAGCAGCCCGCTGATCCGTTCCAGGAACTCCCTCGTCTGGGGGAAGCTGCGCACATAGCGCGCCACTGCCGCATGCCGTCCGGTGAGCTTGCGGAACTCCGGAATGTAGTTCGGGTTGGGCAGGAACCGGACGTCGAACACGAGATCGCTTTCGGGCGGCAGCCCGTGCTTGAAGCCAAAGCTCATCACATAGATCTGAAGCCCGCCGGCTTCGGGCGCGCAGAACGTATCGGCGACCCTCTTTCGCAGTTCATGCACGTTCAGTTCGCTCGTGTTGAGCACGAAGTCCGCCATCGCGCGGATAGGCGCAAGTTGCTGCCGCTCCAGTTGGACGCTTCGCAGCACGCTGCGCTTCCCGCCCAGCGGATGAGGGCGCCGCGTCTCGCTGTAGCGCCGCACCAGCGCCTCGTCGTCGGCGTCCAGAAACAGCAGGCGCGTCCGCAACTGCCCGCGGAGCTTGGCAACGATCTCCGGCAACCGCTGCAGCTGCTCGCGCTCCCGGATGTCCACCACCAGCGCCGCACGCCGGATCTTCGGCGAATCCCGCGTCAGTTCGGCGAACTTCTCGATCAGGTCCAGCGGCAGATTGTCCACGGCGTAATAGCCGTGGTCTTCGAGCGTCTTCAGCACGGTCCCCTTGCCCGAACCGCTCAGACCCGTGATGATGACCAGTTCGGGCGCAGGAGACCGTGCCGTCATCTTCAGGCTTCCACCAGGTCCACCGCCCCGTCGCTCCGCCGGATCAGGATTTGCAGCTTGTCGGTGTCCGCGTCGCGGTACAGAAGGTAGTCGCGCCCGCCTTCCATGGCCAACATGGCCTCTTCCAGCGTCATCGGCTTGCCATTCGCCCGCGACGCCGCCTTCACCACCCGCGCCGGACGCGCCGGCTCCTCTTCTGCCTCCACCGCCCGAGCCTTCTTTCCCTTCTTCGCCGGCTCCGGCGCCTCCACCGCCTCCGCAGCCCTCAGCGCCGCCTGCTTCCGCGGCGAATCAGACCGCTTCAGCTCCCGTTTCTTTTCCAGCAGCCGCAGCGCCTGCTTCTCCACCTTCTCCACGGCGTCCATGACCGCCGTGAACTGGTCCGGCGCCGAGCCCTTCCCGAACAGCGCGTGATCATAAAAGTTCACCCGCACCTCCGCGTGGCGGAGGTGCCGCTCCTCAGTCAAGATGACCTGGGCTCCCTTCTCGCCGCGCCGCTCAAGCAGCTTCGAGAGGCGCGCAAACGCCATGGCGAGCTTCCGCTCCTGCGATGGAGTCAGCTTGTCCTGCTTTCCGCTGAATGTGATCTTCATGGACTTGCCTTTCCATTCCCGGCGCGATTCCGCCCGCGTGAAAGGCCGGTGCTCAGTCTTTCACGCGGCGATGGTGCGTCGAGGGAATCTTCATGTCCTCCCGGTACTTGGCCACGGTGCGCCGCGTCACCTGGATGCCCTGCCGCTGCAGCGCCGCCGCAATCTGATCGTCTGTCAGAGGCTTCCTCGGATCCTCGTCCTCGATCATCTTCTTCACCATGCGCTTCAGCGTCAGCAGCGGGATCGAGCCGCCCGACGGGCCCTGCACCGCTTCCGAGAAGAAATACCGCAGTTCGTACACGCCCTGCGGCGTGTGCGCGTACTTGTTCGCCACCGCCCGGCTCACCGTCGAAGGATGCACCCCGATCTCCTCGGCCACTTCCTTGATCATCATCGGCCGCAGCGCGTCGATCCCGTTCTCCAGAAACTCCCTCTGCCTCCTCACGATCGACTCGCACACACGCAGGATCGTCTGCCGCCGCTGCTCGATGTTCCGGATCAGCTGCAGCGCCGACTGATACCGCTCCTTCACGAAGTTCCGCGTTTCCTTGTCCGCCCCCTGCCCCGGCTCCAGCAGCCGCCTGTAGCTGCCGTTAATCCGCAATGGCGGCAAGTCCTCGTCGGCGATCTGGATTACGTACTCGTCCCCGTTCTTGAAGATATAGACGTCCGGCTCCACCTGCCGCGCCCCGGGCCCCGAATACTTCAACCCCGGCTTCGGATCCAGATGCCGGATGACTTCCAGCGCGAGCTCGATGTGTTCCGGCGGCCTTCCCAGCAACCGCGCCAGCTCTTTCCCGCTGCGCGATTCCACCAGCTTCAGGTGGTTCTCGACGATCTGCCACGCCACCCCGCCCCTCGCTCCCCGGCTCTCCAGTTGCAGCAGCAGGCACTCCTGCAACGACCGCGCCCCCACGCCCGCCGGGTCCAGCCGCTGCACCGCGGTCAGGGCTTCCTGCAACGCCTCCGGCGAGAAGCCCTCCGACTCGGCTATCTCCTCCAGCGGCACCGACAGGTAGCCCGTCTCATCCAGGTTTCCGATGATCGCGTCTGCCGCCGCCCGCACTTCCTCATCCAGCACCACAAGGGCCAGCTGCTGCCGCAGGTGCTCGCTCAGCGTCACCGGGGCGGAGAGGAACAGCTCGAACGACGGCTTATCGGCGTCATCCGATGCCTGCGTCCGGAAGCCAGGATCCATCCACTCGTCGAAATAATCCCCGAAGTCCACCTGCTCGAAGGCGTCCGCAGCCTTCTCCGCCGCCCCCGCCGCTGCCGCTTCCTCTTCGGCGGCTGCCTCCCCGCCCCCCGCCTCCACCGGGGTTTCCTCCGCCACCGCCCGCTCCCCAGCCTCCGCTGCCGCCTCTTCCGCCGCCGCCATGGTCACCTGGAGCACTTCGGTGTCGCTCGGATTCGGCGCCCGCTCCGCCTCCAGCAGCGATTGCACTTCCGCCGGCGTCAGCTCCTCGCCCTCCTCGCTCACCTCCAGAACCGGGTTGGCAGCAATCTCCTGGGCGATCTTCTCCCGCAACTCCAGCTTGTTCAGCTGAAGCACGGTTACCATCTGCACGAGCCCCGGCGTCAGGATCTGCTGCTGCTTGACTCCCAGTTGCAGGCGCTGCGAAATCAGGCTCATCTGCCCCCATCATACTCCACCCGCCCCCGGTTCCATCCTCCGTTTTGGAACCAGCCTACGCGCCGGATTTCACCCGGGCAGCTGGAAATTGTCCCCCAGATATACCCGCCTCACCTCCGGATCCAGCGCCAGCGCCTCCGGCGTCCCGGCTCGGAAAATCCGGCCCTGGTTGATGATATAGGCGCGGTCGGTCACCGCCAGCGTCTCCCGCACGTTGTGGTCTGTGATCAGGATCCCGATGCCCCGTCCACGCAGCTCCGAAATGATCTTCTGCAGCTCCAGCACCTGGATCGGATCGATCCCCGAGAACGGCTCGTCCAGCAGCAGGAATTGCGGCTCGATCGCCAGCGCGCGCGCAATCTCCACCCGCCGCCGCTCGCCGCCCGACAGCGCATACCCCTTGTTTTTCCTCACAGGCTCCAGCCCCATCTGCTCGATCAGCTCCTCCAGCCGCCTCCGCCGCTCCTCGCTCCGCAGCGGCAGCGTTTCCAGAATCGCCATCAGGTTGTCTTCCACGCTCAGCCGCCGGAACACCGACGGCTCCTGCGGCAGATAGCTGATCCCCGCCCGCGCCCGCTCATACATCGCCAGATCCGTGATCTCCCGGTTGTCCAGGAAAATCCGCCCCCCGTCGGGCGACACCATGCCCACGATCATGTAAAACGTTGTCGTTTTGCCCGCCCCGTTCGGCCCCAGCAAGCCCACCACTTCGCCGGTGGCCACGCTTACGCTCACGTTGTCCACCACGCGCCTCCTGCGGTAGGTCTTGCTCACCTCCTCCGTCCGCAGCACGCGCGCGCCGTTGCCCGTAATCCCGGTCACCGTCTCCTATTATGCGGCTGCGCCCGCCCGCCCGGGCGCGGCACTCAGCTGCCTTTCTGCTTCACCCGGCTCACCGCAGGTCCACCCCCTTCGTTGTCCACGATCATCCGGTCCTGCCGCCCATACCAGGTGATAACGGCCCCGCGCGTCACGCCTCGCACAGCATCCTCCACGCTCGGATTGCCCCCCCTCAGCACCATCCGCTCTTCTTCCAGGAAGTAGTCTGCCCGCTCTCCCCGTCCCGTACGCTTCCTTCCCCGCGCCTCCTCCAGGATCACCACTTGCCGCTCCGCCTCCAGCCGCTCCAGCCGCGTCTCCGTCCCGCTTCCGGCCGCCTCCTGCCGGAAATAGCCCCGCATCTCCTGCGACTCCACCGTCATCCCCGGCCGCAGCAGCCTCACGCCGCCCGCAAAGCGCACCTGCCCCGCCTTGCCCTCGTAGACCATGGAGGGCGCCCGCACCACGGACACCCGTTGCGCCCCCGCGCCCTTTGCGCCGCCCCGCGCGTCCGGGATCTCCGCCAGCACCTCCTGCTCCGCCTCCAGCCGTTCCTCTTTCCGCAGGATCCTCACCCGCTGCGCCCGCAGCCGCATCTCCCCCTGCCAAAGCACCGCGTTGCCCTCGAAGAGAATCCGGTTGTTACCCTCCTCCACCCTCATCCGCTCCGCCGTCGCCCGCAAGGGTTCGCTCCCCTCGATCAGCCCGCCTCGCTTGCCCTGTTGTTGAAGCACGGCGCTCACGCCGCCACCGGCAGTCATTACATCCTGCCTCGGATCCATCCCGATCACCGGCGCCGCCGTCACGCCGGAAGCGTCCCACACCCGCGCCCCGCCCCGCAGTTCCATGCGCTCTGTCTTCAGCTCATACCGTGCCCGCTCCGCCGACGCCCGCCTCTGCCCCTCCTCGTACTGGAACCCGTTCCACTGATCCAATTCTTCCAGCTCCCCCGTCTTCGGGTCGAACCGCGCCAGCAGATCGTCGCTTCGAGTCCTCGTTTCCAGCGGCTTGCCATCTTTGCCCCGCTTTACCGTCCGCGTCTCCGCCTTCGTCGCCCGGAACCGCTCCAGCACGTTCTCCGTCCCATAATCGAACGTGAACCGCTCCCCCTTCACCTCCCGGAACGGCTCCCCGGCACGCGCCGGGCGGAACTCGATCCTTCCCGGCGCCTCCGTCCAGACCTTCTCCATCGCCTCCCCGCCTGCCCGCATCGACAGGTGAATCACCTCGCTCTCCAGCACCCGCGAAGCCTCCCCCTGCCGGTCTTTCCTCGCCGCCGGGCGGCTCTCCACCCGGCTCCGCCCCATCGCCAGCGCGTGCCTCAGTTCCGATCCCTCCTTCCCCTCGCCGAACTCCAGATCCAGGCGGTCCGCCGTCACTTCCGTCACTCCCGCGCCCGCGGTCGACAGCAACCGCGCCCCCCGCGTCGCTTCGATCTTGCTCACCTCCGCTTTCGGGCCGAAATACACCATCAGCTCTCCGGCCGTGTAGTCCAGCCGGCGTCCCGGCATGCGGTCAGTCCCCGAAGCCCCGGTCGTCTGCACATGGGCCAGTTGCCCTTCCTCGTTCAGCTTCACGAAAGCGTCCTGCCCGCGCAGCTCGAATGCTCCCCGCTCCAGCCTCGACGGCGCCGCCAGGATCACGTCCGACGTCGCTTCCTTGTAAATCAACTTCGCCGCCTGCACCTTCAACGGGGGCTTCCCCTCCCCGGCCACCCACTCCAGTTCCGCCTCGCCCTCCATCACGATCTCCCGCGCACCGGGATCAAACGATGCCCCCACGCAACGGCCCCGCGCCGTCCCATACACGAACCGGGCCGGCTGGTCCGTCCATGTGCGGTTGGTCTGTACGTCCAGCGAGACTGCCGACGTCCAAATCCGCATCACCAGCCCCGCCTCGGCGCCCGGGACGCGCGTCAGCCCCAAGGTAATCTCCACCTCCCCTTCCGCCGTCAGAAACCCTTCCTTCTGCCGGAACGTACCTCGCGGACTCTTCACCAGGTCGTACCGCGGCCCGTCCAGCTGCCGGATCTCCATCTCCAGCCCTTCCAGACGGATCTCCGCCGGCTCCTTTACCTGCTCGAAGCGCTGCGCACGCACCAGGATCCGCGATTGCGCCCCGCTCTTGATCTCGTACTCCCACTGCGACGCCACAGCCGATGTGTTCTGCGGCAGAGGCGGCGGCGGCGCTGTCCGAGCCTGCTCCCGCGCTGCACGCTCCCGCCAGTACACCCATCCCACGCCGCCCGCCACCGCGACCATCGCTGCCAGCAGCAACCAGCGAACCCGCCGCAGCATACCGCCAGCATAGCACCGCCCCATTCCCGTGAATCCTTTGTGTCCGCCACAACAGCAGAGGGGCAGGGTTGAGTCTGGCAGACTAAGATTTCTTCCTGCCTCCGGTGGTCCAGCGGCTGCGCCGTTGAGTGCGCCCGTCTTGGTGTTTGCAAGAATCCCATTATATATGTTCAATTTGAAAGAGGCTCTTGTCACTCCTCGGTCGAGTGTGCTAATAATTGTGGTCGGTGCGAGGAGCCGCTCCGGCTCCATCGAGATTCTTCGCGCCGAAACGCGACTCGACACAATTCGTGGAGGTGAAGCAAAGCGATGCAGATTCGTCCGCTTTATGACCGGCTGGTCGTGCGCCGGATCGAAGCCCAGGAGACGGTGCAGAACGGCATCATCATCCCCGACACGGCCAAAGAGAAACCCCAGGAAGGCGAAGTCGTCGCCGCCGGCCGCGGCAAGCGGCTGGAGGACGGCACCGTGGTTCCTCTCGACGTGAAGGTGGGTGACCGGATCCTGTTCGGCAAATACTCCGGCAGCGACATCAAGATCGATGGCGAGGAATTCCTCATCCTGCGCGAGGATGAAGTCCTCGGCGTGCTGGAAAAGTAAGTGATTGAACGAGTTCTAGACGAGGAGAGAAGAAGACTATGGCAGCCAAGCAGATTGTTTACAGCGAAAGCTCTCGTCAGGCCATCCTGCGCGGCGTGAATCAGCTCGCCGACGCCGTCAAGGTGACCCTCGGCCCGAAGGGCCGCAATGTCGTGATCGAGAAGAAGTTCGGCGGCCCGACCATCACCAAGGACGGCGTCACGGTCGCCAAGGAGATTGAACTGAAGGACCCGCTCGAGAACATGGGCGCCCAGATGGTGCGCGAGGTGGCCTCGAAGACCTCCGACGTTGCCGGTGACGGCACCACCACGGCTACCATCCTCGCGCAGGCGATCTACCGCGAGGGCGTGAAGTCGGTTGCCGCCGGCGCCAATCCCATGGCCCTGAAGCGCGGCATTGAGCGCGCCGTCGACGCCGTCGTGGAGGAGATCAAGAAATTCTCCAAGCCCATCTCTGGCCCCATGATCGCCCAGGTTGGCACCATCTCCGCCAACGGCGACACCGAGATCGGCCAGAAGATCTCCGAGGCGATGGAGAAGGTCGGCAAGGACGGCGTGATCACGGTGGAAGAGTCCAAGACGATGCACACCGAGCTGATCACCGTCGACGGCATGCAGTTCGACCGCGGCTATCTGTCGCCCTACTTCATCACCGACCCGGACCGCATGGAGGCGGTGCTCGAGGAGCCTTACATCCTGATCCATGAGAAGAAGATCAGCAACATGAAGGACCTCCTCCCGCTGCTCGAGCAGATCGCCCGCTCCGGCCGGCCCCTGCTCGTCATCGCCGAAGAGGTCGAGGGCGAGGCCCTGGCCACGCTCGTGGTCAACAAGCTCCGCGGCACGCTCAGCGTCTGCGCCGTGAAGGCCCCCGGCTTCGGCGACCGCCGCAAGGCCATGCTTGAGGACATCGCCATCCTCACCGGCGGCAAGGCCATCATGGAAGAGACCGGCATCAAGCTGGAGGGCGTCCGCCTCGATGACCTCGGCCGCGCCAAGCGCGTTGTCGTCGACAAGGACAACACCACGATCGTGGATGGCGCCGGCGACCAGAAGGCCATCGAGGGCCGCATCAAGCAGATCCGCACCCAGATCGAGGAAACCACGTCGGACTACGACCGCGAGAAGCTCCAGGAGCGCCTCGCCAAGCTCGCCGGCGGCGTGGCTGTGATCAAGGTCGGCGCCGCCACCGAGACCGAGATGAAGGAGAAGAAGGCCCGCGTCGAAGACGCGCTGCACGCCACCCGCGCCGCGGTCGAGGAAGGCATCGTGCCCGGCGGCGGCGTCGCTCTCCTGCGCGCCTCCCGCGTGCTCGACGGCATCAAGGGCGACAACGACGAGCAGATCGGCATCAACATCGTCAAGCGCGCCTGCGAGGAGCCCGTCCGCCAGATCGCCGGCAACGCCGGCTTCGAGGGCGCCATCGTCGTCGGCAAGATCCTCTCCAACTCCGACCCGAACTTCGGCTTCAACGCCCAGAGCGGCGAGTATGAGAACCTCGTCGAGGCCGGCGTAATCGATCCCACCAAGGTTACCCGGACCGCCCTGCAGAACGCAGCCTCTATCGCCGGGCTCATGATCACCACCGAGGCGATGGTCTGCGAGATCCCGGAGAAGAAGCCTGCTCCGGCCCCCGGCGGCCACGGCCCTGACATGGACTACTGATCCTTCTCACGCTGACCGCCACCTCCAGCCCGCGGCCGCGCTCCAGGCGCGGCCGCGGGCTTTCCGTTTGGAGCCTCTCCCCCGGGACCCGCTTCGCGGCTCTTGCCGCCATCCACCCTGCGCGACTGCCCGCTGGCCGCCTACGCCCGCTCGTCCTTGCGCGCGCATTCCTCCGAGCAGTAGTAACGCGTCTCGCCGTCCTTCACCCGCTTCACTGACGCCTGCTCGCTCACATACACGCCGCACACCGGGTCCCGGTGGAGCTTGCCTCCGATTTTAGGCCGCTTCCGGCCGTCGCCCCGCCCGAGGAAGTCCGACAGCGCCCGCGCCGCCGCCCCCACGAAGATCCGGATCAGCGGCACCACCAGGATGAACAGCAGCAGAAAGACCAGCAGACGCATCATGGCGCTTCCCGTTCCCAAGCGAAAAGGGCGCCCGCGCGGGGCGCCCTTCTCTTCAGTTTTCCGCCCGGATCACTTCTTCTTCTTGGTCGCTTTCTTCGCGTCCGGGTTCTCGTAAGACGTTTCGATCTTCCCCGTGATCAGCTGGAGCAGTCCCTTCGCCGCCTCGGCGTTCGGTCCGTTCGGGTCGAGCTCCAGGTACTTCTCGCACGCCTCGCGCATCCCTTCCGGAGGCACCGGCGTCCCGTCCGGCTTCAACGTCATCTTGCCGCTCAGCGCGCTGCAATACTGGAACCACGCCGGCGCATACTTCGCATCCAGTTCCGTGGCCTTCTTGAACGCCGCCGCCGCTGGCTCCACCTGCCCGGTGTTGATGTAGACCGCGCCCAGATTGAACATGTACTTGCCGCCTCCCGGCGGATCGAGCGCGGTCGCCTTTTCGAGCTCCGCCGTCGCCTCGTCGAACTTCTTCATCTTCGCCAGCACCAGCCCGTAGTTGTTGTGGATGCCCGCGTCGCCAGGCTGCAGTTCCAGCGCCTTCTGGTACGCTTCGGCCGCCTTCTGCAAGGCTTCCTCGCGTTCGGCGCCCGTCTTCGTCGTCGACAGCCCGTCGTAGGCCGCCGCCAGCTGCACCCACACCGCCACCTGCTTCGGGTCGATCTCGCCAGCCTTCTGGAGGTTTTCGACCGCTGTCGGGTAGTCCTTCGCCTGCAGCGCCGCGTAGCCGGCGTTGAAGGCGTCGTTCAGCGCCTTGTTCTTTGCCATCTGCTGCGCGCGCTCCTTCAACTGCCTCTCCATCGCCGCGCGCTGCTCCGGCGTCATCTCCTTCAGCACTTCCTGGGACACCTGTCCGGTCTGCTGCGCCGCCTCCATCGCCTTGCGCTTCGCCATCAGCTTTTGCAGGTCGCAGAAATCCTTCAGCTCCACCGGGTCCCCCATCTGGCTGCGCACGCCGTTCAGGATGTCCATCACCTGCCCGTTGTACTCGCAGCTGATCGCGAACGTGCCGCCGATCGGCATGCCGCTGTAAACCCACTCGCCCCGCTTGTTCGTCTTCGTCTGCCAGTTGCCTTTAATGTCCTTGCGTTCGATCTTGATGATCACGCCCTGCACTGGCTTGCCATCTTCGCCGATCACCCGGCCCATGAAAGTTCCCATCTGGGCGCTGGCGAGCCCCGCGCTCACGGCGCAGACCGCCGCCCACATCAATGCTTGCTGGATCGTGCGCAGCATCTAAAAGACCTCCGGATCTGATTCAGACCTCAATCCCAGCGTACTATAGCGGCCGCGCCTGTTGCATGACGCCGGAGTACGCTTTCCAATTCTCCACTACGGCAGAAACTGCGCCAGATACCCGCCGCTCTGCAACAGCGCCGCCTGCCGCATTTCCAGGCTCCCTTCGTACGCCCGGTCCTCCACCTCGATGCAGACCGGTCCGTCGTAAACTTCCACCAGAACCGAGCACAGCCTGCCCCAGTCCACCTCGCCCAGCCCCGGCAGCTTCGGGGTGTGGTACTCGAGCGGATATGCCAGCAGCCCCACGTCGTTGAGCCTGTCCCGGTCCACCCGCGCATCTTTGGCATGGAAATGGAAGAGCTTGTCCTTGAACTCCCGCAGCACCTTCACGGAGTCCATCCCCTGCCACACGAAGTGCGACGGATCAAAATTCAATCCGAAATTCGCCGACGCAATGTCGGAGAACATCCGCCGCCAGATCGCGGGCGAGGTCGCCAGGTTCTTGCCTCCCGGCCACTCGTCCTTCGTGAAGAACATGGGGCAGTTCTCGATCGCGATCTTCACACCATGATCCTCGGCGAACTTCACCAGCGGCTTCCACGTCTTCAGGAACCGCGGCCAGTTCTCGTCCACGGTCTTCGACGGGTCCCGCCCGATGAACGTGTTCACCACGCCCACCCCCAGCAGCTCCGCCGCGCGGATCACCTTCTTCAGGTGCTCCACATACACGCGCGCCTCCGCCGCGTCCGCCGCCAGCGGGTTCGGATAGTATCCCAGCCCGCTGATGCCGACTCCCGTCTCTTCGCACAGCCCGAGCACTTCCTGCGCCTTGCTCTTCGTGAATCCGTTCACGTCGATATGCGTCACGCCCGCGTAGCGCCTTTCGGCCTTGCCCACCGGCCAGCACATCACCTCCACGCAGTCGAAGCCGCTTTCGCCCGCGAACTCGAGCACCTGCTTCAGGTCCAGATCCGGCAGGATCGCGCTGACAAATCCAAGTTGAATCATTCCGGGTTCTCCCTCTCTACTCTACGCTGAACCGTTTCCACTCTCCACCGCTTCAGCTCCGCTCCGCGCCGAGGCGCCAGCTTCACTTCCAGCCGCACCGCCTGTGTCTCGGCCTCCTTGCCGTCCCATTCCTTCCATTCGCCTCCCGTCATCGCCAGCACGCGCCACGACTCGGGTGCCCCGCCCTCGCCCCACTCCGGCTCGGCCCTTCTGACTCTCGCCGGCCACGGATACCGGTATTCGACCCATTCCACGGATCCCCGCGCCCCGCCAAAGCGGAATCCCTCCCGGTCCGGCGGGTCCTCGTGCGTCGCGTTCGACGCCAGTACTATGGGCGCGTTCTCCTCCCACTTCGTTTCCCCGCCCGCCACGGGAAACATCGTGATCCGCAGGCGCGCCGCGCCCATCGGGATCAGCGCGATCTCTTCCTCCCGCTCTTCGGCCTTCACAGGGCTCCGCTGGATCTCCCCAGCCAGCCCGTTCGGCTCCAGGCGCCACTCGGGCACCCTCCGGCCCCGCGCGCGAATCATCAACGGCGCAGAAGCGGCCTCAAACGGCTGCGCCGCCGCGGTCTTGGACTTCTCCAGCCGCATCGGCGCTTTCAGCTCCAGCGCATAGTTCCACGGTGTCGCCGGAAACACCTCGTACTGCTTCCAGTCCCCCTCGCCTCCGTAAGCCCGCCACTCCTCGCCGATCTTCAATGAGAATGCCAGCGGCCCGTAGTGCACCGAGGCCGCGTTCTTCTGCTGCGGCCAGCGCCGCACTTCGATCTCCGCGGGCAGCGCCAGCTCCAGCGTGTCCCCCTCTCTCCACTCGCGCTCCACCGTCGCCCATGCGCTCTTTTCCGGCAGCCGCGCCTCCCGGCCGTTCACCCGCAGCTTCGGCGCACGTGCCCATGCAGGAATCCGCAGCGCCAGCGGAAACCGCACGGGCTGCCTGGCATGCACCGTCATCCGCACCACGTCGCCGAACGGATACTCGGTGGTCTCGCGGATCGTCACCTCCTCGCCTTCCCCCACGCGCGCCCGCACCGTGTTGTCCGAATAGAACACGGCCGCCAGCCCGTTGCCCCCCGTCGCCATCCACTGCCGTTCGGCGTAATACGGCCAGCCCATTGCCGCGTTGTGCTGGCAGCAGCGGTATCCGTAAGGGTTGTAGCTGAACATGTCGCCGCTGTTATCGATCGCCGGCGCCTTGTCCTTCCGGTCCAATTGCGGCTGGTTCGGCGCCGTCAGGTAGTGCAGCCCACGCAGGTCCGCGGTCATCGACGCCGGCAGCGAATTGAACGCGATCTCCTCGGCCCGTTCCGCCCACTTCGCGTCCCCGGTGATCGACAACAGCATCTCGTGGCTGAACATCAGCTCCACCCACGTGCAGGTCTCCGTACCCTGCCGCGGGCCCCGGAAACCGGGCCTCGCGTTTTCGTCCGCCGCGAACCCGCCCCCCGGTCCGTTGCCGTACAGCCGCAGCATGGTGTCGTAGTTGCGCTCGGCCGCCCGCAGATAGCGCACATCGTGCGTCTGTTGAAAATACTGCCCCGGTTCGCGGAAACACTGCCCGAAGTTCACGCCGTGCCAGGACGCGATCCCCCCTGCCCAGTCCGCCGTGCGCTCGTGGTTCACCCGCGCCGCGTCCAGCAGCCACGCCTCGCCGGTGCGCGAATACAGCCAGTAAATGTGATCCAGATTGTCGCCGCCGCGCTGCTTCTGCCAGCTCGCCGGCAGCAGGTTCTCCAGCGGCTGGCTGTGGAACCAGCGGTAGTAACGGAGCAGAAACTTCAGCACCCGCTCGTCGCCTGTCGCCTCATGGTAGGTCCGCAGCACGTAGATCATCACCATGTTCGGCCACAGGTCCAGCGCCTCCAGCCGCCCGAGCGTGTGCTCGCCCACCAGGTTCGTCGCAGGTCCGAAGTAGCCGTCCTCCCGCTGCGACGCCAGCACCGCCTCCACCCACTGCCGGCTCTCGCCCAGGATGCGCGGATCGCGCAGCACATAGCCCAGCTCGATATAGCCTTTCAACCAGTAAGGAAGTTCCTCCCAGCCGAACCGCCCATGCCCGCGCGGATCCAGCCACGCGTTGCCCTCCCGCCGGCAATACTGGCTCAACTCGGGCAGCCGCCCGCTGAAGCCTTGCGCCATGCGTTTCAGCTGCTCGCCCAGCCATCCGCCCGGCGCCACCGCGCCGGCAGGCAGCTTCACCAGCGGCAACTCCCTCAGTGGCGCGCGATTGCCCGGATAGAGCGTGTTCTGCCCCGCCGGCAGCCCGGCGCGCACCTCTGCCTGCCCCCATGCGCCAGCCGCCAGCACCGATAGCCCGATCCACGCCATCACCGCTTTCATGCGTCCCAGCATACCCAAGGGCCGAACCGCGGCCAACCCGTTTGCGTATCCTGAGTGAAACCGGCGGAGGTACTCATGGATCCCCTGCACACGCTCGCCCTCGCCCTCGGCGGCGGCATCGCCGCCGGGCTCCGGCTCTACGCCACTGTTCTCGGGCTCGGCATCGCCATCCGCCTCGGCTGGCTTCATCTGCCCGTTTCCTTGCAGGGGCTCGAGATCCTCGCCCACCCCGCCGTCCTTGCTGTCGCCGCCGTCGCCTACCTCGCCGAGTTCATCAGCGACAAGATCCCCTGGTTCGACACCTTCTGGGACGCCATCCACACCTTCATCCGCCCCGTCGGCGCCGCCATGCTCGGCGCCGCCGCTTTCGCCACCCTCGATCCTGCCGCCCGCACTTCCCTCGCCCTGCTCACCGGCGGCGCAGCCTTCTCGGCTCACGCATCCAAGGCTGCCGTGCGCTTCGCCGTGAACCACAGCCCGGAGCCCTTCTCCAACTGGCTGCTCAGCCTCGCCGGCGATTTCATGGTCCCCGCCCTGCTCTGGCTCACCTTCACGCACCCGTTGCTGACGCTCTCGGCAGCGTTGGTTTTCCTCACAGTCTTCGCCTGGCTCGCCGTCAAGATCTTCCGTCTTCTGCGCCGCGCGCTGGCAGCGCTCCGCCAGCGGTGGTCCGGCGCGCCCGCCCGCTCCTGATCAACGCCCCGCCAGGCATTCCTCGTATAGCGCCCGCCACCGCTCCACCATCCGCTCCAGCGAATATTCGCGCTCGCACCGCGCCCGGTTCCTCGCGCCCGCCTCCCTGCGCAACGGCGCATCCGCCGCCCACCGCTGCAAAGACGCTGCATATCCCTCCACATCCCCGCGCCGCACAACCGCCGGGGCGCCTGCCACATCCAGCATCCATGCCGTGTCGCCCGTGTCCGTGCACAGCGCCGGCAACCCCGATGCCATTGCCTCCAGCAGCACCAGCGGCATCTGCTCGGTCATCGACGACATCACGAACAGATCGAACATCCGGTACCACGGCGCTGGATCCACCACGCCCGGAAACAGCACCCGCCCGCTCAAGCCCAGCTCGACCGCCAGCTTTCTCAGCCGGTCGCGCTCCGGTCCCTCGCCGGCGATCACCAGCCGGCTCCGGTCGATCCGCGCCTCGGCGAACGCCCGCAGCAGGAGTCCGTAGTCCTTCTCCGGACGCAGGTGCCCCACGGCGCCCGCCACAAACTCCTCCTCGCCGATGCCGAGCTCCCTCCGCAACGCATCGTTCTTCCCCGGACGGAACCGCAGGCAGTCCACGCCGTTCGGAATTCGTGTCACGATCCGCTCCGGCAGCTTGTACTGCTCCCACGCGATCCGCTCCAGCGTCCGCGACGGCACCACAACGCGCCTCGCAAACCGCAGCACCACCCTCCGCGCCAGCACGCGCCGCAGCTTCAGCCCCCCGGCTTCATCCGCCCCGAAGCCGTCCTCGGTATGGATCAGGGGGCACACGCGCGCCAGCACGCACCCCAGCGCCGCGTCGAAAGCTCCCCAGTTGTAGGTCTGCACCAGCGCCGGCTTCCGCTCCCGGATCACCTGCGCCAGTTCCGGCGGGGTTGTCTTCAGCGGTGCATCCACGATCTCCCAGTCCACGCACGGCTCCAACAGCCTCTGTGCGGAAGCCCGCCCCGAAAGCGGCAGGATCATGTGCCGGAACCGCCTTCCCATCGCATTGGCGAGCCGCACCAGGCGCATCTCGGCGCCTCCCGTCTCGAAGCCCCACATCACATGGAGGATCGCCGGGGACCCGCTCCGCGCCGCTGTCTCGCCGCCTCTCACGCCGCACATTGTCGCACGGTTCGGTTGCCGCGTCGCCCGCCTGACAGAGCCAACAACGGTTGTTTCTGTTTCAAACACTCTCCCGCCGTCCTGCTGCACCGGCCGCACGCGCCCTGCTTCCGCCTACACTACCCTTCATGGACCCTCTCGACGCGCTCGCGCGCCTCGGCGCCGGTTTTCGCCGCCGCCGCATGCGCCTGCTCGCGCGTCTGTTCGACATCCACCCGGACTGGCTCGTCCTCGATGTCGGCGGTACTCCGGGCATCTGGGACCTCTGCCCCGTGCGCCCGCGCCTCGTCGTTTTAAACCAGCCTCGCGCCCGCGAGCCTGTCCCTCCTGGTGTTCTCTACGTGGACGGCGACGGCGCCTCCCTCCCTTTTCCCGACCAATCCTTCGATCTCGTCTTCAGCAATTCCGTCATTGAGCACCTCGGCTCGGCTGAAGCCATGGCCCGCTTCGCCGCCGAAGTGCGCCGCACCGCCCGCCGCTACTTTATTCAGACGCCCGATGCCGCCTCTCCAGTCGAGCCGCACCTCTACACGCCCTTCCTCCACTGGCTTCCCCCCTCGTGGCAGCGCACCCTCGCCCCGCGCTTCTCCCTGTGGTCTGTGCTTGCGCGCGCCTCCGAAGACCGGCGGGATTTCTACATCCGCCACTACCTCGAGGAAATCCGGCTGCTGCGGGAACAGGAATTGCAGAATTTGTTTCCTGACGCCCGCATCCTCCGGGAGCGCTTCCTCGGCTTCCCCAAGTCGCTCATCGCCGTTCACGGCGCCGCTCCCGGCGCCCTGCCGCGGGCGCGATAATAAAAGTCCGGAGGACGCGGGGCGGGCATGGATTTCATCGAGCACCTGAAGTCGTCCGTCGACATCGTCCGCGTCGTCGGCGACTACGTCCGCCTCAAGCGCGCCGGCTCGGGCCCCCGATACACCGGACTCTGCCCCTTCCATCAGGAGAAGACCCCGTCCTTCTCCGTCCATTCCACGCACCAGTTCTACAAGTGCTTCGGCTGTGGGGCCGGCGGCGACGTGATCAAATTCGTAATGGAAATCGAGCGCCTCACCTTCTGGGAGGCCGTCAAGCTCCTCGCCGAACGCCACGGCATCCCCGTGCCCAAGCAGGGTGCCGAAACCGACGAGGAGACCCGCCGCCGCGCCGCCCTCTATGAAATGCACGAGCTGGCGGCAAGGCTCTTCCGGGAGCTGCTCCACTCGTCCGGTGGCCAGGAGGCGCGCGACTACCTCGCCCGCCGCGGCGTCTCCCCCGCCGTGGCGGAGGAATTCGGCCTCGGCCTCAGCGACCGCTCCGGCCAGATGCTGGTCCGAGCCTTCCAGCGCGCCGGCTTCCACCCGGATCTCATGGAGGAAAGCGGCCTCGTCCTTCGCCGCAGCGACGGCAGCGGCCTCTACGACCGCTTCCGCGGCCGCCTCATGTTCCCCATCCACTCCGAGTCCGGCAAACTGATCGCCTTCGGCGGCCGGGCCCTGGCCCCCGACGATCAGCCGAAGTATCTGAATTCGCCGGAAACGCCGATATATAGAAAGAGCCAGGTGCTGTACAACCTCAATCGAGCCCGCAAGGCCATCGAACAGGCCGGCCGTGCCGTCCTGGTCGAAGGCTATATGGACGTCATCGGCGTCCACGCGGCCGGTGTGCCGAACGTGGCCGCCGTGTGCGGAACCTCCCTCACCCCCCTCCAGGTCCGCAGCCTCCGCCGCCACGCGCCTGAGGTCGTCCTCAATTTCGATCCCGACAGCGCCGGCGCCGCAGCCACCGAAAAGCACATCCCCGTCCTGCTCGAAGAGGGGATGCGCGTCCAGGTGCTCGAGCTCCGGGGCGGCCTTGACCCCGACGAGTTCGTCCGCCAGCACGGCGCGGCCGCGTATCAGGGCGCGCTTGAGAGCGCGCGCAGTTACTTCCACTGGCTCGCCGACCGCGCCCGTTCCCGTTTCGACCTCCGCAAGCCCGAAGGCCGCGTCGCCGCCTTCCAGTTCCTCCTGCCCGCCATCCAGCGCATGCCGGACCGGCTCGACCGCCTCGCCGTCGCCAACGACGTCGCCGAGTATCTGCACATGGAGCCGGGCGTGGTCCTCGACGAGTTCCGCAAGGCGGCCGCCGAACGCCGACAGCAGATTCGCGCGCCCCAGGCGCCGCTGCCGGATCCCAACGAGGTTCTGCTCCTTCACGCCCTGCTCCACGATGCCGAGGCCCGCGCCGAGATCGCCCCTCTCCTCGGGCAGCTTACTGTGCTAGAAGCCTCCCCGTCGCACGAGATTTTCGACGCCATTCGCCGCATGGCCGAAGCCGGCGAGCCGCTCACCTACCATGCTCTCCAGGCGCGCCTCCGCGACGAGGCCCGTGAGCGCCTCGCCGCTCTCGTCTTTGCCGACGACACGCTCGGCGAAGGCTATTCCACCGAACTGGCCGTGTCCTGCATCCGCAAGCTCGCCGCGGCAGAAAAAGAGGCCCGCCGCAGCCGTCTCCGCCGCCGCATCCAGGAGGCCGAACGCGGCGGAAATGTCGAAGAGGCCATGCGCCTGCTGGAGGAATTGCGCCAGCTCGAGCGCCGCAGCCAGGCCTCATCCGGTGGTGTAGGATAGGAAAGACGCAAATTCGAGGGGTCGCTCGTCGAGGTTACCGTGGCAAGCGAGGATCGCTACAGCCGGTTCCAAAAGCTCATCGACCTGGGCAAGGAGAAGGGCTACGTCCTTTATGATGACGTCGCCGAACTCGTGCCCGACGACCTCGCCACCGGTCAGAATCTGGAAGACCTGCTGGCCGGGCTCGACGAGGCGGGCGTCGACCTGCTCGAGGAGCCCCGTCTCGAGGAGAGAAAAGAGGCGGGCGAAGAGGATCTCTCCGACGCAGAATTAGCCGAGGTTTCCGAGAGAACCAACGATCCCGTGCGCATGTATTTGCGTGAAATGGGGTCGGTGAGCCTCCTCACCCGCGATGGGGAAATCGAACTCGCCCGCCGCATCGAACACGGCCAGAAAACCGCTGCCCGCGCCCTCTCCCGCTCGCCTTTTGTCATGCGCGAGATTCTCGAAATCGCAGCCGAGGTTCGCGATGGCAAACGCCAGCTGCGCGACGTCCTTGCCATCCCCGAGTTGATGGCCTCCGACGACAACCTGGAAAGCTTCCAGGCCGCCTTCGAGGAGCAGATCGAAACGCTTTCCAGGAATCTCCGAAAGATTCACCAGCTCCGCAACAAGCTTACGGCCATGCCCCGCGCCAAGCTCAAGCTCTTCCGCGCCACGCGATGGGAGCTGGCGCGGCTCGTCGTCGCCACCTCGCGGTCGATCCGCGACATGCAGCTGTCCTCCGCGGTCTACCGTCATCTCACCTCCACGGTGCGCGCCGCTCTCGATCAGGTCACTCCGCTCGAAAAGGACATCGCCCGTCTCCAGCGCGCCATCGAGGAAGCCTCCGCCCAGGGCTCCGCCGCCGCCCGGGAACTGAAACGCGAACTTCGCGCAACCAGCCAGAAATTCGCCGCGCTCGAACGCTCCTTCGGCATCTCCTGCACCGAACTGCGCCGCACGCTGTCCCTCGCCGAGCGCGGCGAGAACGAAGCCGATGCCGCCAAGAAGCAGCTCATCGAGGCCAATCTCCGCCTCGTCGTCTCCATCGCCAAGCGATACACCAACCGCGGCATGGCCTTCCTCGACCTGATCCAGGAAGGCAACATCGGACTCATGAAGGCCGTCGACAAGTTCGACTACCGCCGCGGCTACAAGTTCTCCACTTACGCCACCTGGTGGGTCCGGCAGGCAATCACTCGCGCCATCGCAGATCAGGCGCGCACCATCCGCATCCCCGTGCACATGATCGAGACGATCAACAAGATCATCCGCACGCAGCGCTTCTTGCAGCAGGAACTGGGCCGCGAACCCACTACCGAGGAACTCGCCCGCCGCCTCGACATGAGCGTCAACAAGGTCCGCAAGGTGCTTCGTGTCGCCCAGGAGCCGATCTCCATCGAAACGCCGGTCGGCGAGGAGGAAGAATCCCATCTCGGCGATTTCATCGTTGACAAGCGCGTCGCCTCGCCCTCGGAAGCCGTCATCAATCTCAACCTCCGCGAGCAGACCGCCGAGGTCCTGAAAACCCTCAGCCCCCGCGAGGAGAAGATCATCCGTATGCGTTTCGGGCTTCAGGACGGCAGCGAGCATACTCTCGAAGAAGTCGGCCAGCACTTCGCCGTCACCCGTGAACGCATCCGCCAGATCGAGGCCAAGGCCCTGCGCAAACTCCGCCATCCCAGCCGCAGCCACCGCCTCAAGGTATTCCTTGAGCGGTCCCCTCGGGATTGAAGCTCACCCGCTCTGCCGCTCCGCCCTCCCGTCCAGCCTTGGCTCGCCGCCCAGCTCACCGCTTCAAGCTGGAACGAAGAACTCGAGTCCTTCGGCGGCGCAGGTTTGCGGTTGCTCATCCTTGGCCGCGAGGGATAGCCTGCGTCGCTGGAGAAACTCCCCGAAGCGGCATCCTGGTTCGCTGTCGAAACCAGGATTTGCGGACACGCTGATCCCGGGTTCCTCCTGCTTCTCTTCCCTCCCCCGGCGCTTCCGGTCCCGGGCGGCAGACTCAGCTCTGACTCTCGCCGCCTTCTCTCCAGCTCCCCTGCAGTCCGAGTTCCTCCGCGCGTTCCCGCATGGCCTGGATACAAAAGGCGATGTGTTCGTCCAGGTCCACGCCCAGCTCCGCCGCACCGTTGACGATGTCTTCGCGGTTCACGGCTCGTGCGAACGCCTTGTCCTTCAGCTTCTTCCGCACGCTGCGCGCGTCCACTTCGTGGATCGAGCGCGTGGGCTTCACATAGCTCACGGCCGTGAGGAATCCGGCCAGTTCGTCGCAGGCGAACAGCGTCTTCTCGAGCAGCGATTCCCGCGGCACGCCGGTGTAGGAGGCGTGCGAAAGGATCGCCCGCCGGATCGCGTCCGGCACGCCGCGTTCGCGCAGGATCGGCTCTCCCTTCACCGGGTGGTCAGGCGCTTGCGGGTGGATCTCCCAGTCGAAGTCATGCAGCAGCGCCGTCACGCTCCACACCTCCGGATCCACGCCGTCCCTGCCTTCCGCCGCGAATTTGCGGGCGTACGCGGCGACACACGCCTCCACAGCGAGCGAGTGACGCCGCAAGGCGTCATTCTGGATGAACTCGCAAACGATCTCCCATGCCTGCCGCCGCGTGATCATGATCTCCCATGCTAGCCGATCCCGCCGGAGGCCATGTTATAGTGAAGGGAGACCCGTGGGCCTGTGGCGCAGTTGGGAGCGCGCTTCCATGGCATGGAAGAGGTCGAGGGTTCGAATCCCTCCAGGTCCACCAAACCTTTCAAACGGCTCTGGTTTTACGGGCTCTAGGCTCTACTTCGGCTCTACGCCAAGAACGGGGGACACCCCGGCTCCCAAGACAGCTTACGCGCGTTGGGCCTTCACCCGCATTCCGGAGTGGTTGCAATTCCGGAAGATGTATGCTTGCCGCTGCATGCCCCCTTGGCGTGCAACCCT
Organism: uncultured Arcobacter sp.; assembly: GCA_964458495.1. GTDB lineage: Bacteria > Acidobacteriota > Terriglobia > Bryobacterales > Bryobacteraceae > JANWVO01. Next base: position 58,314 of record CAYWJB010000008.1, read on the forward strand.
TCCGTGACGCCGTTGGAGCCGGTAAAGCGCCACATGGCGGCGATCTCTGCATCGCATGGGCGCACTGGCACAGTGCGTGAATGGCGCGCGAAAACCCGTTCAGAGCCGCGAGTGAAGCAGGCCGAAGGCCTGCGGGAACGAGCGGTTGCATCGGGGCTGGAAAAGAATCCCGGCGCAGTGTGGCCATCCGCATTCCGGGGCGGCGACCGCTCACTCTGGCCGCCGTTCTGGCGAACGCCGGCCGCCGGTCGCGGCTCTGAACCGCGCTGCGGGATCACAGTCCACGGACGAAAACGACAACGGCTTCGACTTCCTTGCGCTTGTGGAACCTGCCGCGGATAAGCACGTCGAGTTCGCCCAGCTCGCCCACACGGAGCCGCTCGTAAACCTGCGCCGGCGTCAGCCGGTTGCCGATCCCGGTCAGCGGCTTGACGTCCTCGCAACTCTGAAGCGCACCGTCGTCGCCGTGGCAGCGGGCGCAGGAGACGAGGAAGACCTCGCGCCCCAGCCGCCATTGTTCGACAAACTCCTCCAGCTTTCCGCTCTCGAGCACCAGCCCCGGCTCGATGCGCCGGACCACGCCGCCAGAGTCTACCAGCAGAGTCGCAGGCGCCAGCGCCTCGAGCCCGCGCCGCTCCTGCCCGGGCTGCGGCGGAACCATCAGGAGATCCGCGTCCCGCGAATCGAGCCGGGCAGCGGCAGCTTCCAGCGAAGCCCGGGACAGCGGTTCGCCCGCGCGCGGCGCGAGAACCACCGTCTCGCGCTTGTTTTCCCGCAGGTGACGTGTCAGCGAGCCCGGCTTGCCTGACGCCGTCTCCACGTGCCAGTCCGGCGCCGGGGCGCCAAGCTGCACGGGAAAGTCCGCCGAGGCAAACAGCGCCACCAGCGCGGCGAAAGCAGGAATGACAAGCCCGCGCATTTCCGACTCCAATTCTGCGCCCGGATCGCGGCCGCTGCAAGCTCTTTGTGCGGCGACTCTGGCATGGGCCGCCGGGGCCGTTGACGACGGTGCGTTTCAGACGCCATAATCGCAAATGCGAGCGGTTGGCCGGGTTCGCGCCCGGCCACGCAAGAGGGAACCCGGTGCAATTCCGGGACTGCCCCGCAGCGGTAAGCGGGAACGAACGCCGCAGAGTCCGGCACTGGGAGCGCATGCTCCTGGGAAGCCGCGGCCAGTAGGAGAGCCGGCCCCAGCAAGGGGCTGGAAACGCCCGCAAGTCCGAAGACCTGCCGCCGCCCCCGGGACCCGCTCCCGGCGGAATCCAGAACAAGCTCTCGAGGGAGGAGCGAATGAAACAATTCGCTGTTTTTTTGTTTTCTGCATTCAGTGTGTTCGCGCAGGCGCCGGGCGGCGCCGGTCTTGACGGCTCCGTCACGGATCCGTCCGGCGCGGCGGTGCCGCAGGCCACCGTCCGGCTGTTCACTCGCGACGCCACGTTCCAGCAATCGACCACGACCAGCCCGGAGGGACGCTTCCGGTTCGACCGGCTGCCGCCGGCCGAATACCTTGTGGAGGCACGCACGGACACGCTGGACCAGGCGAGCCCGGTCACGGTGCGAGTGGAAGCGGGGCGGATCACGAAGGTGGAGCTGAAGCTCGACATTCGCGGCCTGGCCACGCAGGTGCAGGTGACGGCGGCGGTGACGCCGCAGCCGACGGTGGAATCGGGAAAAGCACTCGACATCGTGGACTCGGCGATGCTCGAACGCCGCGCCGAGATCCTGCTTTCGGAGGCGGTGCGGCTGGTGCCCGGGCTGCGCGTGCAGCAGCTGGGAGGGCCGGGCTCGTTCACGCGCATCCAGATGCGCGGGCTGCGCGCAGCCGACACGGGCGTGCTGATCGACGGCATGCGGTTGCGCGATCCGGCCAGCGTGCAGGGCGACGCCACGGCGTTTCTCGGCGATATGCAGCTGATCCAGACCGACCGCGTGGAGATCCTGCGCGGCCTCGGTTCGAGCATCTACGGCACCAACGCCACGGCCGGGGTCCTGAACCTGGTGACTGACTCCGGCGGCGGGCGCACGCGCGGCGAAATCGGCGGCGAGGGCGGCGGGCTGGGACTCGTGCGCGGGCTGGCGCGCATCGCCGGCGAGATGGCGCAAAACCGCCTGCACTACAGCGCGGGCGTCGCGCACCTGAACGTGAACGGCGGGGTGGATGGCGTGGAGAGCGTGCGAAATTCGAGTGCGCAGGGGCAGCTCCTGTGGCGACCCGTTGCGACGGCCTCGCTTTCCGGCCGTGTCTGGGCGACGCTCGCCACCGTCGGCGTCAATTCCAGCCCTTACGCCGCTCCCGCAGCGAATCTGCCCGCCTCGACGGTGATCCGCGCCATTCCGCTGGACGCCGCACAGGCAAGGCTGGGCGACCGCGGCCTGCCGTTCCAGTGGGGCAACGCCACCTTCGCGCCCAACTTTTTCGATCCCGACAGCCGCCGCGAGGGCCGCTTCGTCACCACGCTGGTGCAGTGGGCGCAGCAGGCGGCGCCGCGCTTCCACTACCGGCTCAGCTACCAGAATGTCGACACGCGGCGCGACAACCGCAACGGGCCGGCGGGACAGGGCTACCAGCCGCAGTTCAACTCGTCGAGCCTGTTCGGCGGGCGGATCGACACGGTGCAGGCGCGCGCCGATGTGGCCGCGGCGAGGTGGAACGCCGTCAGCGCGGGCCTCGAGTGGGAGCGCGAGTCTTACGAGAATCCTTCCACGGACGAAAACCCGGATCCCGCGCAGCGGGTGAACGCGCGCGCCTCGGCCCATCAGCGAAGCCTGGCGGTGTTCGTGCAGGAGCAGCTGCGCCTGTTAGAGGAACGGCTGCAAATCGGCCTCACGGGCCGCTACCAGACGTTCCAGCTTTCCCGGCCGGGATTCGAGGGCGGATTCCCGCTGTACGAAAACGCCCCGTTCACCGCTCCCCCCGACGCGCTTACCGGCGACGCAGCCATCTCCTACTTCTTGCCGAAGGCGAACATGAAGCTGCGCGCTCACGCGGGCAACGGCTTCCGCGCGCCCACGCTGTACGAACGGATCGGCAGCTCCTTCTTCTGGGGCGCGTTCAGCCCGCTGGGAGACCCGCAATTACGGCCGGAGCGCACCGTGTCGTTCGACTTCGGCGTGGACCAGTATTTCGCCGGCTCGCGCTACCGCCTGAGCTCAACGTACTTCTACACGCGCCTTCAGGAGGTGATCGGATACTCGGGGCTGGTGAACGATCCCTACGGGCGCTGGGGCGGCTACGTGAACACGGGCGGCGGGCTGGCGCGCGGTGTGGAGCTCGCGGCGGAGGCGCGCCCGCGGCGCAACCTGTTGGTGACGTCCTCCTACACCTACACGAACGCCGACGAGCGCCGCAGCGCGCTGATCGGCGGATCGCTCCGCTCGATCCGCGTGTTCCCTCACATGTTCACTCTGACGGCGTCGCAACAGATCACGAGGCGCTGGCAGGTGACGGCGGACTTCCTCTCCGCGAGCGACTATGTGTCGGGATCGTTCTTCGTCGGCAGCGGCAGCCGGCCGTATGAGTTCCCCGGGCCGCGGAAGCTCGACGTGGCGGGCAGCTACTCGCTGCCGCTGGATGATGCGCGCACGCTGCGCTTCTATATTCGGGCGGAGAACGTGCTGAACCAGCGCTACTTCGAGGACGGCTTCCGCACCCCCCGCGCGTGGGCCTCGGCGGGGCTGAAGCTGATGTTCTAGACGAGCGGCGGGCAGGCGTTGCCGCAGCGCCTGCCCGCCCATCGATCCACGCTGCGCGGGGCGGATGCCGGCGATCCCCGAGCCGCGCGCGGATCCCCGGATCAGGACAGTTTCTTGAAGCAGAGGAACCAGTCGACGCAACGGATGTTGGGGTCCTTCGTCCCGACGCGCTCCTTTGCGGCGCCGCAGCTGCCGGGCGGGGGCACGATGACCTCCTCTCCGGGCTGCCAGTCGGCGGGGGTGGCCACGCCGTGCTTGTCGGAGGTCTGAAGCGAGATCAGCAGCCGTTTCAACTCCTGGAAGTTGCGGCCGGCGCTGAGAGGGTAGTAGAGGATCGCCCGGATCTTCGATTCGGGATCGATGAAAAACACCGCACGCACCGCCTGCGTGGTGCTGGCCGAGGGCTGAAGCATCCCGTAAAGGCGCGAGACTTCCATGGTGAGGTCGCTGATCACCGGGAAGGTGACCTCGATGTCCTTCATGCCGCGGAACTCGATCTTCTCCTTGATGGTGCGCAGCCAGGCGATGTGGCTGTAAGTGCTGTCGATGGAGAGACCGACGAGCTCGCAATTCAGGGCGCGGAATTCTTCCTGCATCGCGGCGAAGGTCATGAACTCGGTGGTGCACACCGGCGTGAAGTCCGCCGGGTGGCTGAAGAAGATGACCCACTTGCCCTTGTAGTCATGAGGGAAATGGATGGGCCCCTGGGTGGTCTCCGCGTGGAACTCGGGCGCGGGTTCGCCGATCAGGGGAAGACGGGTTGTGGTTTCTGTCATAAGAGAACCTCCTGCAGGGAGGATGCCTGGCGGCGGGACACGTGACCTATGAGAGGCATAGGCGAACAAGGCCGCACGCGGCTGCAAGTAAGCTGGAGGCTATGGCCGAAATGGAGGCGCGCTTTCCGGAGAGGATCCTCGTCGGCGAGGAACTGGAACTGCGGCAACTGGAGCCGGAAGATGCGCAGGAGATCTTCGCCGCGGTGTGTGCGAACCGGGAGCACCTGGGACGGTGGCTGCCGTGGGTGGAGTCGACGGAGACTGCGGAGGACACGCGCCGGTTTCTGGAGCAGGTGGCGGCGCACCGGCGGGAGGGCAAGACGGCGGCTTACAGTCTCAGACTGGCAGGCGAGCTGGCGGGCCTTGTGGGGCTTCACGACATCGACATAGCCAACGGCACGGCTCAGATCGGCTACTGGCTGGCCGGCAAGCACGAAGGGCGCGGGCGGATGACAGCGGCGGTGAAGGCGCTGATCGAAATGGCCTTCGAGGGAGCGATGCTCGAGCGGATCGAGATTCGATGCGCCGCTGGCAATGTGCGTTCGCAGGCGATCCCGAAGCGCCTCGGCTTCACCTTTGAGGGCACGCTGCGCGGCGCGCAGCGGCTTGCCGGGGAGCGAGCGGATATCCGCGTCTACGGGCTGCTGCGGGAGGAATGGGAGCGGATGCGCGCCGCGTCAGCCGAGGATGTCGAGCGCGGCCTGTAGTTCGCTGGCGGCGTGGGAGTCGCCGGCGCGGCGGGCGGCGTCGATGCCGCGGCGGTAGAAGTCCCGGGCGGCGTCGAGGTCTGCGGCCTGTTCGCAGGCACGGCCGGCCTGGTAGTAGGCGGGGACGTAGCCGGGATCGCGCTCCAGAAGGGAGCGGAGGGTGGCCGCAGCCTCGGCCGGCTTGCCCTGGCCCAGGTACTCCATTGCCAGCATGTACTGGAGGCGGTTGTTGGCGGGGTCCTGTTCCAGCAGGCGTTGCAGGTCTTCGAGCCGGCCCATGACCATCATGGTACCTTCTTGTCATGGAAGGCCGCCCCGTGCGCGAATCGGCGAGCGAGCTGAGCGAGTTCGCGCTGCCCATCTATGCCAACACGCTGGGCAACCTGCTCGGCGGACGCATCATGCACCTGGTGGACCTGGCCGCCGCCACCGCCGCCATGCGGCACGCGCGCTGTCCGGTGGTGACGGCGTCGGTGGACCGGATGACGTTCCTGCATCCGATCCACATCGGGCAGCTCGTGATCCTGAAAGCGAGCGTCAACCGGGTGTTCCGCACATCGATGGAGGTGGGAGTGAAGGTGTTTGTCGAGGACCTGGAAACAGGCGTGGTGCGGCACACGAACTCCTCGTACCTGACCTTCGTGGCCCTGTCGCCGGACGGCAAGCCGCGCGAGATCCCGCCTGTAGTTCCGGAGACGGAGACAGAGCAGCGCCGGTGGCGCGAGGCGGGCGAGCGGCGCGCACAAAGGCTGGAAGTGCGCAGGCGCGCGATCGAAAAAGAACAGGCGGAGGGCGGCGCTCAGGCCTTGTAGATGTATTTGATGGCGGACTTGTAGACCAGCAGGTTGGGGCCTTCTTCGCGGGTCAGCTTTATGCAGCCCTTGTCGTACCATTCGAGCGTGCCGTGGAGCTCTTCGCCGTCATGGAGCACCACCACCAGCGGCGTCTTCGCCTGCATCTGCTTCACGTAGTAAAAATTCTCCGCGTTGGTGACGTCAGGCGGCGCCTGTTTCTTGGCCTGGGGAGGATTGGAGCGGCTGGCAGCGCGCTCTTTGACCTCTGCAAGCGCAGGGCGGATCAGGCGGCGGTTGGGGGATTCCACGGCAGTGCTCCTGTTTGAAACAAAGATACCCGAATGCCCCGATTTGGGCTGGGGGAACAATCTGCCTCCATTGATACCACAACGGGCATGGAGCGGCAAGCGCAGCCAGGGCCTTGCCGCGGCGTTCGGCGCGGGCTGACCGTCAAATCTATCAGGGGGTACGGGGAAGCCGCGGACTCTGGCATCAGCGTTTGTGAGAGCAAGTGGTGAACGCCGAGGGGGGGCTCTGGGAATGGCCGGGACGCCTCGCTCCCAGCGCCCTTTGGCCCGCTTCAGTCGCGTTGCGTGGGGCTGCCCGCTGCGGCCGCCCTCGGGTCGGCTTCACTTGCCCCGCAGGGGACCGCTCGCTCCCGCAGCGCTGCGCGCTGCTTCGCTCGCGGCTCTGAAGGCGCAGCCCATGGTTCAGAGCCGCGAACGGCGGCCAGAGTGAGCGGTCATCGCCGCCCGCGGTTATTCGGGCTCCGGGAAAGGCTGCGACGCCTCGCTTCCATCGCGCTTCGGCCCGCTTCAGTCGCGTTGCGTGGGGCTGCCCGCTGCGGCCGCCCTCGGGTCGGCTTCACTTGCCCCGCAGGGGACCGCTCGCTCCCGCAGCGCTGCGCGCTGCTTCGCTCGCGGCTCTGAAGGCGCAGCCCATGGTTCAGAGCCGCGAACGGCGGCCAGAGTGAGCGGTCATCGTGTCCGCGGTGATTCAGGCTGCGGGAAAGGCTGCGACGCCTCGCTCCCAGCGCCCTTTGGCCCGCTTCAGTCGCGTTGCGGGAGGCTGCTCGCTTCCGGCCGCCCTCGGGCCGGCTTCACTTGCCCCGCAGGGGACCGCTCGCTCTCGCAGCGCTGCGCGCTGCTTCGCTCGCGGCTCTGAAGGCGCAGCCCATGGTTCAGAGCCGCGAACGGCGGCCGGCGTTCGTCAGAACGGCGGCCAGAGTGACTCGCAGCGCTGCGCGCTGCTTCGCTCGCGGCTCTGAAGGCGAGGCACAAGGTTCAGAGCGGCGTGAGCGGGGGAAAGCGGTGCTAGCCTGTCAGTCAGGAGAAGCTGCCATGCGGTTGCGGAGACGTTGGACAGCCTTTGCCCTCGCGCTGGCCTCGGCTGCGGTTTCGGCGGCTGCGCCGCCGCGAGTGGACGGGGTGAAAGGCGCGGACCAGCGCGCCCGCGCGATGTCCGGGAGGGATCTGTACGTCGCCTACTGCGCCAGTTGCCACGGAATCGAGGGCCGGGGAGATGGGCCGGCGGCGGAGGCGATGCGGATGCGCCCGCCGGATCTGACGCGGCTTTCGGAAAAGCATGGCGGGCGGTTCCCCGTGGCTCGCGTGCAGAGATTGCTGGGCGGCGTGGAGGGCATTCCGGCGCACGGGGGAAAGCGGATGCCGGTGTGGGGACCGGTCTTCCTGCCGCTATCGCCTGCGGAGAGCGAGTCGGCGGCGCTGATCGACAGGCTCGTGCGCTACCTCGAGTCAATCCAGTCGCGCACGGGCGAGCGCTGAGCGGCGCCGGGTCCATTGGCAGGAACCATGCGGACCAGGAGATCCACTTCGGCGCGTCCGGCGGGCGATTCGGCGATCAGCTTTCGCGGCGCCTCCACCGGGAACCATGTGGCGCAGTGTTTCGCGGAGACGGGCAGTTCCAGCGGTCCGGGCTCGACGCGGACCCGCGCCGCGTCGCGCACCCCGTAGCAGAGCGTGAAGCGGTCCCCGCGGCGGATCTCGCGGCTGCTCAGGTCGACGAACAAAATCTCCGGCTGCGGCTCGCGCACGGGGATGTCGATGGAGGCGGAGACGGACGCGCCCGCTTTGTCGAAGGCGGTGAGCGTGACCGTGGTGCGGCGGTGGATCACTGCTTCCACGCAACGGCTGATGGAGGGGGACGGCTCCGCCAGGGGCGGATCCAGCTTGACGCGCACCGCATTGAGCACGCCATAGCAAAGAGTGAAGGGGCGGCCGCGCTCTGGAACCTGCGAAGTGTACAGGGAGAGGATCCTGACTTCGCTGCCCGCCAGCTCGGGAGGGATGTAGACCTTGCGCGGAGGCGGCTGAGGCGGCTTCTCCCAACGCCGCAGGGCGAAGCGGATGAGGCTGAGGGCGGCGAGCAATGCAGCGGCGGCCAGCAGCAGGCGGAGCGTTGTGGGGATCGCGCTCAAGCTGACTTCATTGTCGCGCCCGCCGACGGCGGCACGAAACCACCCCTTGACATGAGCGGCGAAGCTGCCAAACTGCCAGTGGAAAGGGTGAGCCGATGCCTTTTCTGGCGCTGGACAGCACGACGAGGGACTTGCAGTTGCTCGAGGAGGAGTTTGTGCGCTGCATCCGGCGGCGCGACCCCGAACGGCTGATGGAGACCTTCTACGCCGCTGATGCCGAGTTGCAGGCGCCGGGCGCTCCGGCGATGAGCGGGCGCGAGGCGATCCTCGGCTGGTTGCGGGAGCAGTTTGACAACGGCCTGATCGAGCTGAAGCGCGAGGCCAACCACTTCGAATCGGAGCACAGCCTGGCCTGCGCCTCCGGGCGGTACGCCCTGACGCGCGAAACACAGCCCGGCATTCTTTGCACCACGGAAGGGGCGTTCACTTCAGTCTTCCGCAGGCAGCCCGACGGCCACTGGCGGGTGATCATCGACTGCCTGACGCCGGCGCGCTGAGGCGCCATTCGGGCGCGGGCGCGCGGGGCCGCGCTACAATGGACGATTACCGTCCCGACTCACGCAGTATTCCAGCATGGCTCAACAGATTCCGCTCGATTTCCTGGGCTCTTTGCGCCGCACGCATTCCTGCGGCGCGCTGCGCGCAGCCGACGAGGGCAAACGCGTCATCCTCATGGGGTGGGTGCACCGCCGCCGCGACCTCGGGGGCGTGATCTTCGTCCATCTGCGCGACCGCGAAGGCGTCACGCAGGTCGTTTTCCGCGCCGAGTGCGACGCCGGGCTCCATGCGAGGGCCGAATTGCTCCGCTCCGAGTACGTGCTGGCAGTGGAAGGCGTGGTGGAGAGGCGCTCCGCCGAGACGGTGAACCCGGCTATCGAGACCGGCGAGGTGGAGGTGGTGGCTGAGAGGATCTGGATCCTCAATACCAGCGAGACGCCGCCCTTCCCCATGGAAGAGCACATCGACGTGGGCGAGGACATGCGGCTGCGCTACCGCTATGTGGACCTGCGCCGGCCGCATATGCAGCGGAACATCATTCTCCGCAGCCGGGTGTCGCTGGCGGTCCGCGAAGAGCTCTACCGCCAGGGATTTCTGGAAATCGAGACCCCGTTTTTGACGAAATCGACGCCGGAAGGCGCGCGCGATTTTCTGGTTCCGTCGCGTATCCAGCACGGCTATTTTTACGCCCTGCCGCAGTCGCCGCAAATCTTCAAACAGCTGCTCATGGTCAGCGGATACGACCGCTACTTCCAGATCGTGCGCTGCTTCCGCGACGAGGACCTGCGAGCGGACCGTCAGTATGAGTTCACGCAGATCGACCTCGAAATGTCGTTCCCGCAAGAGGAGCAGATCTTCGAGACGATCGAGCCGCTGATCGAGCGCGTGTGCGAAACCGCCGGCTTTGCGGTGAAAGGCCCGTTTCCCCGCATGACCTATGAAGAGGCGATGCAGGGTTATGGCACTGACAAGCCGGACCTCCGCCTGCCGCGGTTCTGGCCGGTGGAGGACCTCTTCCCGCCGGAGGCCGGACTGACGCGGCCGGGGCTTCCGCTGGTGGCAGTCCGCATCCCGAAGACCGGAGCGCTGAGCCGCAAGGAGCGCGACGAGCTGAAGCTGTACGGCGGCGAGCGCGGGCTGGCCGTTTATGACGACGCAAAGCGGCTGGACCGCGATTTCCCGGAGCCGATGCAGAAGGTGCGGGAGCGTGCCGGAGCGGGCGAGGAAGACCTGCTGTTGCTGGCGGGCTGGCGCGGGGAACCCAAGGGTCCGCGGCCGGTGGAAACGGTGCTGCAGGCTTGCGGGCAGTTGCGGCTGTACGCGGGGCAGAAGTACAACGACCGCCATCAGCTGCTCGACCCGCGAGATTTCCGCTTCCTCTGGGTGCTCGACTTCCCCATGTTCGAGTGGGACGAGGAGGACCAGCGGTGGGTGGCGGCGCACCATCCGTTCACCTCCCCTCGCGAAGAAGATCTGGACCTGATGGAAAGCGACCCGGCGCGTTGCCGCGCCCGCAGCTACGACTTCGTGCTGAACGGCGTCGAGCTTGGGTCGGGCTCGATCCGTATCCACCGGCAAGACATTCAGAAGCGCGTCTTCGCTGCGCTCGGGCTGTCGGACGAGGAGGCGCGGGCGAAGTTCGGGTTTCTGCTCGATGCGCTGACCTACGGCGCGCCGCCCCATGGCGGCATCGCGCTGGGGCTGGACCGGCTGGTGATGATCCTGGCAGGTGAGAACTCGATCCGCGACGTCATCGCGTTCCCCAAGACGGCGAAGGGCACGGACCTGATGTGCGACGCTCCGTCGCAGGTGAGCGACCGGCAGCTGCGCGAACTGGGACTGATGCTGCGCCGCCCGACACAGCCGTGACAGGCATCCGGGCGCTCAAGGCAAGGGCACCTCTTTTACTGTGACGTTCTTGTGCTCGCCTGGCTGGACGCGGATCTTCTCCGCTTTTTCGGCGATCCACGCCAGCGTCTCGGGGTCGTCCAGGGCAGCCCAGTCGCTGTTGCAAAAGCAGATAATCCGGTATTCGCCCGGAGGCAGCGGAAACAGAACCGCCCGTCCCTCCGAATCAAGGGGCTCGGTGCGAACGAGACGGGGCGGCTCGTTCTGCCCAGGCGGAATCAAGGCGACCTGAGACTGCACGCAGGACTCTCCCTCCTTTTCCGCCTTCTGGCGCTCCGCAGCGATTCGCGCGGCATCGGCGCGAAGCGTGATGACGACGGATTCCGGCGCTCCCGCGGACAAATCGATCGCTTCGGAGACATCGGCGCCACCGGAGGTGCGGATCGAGGCAACGTAGAGCTGCTGCATCGCCGCGCCCGAAACCAGCAGCCTGTAACGGCCGGGAAGCTGGAGGCTGATCTCGAAAGCGCCATCGTCGCGGGTCCGGCCCTGGCCAAATCCCATCCCGACGCCAACCGGCACGGCAGTCACTTGCAAGTTGCCGGGCGCGTTGATCCGTTCCTCACCGGCGCCTTCCACGCGGACTTGTCCGCTCAAAGTGAACGGCGGCTGGAACCGAATCTCGACTCCCTCCACATCGCTGTCACCGACTTCCACGCGCGCCGTGCCCATGGGCTGGGGTTGCGAATTCGACCGATCCATCGGCCGGGCCACCAGATCGTAAGAACCCGGCGGCAGGTCGTACAAGACGAATGAACCGGGCTCGCGGCCCTGCCGCATCCCGCCCCACGGGCCCGGAAGGCCCGGGCGGCGGTGGCTGACCGGCATGACCATGAAATGCTGCGCGGGGCTGCCGTCTTCGAGCACCACGCGGCCTGATACCCGCCTGGCCGCAACGCGGCGGATGCGGAGATCGAGATTCGCGATCTCCTGCCCGGCCGCCACCGGGATCTGTGTCGCCTGTTCCGGAGTGAGGGCGTCCGGGTAATAAGTGGGAGCAGGGACGCTTCGGGCGGCGCCTTCCGTCACGGAAGAGCCCGAAGGGGAGCCTTGGGCCAAAACCAGGTACTTTCCGGGCAAAAGACTGTGCATCCGGAAATGGCCGCGGTCGTCAGTTTGCGCACTCGGTCCGGCGGGCATCCAGCTGGCGCCTCCGCTTTGATCGACGGCCCTTCGCAGGGCCCTGACCTGCGCGCCCTGCACCGGTTCGCCCTCCTCGTCGAGCACACGCCCCGAGATGACGCCTTGCGGGGCGAGCGCATAGCGGAGCCCCTCCACCGGCGCGCCGGAGCGCACGCGGATCCGGCTCGGCGACAATCCGGGGCCGCGCCCCGAGGACACCATGCCCTCCCGGCGTACGAAGATCGAGTATTCGCCTTCTTCGACATTGTCGAAGCGGAAGGAGCCATCGGCGCCGGTCACAGTCCCCCGCGGCTGCTGCCAGAGGTCGCCGGGAGCCTGCGGTCCCACGACGCCCGTGCGGACGGTCATGGCGGCGCCCGCGCCTCCGCCGACGTTTGAGGCGCTTTGCACGCGCGCCAGCATCACTTCCGCCCGCCGCACGGGTTCTCCCGTCAGGGAATTGACAACCGTGCCGCTCACCGTCACTCCCTGTTTCGCTTCCGCCGGCCCGAAAGTCTGGAATGCGCCAGGCTGATGAATCGAGGAAACCCAGATCAGAAACGAGGCCATCCAGACGCGCATCGTCGCCCCCCGGCGAAATTTCCTGGCCCTTTGGATTATAAACGCAACAGCGCACAAATTCACGGGGCAGAAGACCCGGCCGCAGCGGCTCAAAATCCGGCGCTATCCAGGGGTCTCCGGCGTTGAAGGGGATAGCCTGAATTGGCGCCTCCGTCGATTTTCGCGGGCGGGCTGAACCACAACCGCGAGAGATTCCCGAACATCACTTGCAAGCGGGGTATTCCTGGGTCAGGCTGGAGAAGAGACACGTCTGTCCGCGGATGAGATGGAAGCCGGAGGCGGCGGCCCGGGGGCGGGACAGAGGCGTCAGTCCCTTCTTTCCGCGACCGGCGCTGCTCTCGCTATAATAGCGGCGAACGGGCGGCATCCACCCCCGGCCCTGTGACATCCAACTCACAGAATTCTCCTGAAAGCGTGAAGACCTGTCATGTTCGGATCCAAGCGCCTTTTCCTCGCCGCCGTCCTGGCTGCCGCCTTGCCAGCCGCCGCCCAGCAGAAGGGCGATCCCGCGAAAGGCAAGGAGGTCTATGACCAGTGCGGCGTCTGCCACTCTGCCACGACCGACGAGAAGAAGATGGGACCTTCGCTGAAAGGGCTGTTCAAGAAGGCCAAGTTGACCAACGGCCAAAAGCCCACGGAAGCCAACGTCATGGCCATCATCAACAAGGGCAAGGGCACGATGCCCGCCTTCGAGGACGTCCTGACCCAGGAGGAGAAGGCTCACCTGCTCGCTTACCTGAAGACCCTGTGAGGCCGACGCAGGGCCACGGTTTGACCGGCCCTGCCGCAGACCGTTAGAATCGGAATAGCGGCTGCCGCTCCCGGCGCTGCTGGATCGCGTCCCCATCGTCTAGCCAGGCCTAGGACACCGCCCTTTCACGGCGATAACGCGGGTTCGAATCCCGCTGGGGACGCCACCTCCTCCCGCGTCCCTGCTTCCAGCTCTCAGCAACGAAGCCTGCCGCGGCGCTGCCGTGACATGGAGCATACGGCCAACAGTCGTGGGCAAGGAGGCCGTTCACTCGAACCGGAATCCGGACCGCCCCTCGCGCTCATGGGCAATGCCGCGCTTCGTTCCCCGCACAAACTCGGCGATGTGCCGTCCGTGCGGCGTGTCCACCTCGCGCTCGATCCGTTCGAGCGCGTCCTTCAGCTTCAGTCCCGAACGGTACAGCAGCCGGTAGGCGCGCTTGATGGCGGCGACCTCCTCGCCCGTGAACCCCGCACGCCGCAACCCCACGACGTTCAGCCCCACAGGGCTCGCATAGACGCCGCTGTAAAGGAAGAACGGCGGCAGGTCCTGATTGACGCGCACGCCTCCGCCGACCATCGCGAGCCGCCCGATGCGGCAGAACTGATGCACCACCACGCATCCGCTGATGAAAGCCTGGTCTTCGACAGTGACATGTCCGGCGATCAGCGCGCAGCTGGCGATCACAGTCTGGTTGCCGACGGTTGCATTGTGCGCGATGTGACCGGAGCTCATGATGAAGTTGCCGTCGCCGACGCGCGTCACGCTTTCCGGCGCCGTGCCGCGGCTGATGGTGAAGTGCTCGCGGATGCGGTTCCCGTTGCCGATGACGAGGTAGCTGCGTTCGCCGGTGAAGTTCTTGTCAAACGGGTCCGTGCCGAGCGCCGCGCCGGCGCTGATCTCGTTGTCGTCGCCCATGGTGGTCCAGCGCTTGATGTAGACGTAGGGCTCGAGGCGGCAGCGCGCGCCGATGACGACGTCCTGCTCGACGACACAATACTCACCGATGTGCGTTTGCGGGCCGATCCGCGCCTCCGGATGCACCTTCGCGGTGGGCGCGACATAGGCGGACGGATCAACGGGCATACACTGGGTATGATACCGGCCGGGGCCGGGGAAACGAGGCGCGCCATGAGGGTGAGGGACATCGCGGAACGGCTCGGGGCCACCTGGGAAGGCGATGGCGAGCGCGAGGTGTTGCGCGTGGCGCCGCTGGACAGCGCGGGCTCGGGCGAGCTGGCTTTCGCCAACAACCGCCGCGCCCTGCGCGATGCGCAATCCTCGGCGGCGGGCTGCCTGCTTGTGCCGCTCGACTTCGAGAATCCCGGCGGGCGCACGATCATCCGCTGCAAGGACCCTCGCGCCGCGTGCGCGCGGGTGATCCCGTGGTTGCACCACTTGCCGGAGCCGCCGCGCGGCATTCATCCGGCGGCGCTGATCGGCGAGGGCTGCGACATCGGCGCGGATGTGAGCATCGGTCCGCTGTGCGTCATCGGCGAAGGAGTCCGCATCGGCGCGGGCAGCGTGCTGTACCCGGGCGTGCACGTCTATCCGGGAGTCGAAATCGGGCAGCGCGCGATCATCCACTCCGGCGCTGTGATCGGGGCCGATGGCTTTGGATTTGTTTTTGAAGACGGCCGCTACGAGAAGTTCCCGCAGGTGGGGCGCGTGGTGATCGGCAATGACGTGGAGATCGGGGCCAACTGCACGATCGACCGCGCCGCGCTCGGCGTCACCAGCATCGGCGACGGCACCAAGCTCGACAACCTCGTGCACATCGCGCACAACTGCCGCATCGGCCGGCACGTCGTGATCGCCGCGCAGACCGGGCTCGCCGGCGGCACGGTGATCGAGGACTACGCCGTCATCGGCGGGCAGGTGGGCATGGGCGACAACGTTACGGTGAAGTCGGGCGCGGTCGTGGGCTCGGGTGCGGGCATCCTGAGCTCGAAGGTGCTGCGCGGCAGCGGCGAAGTCTGGTGGGGCACGCCGGCGCGGCCGCTGAAGGAGTATCTGGAGACGCTGGCCCACATCAGCCGCCTGCCGCAGCTGCGGCGCGAGGTGGAAGAGCTGCGAAAGCGCCTCAGCGAGCTGGAGAAGCAACGGGGCGCATGAGGATCATCGTCGGCGGCACGGGGAGAAAGTGCGGCAAGACGGCGCTGGTGTGCCGCATTCTCGAGCTGGCGCGCGAACCGGGCTGGACCGCCGTCAAGGTTTCTCACCACGCTCCCAAAGGCGGCGCGCCCTTTGAACTGATCGAAGAGACCGAGGCGGGTTCGTCGGGTGACACGCGCCGCTATCTGGCCGCCGGCGCGGCGCGAGCCTACTGGCTGCGGGGAGATTTCGAGCAGGCGTTGCCCGCGCTGCGCGCTCTGCTGGCGGGCTCGACGAACTGGATCGTCGAATCGACGCGCGCCACGCGCCATCTGGAGGCCGACCTTGTCTTGACGGCGGGTGCACAGGCGCCGCCGGACGATGCGGCGCTACTGGCCCTGCTCGGCGGCGGGCAGCCAGAGGGCAAGTTCGAGCCCTCCGGATGAGTCCTCTGCGGACGCTTCGAAGCGGCCCCCGGCGGCCTGAAGGAAGCGTCCGAGAGCGCCGCCCGCGGCGGCAGACCGCAAAGCCCGGGCTGCGTCCTGGGGATCCTCGCAGCCGCCGGCCCACACGCGCAACGTCACCCAGGATCCATCGCTGTTCAACGACGCATGCACGGGGTCGTGGCAGCCGCCGACATCGCGGAAAAACGCCACGACGTGCTCCACCAGCCGCGGCAGAGCCGGCGGCGCGTGCACCCAACCCTCGGCCTCCAAGTGCAGGTCGAGAACGGCTTCTTCCAGTTCGTACAAGCGCCGTCCCGCCTGCGCCAATGCCCCGGCGAGCGGCTGCGCCACGGCCTCGCCGGGCAGAGCTGCGCACAGCGCGGCATCGTCGAGCAGCCAGTTGGCGTGCTGAACCATCGCCCGAAGCCGGCGGCAGTGCGGGATCAGGTCGGGCCGCGCCTCGCTTACCAGCATGTCCACGTAATAGGCCACCGACTCGATGCCCGAAAGCGGCTGCCGCAGTTCGTGCGCCAGATGGCAGATCAATTCCGCGGCCTCCTGCGTCGGGGTTTCGGCGGTTTGCGGCGCGGAACGGGCGGGCTGCATGGGGAATCCTCCAAGAAGAATAGCACCGGCGGTCAGCGCGGGTGCTCGCGCGAGTGGCGCTCGTCGTGATCCTCCAGCGATTCCAGGTGCGTGATCATCTCCAGCGGCTGCCCGAAGCCGCTTTCGAGCGCTTCTTCGATCAGCGTGGCTGTGTGGTGCGCCGAGCCAAGGCTGGTGGCGTAAGGGAAGATCAGGTGAGCTTCGGCGAGAAACCGCCCGCCGGTGGCGCGCAGGCGCAGGCCATGATAAGCGATGCCGTACTCGCGGGTCAGATCGTCGAGCGCCGCGCGCAGCCGCGACTCCACCTGTGGGTCGGCGTAATCGAGCAGCCCTTGCGCGCTGCGCCATACCAGTTGCGCGCCGGACCAGAGGATGTAGAGGGCCATGAGACCCGCCACCAGCGGATCGAAGGGCTTCCAGCCGGTGGCGAGCACCAGCGCCACGCCGGCGAACGCCGCCACGCTGGTGATGCAATCGCTGAGCACATGCTTGCCGTTGGCCTCGAGGATCAGCGAGTGATGTTTGCGTCCGGTGCGGATCAGATGCCAGCCCAGCGCGCCGTTGGCCAGCCCCAGGGCGAGCGTGATGCCTGCGCCGAGCGTGAGCCGTTCAAGCGGCAGCCCCTGGCGCCATTGGTAGGCCGCAGTGACGAGGATCGAGACGGCTGCGGCGGCGACAAGCGCGCCCTCGAAACCTGCCGAGAAGAACGCGATGCGGTCCAGGCCATAGTGATAGCGGCCGCCCGCGGGGCGGCGGCTCAGCCGCAGCGCAAACGCGGCAAAGCCGACGGCGCCGGTGTGAACCACGCTCTCGATGGCGTCGGAGAAGATCGCCGAGGAGTTGGTGAGATACCATGCGGCGGCCTTGCCCGCCAGCATCAGCACACCCGCGGCGAGCGACAGCCGCATGGCCCGCGCGGGCGCCACGCCTTCCTGCGAATGGTCCACAAGCAGGATTCTAGCCGAGCTCGGCGGGCGTGCGGGGTTATGCCGATAGCGGGCACGGTGGGGGATCGGCGCTTTCAGAGCCGCGAGCGGAGCAGCGCGAAGCGCTGCGGGAGCGAGCGGTTGCAGCGCGGCCCGCGCAACAGTTCGGCTGCCCGTGCGGTTGCAGCGGGGGCGGCGCCGGGGCGTTGGCATAGTTAACGAGGCGGCACACGGTGCGAGCCCGGAGTGCGCATGACAGCACGGCAGCGCGCCGCAGCGTTTCTGCAGTCGACGAGGGCGCGCAAGGAGCCACGGTGGCGGGAGTCGCCATGGCGGTAACCGCTCACTCTGGCCGTCGTCCTGGCGAACGGCGGCCGCCGTTCGCGGCTCTGACCAATGGCCGCCGGTCGGGGTTCTGTCCCATTGGCTGGCAAGACTGCGGAGATCCCGATATTCGGGAGCTACTTCTTCCAGGAGATCGAAAGCCCTTGCGGCGACTCGGCCAGAAATTCCGTGCGCACAGCCGGGTCGGTCCGGATGCGTTCCAGAAACGGGCGCAACTGGAACTCGGCGTTGCGGGTGTTGTGGGCGAGAATCGCGCCGCCGCGGCGCACCTTGGGCAGCAAGAGCTCGTAATAGCGCAGATAGTCCGGTTTCCAGGCGTCGATCAACACAATGTCGAAGGGCCCTTCGAGCCGCGCCGTTTCCACCAGCGCGTTGGCCAGCCGCGCTTCCACCACGTCCGCCAGCCCCATGGCGGCGAAGTTCTTCACTGCCTGAGCGTGGCGTTCGGGATCGATCTCGAGCGTGATGAGCTTGCCGCCGGTCTTCTTGAGCGCCATGGCGAACCAGCCGCCGGAGTAGCCGGTGGAGGTGCCGATCTCGAGCACGCGCTTCGCCTTGAGTTCGAGCGTGAGGCGATAGAAGAACTGGCCGTCCTCGGGGTCGACGCTCATGTTGCGGCGCGCGTCCTTGCGCATGGCGGCAAGCACTTCGCGGGCGCGCGCCTCGGAGTAAGGCTCGGCGAGCAGTGACAGCAGAAGCAGCGGGATCATGCGGCGGCACGGGGCGCCGGCAGCGCCCCTGCCTCTACAGTATCAGCCCCAGGCGTCGATTCCGCCGCGGAGGTTGTAGACCTCGCGGAAGCCCATGCGGCGAAGCAGCTCGCAGGCCATGGCCGAGCGGACGCCGCTCTTGCAGTGGACGATCACGGGCTTGGCGGGGTCAAGCGCGTGCAGGCTCCGGGGCAGGCGCCCGAGCGGGATGTGGAGCGTGCCGGGGATCGAGCGCGCGAGCCGCTCGTGCGGCTCGCGCACATCGACGAACTGCACATCCGCGTTCTGCGAGACCAACTGTTTGGCCATGGAAGGAGACAGTTCAACAGCCATCTGCGGTGGAGGATGCAGGCGGGGCGGCGTTGGTGACGTCCGGGATTGCCAGAGGTTCCTCCTCGCAGGCGCCGCCCGGATCCACGCGCCAGGAGCGCGCTTCCACGAAGACGCCGCCGCGGAAGGCCAGAACGAGATTGGAAACCCACGGGTGGGCCTGCCGGCGGTCCTCGTCTGAGAAAGCCGCGCTGCCTTCGGGGTGCGAATGGTAGTAGCCGATGATCTCGAGGCCTTGAAAGGGCGCCTCTCGCTGCACGGCCAGCTGCTGTTCCGGATCGATGAGGAAGCGTGTATGGCGGCTGCCTTCGTACACGTTGCGGCAAGGCACGGCGTGGAGCACATCGCGTTGCGTGCCGCGCCGCAAGCCCAATAGGATGCCGCACGCCTCCTCGGGGGCCGCAGCAAGCGCGTGCGCAATCATCTGATTCAGCAGGGCGCGGCCGATCCGCAGCACAGCCGCAATGTAGCACGGCCGCGCGGCCTGGAAGAGCCGACCGGAGAGGCGGAAGGGGTGCGAGGAGCGGGGAGACGCCCCGGGCCCGCACCTCGGGGAGAGGGTTCCGGCAAGGCGAGGGATGGCCTGGAGAAGCGGACTGGCCCGCTTCCTCGCGCGCAATTTCCTTATGCACGTCGACACGCTTGCGCGCGGCGCAAGGGTTCCCGCTCACGGCGGATGGCCGGGCGATCCTTGTAGCCACGAAGGAGCCAGATCAGGCTGTCCCCTTCGGGAGTTCCGGGGAGAGGGTTCGGGCAAGGCGAGGGATGGCCTGGAGAAGCGGACTGGCCCGCTTCCTCGCGCGCAATTTCCTTATGCACGTCGACACGCTTGCGCGCGGCGCAAGGGTTCCCGCTCACGGCGGATGGCCGGGCGATCCTTGTAGCCACGAAGGAGCCAGATCAGGCTGTCCCCTTCGGAAGCTTCTTTTCGTATTCGGCGATCTTTTTCTGGAGCTTGTCGCGCGCGGGCGATTTGGGGACAGGCGCCAGTGCCTCGTTTGCCTTGTCGAGGAAGAGCTTGACACGGGCGGCGCGGTCGAGTTTCTTCGGCGCGAACAGTTGCGACAGCTCGGTGAACTGGGTGGCGAGGTAGAAGAGGAACTGCTCCCGCTTCACTTTCGGCTCGGGCTGCGAGAACAACTCGCGGGCCTTTTCGAGGTCGCCGCCCGGATCGGCGACGGCGATGACGCTGAGCAACACGCCGCGCCGCATCATGAGGTTGTGGAGGCGCTCGACCTCGGCCGGCAGGGGCAGGATGCCCTTGATGATGCGCTCGACCTCGACGGGCCGGTTCCTGTTGACATCCGGCAAGCCGAACGGCAATGCAATTTCATCGTCGGTGAGGGCAGGCATCAGTTTGTGCCCGGTGTCGGCGAACCGCATGGCGCTCTGTCCGGCGAGCGTGCGCGCCTCGTTGGCGAGACGGCGGAAGTCGATCTCGCGCGCCTTGGCAGCCGGCCGGCCTTCATCGAGGATGTCGGCCCACTCCATTTCGCCGCGGGCGATGCCGGAGTCGAGGACGAGCTCCCAGATCTGCGCCCGGCGGGTGAACTCGTTCTCGGTCGCCAGGATGCTGTTCAGGTTTTTCATGGCCGCCTGGAAGTCGCTCTTCTGGTATGCGGTCCTGGCAGCTGCCCAAAAGAAGGGCGGGGTGCCTGGCTTTGGCGGGGCAGGCCCCTTCGAGGATGTGCCGCATCCGCCGCCGCTCAACGCTGCCACCGCCGCCGCCACAGGAATCACACAGCGCCACAATCGCCGCATGCAAAAACCTCCTCTGCGCAATATGTGCAAACTGCTTGACGGAGTCAAGGGTCCGAAATCAGAATTGCCGGCGCCAGGCAGAGGGCAAGGAGGAGCGGCGGGACGGGCCAAGCAGGGTTCAGGCGCCAAGGTTGAGCATGGCGACGCCGGCAAGGATGAGCAGGATGCCGCCCGCTTTGCGGCGGGTGAGGGGCTCGCCAAAGAAGAGGCGCGACCAGAACATGGTCCAGATATAGCCGAGCGCAACCATCGGATAGAGCACGCTCAACTCGCCCTCGCGCACGCCGAGGTAGTAAAAGACGAACGACAACAGGTAAAGACCGACGCCGGCGGCGAGGCGCCAATTCAGCAGAAGGGTCGACAGCTGCCGGTGCAGCCGTCCGGCGCCGTACTTCAGAAAAACCGCGCCGAAGCTGCCGATGAAGCTGGCGGCGAGGACCAGAAGGATGGAACGGGCCGGCGTGCTCACTCGCTTCTCCCCTTGCCGAGCAGGGCCACGCCGGTGCAGATGGTGGCGATGCCGGCGATCTTGCCGGGGGTCATGCGCTCGTGGAAGACGAGCACGGAGAGGATGGTGACCCAGACGTACGTGAGCGAGATGACCGGATACAGAAGCGACAGCTCGCCATCGCGCAGAGCGAGGATCAGGAGCCCGGTGCTGACGCCGTAGAGGCTGAGCCCGGCCCAGAGTTGCCAGTTGGCCAGCAGTGCGGGCAGGGTGATCTGGGCCACCTGCATGCCGCTGGTCTTGATGAAATACTGCGCCGCGACGCCGAACAGCGTACACAGGAAGACGAGGCCGATCGACTGGCGGTGCGAAAACCGGAACGATTCCCGAGGCACGGACTTCCATTCTAGCCGACTGCACGCCGGTTTCCGGGCTTCCGGCGCTCGTCCGTCTTTGGGAACGAGCCCTCTGCAGGGTGTCCGGCGGGAGGGTGGGAGGCAAGGGGCCGGGGCGGCGCTTCGCGTGAGGGTAAACTTGTGGAAGCGACCGCAGGAGATCAAACGCACTATGTACTGGCTAGGACTCGACATCGGAACGGGCGGCAGCCGCGCCCTGTTGGTAGACGTCAAAGGGAAGGTGGTGGCAGGCTACACCGCCGCGCACGAGGACATCCGGATGGAGCGCCCGCTGTGGGCCGAGCAACGCCCGGAGAACTGGTGGGAGGCGGCGCAAGCGGCCATCCGCGGGCTGCTGAAAGAAGCCGGGGCGAGCGGGGAGCAGGTGAAGGGCGTGGGCCTGACCGGGCAGATGCACGGGCTGGTGCTGCTGGATGCGGACAACGCCGTGATCCGGCCCAGCCTGATCTGGTGCGACCAGCGCAGCCAGCCGCAGGTGGACTACATTCACCAGACTGTCGGGCGGGCCAACGTGGTGGCGCACACGGCCAATCCGATGCTGACCGGCTTCACGCTGCCGAAGCTGCTGTGGGTGAAAGACAACGAGCCGCAGAACTTCGAGCGCGCGAAAAAGATGCTGCTGCCGAAAGACTATGTGCGGTTCATGCTGACCGGAGTGCACGCCACGGAGGTGAGCGACGCCTCCGGCACGGGGCTGCTGGACGTGGTGACGCGGCGGTGGTCGTCGGCGATGATCGAGCGGCTGGGGCTGGACGGCGGGCTGCTGCCTGAGGTGAAGGAGTCGGCCGATATCACCGGGACGGTGAGTCGCGCGGCGGCTGAGGCGACGGGATTGAAGGAAGGCACTCCGGTGGTGGGCGGCGCGGGCGACCAGGCGGCGAGCGGGATCGGCAACGGCATCGTGCGCGCGGGCGTGGCGTCCTGCACGATCGGGACCTCGGGCGTGGTGTTCGCCTATCTGGACCGGCCTCATTACGATCCGCAGGGGCGCGTGCACACCTTCTGCCACGCGGTGCGCGGCAAGTGGCACGTGATGGGAGTGACGCAGGGAGCGGGGCTGAGCCTGCAATGGTTCCGCAACCAGTTCGCGCCGGGCACGGACTACGACACGCTGATGGCAGAGGCGCGAAAGTCGCCGCCGCTGGCGCACGGGCTGTTCTGGCTGCCGTACCTGATGGGCGAGCGGACGCCGCACCTGGACCCGATTGCGCGGGGGGGCTGGATCGGGCTGACGGCGAAGCACGGGCGGGCGGAGATGATCCGGGCGATCGTGGAGGGAGTCAGCTACAGCCTGAAGGACTGCCTGGGCGTGATCGAGCAGATGGGCGTCGACATCCAGACGGTGCGCGCCAGCGGAGGCGGGGCTCGCAGCCCGTTCTGGCGGCAGATGCTGGCCGACATCTTCGGGCGCGGCGTGGCGACGCTCGAGAACAGCGAGGGCTCGGCTTACGGCGCGGCGCTGCTGGCGGTGGCGGGCACGGGCGAGTACAACAGCGTGGAAGAGCTGTGCGGCGTGGCGATCCGCGAGACCGAATGCCTGACGCCGAACGTACACGAATCCGCGGCGTATGAACGGGGCTACGAGGTGTTCTCGATCCTGTATCCGACGCTGAAGCCCGTATACAGCCTGATCCAGCAGATGGCGTAAGGGGCGGAGCTCTTCATCGCGCGGACGTTTGGGCGGGCGCTGCGGCGCCCGCCGCGGCTTTGGCTCTGCGCCACACGAGGCGGGCGGCGAGCAGCACAGACAGAATGCAGGCGTAGAGCGCCGGCTCGCGGATGTCGGACTTCACCAGCCACCAGAAATGGACGACGCCCGCCGCAGCAGCCGGGTAGACGAGCCGGTGGAGCCTCTGCCAGCGCGCGCCGCCGAGGCGGGCGATCCATCCTCGGGTAGAAGTAAAGGCCAGCGGCAGCAGGAGCGCGAAGGAGAGCATGCCGGCAGTGATGAAGCGGCGTTTGGCAATGTCGCGCGCGATGGCGTTCCAGTCGAAGAACTGGTCGAGCCAGAGATACGTGAACAGGTGAAGCGTGGCGTAGAAGAAGGCAGCGAGCCCGAGCATGCGGCGGAAGCGGATGAGTTCGGGCCAGCCCGCGATGCGCCGCAGCGGGGTGATGGCGAGAGTAGCCAGCAGCAGACGCAGCGTCCACTGCCCGGTCTCGTGGGTGATTTTCTCGACCGGATTCACGCCGAGCGCGCCGCGCCAGGCGGCAGCGGCGAGCCAGGCTGCGGGCAGGAGGCAGAGCAGCAGCAGAACAGGCCTTGCGGCGCGGGAGGTGAGCAGATCCCGGATCAAGGGCGCGCCTCAGTAGTGCTTGCGGAGGTCCATGCCCGAGTAGAGCGAGGCCACCTCGTTGCCGTAGCCGTTGAAGATGAGCGTGTCGCGCTTGAAGAACTCGCCGATGCGGCGCTCCTTCTTCTGGCTCCAACGGGGATGATCGACATCCGGGTTCACGTTGGAGTAGAAGCCGTACTCCTGCGGGTTGGCGAGGTTCCAGGTGGTAGGCGGCTGATTTTTGACGAGCCGGATGCGGACGATGGACTTGATGCTCTTGAAGCCGTATTTCCATGGGACGACGAGGCGGAGCGGGGCGCCGTTCTGGTTGGGAAGCAGCTCACCGTAGAGCCCGGCGGAGAGGATCGTGAGCGGGTGCATCGCTTCGTCGATGCGGAGCCCTTCGACATAGGGGAACGGGATGCCCGCCCAGGCGCCGCGCGGCATCTGCTTCAGGTCGAAGTACGATTCGAAGGCGACGAATTTGGCGGTGGACCTGGGTTCCACCTGACGGAGCAGTTCGGCGAGCGGGAAGCCGATCCAGGGGATCACCATGGACCAGCCCTCGACGCAGCGCATGCGGTAGATGCGCTCTTCGAGCGGGGCGAGCCGGAGGATCTCGTCGAGGTCGAAGGTGCGGGGCTTGAGCGCTTCGCCCTCGACACGCACCGTCCACGGGCGCGTGCGGAAGTTGCGGGCGTGGCGCGCCGGATCCTCCTTGGCGGTGCCGAACTCGTAGAAGTTGTTGTAGGAGGTGACGGCGTCGTAGGGGGTGAGCGATTCGCCCTTCCCGTAGCCCGTCTTGCGGAAGTTTTCGATCTTCTGCCCGGCTGAAGCCGCGGCAGGCAAGGCGAGAGCGGCGGCGAGCCAGCGGCGCCGGCTCAGGTAGACGCTCCTGGGCGTCACCATCGACCAAGGCAGCGAAAATCGTGTGTCTGGTTTCATGCGATCCGGCGGGCGCGCCGCAGCGCCCCGCGCCCCTCACGTCTGCTTGGATGCCGGGCGGGCGGCGCCGGGTTCCGGAAGGCGGCTCAGGCGTCACGGAAGCGAAAGACGGCGCCGGCGATGGGCAAGCCGGCGACATCGATGCGGTCGAGATGGCGCGTGCCGACGCCGAGCTGCTCGGCGAGCTCGAGGAAGCTGTCGCAGCGCTCGAAAGGCGGCGCGCCGCGTCCGGCGAGCGGATCGAAACCCATGCAGGCGGTGGCGACGGCGTCGGTGCAGACGGGGTTGAGCCCGGCGACGAGCAGGCCAGGATGGACGGGGCGGACGCCGCGAATCCATGGCCCTTCGCCGCCAGCCATGGTGTCGATGCCGTCGATGACGGTGAGATGGACGGGCAGAGCGGCCGAAAGGTCGGCGACGATGCGGGGCATGCGCCATTTGTCATCGCGGGGCGTGCCTTCCTCTTTGGGCTGGGGCGCGCTTTTCGAGGGCGGGCGGCGTCCGTGGTGCATGACCATGACGCGGCCGCTGCGGGCGGCGCTTTCGTCGGGCTCGTCTTTGCCGGCGTAATCGCCGTAGATGGTGAGCGGCGTGGCGCCGAACATGTTTTTCATGCCGAGGGTGACGCCGCAGGTGGCGTGCTCCTTGAGCTTGGCCACGCTGACGAGGACGTCGCAATCGGCGTAGACGCGGTTGAGGTCGAAGCCTGGAAAGAGGTGACCGCCGCCGGGGGTGGGAAAACGGGCATAGCGGCGGGCGCGCCCGGCGATGTTGGTGTTTTCGAGCAACACGCGCGGGGCGGCGGAGAGCCAGGGCGCGGGGTCCCAGCCGGCGGCGAGGAGAAATTCGTCGAGCGGCTCGTCTGAGGCAAAGCAGCCCTCGGCGATCTGCACGCGGCGCGCGCCGGCGTCGCCGAGGATGCGGATGAGCGAACCGATGACGGCGGGGTGGGTGTACTGCGCCTTCTCGGCGGGCGTGGCGCCCATGCGCATCGTGGGCGAGCCGGTGAGGTTGATTTTGAGGGTGACGGTCTTGCCGCGGACCAGCCGGGCGGCGCCGCCGAGCTGATCGAGAAGCGTGCGCAGCGTGCCGTACAGTTGGCTTCCGTAGCAGTGACAGCGGGCGATGGCGACGCGCGAAGAGGGGGCTTCGGCGCGGAGGGTGGCGGCGGCGCCGGCAGCGAGGAACGCCCGGCGCGTCAGAACGAATCGTTCAGGCTGCATCCCGTTGGACCTCCAGTTCCAGGGCGCAATAGGCGTCGAACGGCTCGAGCACGGCTTCCCAGCCTCCCGCCTCGCGTCGGAGCGCAGACGGGCGGCGTTCGGCGCCGGGGAGTTCGATCCAGGCGGATTTCACGGGCTGCCAGGTTTGCACGGCGGCGTCGTGGGCCGCGCCATAGCGGCTGTAGTTGAGCAGATGCACGAGCAGGCGGCGGCGATCCGGCGACTCGGCGGGCCAGGCGAGGATCGAGCCGGGGTTGAAGAGGCGGATGACGTCGTGGCGGCGGCTCATGAGGAGATGCACGTCCTGCGCCAGCAGGTAGGGGTCTTCCCAGCCGGAACGGCTCAGCGCGACGCGGCCCTTGCCGCAGCGGTGAACTTCAAAGCGCGGGTGCGCGGCGGGGCGGGGATCGAGGTCTCGAAGGCCGCCACGCGCAGAAGCGAGGCAGACGAGCAGCCCGCCGCGCGCGGCGAGCCTCTGGAGGGGTTCGAGGACAGGCGGCGTGAGCGGCTGCTGATCGACATAGAGGGCCGCGGCCATACCGCGAAGGTGCGCGTCTTCGAGGCGCGGCGCGAGGACCGCCTGCCAGGGAAGGTTGCGGCGCGCCGAGAGGTTCAGAAACTCCGTTGCCGGATAGAGGTTCGGGCCGGCGAAATCGGAGACGACGAGCAGGCGCGCGCAGGTGGGCCAGGCTTGCCAGGCGGTGTGGCGTTGCCACCAGGATTCCGCGCTACAGACCCTGCGCCACCATGCGAGTGCGGAGTTGTTGGCGGCGGCAAGCCCGGCGGCGATGGCGGGCGGAAGCGAGAGAGCGCGGGCGGCGCCGTGAGCACGCGCTTCCATTTGTGCGAAGGCGGAAAGGCCGGCATCGACGGGTGCTGCGTCCTGCGGGGGGTCGGAGCGGATCCAGATGCGGCTGGAAGGGGCGAGGCTGCGGGCCAAGCGGAGCAGCCAGCCGTTGGAGTCGAGCCAGGGAAGCCCGGTGGGACCAGCTTCGGCGGAATCCGCCGCGCTGGCAGCGCCGAGGGATGGCCAGGCGGCGTCGCCAATGAGGATGGGATCGCCGGGGGCGCGCCAGTCGATTTCCGCCTGCTTGCGCCACGCGGGACGTTCGAGCAGGGTAAAGCGCGGCGCGGCGGCTGCGGCAATCTCCGGCGGCGCGCCTTCAGGAAAGACAAGGACGCGGAAGGGAGAATCTTCGAGCAGCGACAGCGGCGCAGGATTCTGCCAGGCCTGCGGCCACTCAAGCAGGGCGGGAGAGGCGGCGGACCCCATGGGGAACACCATCATACATGGGCTCCGCGGGCGGCGAGAACCGCTACTTCTTCTGGAAGCCGGGCGCGAGCGAGAGGGCGAGGTAGTTGATGACCTGCGACTCGTTGCGGCAGGCGTCGAGGTAGGCGTTGCGGAGGAGCTGTTCCTTGCGCGTGCGGAGGGTTTCGCGGATGTTCTGCTGGACGCGCGGATCGTTGAGCTCGCGCTGGCCGGCCTCTTCGCGGGCGATGAGCTTGAGGATCTGCCAGCCGCCCTGGGTGCGCAGAGGAGGCGAGATCTGGCCGGGGACGAGGTTCATGATGACGCGGCGGGTATCGGCGTCGGCCTGCTGAAGGGCGGATTCCGGGATGAAGCCCATGTCGCCGCCGTTGGGGGCGCTTTGGGAGTCTTCGCTGAAAGCTTGCGCGACCTTGGCGAAGTCCTCGCCCTGCTTGAGGCGGGCCTCGATCATCTGGATCTTCTTGCGGGCCTGGTCCTCGGTGAGGGCCTTGGAGCCGGAGAGGTTGCGGACTTCGGGCGAGGGGCCGGCGGTGACGACGATGCGGGCGATGTGGTAGTTGGTCTCGGGGAAGCGGAACATCGCCTTGTTGGAGTTGTAAAACTCGGCGACGTCCTTGTCGGAGATGACGATCTGGTTGCCGATCTCGCGGTTGAGGAGCTTCTCGATGGAGAGGGAGCGGCGGATCTGGCTCTTGAGTTCCTCGAGGGTCATGCCCTGGGCGTCGAGCTGCTTCTGGAACTCTTCCTGCGTGTAGGGGGCCTTGATTTCGTTGAGGCGGGCGTCGACGTCCTCGTCGCGGGCCAGGAGGGAGAGCTTTTCGGCGCGCTGGAGGAGGATCTCCTCGTCGATCATGGCGCGGAGAAGCTCAAGTTTCTGGAAGAGGATCTGATCCGGGGTGGCGCCCTCC
The DNA here is from genome assembly GCA_964458495.1 of uncultured Arcobacter sp. Taxonomy (GTDB): domain Bacteria; phylum Acidobacteriota; class Terriglobia; order Bryobacterales; family Bryobacteraceae; genus JANWVO01. The sequence goes on from CAYWJB010000008.1 coordinate 86,289, forward strand.
TGCTGCTGGGGGAACTGGCGTTTGTACTGCTTGTCGAGATCGGCGTAGGTGATGGCGCGGCCGTTGACGGTGGCGGCAACGTTTGGCGGCACTGCCTTCTTGCAGCCGGCCAGCGCCCCGGCCAGCGCAGCCGCAACCAGCAGCGGAGCGGAGCAACGCGGGAGGATCATAGGTTCGCCTTATTGTATCGAACGGCGAAGAAGGCTCAAAGACAGCGGGGCGCTCGCCCCGGCCAGGCGCAAAGCCGCCGGGGCGGCGCCGACTGTCGCCGGGCGCCGGCGCGGCTGTGCGGGCAGCCGCGCGGCGCCGGGCGAAAACCGGGATGCTCAGGAGAGGAGTTCGCGGACCTTGTCGAGGTCGGCGGGTTCGCCGAACTTCGCCGTTCGGATCCGAGGCGCGATCTGCCGGAGGAGGCCGCAGAGGACGGCGCCCGCGCCCACCTCCACGGCGCGGGTGCAGCCGAGTTCGGCGAGCTTCAGCACGGATTCGGTCCAGCGGACCGCGCCGGAGACCTGGAGGCACAGTCCCTCTCGCGCCTCTTGCCCTGCCGTGACGACGCGCGCGGCGACGTTGTTTACGAGCGGGATGGCGAGATCGGCGAAAGGCGTGGCGTCCAGATCGGTCTTCAGGCGCTGCTGCGCCGGCAACATGAGCGGGCAATGGAAGGGTGCGCTGACCGGGAGGGGAACCACGCGCTTGGCGCCGGCGGCCTTGAGCGCATCTCCGGCGCGAGCGACGGCGCCCGCGTGGCCGGCGATGACGATCTGATCGGGGGAATTGAAATTGGCCGCGGCGACGATTTCGCCCTGGGCGGCTTCGGCGAGGATCTGCTCGAGGCGGTCCATGGGGGGCTTGAGCACGGCGGCCATTGCGCCAACGCCCGGGGGGACGGCCTCCTGCATGTAGCGGCCGCGCAAGCGAACCAGACGGACGGCGTCGCGGAACTGAAGCGAGCCGGCGGCGACCAGAGCCGAGTATTCGCCGAGACTGTGGCCCGCCACCCACGCCGGGCGAAAGCCCTCCTGTTCCAGGACGCGAAGGGCGGCGATGGAGACGGTGAGCAGGGCGGGCTGGGTGTTTTCGGTGAGGCGGAGTTGATCCTCCGGCCCTTCGAAGCAAAGGCGGGAGATGGGGAAGCCGAGCGCGTCGTCGGCTTCTTCGAAGACGCGCCGCGATGCTTCGAAGGCCTCGGCGAGCGCCTTTCCCATGCCGGGCGCCTGCGAGCCCTGTCCGGGGAACAGAAACGCGATATCGGACATAGAAACCTTCATTTTCGCACAGGGTTGGCGGGAGGCGAGGAAACGCGGGGGGCGCGAAAGTAACTTTCCGCCCTTCGCGCGGCATCATAAACAGGCAGGAGCCCAACCACCCGTGCGTCTCACCGAGATCTGCGTTCAACGCCCTGTCTTCGCCTTCATGCTGATCCTGTTTCTGGCGGTGATGGGGCTGTTCAGCTTCTTCGATCTGGGCGTGGACCTGTTCCCGAGGACCGATCCGGCGACCGTGTACATCAATACGCGGCTGCCGGGCGCCAGCCCCGAGGAGATGGTCTCGCAGGTGGTGATGCCGCTGGAGGAGGCGGTGAGCGCGATCAGCGGCATCGATGAGCTGCGGGCGATGGTGACGGAAGGGTCGAGCAACCTGATCGTCACTTTCACGCTGGACAAGGACATCTCCGAGGCGGTGGAGGAGGTGCGCGAGAAGGCGGCAGGCGCGGTGCGGCGGATGCCGCCGAACGTGCTGCCGCCGGTGGTGCGCAAGGCGGACCCGGATTCCGACCCGGTCGTGATGCTGGCGCTGAGCGGCCAGGCGAGCGTGCGCGAGCTGACAGAAGTGGCGGACAAGATCGTGCGGCGCGGGCTGGAGACGGTGGACGGGGTGGCGTCTGTGAACATCGCCGGCGGGCGGAAGAGGCAGATCAACGTCCTGCTCGACATCAACAAGCTGAACGGGTACAACCTGACGGCGCAGGACGTGGAGCGGGCGGTGCGGTCGGAGAACGTGGAGGCGCCGGGCGGGAGGATCATCCGCGGGCCGCAGGAGGTGGGGGTGCGGACGATGGGGCGGGTGGAGGAGGTGGAGCAGTTCAACAACATTATCATCAAGAACGTGAACGGGGTGCCGATCCGGGTGCGCGATGTGGGCTTCGTCGAGGACGGCATGGCGGAGCGGCGCTCGTTCGCCTACTACCAGGGGCAGCCGGCAGTGCTCATGGATGTCACGCGGCAGACGGGCACGAACACGGTGAAGGTGGTGGACGAGGTGGTCGCGAAGGTGGACGACATCAACCGGCAGCTGCCGGCGGGGCTGAAGGTAAGCGTGGTGAAGGAGACGGCCACCTACATCAAGAACTCGGTCCACAGCCTGGAGGAGCACCTGGTGCTGGGCTCGCTGTTTGCGTCGCTGATCATCTGGTTTTTCATCCGGGACTTCCGCACGGTGCTGATCAGCTCGGTGGCGATTCCGACGTCGATCATCACGACGTTTTCCATCATGCGCTACCTGGACTACACGCTGAACTCGATGACGCTGCTGGCGCTGACGCTGGCGGTGGGGATCGTGATCGACGACGCGATCATCGTGCTTGAGAACATCTACCGCTACCTGGAAAGCTACGAAGGGATCGACCCGAAGCGGGCAGCGATCGACGCGACGAAGGAGATTTCGCTGGCCGTGCTGGCGACGACGCTGTCACTGGTGATCATTTTCGTGCCGATCGCGTTCCTGAGCGGATATGCGAAGAGGTACCTGAACCAGTTCGGCTGGACGATGTCGTTCTCGATCCTGGTGTCGATGCTGGTGGCGTTCACGCTGACGCCGACGCTGAGCGCGCGGGTATTGAAGCTGAAGAGCAAGAAGAAGGAGGAGCTGGGGCACGGGCACAAGCAACAGCCCTGGGAGCGGGCTTATCTGCGGGTGCTGGGATGGGCGCTGGACCACCGGCTGGCGATTGTCGCCATCTGTCTGGCGACGTTCGGGTCGACGTTTGTGCTGGGGCGGTTCATCGGGCGGGACTGGATGCCGCAGGAGGACCAGAGCGAGCTGGGGATTTCGATGGAGATGCCGGAAGGCTCTTCGCTGGAAGCGACCGAGCGGGTGGCGCTGGAGATTGCCAACAAAGTGGCGAAGGTGCCCGGGGTAACGACGGTGGTGCCGGCGAGCGCGGGCTTTATCGACCGGGTGACGATGGCGCGGTTCACTGTGCTGCTGGTTCCGCCGAACCAGCGCGGTCCTCTGAATGAGACGGCGCAGCAGATCCGCGCGATTCTGCGGGAATATTCGTATGCGAGGCCGGCGGTGACATTCCCGAACGTGCTGGGCGGGCGGGACACGTTCGCGCCGATCCGGGCGTCGCTGATGGGGCCGGATTTCGAGCAGCTGGTGCCCCTGGCGCGCGAACTGCTGGAGCGGCTGCTGAAGCAGCCGGAGCTGGCCGACATGCGGGCGAACCTGAACTTCAGCAACCCCGAGTTGCAGGTGCAGATCGACCGGCAGCTGGCCAGCGACCTGGGCGTGCGGGTGGCGGACGTGGCCAGCGCGGTGCGGCTGCTGATGTCGGGAGAGGACGAGATCACGACGTACAAGGAATTGGGCGAGCAGTATCCGGTGACAATGCGGCTGTTGCCGGAGCAGCGTGACGATCCGGAGGTGCTGAGCCGGCTGCTGGTGCCGTCGGCGAAGCTGGGGCTGATCCGGCTGGATTCGATCGCGAAGCTGGAGCGGGGGGTGGGACCGTCGCGGATCGACCGGGTGGGGCGGCAGTACGCGATTTCGTTCTACGGAAATCCCGCGCCGGGCCACACGCTGGCGGACGCGGCGGCGGCAGTGAACCGCGTGCTGGCAGAGATGGACCTGCCGGTGGGGGTGCGGCTGGCATTCAGCGGGCAGGTGAAGATCCTCGAGGAGACCACGGCGAACATGGTGCTGGCCATCGGGCTGGCGTCGATTTTCATGTACATGGTGCTGGCGGCGCAGTTCGAGAGCCTGGTGCATCCGTTCATCATTCTGCTGACGCTGCCGCTGTCGGTGCCGTTTGCGCTGATCAGCCTGCTGGCGACGGGGCGTTCGCTCAACCTGTTCAGCGCGCTGGGGATCCTGCTGCTGCTGGGGATTGTGAAGAAGAACGGGATCTTGCAGGTGGACTACATGAACCGTCTGCTGGAGACGGGCAAGCCGCTGCGGCAGGCGATCCTGGAGGCGAACCAGGTGAGGTTGCGGCCGATTCTGATGACGACGTTTTCGATCATTGCCGGGCTGGTGCCGACGGCGGTAGCGATCGGGACGGGGGCGGCGACGCGGTCGGCGATTGCGGTGACGATCATCGGCGGGCAGCTATTATGCCTGCTGCTGACGCTGCTGGTGGTGCCGGTGTCCTACTCGTATGTGGAGGACGTGCGGGCCTGGCTGGCGCGGCGGCGGACGGCGCATGCGGCGGCGCCGGCGGCCGGGGATTGATCTTTGGGCCGGACCGTGATTAGCTGGAAACAGATGGCGAAGAAGACAAAGCGCCCCGGGAACATCCGTCCGCGGGCGGCGCGCGTGGAGAGCGCGAAGCCGGAGCGGAAGAGGAAGGGGTGCGTGGTGTGCGGATCGGAAGTGGCGCCGTTCTCGGACGAGAACCTGTGCTGGGTATGCCGGCGGCTGAAGATCAGCGCGTGGCGGGAGATGGACTCGCAGGCGATGATGCAGGAGTAGGCGCCGCAGCGCCGGGGCGGGGTTGCGATAATAGCGGCGGAGGGGGGCGCCGGAGGCGCCCGTGAATCCCATATGAAGCTGGCGATGTATCAGACCCCCGGGGGGACGGCTGCGCCCGGGCTGGTCCGCGGCGGGCGGATCTTCAGCCTTCAGCCGGCGGGGTTCGGATCGGTGCAGGAGATTATCGCGTCGGCGCCGGCGTCGCTGGACCGGATCCGGCGGCACCTGGAGGCAACGCCCGACCCGGGGCTCGCCCTGGAGCAGGCGGTGCTGCTGGCGCCGGTGGCGCGCCCGCCGAAGATCCTGTGCGCCGGGTTGAACTACCGCGACCATGCGGCGGAGGCGAAGATGGAAATTCCCTCCGTTCCGACGATATTCAGCAAGTATTCGAATACAATTATCGGCCCCGGAGCGCCAGTGGTTCTGCCGAAAAACTCGCAAAAACCGGATTATGAGGCGGAGCTGGCGTTTGTGATCGGGCGGGGCGGGCGGCATATTCCGGCGGGCGGGTGGCGGGAGCATGTGTTCGGTTACATGTGCTTCAACGACGTGAGCGCGCGGGATTTCCAGCTGGCGACGTCGCAGTGGCTGATGGGCAAGACGTTCGACGGGTTCGCGCCGACGGGCCCGTGGATCACGACGGCGGACGAGATCGGGGACCCCCATGCGCTTTCCATCGAGCTGATCCTGAACGGGGAGCGGATGCAGGCATCGAATACGGGAGAAATGATCTTCAAAATCCCGGAATTGATTGCTTTTATTTCGAGCGTGTTGACGCTGGAGCCGGGCGATCTTGTGGCCACCGGGACCCCGGCGGGCGTAGGTTTTTCGAAGAAGCCTCCCCGCTGGCTGCGGCCCGGAGACGAGATGGCGGTGCGCATCGAGGGGCTGGGCGAGCTGCGCAACCCGGTGGTGGCGGAAGCGTGACGGGGTTCTCTTCGCGCACTCCGCACACGTTTCAACCGAACCGGCTGTGGGAGCGGGCGCAGGAGCTTCGGCGGGGCGGGGCCAAACTGATTGACCTGACGTTGTCGAACCCGACGCAGGCGGGGATCGACTACCCGGAGGAGGAGATCCTGGCGGCCCTGGCGGACGAGCGGGCATTGCTCTACGAACCCGGGCCGAAGGGCCACATGGAGGCCCGGCTGGCCATTGCGGCGTGGCACAGGCGGCACGGCGCGGCGCCGGATGCAGACAACCTGGTGCTGACGTCCAGCACCAGCGAGGCTTACTCGTGGCTGTTCAAGCTGCTGTGCGAGCCGGGCGACGCTGTGATGACGCCGCGGCCTTCCTACCCTCTCTTCGAGTGCCTGGCGCAACTGGAAGGGGTGCGCGCCGTGCAGTATCCGCTGCCGGAGGACAAGGGGTGGCGGCTGGACATCGCGGAACTGGAAGCGCGCCTTGACCCGCGCGCCCGGGCTGTGGTGATCGTGAACCCGAACAACCCGACGGGAACCTACCTGCGAGCGCAGGAATGGAGGGAATTGCAGGACCTGGCCGGCGCGCGCGGGCTGGCGGTGATCGTGGACGAAGTGTTTTACGACTATGAATGGCGGGGCGGGACGCCGCGCGTGTCGTCGCTGGCGGGTCCGCACCGGGCGCTGACGTTCACGCTGAGCGGCTTGTCGAAGACGGCGGGTCTGCCGCAGATGAAGCTGGGCTGGATTCATGCGGGCGGGCCGGAGGGGCTGCGCCGTGAGGCGCTGGAGCGGCTGGAGTGGATCGCCGACGCCTATCTGCCCGCCTCCGCGCCGGTGCAACTGGCGGCGCCGCGCTGGCTGGAGCTGGCGGGCGCGCTGCAGAGCAAGATCCTGTGGCAGGTTCTGGACAACTGGGCGGAACTGGCAGCGCTGACGCAGCAGGCGCCGGCGTGGCGGGCGAGAGAGCCGGAGGGCGGGTGGACGGCGCTGCTGGAGGCGCCCCGGATCTGCAGCGAAGAGGAGTGGGCGCTGCGGCTGCTGGAAGAGGCGCAGGTACTGGTGCAACCGGGCTACTTCTACGACTTCGAGCGGGAGGCGTTTCTGGCGGTGAGCCTGCTGCCGCCGCAGGGGGAGTTTCGCCGGGCGGTGCGAAGGATGTTGCAGGTAATCAGACCTGATTGACTTATAACGGGCCGGGCCGCTAGACTGCTGGTCAGGAGATCGCCATGTCGAGCCTGACCACGCAGCCGGTTCCCGCCCCAGCGGCGACGCGCACGTTTTTGTTGCTGGGACCTCCGGGGTGCGGCAAGGGGACGCAGGCGGAGCGGTTGGCGAAGCACTTCGGGATTCCGGCGATTTCGACAGGCGAGATGATCCGCGGCGAGATCCAGGCGGGGACGGAGCTGGGAAAGATCGCCGCGGGCGTGACGATCACGGGCGGGCTGCTGGGCGACGATCTGGTGAACCGGATCGTGCGTTCGCGGCTGTCGAAGGAGGACTGCCGCGGCGGGTTTCTGCTGGACGGGTATCCGCGGACGATCCCGCAGGCGGAGTATCTCGAGTCGTTGCTCGACGGGCTGGGGATGCCGCAGCCGCTGGCGCTGCACATCGACGTTCCGCTGGAGTTGCTGATCGAGCGGACCTGCAACCGGCGCTATTGCGCGCAATGCGGAGCGATCTACAACCTGAGCACGCATCCTCCGAAGCGCGCCGGGCACTGTGACGCCTGCGGGGCGGAACTCAAGCAGCGGGACGACGACTGCGAGGAGACGGTGCGCAACCGCCTGGCGGCGTACGAGCGGAGCACGGCGCCCCTGATCGAGCACTACGCCCGGGGCAAGTACGTGCGTGTGGACGGCGCAGGCACTCCGGACAGCGTGTTCGAGGCGATTCTCAAAGCCCTGTCCTGAATCCCGGAATGAGCGGCCGAGAGGCCGCCCCCCCGAAAGGGGGGACCGATCCCCCGCAAAGAACCCTTCGCGCCCCCGCAACAGGTGTCTGGGATTGGGCGCGATCCTCGGGCAAAAAGGAAAGGTACCCGCCGCCGGAACCGGCCGGCGGGATGCGGAACCCGGCAAAAGGCCGGGGAACGCAGCACGGACGCGAGGGTCAGGAGGACCGCCGATGCCCGCAGGCCGCCCCAGAGGAGACAGACGGCTTCCCGAATGCCGGGAGGCAGGGCTCTGCTGCCGGGAGTGCGTGGCGGCGGCGGCGGAGAATGTGGCCGTGATCAGCGGGGATCTGGGCGCCTCGCTGGTGCGGCAGTTGTTCTTCCTGATGTACCCGCAGACTGCGTGCGCGCCAATGGCCACGGAGTTTGTGCAGATCCTGAATGCGAAGAGCCCGCAGGCGGGGCCGAGCCGCGCGGCAGCGGCCGTAGAGGGGCCGGCGCGCTGGCAGGCGGCGGTCGCATGAGGCACGCGCCACCTCGGGAAGCCTGAAAGCGTTTAGATTCATTCAATCCCCCGGCCAGTGCCAGACATTGCACAAAACCCTTGCATTCGGATGAAAGCGGTAATAGAATTCCATTAATCCGCGGCTGGCACCGCTCTGAATGCGGGTTCGCCCGTGGATGACGACACTGAAAGGGGTACATCGCATGAATCTGAGATGGGGGCTGGTGCGCCATGTCCTGTGCGCGGCAGCCTTGCTGACTTTGCTCTGTGGCGCCATGTTCGCACAGCAGATCTCCGGCTCGATCACAGGCGTGGTGAAGGACACGCAGGATGCCGTGATCACGGGCGCTCGGGTGACGCTGGTCGACCAGGCGACGGGCGGCAGCCGCTCCACGACGAGCGGCAATGACGGCGCTTTCGTGTTCACTCCGGTTCAGCCGGGCACGTACACGATCAGCATCGAAGCGCCGGGATTCAAGAAGTACGAACAAAAAGACGTAAAGGTGTTCGCCAGCGACCGCGTGACGTTGGGCGACCTGGTGCTCAGCGTCGGCGCGCTGACGGAGACCATTACAGTGGAAGCCAGCGCCGTGCAGGTGAGCACGCAGGGCGCTGAGAAGGCGGGCATCCTGACCTCGCGGCAGGTGCTCGACCTTGCGATGACCGGGCGCAACTTCCTGGATCTGGCTCGAACGATTCCGGGCGTGGTGTACACAGGCGGACTCGGCGGGATCATGGCCAATGGGAACCGCGGCAACCAGAACAACCTGCTGCTGGACGGCGTGACCAACGTCGACACCGGTTCCAACGGCGGCGTGCTGGCGACCACGAACATCGACATGATCGCCGAAATGAAGGTGACCACCAACGCGCAGCCGGCCGAGTTCGGCCGCTCTTCGGGCGCGCAGATCCAGGTGGTGACCAAGTCCGGCACCCAGCAATTCCACGGCACCGGATACATCTTCCACCGCCACGAGGGGCTGAATGCGAACTCCTGGCGCAACAACATTGAAGGCCGGCCGCGGCAGTTCTACCGCTACAACTTTGCCGGTTTCAACGTCGGCGGGCCGGTCTACATCCCCGGCAAATTCAACCAGGACAAGAACAAGCTGTTCTTCTTTGTAGGGTGGGAGTGGCAGAACCAGCTTGTGCCCCAAGGCCTGCGTAACGTCACCGTGCCCACTGAGCTCGAGCGCCAGGGCAACTTCTCGCAATCGCGCGAAGGCGGCGGCAGCCCGGTGGTGGTCAAGGACCCGCTGGCAGGGGGTGCGCAGTTCCCGGGCAACATCATCCCGGCCGCGCGGCAGGACCCGGACGGGATCAAGATCCTGAACTGGTATCCGAAGCCGAACGCGCTTGGCAAGGACCCCAGCTTCAACTACCAGTCGCAGTTCTCTGACACATACCCGCGCCGCGAGCAGGTTTACCGCGGCGATTATGTGATCAATGACAAGTGGCGCCTGTACAGCCGCTTCATCAAGACCTACAGCCAGACGAACAAGAACTATGGCCAGTGGAACGCGGACTATAACATCCCGTTCGCGCCGATGAACTTCGGCGACCCGGGCTGGAGCTTCATCACCAACGTCACCACGGTGATCAACCCGACGCTGACCAACGAGTTCGTCTTCGGTTCGTCCAAGAACGTGTTGAACATTGACCCCGTGGACGACACCTTCAGCCGGGCCAAGCTGAACCTGCGCTACAAGATGCCGTTCCCGGACGCCGACAAGCTCGGGCTGGTGCAGAACTGGCGCTGGGGCGGCGTGCCCAACGCCCCGTTCACCGGCTTCAACGGCACCCCGTTCCGCAACTTCAACCACACCTACGACATCACCAACAACATTGCCAAGATCATGGGCGCCCACACGCTCAAGTTCGGCATCTACCTGCACAAGAGCCTGAAGGACCAGACGGCGTTCACCAGCGTGAACGGCAACATCTGGTTCGACCGCGACTCGTCCAACCCGTTTGACACCAACTGGGCGTGGACGAACGGACTCACCGGCACCTACCAGCGCCTGCAGCAGTCCAACATCGTGCGCAACGGACAGTACCGCTACTGGAACGTGGAGTGGTTCGCGCAGGACTCCTGGCGCATCACGAGGAAGCTGACCATCGATTACGGCATGCGCTTCTACTACATCCAGCCGCAGTACGACAAGGCGCTGCAAACCTCCTCGTTCAATCCCACGCTTTACAACGCGGCCAATGCGGCGCGCCTCTGGCAGCCGTACCGCGACCCCAACACGGGCGCCATTGTCGCGTTGAATCCAGTCACCGGCCAGACCGGACCCCGCGCCCTGACCGGCGCCATCGTCAACGCGGGCGGCGGCTTCGTGGACGGCCTGTACGCCAACGGCATGGGCCGCGCCGGCCGCGACGGCTATCCGAAAGGCCTGATCGACGGCCAAGGCGTGCTCTTCGCGCCGCGCATCGGCATCGCCTACCAGTTCATGCAGAAGACCGTGCTGCGCTTTGGCGGCGGCGTGTTCTACGACCGCTTCCAGGGCAACCCGGTGTTCGACATGCTGCCCAACCCGCCCTCCACCAACAGCCCGCAGTTCTATTACGGGCAGTTGGCCTCCATCCCGCCGGCCAGCGCGGGCGTCTACTTCCCGGCCAACGTCAACGGCTTTGACAAGAACGGCGAGATCCCGACCACATACAACTGGAACATTTCGATCCAGCGGGAGTTGCCGTTCAACGTGTTGTTCGACATCGGCTATGTGGGATCGCTGGCGAACCACATCATTTACCGCTACAACATGAACGCGGTGCCCTTCGGCTCGGCATGGCTGCCGCAGAACCAGGACCCGCTGAACGCGAATCCGCAGTTCGACGGCTCGACGACCAAGAACGTTCTGTTCTACCGTCCGTATCAGGGCTATGCGAACACGAGCATCATCGGCTTCGGCGCCAACTCGAACTACCACTCGCTGCAGATGAGCGCCAACCGGCGGTTCGGGCGCGACGTCACATTCGGCGTGGCCTACACCTGGTCGCGAGCGCTCGGCACCACCACCGACGACTACACCACCAACCATCCGTTCAACATGAGAGCGGCGGACTACGGCCCGCTGTTTTATCACCGCACGCACAACCTGGTGTTCAACTATGTCTACAACCTGCCGAAGTTCGCCAAGGGCGACTCGGCCGCGTCGAAGTTCCTCGGCCAGATCGTGAACAACTGGCAGATCTCGGGCATCACCACGATGCAGACGGGCCAGCCGGACAACCTCGGCTTCTCGATCGACGGCCTGGGCAACCTGAACGAGCGCTTCACCGGCTCGGTCGACGTGGGCCCGCGCCCGGTGATCACCGGCAATTTCAACTACACCAAGGGCGACTACGCGTGGATCGACGCGGGCGCCGCCGGCTTCCGCCTGCCTCCGTTCAAGGGCAGCCAGGGATTCGACAGCGGTCCGCGCGTCGTCTACCGCCCCGGCGACCACAACTGGGACATCTCCGTCTTCAAGAACTTCCCGTACTGGAAGAACGACGAAGCCAAGTACATCCAGCTTCGCGTGGAGATGTTCAACGCCTGGAACCACACCCGCTTCAGCGACTTCAACCGCTCGATGGTGTTCAGCCGCGACGGCTCGCGCATCATCAACCTGCCCAACGCCCTCGGCGGCAACGGCGGGCGCTTCGGCTTCGGGGCGCTGACGGCGACGCGCGACCCGCGCATCATCCAGCTGGCGGCCAAGGTCTATTTCTGATCCTTGCCGCCCGGCGCGATATCCTGAACACGGGATGTTGGGAGTCGCGCTGATCCTGATCTCGCTGGCCGTTCCTCAGCCCGACCTGCTGGGGGACGGCCAGCGTGCTTTTGTGCGCGGGGATCTGGACCGGGCGGAGGCGCTGTTCCGGGAGCATGTCAAGCGGTTCCCGGGATCGGCGGAGGGCTGGTCGAACCTCGCGGCGGTGCATGCAAGGCGGGGGCAGTACGGGGAGGCGGTGCCGCTCTACGAGCGGGCCTTGAAGGCGAACCCGAAGCTGGTACCCGTTCACTTTAATCTGGCGGTGTCGCTGGGACAGTTGAAACGCTACGGGGAAGCGGCGGCGCATTTGCGCACGTTTCTGAAGAGCTACCCGGATGAGGCCCGCGCGCGCCAACTGCTGGGGCTGTGCCTGATGGAGTCAGGCGATCCGCGCGGAGCGCTCGAGGAACTGGAAAAATCATACCGCCTGAACCCGAACGATGGCAGCATCCTCTACGCGCTGGCCTATGCGCACGCGCGCGGGGGAGACGAAAACAAGGCCGCGGATTATCTGGCAAGAACCGAGTCCAACCCTGCGCAGGCCAGGCTCATCGAAGGTTTGCTGCTGTACCGGCGGGGGATGTGGGCGGAGGCCAAGGAGGTCTTCAGCGAGGTTGTGCGGAGGAAACCGGACTTTCAGCCCGCGGTGGCGGCGCTCGGGCGGCTGGAACTGCTGGAGCGCAACGACACGGCGGCAATCTCCTTGCTGGAGCGGGCAGTGGAGCTGAACCCGCAAGATGCGGAGTCCGCATATCAGCTTGGGGTGCTCTATGACCGCAACGGGGACAGCGAGCGCGGGAAGAAGATGCTGAAGCGGGCGCTGGCGCTGCGCGCCGGCTATGGGGATCCGCACTATCAGCTGGGGCGGATCTACCAGCGCGAAGGGAAGCTGGATCAGGCTCTGGCGGAGCTGGAAAAGGCGCGGGCGTTGCTGCCGGAGCAGGAGGCGGTGCGCATGGCGCTCGGGCGGGTGTTTCAGGCGATGGGCAGGACGGCGGAGGCGAAGGCGGAGTTCGAGGAGGTGCGGCGGCTGAAGGCGCGCGTGGTGGAGCGGGACCGGTTGCGGGTGGAATCGGATAGCCTGATGAAAGAGGGGCCGGAGAATCCTTGAGAGCACTGATGGCACTGGCGCTGGCGGCGTGCGCCGCCTGGGGGCAGGGCATCGCCAGCCGCGGGGTGAAGCCGCAGGCGAAGCCGAAGGCTTCGGGAATCCCGTGGCATGCGAAGTTCACGAACGTGGCGCAGCAGGCGGGGCTCACGCAGGTGTTGCACTACGGAGGGACGGAGAAGTCGGATTATGTGCTGGAGACTTCCTCGGGCGGCGTGGCGATTTTCGATTACGACAACGACGGGTGGATGGACATTTTCCTGGTGGTGGGATCCAAGGTGGACAACCCGCCGCCGGACGCGGTGAGCCGACTGTATCGCAACCTTGGGGGGCTGAAGTTCGAGGACGTAACAAGGAAGGCGGGGCTGTGGCGCGAGCCGGGCTGGGCGCAGGGCGCTGCCATTGGCGATTACAACAACGACGGGTGCATGGATCTGTTCGTCACCTACTGGGGGGACAACGCGCTTTACAGGAACAACTGCGACGGGACGTTCACGGACGTGGCGGAGAAGGCGGGCTTGCTGCCGTCGCCGCGGCCGAGAGTGCCGCGCTGGGGCGCGGGGGCGACGTTTGTGGATATCGACCGGGACGGGTTTCTCGATCTGTATGTGTCGAACTACATTGATTTCGACCTGAACAACACGCCGAAACCCGGGGAAAATCCGAATTGCAACTGGAAAGGAGTGCCGGTTTCCTGCGGTCCCCGGGGGTTGAAGACGGCGCGGCACTGGCTGTACCGGAACCGGGGCGACGGAACATTCGAGGACATCAGCGTGCGGGCGGGGATCGCGAAATACGACAAGAGCTTCGGGATGTCGGCGGTGGCGTTCGACGTGGACGATGACGGGTGGCAGGACATTTACAACGCCTGCGACTCCACGCCCAGCCTGCTCTTCCGCAACAACGGCGACCTGACCTTCACCGAAGAAGGCATCGAGCGCGGCATCGCCTTGAACGACGACGGCATGGAGCAGGCCGGCATGGGGCTCGGCATCGGCGACGTGAATCTCGACGGGCGGCTCGACATCTTCAAAACCCACTTCGCCGACGACACCCATGTTCTCTACGTCAACGACGGCAAGGGAATGTTCCGCGACATCACCCTGAAGGCCGGCGTCGGCGTGGAAACGCGCCGCGTCGGCTGGGGCACCGGCATCTACGACTTCGACCACGACGGGCTGCCGGACATCTTCATCGGCACCGGCTGCGTTTACCCGGAAACCGAGGCGGCGCTGCCTGCCTATCCCTACAAGACCCGGCCGATGCTGTTCCGCAACCTCGGCGACGCGCGCTTTGAATGGCTGGAGGAAGAGGCCGGCCCGGCCATGTTGGAGAAACACTCCGTTCGCGGCGCCGCCTTCGGGGACCTGGACAACGACGGCGACATCGACATTGTGTTGTGGAACCGCAACGAGGCGCCGTCGCTATTGCGCAATGACCTGAAGACGGAAGGGCGCAACTGGGTGCTGCTGCGGCTGGAGGGGACGAAGTCGAACCGGGGGGCGTTCGGGGCGCGCGTGGTGCTGGAATACGGCGGGAAGCGGCAGGCGAAGGCGGTGTTTTCGCAATCGAGCTTCTATTCGGCGAACGACCCGCGCGTGCACTTCGGTCTGGGAGAGGCGACGAGGGCGCGAGCGACGGTGTACTGGCCGAGCGGAGTGGCGGAGGTTTTCGAACTGGAGCCAGTGAACCGCGAGGCGGTGTTGAAGGAAGGGTCAGGGCGGGCGGTCGGGCGGACGGCCGCGGCGCAATCTTCACCTTAAGATTCACATTGCTTGATCGCGGTTTTGCTGTCCGTTATCATGCAATTGACGGCGGTTGGACGCCGCGCATTGTTCCAGGTGCTCCAGGGAGGTTCCCGTTGTCCTGCTCGCGCGGTAAGCTGATCGTACTTGCAGCCAGCACCTCAGAATCGACGGAATATCAGCGCAGCACATGGCGGCAGATGCTGCTGGCAACGCTGCCGGACAAATACGCCCGGGTGATGGGCACGGACTGGTCGACGGCGGTGGAAGTGAACCCGGACGGGACCGCGAAGTACGTGCCGCACGGGCTGCGGGTGGTCGAAGCGTTGCTGGCGGGGCATTTTGGCGAGGAAAACATAGCGGTTTGTTACCCGGATCAGCTGGGGCGATTCGTCGGTCCTGACACGCGCGCCATCGGGATTCATGCGCACAACCCGCTGGGAATCACGTTTGCGACAGACGTTTACGCGGGCTTTTACGGGAGCGATTGCGAACCGATCAATGCGGCGGAGTTCCGGCGGCTGATTCAACATCCGGTGATCGAGGAGCACCGCGGGCATTTGAAGTTGGTCGTGGGTGGACCGGGAGCGTGGCAGATCGCGCACAAGGGATTGCAGGCGGCGTGGGGGATCGACACGCTGGTGGACGGCGAGGCGGAAGAGGTGGCGGTGGATCTGTTCGAGCGCGCGTTGCGCGGCGAGGCGCTGCCGGAGAGGATCGAGTGCAAGTCGCCGAAGCTTGAGTCGATTCCGGCGGGGGTGAACCGGTCGACGTTCGGCGTGGTGGAGATCACGCGGGGCTGCGGGCGGGGCTGCCAGTTCTGTTCAGTGGCGCTTCGGTCGGGCAAGAGCATTCCGCTGGAGCACATACTGGAGAACGTGCGGCGGGCGGTGGCGCAGGGCGCGGACACGATCACGCTGTGCACGGAGGACCTGTTCCTGTATGAGCAGGGCAAGCGGTTCGCGACGAACGTGCCGGCCCTAAGGCGGCTGTTTGAGAGCGTGGCGGCGGCGCCGGGCGTGAAGCACATCATGATGACGCATGGCACGATGGCGCCGGTGGTGGTGCGGCCGGAGATCGTGGAGGAGCTGCACCTGGCGGTGGACAAGAGCGTGAACCAGCACCCGGATTCGACGCACCCGGACAAGCGCTACGCGATGATGTTCGTGGGGCTGGAGACGGGCTCGGTGCGGCTGTTCAAGCAGTTCATGAAGGGCAAGAGCTATCCGTTCCGCCCCGAGCAGTGGCCGGATGTCGTGCTGAAGGGGATGGAGATCATGAACCGGGCGAACTGGTTTCCGATGTGCACGTTCATCATCGGGCTGCCCGGAGAGACAGATGAGGACACGCGGCAGTCGCTCGATCTGCTGTATGCGTTGAAGGACGCCAGGTGGTGCGTGATTCCGACGCTGTTCGTGCCGCTGGAGGACACAAAGCTGGCATCGAAGGATGGGGCAAAGATCGCGCGGCTGACCGAGCTGCAATGGGAGTTCTTCTTCACCTGCTGGCGCTACAACATCGACTTTTTCCGGCGCGAGCGCAGCGTGCAGTGGAAGTTCAACCTGGGGATTCCGATTTACTATTACCTGCTGGGGCGGAAGATGTTCGGGCCGGCGATGAAGTGGCCGTTGTTCCGGCTGGCGCACTTCCCGGAGCGGGTCCTCCGGAGGCATTTGTACCTCGACTTCAGCGACGGCGCGAAGCCGGTGTACACGTTTCCGGCCGAGGTGCCGGTCCCGGAAGAGCGGCGGCGACCGGAGCTGCCGGTGCTGAGCTGAGCGGGCGGGTCAGCAGCAGCGGGGGCGCTGGTATTTCTGGCGGAGGCGCTCTTCACTGAAGCGCCGCCATTCCTCGCCGGAGGGCGCGCGGCCGTGCACGAGGAGATGGCGCTGGTAGGCGCGCTCGTCGGCGAGCTCGCGGAGGATGGCGATCAGGGTCTGCCAGAAACGGATCCAGGCGCGGATCATCCGAGTTCCTCCGCTTCGAGTTGGGAGGGGACGAAGGGCGCCTCGAAGCTGCGGGCCTCGCGGGTGCCGCGCAGGATGCCGGCCCATACGCGGATCGAGTCGGCGAGGATCGCCGCCACCAGAACGAGGAAGATGCCGCAGACGACGGCATCGAGGCGATTGTTGAAGATGAGTTGCTTCGTCTGGGCGGTTTGCGGCCCGGCTTCGAGCAGCCGCGCCTGCGCGAGGAAGCCGACGCGCGGGGCGTTGCTGAAGATTTTCTGCCAGGCGCCGGCGAAGGTGACGCTGACGAGCCAGGCCAGCGGGAGGGTGGTGATCCACATGTATTTCGCGCCGTGCATCTTGATGAGGATCGTGGTGGCTACGCAGAGGGCGACAGCGGCCAGCAGCTGGTTGGCGATGCCGAACAGGGGCCAGAGGGAGTTGATGCCGCCGAGCGGGTCGAGCACCCCCTGGACGAGGAAGTATCCCCATGCGGCGACGATGAGGGCGCTGGTGAGGAGGACCGAAGGCATCCAGCTGGTGCGGCCAAGCGGCTTCCAGAGGTGGCCGAGGAAATCCTGGAGCATGAAACGGCCGACGCGGGTGCCGGCGTCGATGACGGTGAGGATGAACAGCGCCTCGAACATGATGGCGAAGTGGTACCAGAAGCGCAGGACGGCCTCGTTGCCGGCGATGCGCGAGAAGATGTGCGCCATGCCGAGGGCGAGCGAGGGCGCGCCTCCGGTGCGGTAGAAGAGAGTCTCTTCGCCGACGTGGCGGGCGAGGCTGCTCATCTGGTCCGCAGTAACGGGGAAGCCCCAGGATGAAATGGTGGCGGCGGCAGCTTCCGGCGTGGCGCCGACGATGCCGGCAGGGGAGTTGACGGCAAAGAAGACGCCGGGCTCGAGCGCGCAGGCGGCGACCAGCGCCATGATGGCGACGAAGCTTTCCAGCAGCATGGCGCCGTAACCGACCTGGCGGACGTGGCTTTCGCGGGCGATGAGCTTGGGGGTGGTGCCGGAGCTGATGAGGGCGTGGAAGCCGCTGATGGCGCCGCAGGCGATGGTGATGAAGCAGAAGGGGAAGATCTTGCCGGCGAAGATGGGACCTGTGCCGTCGGTGAACTGCGTGAGAGCGGGCATCTGAAGATCGGGGCGGACGACGAGCACTCCGAGCCCGAGGAGAAGCACGACGCCGAGCTTGACGAAGGTGCTGAGATAGTCGCGGGGCGCCAGCAGCAGCCACACGGGAAGAGCGGAGGCGGCGTAGCCGTAGATGATGAGCGCGACGGCGAGGGCCATGCCGCCAAGGGTGAACCACGGACCGAAGACGGCGTGGTGGGCGACCCATTCGCCGGCGAAGATCGAGGCAACGACGAGCAGGAATCCGATGAGGGAGACTTCGAGCACGCGCCCGGGGCGCCAGAAGCGCAGGTAAAGTCCCATGAAGACGGCGATGGGCATGGTGGCGGCGATGGTGAAAGTTCCCCACGGGCTTCCCTTGAGGGCGTTGACCACCACCAGCCCGATGACGGCGAGCAGGATGATCATGATGAGCAAGACGGTGAGCAGCGCGATGCCGCCGCCGATGCGGCCGATCTCCTCGCGCGCCATCTGTCCGAGCGATTTGCCGTCGCGGCGGACGCTGGCGAAGAGGATCACGAAGTCCTGCACGGCGCCGCCGATGACGACGCCGAGGATGATCCAGAGCGCGCCGGGCAGGTAGCCGAACTGCGCGGCGAGGGTGGGACCGACCAATGGCCCGGGTCCGGCGATGGCGGCGAAGTGGTGGCCGAAGACGATCCACTTGTTGGTGGGCTCGAAGTCATGCCCGTTGCGGAGCCGCTCTGCGGGAGTGGCGCGGCGGTCGTCGAGCGCCATCACCTTGGCGGAGATGAAGGCGGAGTAGAAGCGGTAGGCAGCCAGGTAGGAGCAGACGGCGGCGGTGACCAGCCAGGCGCTGTTGACCGGCTCGCCACGTTTGAGCGCGATCCCGGCGAGAGCGAAGGCGCCTACAACGGCGGCAAGGATCCACACGCCCGTGCGGAAGAGCTTCCCCATTGAGAAGATTCTAGCTTGCCCGCCGGGAGCGCGGCCTCCGGACGAGGCCGGCGGTTACTGCGCCGGCGTGCCGCGGGGCTGGCCGGTGGAGGGGCGGACCGGACCGCCGAGGGGGGCGCCGGAGAATTCCTGCACGGGAGTCTTGAGGTTCGAGGGCAGCACGGGCTGGCGCGTGGCGATGTCGAACAGGGTCCAGATGAGGAAAACCGCCAGAAACAGAAGTCCGCCCACGAAGATCACGGCGTTGAACTTGTCGTGGCGCAGGTGCATGAAGAAGAGCGCCACCAGCGAGCCCTTGGCGGAGGCGATCAGAAGCGCGACCACTGTGTTCCAGGGTCCGAAGTCGAAGTAGGAGGCCTGGACAGTGATCACTGTGAGGACGAGCAAGGCGAGCAGGACGAGCCCGTAGGTCTTGGGTCCCGTGACCGGATGAGCGTGTTCGTTGACGTGCGACATGGGCGGGCTCCTCAGGAGATCAGGTACATCAGCGGGAAGAGGTAGATCCAGATGAGATCCACCAGGTGCCAATAGAGGCCGGTGATTTCGACCGGCGAGTAGTATTGGCTCGAGAAGTGGCCCTTCAGGGCGCGGACGACGAGCCAGGCGATGGCGACCATGCCGAGCAGCACGTGGATGCCGTGCAGGCCGGTCATCATGAAGTAGAAGCTGAAGAACAGGAACTGGCCGGGGACGGTGTCGCCCTTGTGCGAGTAATACTTGCCGGGGAGCAAGCCTTCGTGGAACTTGTGGCTGTACTCGAAGTATTTCACGACCATGAAGGTGCCGGCGCAGGCGAGGGTGAGCAGGAGGAAGAGCACGAGCAGCTTCTTGCGGCTCGTCTGGGCGGCCCACACCGAGAGCACCATCGTGAAGCTGGAGACGAGCAGCACGACGGTGTTCAGCGCGCCGAGGGTCTTGTCGAGATGGTGGTGGGCGGCGACGAAGGCTTCGGGGTGGCGGGCATGCATGATGCCGTAGCCGACGAAGAGGCCGCCGAAGAGGAGGACTTCGGTGACGAGGAAGAGCCACATGCCGATCCTGGCGGCATCGAACTGCTGCGACATCTCGCGGAAGTGATGCTGCAGAAACGGCGTGTGGCCGTGTTCGGCGTGGGCATGCGCGGAGGGCGTGGCGGTGCTCATCGAATGCGACTCCCGGATTGGATTCAGCGGGCCAGTTCCTTGACGCCGACGGGCGCGGGCTCCGGACGGTAATCGTAGGGGCCGTGCTGGAGGACGGGCTGGCCTTCAAAGTTATGGGTGGTGGGGGGCGAGGAGGTCTCCCACTCGAGGGTGCGGCCGCCCCACGGGTTGGCGGTCATGCCCTTGGGCTGGCGGAACGAGGCCAGCAGGTAGGCGGCGGTGAGGAACAAGCCGGCGGCGAGGACCCAGCTGCCGATGGTGGAAGCCACGTGCAGGTCCTGGAACTGCGGCAGGTAGTTGAAGTAACGGCGCGGCATGCCGCGGCTGCCGAGGACGAACTGCGGCAGGAAAGTGAGGTTGAAGCCGATGAAGATGACGGCGGCGGAGATGGCGGCCAGCTTCTTGTTGTAGAGCCTGCCGTACATCTTGGGCCACCAGTAGTGCATGCCGGCGAGCATGGCGATGAGGTTGGAGCCGGCCATGACGTAGTGGAAGTGGGCGACGACGAAGTAGGTGTCGTGCAGGTGGACGTCGGTGGAGAGCGCGGCGAGGAAGAGCCCGGTCAGGCCGCCGATGGTGAAGATCAGCAGGAAGCTGATGGCGTGCAGCATGGGCGCCTCGAGCGAGATGGAGCCGCGCCACATGGTGGCGATCCAGTTGAAGACCTTGATGGCCGAGGGGATGGCGATGAAGAAGGTGAGGAAGCTGAAGATGGCGCCGGCGAAGAGGCTCATGCCGGCGACGAACATGTGGTGCGCCCAGACGAGGAAGCCCAGCAGGGCGATGGCGACCGAGGAGAAGGCGATGGCCTTGTAGCCGAAGATGGTCTTCTTCGAGAAGGTGGGGATCACCTCGCTGATGACGGCCATGGCGGGCAGGATCATGATGTAGACCGCCGGGTGCGAGTAGAACCAGAAGAAGTGCTGGAACAGCACGGGGTCGCCACCGAGCTGAGGATCGAAGATGCCGACTCCGAGCACGCGCTCCATGACGATGAGCAGGAGCGTGATGCCGAGCACGGGCGTGGCGAGGATCTGGATGAGGGCGGTGGCGTACATGCCCCAGCAGAACAGCGGCATTTCAAACCAGCCCATGCCGGGAGCGCGCAACTTGTGGATAGTGGCGATGAAGTTGACGCCCGTGAAGATGGAACTGAAGCCGAGGACGAACGCGGCGAGGACCATGAGCGTGACGCCGCCGCCGGTGGTGGTGGAGTAGGGGGTGTAGAAGGTCCAGCCGGTGTCGACGCCGCCGAGGGCGAGCGTGGCGACTGCCATGGCGGCTCCGGTCCAATAGACGTAGAGGCTGGCGAGGTTCAGCCGCGGGAATGCGACGTCCTTGGCGCCGAGCAGGAGCGGCAGGGCGAAGTTGCCGAGCGCGGCGGGGATGGCGGGGATGATGACGAGGAACGTCATGATGGCCC
This sequence comes from uncultured Arcobacter sp., assembly GCA_964458495.1. Taxonomy (GTDB): domain Bacteria; phylum Acidobacteriota; class Terriglobia; order Bryobacterales; family Bryobacteraceae; genus JANWVO01. The sequence continues at coordinate 107,491 of CAYWJB010000008.1, forward strand.
CGTGGAGGGTGAAGACGCGGTTGTAGGTTTCCGCGTCCATGATGGTCTGCTTCGGCGTCAGCAGCTCCAGGCGGATGAGCAATGCGAAGATGCCGCCGACGAGGAAGAAGAACAGAACCGACCACATGTACATCAGGCCGATGCGCTTGTGGTCGACGGTGGTGAGCCAGCTCCAGAGGCCCCTGGGCTCTTCGAGGTAATCGGCGTGGTGCACGGCGTGCCCGGCGCCGGCGTGCAGAACTCCCTCTGACATGATCTATCTCCCTTTCCTACTGCAACTCTTTGATGAACTCGATGACGGCGAGGATCTCGCGCTCGCGCAGCAGCCCCTGATAGGTGGGCATGATCGGCTCGTAGCCCTGAACCACCACCGCCTGCGGCATCAGGATGGACTGGCGGATGTAGTCGGCGTCGACGAGGTGCTCCTTGCCATCGGCGCCGCGGTGCTTCTGGCTCCAGATCCCCTTCCACGAGGGGCCCTGCCCACGCGTGCCGTCGAGGGAATGGCAAGTGGCACAGCCCTTGTTTTCCCAGACAAGGCGGCCGAGTTCCTTGAGCGGCATCTTGCGCGTCTGTTCGTCGCCCTCGCGGAGGAAGGTCTCATACTGTTCCGGCGTATCGACGAAGATGCGGGCAAGCATATCGGAGTGGCCTTTGCCGCAGTATTCAGTGCAATACACCTGGTAGATGCCCGGCTTGGTGGCGGAGAACCAGAGCTCGGTGTAGCGTCCCGGGATAGCGTCCCGCTTCAGGCGGAACTCGGGGATGTAGAAGCTGTGGATGACGTCTTCGGAAGTGAGCACGAGCTTGACGGGACGATCCACAGGAACGTGGAGGTCGTTGAGCGTGCGCGTGCCGTCCGGGTATTCGAATTCCCAGACCCACTTCTTGCCGGTGGCGATGATCTCCATGGAATCGTTGGGCGCCACCCAGGCTTTGACGTAGCCTTTGAAGCCCCACAGGAAGATGAGCATGACGACGGCGAGCGGAATGAGGCTCCAGACGAGCTCAAGCCGCGTGTCGTGGGTGATATGGGGGGTGACTTCCTTGTCAGAGCGGCGGCGCCAGCGGCGGACGGCGTAGAAGATGAGGCCGCCGTTGAAGAAGAAGAAGAACACGGTGAGGAGGGTGATGAACATGAAGAGTCCATCCATCTCGCCGACGTGCGTGGACGCCCCTCGGGGCAGCAGAAAATCGCGGAACCAGTTCATTTGGCAGTCACCATGGGGGATGGGGTCGAGGCGCGGAGGCGCTCGCGGCGCCACAGGCGGAACAGGGCGAAGCCGAGCACGAGGAGGGCGAGGGCGCCTCCGGCGCGCATAATGCTCATGGCCACCAGCGCGTAGCTGCGGGCGGCGGGATCGTAGTGGAAGCAGTAGAGCAGGATCCTGTCGCTGATGCCGGTCTTGCCGCTGGCGGCTTCGGCGATGGCAAGGCGCAGGTCGAAGGGCTTGAAGCGGACTCCGTAAAGGTAGCGGCTCACCATGCCTTCCGGGGACAGGATCATGATGGCGGCGGCGTGGGCGTACTGTTTGGAGCGGTCGTCCCAACGGTAGCGGAAGCCGACCTGTTCGGCGAGGCGGGCAACGTTGTTGCGGTAATCGGCCAGGAAATGCCAGCCCCTGGCGGAGCGCTCATAGGAAGCGAGGTAGGCAGCCTTCTTGGAGAGCGCGAGCTTGTAGCTTTCCGTCGGATCGATGCTGATGGTGACGATCTCGAACTCCTTGCCTGCGGTCTGCGGGATTTCGCGGAGCGCCTCCGTCTGCCCGTTGAGGACGAGCGTGCAGAGCATGGGGCAGGAGTAGTAGACGAGATTGAGGATGACGGGCTTGCCCGAGGAGAAGTACTCGCGGAGCGGGTGCGGGTAGCCGTCCTCGCCGATGAATTCGAGCGAGAGGTCGATTTTCTGGCCGAGGCGCTCCTCGATGCCGACACCTTCCAGTTCGCGGGGCGTCTGGTGGGAGGGCAACTGCGCGCACACGGGCGCCGCGGCCGCGAGGAGCGCGGCGAACAGCGCCGGGAACCGGTGTGCGCGTCTCATGACGGGTTCCTACTGCTTTGCGGCGGCAGGCTGCGCGGGCGCCGCCGCGCCGTCGCCGCCCGCAGCGCCGCCCGGAGGCTCGGGCTTCGCCGGGTACGTCTTCGTGTTGTAGCCGACCTTGCCGGCGGCGAACTCGGCGGCAAGGATTTCCATGGCACGGTCGATGGGGATGCGCACGATGCCCTTTTCTTTATCGATGAAGCTGTAGCGGTGAAGATTCTCCTCTTCCCGCTCGCGGATGGCCATCAGCTCCTTGCTGGGCGCGCCGGAGTAAACCTGCTGGTCGATGCGCTCATAGGCGACGACGTAGAGCCAGTAGACGCCGACGATCATGACCACCAGCAGGGCGAGGATGGCGCCGCTGACGGCGGCGATGAGACCGGCGCGGGCGTCGCGGTGATCGTAGTCGATGCCATCGACGAAGACGGCGGTGTCGGGGGCGGTGGAATCGAGTTCGGGCTTGATTTCGGACATGGTTTGCCTCCGCTCCTCAGACGTTGTGGAATGCCAGGCACTGCTCGAGCCGCGGGTCGCCGACGGGCACGAGCGGCTTTTCTTTGAGGCCCTGCCAGAAGACCAGCCCGTAGGCGCTGCCGACGGCGAGCCAGGCGGCGGCGTCCAGCCAGTGCAAGGCCACGCCCTTGGCGTGCAGCACGGGCATGATCTGCCAGTAGAGATCGCAGTAGTGCATGAGCATCATCCATCCTGCGAAGAAGCCGAGCACCTTGAGATTGCGCTTGTTGGCGCGCGGCAGAAGGGTGAAGAAAGGCAGGATGAAGTGGCCGATGGCGAGGATGGGGCCGAATGCGGCCCAGCTTGCCTGAAGGCGCTTGTGGAACCAGAAGGTCTCTTCGGGCAGGTTGCCGTACCAGATCAGCATGTACTGCGAGAAGGTGACGTAGGCCCAGAACGTGGTGAGAGCGAAGAGCCACTTGCCGAGATCGTGGAAGTGCTCCTCGCGCACGGACTGCGTGAGGTAGCCCGCCGAGCGGAGCCCGAGGACGACGGCGATCAGGATTGCCATGAAGCCGACGGCGCCGCCGGCGAGGAAGTAGACGCCGAACATGGTGGAGAACCAGTGCGGTTCGAGAGACATGATCCAGTCGAAGGAAGCCATGGAGGCGGAGAGGAAGAGCACGACGGTGCCGGGGGCGCTCCAGCGGGCGGCGGCGCGGGTGTATTCGATGGCGCCGGATTCATCCTGGCGGCGGCTGATGGAATAGAGCCTCAGGGCGAACACGCTCCACAGCGCAATGGCGATGATTCCGCGAAGCATGAACCACTTTTCGTTCAGATAGCCGAGCTTGGCGGAGAGGATGGGGTCGCGGGCGGCTTCGGCGTGGGACCACTCGTAGAGGGAGTGGATGCCGAGGAAGACGGGCACCACAAGGACGAAAGCCAGCGGCACGGTGCGCATCATGTTTTCCATGAGGCGGCGGACGGTGACGCTCCAGGCGCTGCCGGTGAGGTGCTGCATCATGACAAAGAACAGCGCACCGAGGGAGACGGAGGTGAAGAAGGCGAAGGCGACGAGGTAGGAGAAATGGAACTGCCGGGCGTCGAGAGCGTAGCCGGCGGCGAGGGCGAGCCAGGAGACGAGCGCCACCAGGGCAAGCGAATTGCGGACGGCGCTCCAGGCTTCCGGCGCCAGGAAGTAGCTTTCCGAAGCGTGTTCTTTGTGGTGTGCCATTCGTGTTTCCTCGCGTTTATCGGATCCTGGTCTGCAGCTCCGGCGGAACGTCGGCGAGCGTGCCGCGCCAGGAGCGCTGCAGGGCGCGGATGTAAGCGACAATGGCCCAGCGGTCCTGCTCGGAGATCTGGTAGCGGTAGCCGGGCATGGAGCGGCGGCCGTTGGTGATGACGTGATACAGTTCGCCGTCGACGAAGTTCACGATGCGCTCGTCGTGGAGGTTGCCGGGGACCCACACGGATTTGGCGGGGACGATGCCGCGTCCGGAGCCTGTTCGGTCGTGGCAAGGAGCGCAGTAGATGTCGAACTTGCGCTGTCCCTCGGCGAGCGTTTCTTTGGTCACAGGCAGAGGGTTGCGGGCGACGTATGTGCCGTCGGCGTTGATGCCGGTGGAGAGGGCGGCATCGGGACGGTACAGCTCCTGCGCGAGAGAGCCCGCCACGGGAGCGCGGCTGGAGCGGCCGTCGGAGAAGAAGGCGCTCTCTGCCTGCGGCTTGTACTTGTCCTGTTTCTTCATGTCCCACCAGACCCAGATGGGCGGCTGGCGGGAGGGGAAGTTGGAGCAGCCGGTGAGCGCCGCGGCGGCAAGCGCGAGCAGCGCGGCGGCGACAGGGCGGCGAGCGGCGCGGATCATGCTTCGACGACCTCCGTGTGGCGGCTTCCGCAGGATTCGAGGAAGCGCACGGCCTCCTCGGGCTGGAACTTCGGGTCCTGCGCCTCAATGGCAAGCAGGAAGCGGTCGTTGCTGGCGCCCGGGTGGCGCGAGTAGTTGAAGAACGGGTGATAGTAGGTGGGGATGCGGTTCAGGTGGAACATGCCGAGCACGGCGGCAAAGGCGCTTAGCAGCACGGCGAGTTCGAACATGATGGGGACGCTCGGCTCGAGGGCGAACAGGGGCTTGCCGGCGATGATCAGCTTGTAGTCGACTGCGCCGGTCCACCACTGGAGGAGCAAGGCGGCGGCGAGGCCGAGCAACGCGAAGACGATGACGATGCGGCCCAGAGGGCTGCGGGGCGCGCCGAGCGCCTCGTCGGCGCCGTGGATCGGGAAAGGCGAGAACGCCTCCATCCGGGTGTAACCGGCGGCGCGGGCGGTGCGGATGGCGCGGAGCAGATCCTCGGGCGTGTCGAAGTCGGCGATGACGCCGTAGAACTTCTGCCGCGCGGCCTCGGGCTCGTAGCCGGGCAGTCCGAGTTTCGAGAGAACGGCTTCCAGCATCAGTGGCTGCCTCCGTGAGCGGCATGTCCGGCGCTGACCTGCTGGTGCAGCACGCCCTTCACCTCGCTGATGGCGATGGCGGGCAGGTAGCGGAGGAAGAGCAGGAACAGGGTGAGGAACAGGCCGAAGGTTCCGGCATAAGTGCCGATGTCAACCCAGGTGGGCTTGAAGTAGCCCCAGCTGGAGGGCAGGAAGTCGCGATGGAGCGAGGTGGCGATGATGACGAAGCGCTCGAACCACATGCCGATGTTGATGAAGATGGAGAGGATGAACATGGCCGGGATCGAGGTGCGGAACTTCCTGAACCAGAAGAACTGCGGGGCGATGACGTTGCAGGCGATCATCGACCAGTAGGCCCACCAGTAGGGGCCGAAGGCGCGGTTGAGGAAGATGAAGCGCTCATACTGGTTGGCGCTGTACCAGGCGATGAAGAACTCGGTGCCGTAAGCGAAGCCGACGATCATGCCGGTGGCGAGCATCACCTTGCACATGTTTTCGAGGTGCTTCATGGTGATGAGGTTTTCAAGGCCGTAAATCCAGCGGGCGAGGGTCATGAGAGTGACGACCATGGCAAAGCCGCTGAAGACGGCGCCGGCGACGAAGTAGGGCGGGAAGATCGTGGTGTGCCAGCCGGGCAGGAGCGAGGTGGCGAAGTCGAAGGACACGATGGAGTGCACGGAGAGGACGAGCGGCGTGGAGAGCCCTGCCAGCAGCAGGTAGGCGAGCTCGTAGTGGCGCCACTGCGTGGCCGAGCCGCGCCAGCCGAGACTGAGCAGCCCGTAGATGGTCTTGCGCAACGGCGTGGTGGCGCGGTCGCGCAAGGTGGCGAGATCGGGGATCAGTCCGACAAACCAGAAGAGGGCGGAGACGGTGCCGTAAGTGGAGACGGCGAAAACGTCCCACATGAGCGGGCTGCGGAAGTTCTGCCACATGTGGAGCAGTTCATTGGGCAGCGGGAACAGCCAGTAGGCGGCGCGCCAGGGACGGCCGGTATGGAACAGCGGGTAAATCGCCGCGCAAGCCACTGCGAACAGCGTCATGGCTTCCGCCGCGCGGTTGATCGAAGTCCGCCACTTCTGGCGGAACAGGAACAGAATCGCCGAAATCAGCGTGCCCGCGTGGCCGATGCCGATCCACCAGACGAAGTTGGTGATGTCCCAGCCCCAGCCGACGGGCGAGTTGTTGCCCCAGACGCCGATGCCTGTGGCGACAAGGTAGCCAAGGCAGGCGAACAGCAGCAGTGCCAGGGGCACGGCGAACGCCATGGCGATATACCACTGCTTTGGCGGCTTGCCCTCGACGATGGAGCTGATCTTGGCGGTGACGTCGGTGTAGGTCATGCCGCCCCGTACGAGGGGCGGGTTGAGTTCCATTCGCGGATCGAGTGCGAGATCGGCCATGGGTCAGACAAGCTCCGGGTTGGGATTGCGGACGCGCGCCAGGTAGGACGTGCGCGGCCTGGTGTTGAGCTCTTCGAGCACGGAGTAGTCGCGCGCCTGGCGCTTGAGCTTCGAGACGCGGCTTTCGGGGTCGTTGATATTGCCGAAGACGATGGCGTCGGCGGGGCACGCCTGCTGGCAGGCGGTGACAATCTCGCCGTCGCGGATGGGGCGGCGGCCTTCAGCCTTGGCCTGCGAGCGCTTCTCCTCAATGCGCTGGACGCAGTAGTTGCACTTCTCCATGACGCCTCGCATGCGAACGGTGACGTCCGGGTTGAAGACCATTTTGCGGATCTCGGGGACGTCTTTGTTCCAGTTGAGGAAGTTGAAGCGGCGGACCTTGTAGGGGCAGTTGTTGAGGCAGTAGCGGGTGCCCACGCAACGGTTGTAGGCCATCTCGTTGATGCCTTCGGGGCTATGGGCGGTGGCAGCGACGGGGCAGACGCTTTCGCAGGGCGCCTTCTCACACTGGACGCAGGCCATGGGCTGCATGACGGCCTGCGGGTCGTCCTCTTCACCGCTGAAGTAGCGGTCGAGCCGGATCCAGTGCATTTCGCGGCCTTTCGACACCTGATCCTTGCCGACGACGGGGATGTTGTTCTCGGCGGTGCAGGCCACCATGCAGGCGTTGCAGCCGATGCAGGCGCTCAGGTCGATGGCCATGCCCCACTGGTAGCCCTTCGAATAGTCGAACTCGGGGAACAGGTCCGTTGCGGGATGCGGCTCGTGCTTGCCGTGTTCGGCGCGGTGGCGGTATTCGCCGAGGGTGAACTCCTCGACGATGTTGTGGCGCTTGAGCCCGGTGATGGGTTCGACCAGCGTGTGATGCTCCTGCGTGGTCACGAGCCTGTAAGTGGCGCCGGTGTTGCGGACCTCGGCCGGGCCGAACCAGAAGTTGGAGGCGGCGCGCAAGCCTTCGACGCGATGGCCGACGCCGCGGCCGACGCGGCCGCAGGCGGAGCGCCCGAAGCCGAGCTGGAGCGAGATGGAATCGTCGGCGTGGCCGGGCAGCACGAGCGCCGGGCAGCGCGCCTGGCGGCCGCCCGAGGTGATCTCGAGCACATCGCCGTCCTTCACGCCGAGCCGCCTGGCGGTGGCGGGGCTCAGCAGCGCGGCGTTGTCCCAGACGAGCTTGGTCATCGGGTCGGGCGTCTCGTGGAGCCAGGCGTTGTTGGCGAAGCGGCCGTCGAACGCGTGCCAGGAGGGATAAAACACCGCCTCGACGCCCGGCGGTGCGGGCTTCAGCGCCGCCTGCACGGCGGCGAAAACGCGCGGCGCATCGGCCTTGGCGTCGACACGCGGGAGGGCGGTGCCCTCGATCACGCCCTCGTAGAGCGCCTTCTTCCACTTTGTCTCAGCGTCCGCGCCCCACTGGGCGGCCCAGAAGGAGCGCACCAGGTCGTGGCCGCGGCGCTCGGTGCGCCCGGCGATGAGCGCTGCGATTTCGAGGGCGCTGCGGCCGCCGTAAAGCGGCTGGATCTGCGGCTGCCGGATGCTGGCCGTGCCATCGAGGGCGCGCACGTCGCCCCACGACTCGAACGGGTGCGCTTCCGGCAGCTGCCATGCGGCCGCCTTCCACGTTTCGTTCTCGTCGGAGGCCAGCACGACGGCCGTGGTCTTGCGGAAGAGCCCGGCCCAGTCGGCGGTGGCAGGGAGAGTGAACACGGGATTGCCGCCGAGCACAAAGAGCGCGGAGACGCGTCCGGCGGCGAGGTCCTCGGCGAGCTTCTGCACCGCGGCGAGCGAATCGGAAGGCTGATACGGCGGGCGCGTATAGGAAACGGTCTGCCCCGTGTTGCCGAGAGCCTGATTGATCACGGCGACGAGCGCATGCACCTCGGCGGGCTGCCGTGGGCCGGCGACGACGAGCGAGCGGCCGCGGTGCGCGAGCAGGTCCTTGGCCACGGCAGCGAGAAACTTGCGTTCGCGGGCGGCGGGCTGGTTGACGATGTTGAGCTCGGCGCCAGTGACGTTGAGCTCGCGCGCCAGCGCGAGAGCGAAGGCGGCGATGTCAGAGGCGCGGGCGCGCAGGCGATGATCGGCCATGGCGCCGGTGACGGTGAAGTTGGCCTCTACGGCGTAGAGCCGGTTCAGTTCCCGGCCCTCTTCGGGACGGCGGCGGGAGGCGAATTGCCGGACCGGCTGCGCGGAGAGGGTGTCCAGACCCAAGAAGTCGCAATCGAGGGCGACGATGACGTCAGCCTGATCGAAGCGGTAGTGCGGCTGGAGGGGCTGCCCGAAGGCGAGGCGGGCGCCTTCGAGAACACGGTCGAAGCTCACCGGCTCGTACTCGACCCAGACCGATTGCGGGTATTTCTTCGCGATCTCGGCCTTCAGCGCATCCAGCGTGGGCGAGGTGGAGCGGGACGAGAGGATGCGCAGCCCCGACCCGTCGCCGAGCTTCGTGTTTTGCTCGAGCCACCAGGCCTCGAAGTCCGCCCAGCTGGACTTGACACCCTGCTTCTGCACTTGCCGGGCGCGGTCCGGGTCGTAGAGATCGAGGATCATCGCCTGCTGGAAGGCGTTGGTGGCGCCGAGCGAGCAAGGGTGGCGGGGATTGCCCTCGACCTTGGTGGGGCGGCCGTCGTTGCATTCGACGACGAGCCCCGTTGCCACGCCGCAGGCTTCGACGGCGGTGGCGTAGTGCAGCGGGCGGCCGTGCACGTAGCCCTCGACGCCCTTCGACAACGGAAGGATCTTCTCTACGGGGCGCCGGCAGGCGGTAAGGCCGGCGAGGCCGAAGCCGGCGGCCATCAGCTTGAGCAGCGTGCGGCGCGAGCCGCTATCGAGCAACTCGGAGGCGCCTTCAGGGAACTCGCGTTCGACCCACTGGCGGAACTCCGGCGTGTCGGCGAGCTGGTTGAGGCTGCGCCAGTATTTCCTGCCGGTGAGGCTGGAGAGATTGAGCTGAATAAGTTCGTTCATGGTCGCAGGCCCGGAATCAACGGTGACAAGCGGAGCAGTTATCGGGCGGGTGGATGCCCTTTTCCCGGATCAGCCTGGCGCCGAGCACGGCGGGGTCGCCTTCGGGCTGCCAGTCGAGGCGCGTGACGAGCTCGGGCGGGCGCACATGCGGGGCGGGGTTGCGGTGGCAATCGAGGCACCACGCCATGGAGAGCGGCTGCACCTGGCGGACTTCCGTCATCTGATCGACGCGTCCGTGGCAGCTGACGCAGCTCACGCCCGCAGTGACGTGAGCGCGGTGATTAAAATAGACGTAGTCGGGGAGGCGGTGCACCTTGACCCACTCGACGGGCTTGCCGGTGGCGTAGCTGTCGCGCACGGGCTGGAGCTTGGGGCTTTTCTCCTTCACCCGCACGTGGCAATTCATGCAGATTTCCGTCATGGGGACGGCGGCATAGTTCGACTGCGCCACGGTGGTGTGGCAATAGAGGCAGTCCATGCCGAGGTTGCCGGCATGCAACTTGTGGCTGTAAGGCACAGGCTGCACGGGGGTGTAGCCGGTGTCGAGCTGCCGGGGATGCAAGAGGTAAGCTGCGACGGCGCCGCCCGTGCCGAGGACAACGACGACTGCGGCGGCGGCGAGGCGCAGTTTCGTGTCGAACTGCTTCGAGAAGAATGCACTCATGGCAGGATGTCTGTGTGTGGGGAATCCGCTTCAGCCCCTCTGAACTGGCCTGGCAGCTCCACGCGCCCCGGGCGCGCCGGAGCACTTGTACTTTTTTCTACCACAGCCATACTATTTCCGCAATAGGAGCAAGAATTCTTGTCCGGCAATAATGAGATGCCACAGGGGCCGGAAAGGACGCAGCCGATCGGGGCGGCGCCCGGGCTTCCGGCGCGCCTGATGGAGGCGCGGCCGCTGACCGGCGTCAGCCGGCGGTTTGGCGACCTGAGGGTCCGGCCGAAGCTGATGGTGCTGCACAACAGCTTCTTCCTGCTCCTGGCCTGTGCAGTATATTTCACGGTGATCGACGTTGTCGAGGGGCGGATGCGGCAGGCGCAGGAGCGGGAGATGACGCTGATCCTGAATGCATTCTCGGCGCTCTCTCCGGAAGCGGGCGACGAGCTGGCGCTGCGTCCTTACGATTTGCGGCAGGGCACGGCGGCGGAGTTCGGGCTGCCGGAGGAGGCGGTGCGGTGGATGGGGCGTTACCCGGGGCGGATCTGGCGCTCGCCGGGCGAGCACATCTACAAGCTGATTCCTGGCACGGCGCGCTACTACCGGCTGACGTTGCCGGTGCGGTTCTACGAGAGCGTGGTGGCGGGCGTGCAGCTGGCGCTGTTCGCGGCGCTTGGCGTGTTGTATGTGCTGGCTGTGCTGCTGCTGGAACTGGTGATCCTGCCGCGCTACGTGTATCAGCCTCTGCGGCTGCTGCTTGCGGCGGACGCGGCGACGCGGCGCGGCGACAGGCAGGCGGAGATCATCGGCGAGCCGTTCATCCCCGGCGACGAAATCGGAATGATCCTGCGCTCGCACAACGACACGGTGCGGGCGCTGCGGCGGCGCGAGGACGAGCTGGAGCAGGCCAAGCGCAACCTGGAGGCACAGGACCGGCTGGTGAGCCTGGGCATGCTGAGCGCGAGCGTGGCGCACGAGATGAACACGCCGCTGGCCGTGCTGCACGGTTCGATCGAGAAGATGCTGGAGAAGGCGTGCGACGCGGCGACGCGGTCCCGGCTGGAGCGGATGATGCGGGTGACGGACCGGCTGAGGAAGATCAGCGCCTCGCTGCTGGACTTCGCGCGGCTGCGGCGGGAGGCGATGGAACCGGTGGAGCTGCGCCCGGTGGTGGAGGAGGCGTGGCACCTGGTGGGGATCGACGAGAAGGCGGGCGAGGTGGCGTTCCGGCTGGATGTGCCGGACGGGATGCGGGTGTGCGGGAATTCCGGGCGTCTGGTGCAGGTGTTCGTGAACCTGCTGCGGAACGCTTTGATGGCCGTGGCGGCGGGCAGCGGCGAGATCGCCGTGCGGACGGAGGCGGCGGCGCTGGACGGCAGGCGGGCGGTGCGGATCACGGTGGAGGACAACGGGCCGGGCATTCCGCCGGAGATCCTGCCCGAGGTGTTCGATGCGTTTGTCAGCGAACGGCTGGACGCGCAGGGAACGGGCCTGGGGCTGACGGTGGCGCAGGGGATCGTGAGCCAGCACGGCGGGTCGATCCGCGCCTACAACAGAGAGACGGGCGGCGCGGCGCTGGAGGTGGTGTTGCCTGCGCCGGAAGGAGAGGAAGGAGCATGAGCGAAGGGCCGCAGGAGCAGGAGCTGATCGACATTGCGGTGCTGGACGACGACCGCGATTTCCTGACATACATCGAGGACCTGCTTTCGGACGAGGGGCAGTATGCGGTGCGCGTGTTCGAGCGCGCCGATGCGCTGTTCGAGGCCGCGGAGGAGCGGCGCCCGGACATCGTGCTGCTGGACATGAAGATGGGGCGCACGCGGGGCGACGAGGTGCTGGAAGAGTTGCTGCGGCGCTGGCCGGAGCTGTGCGTGATCATCGTGACGGGCCATCCGTCGCTCGAAGACATGCGGGCGACGTTCAAGAAGAATGTCTTCGACTATCTGGCCAAGCCGTTCACGCTGGGGCAGCTGAGGCAGGCGCTGGCGAATGCGGCGGAGCGCTACGGGCTGGGGCGCGCGTTGACCGGGCGGCTGCGGGAAAAGCTCGGCCAGCGGATCCGCGTGTTGCGGGCGGAGCGGGACTGGTCGCTGAAGGACCTGGCGGCGGCGACGCGGCTGAGCGTGAGCCAGATCAGCTCCATCGAGCGGGGGGCAAACCTGCCGTCGATGGAGAGCCTGCTGGCGATTGCGCGCGCCTTCGGGATGAAGCCGAGCCAGATGCTGGCGTCGATCGACTTTTGAGGCGGCTCACTCGACTTCCTGCTCGATGGCGCGGGCGAGTTCGTCCGCTTCGTAGGGCAGGGGCAGTTCGGCGGGGCGCGGCGAAAACCACGGATACATCAACGGCAGCAGGAAGAGCGTGAGGAAGGTGGAGGAGCCGAGGCCGCCGATGACGACGGAAGCGAGCGGCCGCTGGACTTCGGCGCCGGTGGTGGTGGCCAGCGCCATGGGGAGGAAGCCGAAGCTGGCCACGAGGGCGGTCATCAGAACGGGGCGCAAGCGGATGCCCGCGCCGGTCAGCAGCGCCTGCTCCATGGGCATCCCGAGCTGGCGCAGGCGGTTGATGGAACTGACGAGCACGATGCCGTTCAGCACGGCGACGCCGAACAGGGCGATGAAGCCGATGGCGGCGGAGATGTTGAGGTTGAGCCCGCGCAGCCACAGGGCGGCGATGCCGCCGATGAAGGCGAAGGGGACGTTGGTGAGGATGAGCAGGGCCTGGCGGGCGCTGGAGAAAGTGAAGAACAGCAAGCCGAAGATGATGAGGATGGAGGCGGGCACGACGATCATCAGGCGGCGCATCGCGCGGCGCTGGTTTTCGAACTGGCCGCCCCAGTCGATGGAATAGCCCGCAGGCAGCTGGAGTTCGCCGCCGAGGCGCTGTTCGGCTTCGGCGACAAAGCTGCCGAGGTCGCGGCCGCGGACGTTGCACTGGACGACGATGCGGCGCTGCCCGTTTTCGCGGGAGATGACTTCAGGGCCGCGGGCCATGGTGACGCGGGCCACCTGCCCGAGGCGGACGCGCTCGCCGCCAGGGGCGTTGAGGATGAGCCCTCGGACGGCTTCATCATTGGCGCGGTAGCTTTCCGGCAAGCGCACGACGATGGCGAAGCGGCGCTGGCCTTCGATGAACTCGGAGACGGTGCGGCCGCCGATGGCGGCGTCCATCATGTCCTGGACGTCGCTGATGTTCAGGCCGTAGCGGGCAAGAGCCTCGCGGTCGACCTCGACGCGCAGTTCGGCGACGCCGGAGACGATCTCCATCTGCTCGTCGGCGGCGCCCGGAACCGTGGAGATGACGCGCAGGGCGCGCTCCGCCAACTGCTCGAGCACGCGCGGATCCTCGCCGAAGATCTTCACGGCGACATCGGCCTTGATGCCGGAGATGGTCTCGTCGAGCCGCATGGCCATGGGCTGCGTGAAGTTGTAGCTGACGCCCGGCACGACCTGAAGAGCGTGGTCGAGGGCGTCGATCAGCTCCGCTTTTGTGCGGAAGCGGGTCCACTGCTCGCGGGGCTTGAGCAGCACGTAGACGTCGCCCTGGTTGATCCCCATGGCCTCGGTGGCGACGTCGGGCCGTCCGATGCGGGTGACGACGCCGGAGACCTCGGGGAAGGTGAGGATGATCTTCTCCACCTGGTTGCTGATCTTGACCGAGTCGGTGAGCGAGATGCCCGGCATCTTGCGGGTCTCGATCAGGATGGAGCCCTCGTCGAGCCGGGCGATAAACTCCGTGCCGATAAAGGCCACCGATGCGACTGCAACGGCGAGCACAGCGGCGCTGCCGAGCACGAGCCAAGCGCGGCGCCGCAGCGCCCGCGCCAGCAATGCCAGGTAGCGCACACGGAGCCACTCCATCCAGCGCTCCGAGTGGGTCTTCATGCCCGGCCGCAGGTGGACGGAGGCCGCCGCAGGCACGACCGTCAAAGCCAGGATCAGACTTCCGAGCAGCGCCGAGCAGACGGTGATGGCCATGGGGCGGAACATCCGTCCCTCGAGACCTTCCAGAAAGAAGACGGGCAGGTAGACGGCGATGATGATGGCCACGGCGAAGACGATGGGGCGGGAGACCTCGTGGGCGGCGACGCGGATGCGCTCGAGGCAGGCCGCCTGGTCCTGGGCGCAGTCCGAGCGGCGAAGCCGGCGCACGGCGTTCTCCATCATGACGACGGAGCCGTCGACGATCATGCCGAAGTCGATGGCGCCGAGGCTCATCAGGTTCGCCGAGACGCCGAACACAGCCATGCCCATGAAGCCGAACAGCATGGAGAGCGGGATCACGGCGGCGACGATGAGGGCCGCGCGCACGTTGCCGAGAAAGAGGAAGAGGATCACGATCACCAGCGCGCCGCCCTCGACCAGGGCGCGCGTGACAGTGTGGATTGTGCCGTCGATCACGGCGCTCTGGTCGTAGAAGGGCACGACGCGCACGCCCTCGGGCAGCCGCAGGGAAGCGAGTTTGGCCTTGACACGCTCGATGACGCGCTTGCCGTTTTCGCCCTTGAGCATGATGGCCATGCCGCTCACTGTCTCTCCTTTGCCGTCGCGCAGCGTGGCGCCCTGCCGCGGCATGGGCATGAGGCGGATCCTGGCCACATCGCGCAGCAGCACGGGCGTGCCGGCGCGCGCCAGCAGGACGATGCGCTCAAGATCCGCGAGGCTCTCCACGCGCCCGAGCCCGCGCACGGTGTACTGTTCCATGGCGTGCTCGATGAAGCCGCCGCCGAAATTGGCGTTGTTGTCCCGGACGCGCTCGAAAACCGCGCGCAGATCCAGCCCGTAGCGCTGAAGCTTGACGGGATCTACGACGATGGCGTACTGCCTGGTCTCCCCTCCCCAGCTGTTGACCTCGTTTACTCCGGGTACGGTGCGCAGGGCGAAGCGGATCTGCCAGTCATGGATGGTCTTCAGATCCATCGCCGAGTAGCCCTCGCCTTCCACCGTGTACTGGTAGACCTCCCCGAAGGCAGTCGCCATGGGACCGAGCACGGGGTCGAGCCCCTGCGGGAGCCGCCCGCGCACCTCCTGGAGCCGCTCGTTCACCAGCTGGCGCGCGAACCACGTGTTGACGTCGTCGTCGAAGATGAGCGTGACCATGGAGAGGCCCAGCTTCGAGATGGAGCGGATGCCCTGCGTGCGCGGGATGCCCATGAGGGCGCTTTCGATGGGGAACGTGACAAGCTGCTCGACCTCGCCGGGGGCCATGGCCGGGCATTCGGTGACGACGACCACCTGGTTATTGGTCAGATCCGGGAACGCATCCACCGGAATGTTCCACATGACCCACAGGCCGAAGCCTGCCACCAGCAGCGCGCCCAGCAGCACGAGCCAGCGGTTGCGCAGGTGGAAGTCGATAATGCGCTGGAGCATGCGCTAATCCTCGGAAAGGGTCGACTTCAGCAGGTGGGACTTGAGCACGAAGCTTCCCTCGGCGACGACGCGTTCGCCGGCGGCGAGGCCGCGGCGGATCTCGACCAGGCGGTCGAGCGTTCTGCCCGTTTCCACGGGTCGCGGTTCGAAGCGTCCCGGGCGTGTTTCCACAAACACGGCAGGCTGGCCGTTGAGGTCCTGGATCGCCGTCTGGGCGATGAGCAGCGCCCGCTCGCTCGAGCCGGCTTCCAGTTCGACGACGGCATACATTTCGGGGCGCAGCAGTCCGTGGCGGTTGTCGATCTCGACGATGGCCTGCACGGTGCGTGTTTCGGGATCCAGTTTTTCGTCGACGCGGATGACGCGCCCGGCGAAGCGGCGCTCCGGGTACGCCTGCACGGAGACCAGCGCGGCCATGCGCGGGCGCACGCGGGGCAGAAACTCCTCCTGCACGTTGGCAATGACCCAAATGGAGGAGAGGTCGCTGATGACGAACAGCTCGCCGGAGGGCTGGACGACGGAGCCGGCGGTGACCATGCGGCTGAGCACGATGCCTCCGGCCGGAGCACGGATCGGGATCAAGTCGTCGTCGGAGAGAGCGGCTTCGCCGGGCACGCGGTGTTCCGGGCCCTCGACGGGGATTTCAAGGAACTCGACGAGGTGCTGGCGCGTGCGGGTCATCTCGATCTCGGCGGCGCGCAGGGCTGTTTCGGCGTTACGGAGTTCATTTTCCGCGGTGTCGAGCTGCTCCTGGCTGGCGGCTTTCATTTCGAACAGGCGCCGCATGCGGTCGCGCTGGCGGCGGGCGTATTCGAGGTTGGATTGCAGGCGGTGGTATTCGGCGACGGCGCGGCGGTAGAGGGCGCGGGACTCGTGGACGTCGTGGCTGAACATTCGCGCCAGCACCTGGCCCTTCTGCACGGCATCGCCAACGCGGACGAGCACGCTCATGATGCGGCCGTCGGTGATCGCGCCGACGCGCCAGGTGCGCTCCTCATTGGCGGACAAGCGGCCGTTGGCGCGGACAGTGAGCGGCACGGAGCGCACCTCGGCCGCTTCGATGCGCAGCCCCGCCTGCCGGAGCGCCGCCTGGTCGAGTTCGACGTAACGGGGGGCCGAGGATGGCGCAGCGGTCTCCGGCGCCGCCCGGGGTGGCTCTTTCTGGCAGGCGGCCAGCAAGCACAGGACAACGGGGAACAGAACCGCCCTTCTCATGGCTTCACCCCCAGCGCGTAGGCGAGCACTTCCATGCTCTGGCGGTACTCCATCCACGCGCGATAGTGGACGAGTTCGATTTCGATCCGGAGTCTCTCGGCGTCGAGCAGGCGCAGCAGGTCAGCTCCTCCGAGGCGGTAGGCGGCCTGGGCGATCTTCGAGGTTTCCCCGGCCTGCTGCCGCAGGCGCCCTACGAGGTCGCGGATCTGCAGGCGCCGGGTTTCATACTCGGCCGCCGCCGCCTGCACCTCGGCGCGGATGATGGCCTCGGTGGCGGCCAGGTTGGCCTCGGCGGCCTTGATGTCGGCCGAGGCGCTCTGCACGTTGCCCTGGTTGCGGTTGAGCACGGGCAGGTCCCACTGGAGCCCGGCGATGAGAGTGTTTTCTCCCATGGACCGCTTGTAGCCGAACAGCGCGTCGAAATTGGGCGTGGCGTTGGCGCGTTGCAGGACGAGGTTGGCACGCGCCTGCTGGAGCCGTTCGCGCGCCAGCCGGGCCTCGGGCCGGCGTTCGAGGACTTCTTCGACGGCCGCCTGGGTGGGGCCGCCGAGTTCGGTCTGCAAGGGTTCGGCGAAGCGGACGCCGGGAAACTCGGCCTGCCCCATGGCCCGGAACAGTTCGATGCGCGCCTTGGCGGCATCGAGGGCGGCGTTGTTGGCGGCCAGCTCGATGCGGCCCAGCTCCAGGCGCACGCGCAGGAGGTCGTTTTCGGCCATGGCCCCTTCGCGCACCCGGATCTCGTGATATTCGACGATTTTCTGGAAATTGCGGACGCTTTCCAGCAGCAATTCGTGCATTCTTTGAGCGCCGAGAGCGGCCCAGTAGGCGAGGGAAACGTCGCGGGCGATGTTGCGGCGCAGGACTTCCAGTTCGAGTTCTGCCGAGCGCAGGCCGCGCGAGGCCAGTTCGGCGCGCTTGCCGCGCTTGCCGGCGGTTTCGAAGGTCTGCTGGAGGTAGGCGAAATCGTCGGTCTCGCGGCTGGTGAGAATGGGCCGCGAGCCCCAGTTACGGTAATTCTCGGCCTGCAGCACGAGCTTCGGGTTGAAGGTCAGCGGCGCCTGGCGGAGCTGTCCGCGGGCGGATTCCACGCGCTGCGTGCCTTCCGCCAGGAGCGGGTGCGAGGCGAGGGCGCGCCCGACGGCGGCATCCAGCGTGAGCGTTTCCTGCGCGCTGGCCGGGGCCAAGCAAGCCAGAATCACCAGGAGGCGCTTCATGAGAAGATCTCGAAAGACATACTCTAGCAATTCAAGGATGCGAACCATGCTCATCCGTTACGCGGCCCTGCTGGCGGCGGCTTGCGCGTGCGGGGCGCCGCCGTGGATGGAAAAACCCGCTCAGCCCTCAAAATACATGGCCGCCAATGGCCGGCGCGCGGCGTTGCTGGGAAGCGAGGACGGGCGGCTGGAGGCATGGGTTTTCCCGATCAAGCTGGTGCGCGATTTCCGCCTTTCCGTGTATGTGGACGGCGCGCTCGATCCGGTTCCTCTGAGCGAACTGGCGGAGACGGCCGAGATCCGGCCCCATGCGGCAGCGCTCGTGCACGTGCATCCGGCGTTCACGCTGCGCCAGACGTGGGCGGCGTCGCCATCGAGGCCCGTGGCGGCGGTTCTGCTGGATGTGGATACTTCGCGGCCGCTGCGATTCCGCGCCACTTTCGTGCCGGAGATGCAGCCGATGTGGCCCGCCTCGTTCGGCGGGCAATCGACGTCGTGGGATGCCAAAGCGGGCGTGCTGACGTTCACAGAGGGGCAGCGGCGGTTTCGCCCGGTGCTGGGTTCGCCGGCGTTCCGGCGCATCAGCGAGCAGATCGGGCATCAGCTGCCGGACCGCACGGTGGCGATCGAGTTTGAAGTCGAGAGGTCCGGCCCCGTGCCGATTCTGTTCGCAGCCTCGAGGAAGGATTACGACGAGGCCATCACGGCGCCGGAACGCATCCTGCAAGAGGCCGAAGAGCATTACCGCACGTTTCTGGACCGAACGGCGCAGCTCAAGTGGGGGCCGTTCACCGAATCCTATGACTGGTCGCGCGCGGCGATCGAGCGGGGATGGGCCTGCAACGAAGGAGTTGGCTGCGGACTGGTGGCCGGCTGGGCGCCTTCCGGCGCGAGCCAGCGGCCGGGCTTCGGCTGGTATTTCGGCGGCGACACGATGATGAGCGTGTGGGCAATGCTCGACTACGGCGACTTCGAAGGTGCACGGGCTGCGCTGGATTTCCTGCTCGAGCGGCAGCGCGCCGACGGCAAGATCATGCATGAGTGGACGCAGTCGGCGGCGCTGATCGACTGGCCTGGCTATCCTTACGGCTACTATCACGCCGATACAACCCCGCTGTTCCTGCACACGGCGGAGTTCTATTTGCGGCAGACAGGCGACAGGGAGTGGCTCCATCGGCACTGGCAGCAACTGGAGCGCGCCTGGCGCTTCACGCACACGATGCTCGATGACGACGGGCTTCTTTCGAACCTGAAGGGCGGAGCGGCGGCGGTGGAAACCGGCGCGCTGAGCGGAAGGGTGGCGCGGGACATCTATCTTCAGGGGGTATGGCTGGCCGGGCTGCGCGGCTGGACGCGGATGGCGCGGTGGAAGGGCGAAGAGGCTTCGGCGCGCGAGGCGGAGGCCCTGTATGCGAAGGCGCGCGCAGCGGTGGAGAGATGGTTCGTGCCCGGCAAGGACGTGTTCGCCTTCGCTGAACTCGGAGATGGCACGCGCTACGAGGCGAACTCCGCCTGGCAGGGCATGCTGCTGGCCGAAGGCGGCATTAACGAATCGCTGGCGCGGCGCGCGTCGGCTTCGCTTGTGTCAGACAAGTTGATGACTCCATGGGGGGCGCGTCTGTTCGCCACCGACAGCCCGTACTACAACCCGCTGGGCTACAACGACGGCAGCGTTTGGCCGTTCGTCACCTCGCAGGTGCTGCTGGCGCTGTTCCGCCACGGGCAGCCGGCGGCGGCGATGGCGGCGCTCGACGGCTTGCGCCAGGCAGCCGGGCTGGGCGGTGCGGGGTTTCTGGCCGAGTATTTCAGCGGAGACCGGCTGGCGCCGGGGCCGCGGGCTGTGCCGCACCAGCTGTTCAGTTCCGTGGCGTTGATCCGGCCCGTTTTCGGAGGGCTGCTGGGGCTGGAGCCTGACGCGATGGAGGGCCGGCTCGTGGTGACGCCGCGCCTGCCTTGCGGCGGCGCGCCGGTGGCGCTCAGGGGCTATCGTATCGGCGGCGCAACCTTGGACGCGGACTTTGCGCCCGGCAGTCCGACGCGGGTCGAAATCCGGATCCGCGAGGGCAAGCTCGAGGTGCAGGCGCGGCAGATGCCCTGCTTCGAGCCGGCCGCGGCGCGGAGGTTGAGACCGGGGATGCGCCCGTAACGGGCCACTTTAGTACGATCGCCTGAGCGGATTCTGAGGTTTCTTGGACGAAAAACTTGGGGCGGCTGCGTAGTTTACTTTAGTACTGGGTCCTCCTAGAATTGAACTGAGGAAGCCCGGCCGGAGGTACTATGGGTCCGACAGAGAAGGACGAGATGCACGAGCAGACAGCCGGCTCCTCCACGCCCTCCAGGATCCGGGTGATGATCGCCGACGACCACCCCATTGTCCGGGACGGGCTGAAGAAGATGCTGAGCCTGGAGGATGACATCGAGGTGGTGGCGATGGCCTCGGACGGGCGCGAGGTGCTGGATCAGGTGGCGCAGCACCAACCGGACATTATCCTGCTGGATCTCCGGATGCCGAACCTGGACGGCATCTCGACGCTGCAGACGCTGCAGCAAAAGAACTGCCCGGCGAAGGTCATCATTCTGACGGCGAGCGAGGACAAGAACGAGTTTGTCCAGGCGATGAAGATGGGCGCGCGAGGGATTGTGCTGAAGCAGACGGCGTCGGAACTGATCGTGAAGAGCATCCGCAAGGTGCATGCCGGCGAAATCTGGCTCGATTCACAGACGACGGCAGCCGTGATGCGGCAGTTTGCGTCCGCGACGGCGGAACCCGCCCCCGTGCAGGGAGGGCGCGTGCGGGAGCGCTCGCCGCTGAGCGCCCGGGAGCGCGAGATTGTGGCTCTGGTGGCGCAGGGCTACAAGAACAAGGAGATGGCGGAGAAAATGTTCATCAGCGAACAGACGGTGAAGAACCATCTCCACAACATCTTCGACAAGCTCGGGGTTTCAGACCGGCTGGAGCTGGCGCTGTATGCGATTCACAAGGGGCTCCACCTGCCGGATTCGGAGCGCTAGCCGGCGGCGCAGGCGCGGCCGGGCGGCCGCGAGCGATTTCTGTAACCTCTGCAACCCATTCAAGATACAAGGGATGGATGTGTGCCGGTGCCAGGCCGGTCGCCGACGGGAAGCGTGCGGAGAGCGAGATGTAGAAATCTTCCTCGAAATCCTGACTCTTCCCTCTTGCATTCGGCTGCGGCCGCGCCTAGGATCGAAGTAGGAGGAATTTCAGATGCGGTTGTCTTTCATGTGGCTGGCGGCGCTGCTGGTGGGAATCCTTGCCGCTCCTCCTGTGTCGGCCCAGGAACCGATCCCGCGCTGCACGTCGGTGGAGCCGATGAGCGGAAAAGCCGGCACCGAAATTGTCGTGACGGGCGAGAACCTGGACAAGCAGTTTGTGGCCAAGTTGTACTTGACTGACGGCCAGAACGACATTGAGATCCCGATCAAAGAGCAGGACGCCACCACGATGAAGAGCGTGATCCCGAAGGCGGCGAAGCCCGGCATCCGCTACCGTCTGATGATTCTGACGCGGGGCAAGGAGCCCAAGCTGATCGAGCAGCCTGTGCGGTTCGAAGTCGAGGAGTAGGGCTCGCGCTTCGCGCGCCGCTGGCGGCGGGAAACCGCGGACTGCGGCTCCGCCGGGGAACGCTCCTGAGCCAAGGCCGCCGTGTAGCCGCATATCCTGAGAGGAGAGATGCAGAGCGTACTCGCCATCCTTCTGGCCGGAGGGGCGGGCGAACGGCTGTATCCCCTGACCCGCCGGACGGCCAAGCCCGCCGTTCCCTTCGGCAGCTATTACCGGATCATCGATTTCACACTCTCCAACTGCGTCAATTCCGGCTTGCGGCGGATTTTTTGCCTCACGCAATACAAGTCGCTGGAACTGGCCCGCCATATTCGCGAGGGCTGGGGTCTGTTTTCCGGCGAAATGGGAGAATTCATCGAAGCAATCCCGCCGATGAAGCGGGTGCATTCGGACTGGTATCTGGGCACGGCGGACGCCGTGTACCAGAACCTGGAGAGCATCGCCGTTGAGAAGCCGGATCTGGTGCTGATTCTGGCGGCGGACCACATCTACAAGATGGATTACATGGAAATGGCGGACTGGCATCTGCAGCACGCGGCGGATGTGACCATCGCCACCATCCAGACGCCGCCGGCAGAAGCGGCGCGGTTCGGCGTCGTCGATATCGAACCGGGGACGTACCGCGTGAGGGGCTTCGAGGAGAAACCGCAGCACGGGCGGCCGGCGCCTTCGGCGTTCGACCCGGACATGATTTCGGCGTCGATGGGGATTTACGTCTTCAACACGCGCGTGCTGGTGGAGGCGCTGCGCGCCGACGCCGCCGACGCGGGCTCCGAGCATGATTTCGGCAAGAACGTGCTCCCGGCCCTGACTCGCACACACCGCGTGACGGCGTACGATTTCCGCGACCTGAACCGCAAGTGCGTGCGCTACTGGCGTGACGTGGGCACCATCGACGCCTATTACGAGGCCAACATGGACCTGGTGAGCGTGACGCCGGAGTTCAACCTGTACGACACCGAGTGGCCCATCCGCACGCGGATGCCGCAGGCGCCGCCGGCGAAGTTCGTCTTTGCGCAGGGAGGACGGCGCATGGGCGTGGCCACGGATTCGATTGTGGCGCCGGGAGTGATCGTTTCCGGCGGCAGGGTGCACCACTCGCTGCTGAGCCCGGGCGTGCGCGTGAATTCCTACTGCGACATTGAAGACTCGATCCTGCTGCACGGGGTGAACGTGGGGCGCTACTCGCGGATCCGCCGGGCGATCATCGACTCGGGAGTGCAACTGCCCGAGGGCACGGTGATCGGCGAGGACCCGGAACGCGACCGCGCAGCGGGGTACCACGTGACGCCGGGCGGCGTCACGGTGGTGAGCCTGCCGGAAGACGGCCGGACTTTCTAGCGGTGCTGCCCCGGGATGCAGGGCGCCTATAATTCAGATAGAGACATCCGATATGCGCCTGGTCACCAAGCTGATGATTGCCGTGGCGGGCGTGGTGGCGGTCATCGCCGTCATTTCCGGTTACACGATCTACCGGGCTGAAGAGCGCCACATGCTGGACGTGGTGATCGCCGGCGCCGACCAGCTCTCCGGCAGCATCACAGCCGCCACCTGGCACGCGATGCTGGCCGACCGCCGCGATGACGTCTACCAGACGATGCAGACGATCGCGGAGAAGCAGGGGATCGACCGCCTTCGGCTGTTCAACGGGCAGGGCGAGGTGACCTTTTCGACCAACCCGGAAGACATCCGCCGCCGGTTCACACGCGACGACCCGCAGTGCCAACACTGCCACAAGAGTGGATTGAAACTGACAAACCTCACGCTGCGGGAGCGGACGCGGATCCAGACGCTGGCCGCGGGCCCTAGGCGGCTGTCGGTGATCACGCCGATCCAGAACGAGCCGCAATGCAGCAACGCCGCCTGCCATGCCCATCCGCCGCAGGTGAATGTGCTGGGGCTGCTGGAGGTGAGCCTCAAGCTGGACGTTGTGGATGAAGAGCTGGCCAACATGCAGACGCGCATCGCCGTGCGCGCGTTGGGCGAGATCCTGCTGATCCTGCCGATGATCTACTTTTTTGCGCGGCGCTTTTTCACGCGCCCCATCGGGCATCTGATCGCCAGCACGGAGGAGATCAGCCGCATGCAGCTGGACGTGCCGGTGAGCATCCCCGAGCAGGCAGGCGAGATCACCGACCTCGCGCGCGCCTTCGAGGCCATGCGCGTGCGGTTGAAGGACGCGGTGGACCGGATCAATTCCTTCACACAGGAACTGGAAGACAAGGTGGAGCTGCGGACGCGCGAACTGAAGAGCGCCCATCAGAAGCTGCTGCAAAGCGACCGCCTGGCTTCGTTGGGACAGCTCGCCGCCAGCGTCGCGCATGAGATCAACAACCCCGTGGCGGGCGTGCTGAACCTGGCGAAGCTGATGGAACGCCTGCTGCGCGAAGACGGTGTGCCGCCCGAGAGGCTGGCGGATTTCCGGCGCTACCTGGGCCAAATCGTCTCGGAGACGACGCGCGTGGGACGCATTGTGGGCGATCTGCTGGCCTTTTCGCGGCGCTCCTCGCCGCATCACGGCGAGACGAACCTGAACCAGGTCGTCACGTCCACCCTCTCGCTGGTGTCGCACAAACTGAAGCTGGCCAACGTGGAGGTGGACCTTCAGCTCGATCCGGGTCTGCCGGTGGTCTACTGCGACCGCTCGCAGATGCAGCAGGTGGTGCTGAACCTGGTGCTGAATGCAGCCGAGGCGATGCAGCCGCACGGAAAGGGAACGCTTCGGATCGAGACCACAGCGAAGGACGGCGATGCGATTCTTCGCGTGCAGGACGACGGGGAGGGCATCCCGGCGGAGGTGCTGCCGAGGATCTTCGATCCGTTCTTCACCACGAAGCCGGAAGGCAAGGGAGTCGGGTTGGGACTGGCGGTGACCTACGGCATCATTCAGGCGCATCAGGGCGACATCGAAGTCTCCAGCCGGCCGGGTCAGGGTACGGTGTTCACCATCCGGCTTCCGCTGAGCAAGGCGCCCGGGGCCGAATCGCTCGGGGCGGTGCGGGGGTGACGGTCTTGGGCCTCATGGAGATCAGGGCGCCGGACGCCGAACCGCTGCCGCCCCGCGTAATCCCCGCGATGGCGCAGGCGCTGGAAGCCTGCCTGCCGGTGCGCGTGGCCGGCCTGAAGCCCCTGGCGGCGCCGCCGGAAGCGCTGGACCGCCGGCGTTCGCAATGGAGCGCCCCGGCGCTGCTGGAGGCGGTGCTGGCGTCGCTGCCGGACGGCATCCCGAAGGCGCTGGGCGTCACCGGCGTGGATCTGTACATCCCGATGCTGAGCTTCGTTTACGGGCAGGCGCAACTGAACGGGCGCGCGGGCGTGGTTTCGATCGCGCGTTTGCGGCAGCAGTTTTACGGGCTGCCCGGAAACGATGCGCTGCTGGAGGAGCGGGCGCGCAAGGAGGCGGTCCACGAGGCGGGCCACCTGTTCGGGCTGGTGCATTGCGCCGCTCCAGGCTGCGTGATGCGGCTTTCTGTGCAGGCTGGCCAGATCGACTTGAAGGGCGAGGCGCTGTGCGAAGCATGCGCCGCGCGCGTCCGGGAGGTGAAGGAATGAAACCGCAGTGGCAGATCCTCGTGGTCGACGACGAGGAGATCATGTGCGAGTCGCTGGCGGCATGGCTGCGCGAGGACGGCTACCTGGTGGACACCGCCCCGAGCGGGCGCGACGCGGTGGAGCTGGCGAAGAGAACCGATTACGCCATCTACTTCATCGACCTGAAGATGCCGGGCGGCATGGACGGCATCGACACGCTGATGGAGATCCGGCGGCTGCACCCGGACGCCTCCATCATCATCATCACCGCCTACGCCACCGTGGACACGGCCATCACCGCCATCAAGGAGGGCGCGCAGGAGTACATCGTCAAGCCCTGCAACCCGGAGGAGATCTCCCTGCTGGTCAGCCGCATCATCAAGGTGAAGCGGCTGCAGCGCGAGAACCTGATCCTGCGGAAAAAGCTTCAGCGGCGCTACCAGTTCCACGACATCATCTGCAAGAGCCCGCGCATGCAACAGGTGCTCGAGCTGGCGCGCGAGGTGGCGAGCCTCCGCAGCACCGTTCTGATCCACGGCGAAAGCGGCACGGGCAAGGAGGTGGTGGCCCGGGCCATCCACTTCTCCGGCAACCGCGCGCAGAAGCCCTTCATCGCCGTCAGCTGCGCCGCGCTGGCCGAGACGCTGCTGGAGAGCGAGCTGTTCGGCTACGAGAAAGGCGCCTTCACGGGCGCGGCGGAACGGAAGAAGGGCAAGTTCGAGCTGGCCGACGGCGGCACCATTTTCCTCGACGAGATCGGCGACATCGGGCCGAAGCTGCAGGCGGACCTGCTGCGCGTGTTGCAGGAACGTTCGTTTTACCGGGTGGGGGGCACGGAAGAGGTGCATGTGGACGTGCGCGTGATCGCCGCCACGCACAAGGACCTCCGCGCGATGGTGGAGGAGGGCCGTTTCCGCGAGGACCTCTATTACCGCCTGAACGTGATCGAGATCCTGATCCCTCCGCTGCGGGAGCGCCGCGAGGACATCCCTCTGCTGGCCGGCCACTTTGTCGAGCGAATCGCGCACGAGCTGGGCAAGCCCGTGGCGGAGATCTCCGAAGACGCGATGCGGCTTCTGATGGATCACTCCTGGCCGGGGAATGTGCGAGAACTGGAGAACGCCATTGAGCGCGCGCTGGTGAGCTGCCGCGGCGAGGTGCTGGCAGCGGAGGATTTCGCCTTCCTGCGCGGCAACGGGCCGGTGCGGTTCCAGGCGCCCGACAACATGACGCTGGCCGAGATGGAGAAGCTGATGATCGAGGCCACGCTGCGCCGTACGGGCGGCAACGTCAAGGAGGCTGCGGCCTCGCTCGGCATCGACCGTTCGACACTTTACGAGAAGCTGAAGCGCTACGGGATCGAGCGCTGAGACTCAAACATCGAGGAACGCCAGCCCGCAGGCGGTGTCGAACTCGCGCTTTGGCAGGCAGCGGCCCAGGTCCCCGGCCACTACGCCGCCATCGGCCAGCGTGGACGCGCCGCAAGAGGCCGCCAGCGCCATCTGCAGGCGGTCCAGCTCATGCCGCATCCACGCCACGGCTTCCCCGCCCCGCAGCAGGTGCACCGTGCGGAAGCCCGCGGCGGGGCGCACGCGGACGAGCGCCTCGCCGCCGGCCGCTGGGCCTTCCACCGTGCCGTCGACGGGGGAAAGGATCCGCGCCTCCACGCCGTTGCGGCGCAGGCGGAACGCAGGCTCGTTGACGCGCAGCTCCGTGCCGGGCGGCGGCAGTTCCACGGCGCCATCGCTGCCGAGGAGACGGCGGCCAAGATCGTCGAGCCCCACCAGCAGCATCCCGTCTTCTCCCTCCCGCACCCAGGTGTGGCCGCGATGGTAGTAGCGGTCCAGCGGCAGGGAAACGCCGCAGACCCCGGCTGGCTCCGCGACCGCCGCCGGGGCGCCGGCTTCTTCGGAATAGAGGAGTCGCGCGTGCATGCGGCAGCCGCGGCAATCGAACTCCTGGTCGCAGCACCGCCCCGGCAGCTCGCCCGTGAGGGCGTGGCGGCAACGCCGCTCTTCCGGAGTGAGCTCCTCGAAGGCCGTGTGCCAGTAAATCCGGCCGTCATGCTTCTTGCGCACGGCGGTGAAGCTGCGCCACAGCGCCACCAGCACCGTGCCCGCAACCACCACGGCCACCGTAAAGAACACGCCCAGGAAGATCAGATAGCCGGGGTGCCATTCAAAGCCGTAGACCCAGGGAAACATGATTCACCTCTTCGCCTCTGTCATCGCCAGCTCCCGCTCCTGGGGAAACAGCTTCAGGTAGCGGTAAGAAAACGAGTAGACCAGCATCCCGTACGCCAGCACGAAACCAAACGCGGCGAACTCCTGCCACGAGGGCCAGTACAGCAGCAGCCGGTCGAAGGGCAGCGTCGGCAGCGCCAGTGTCTGGATCGTGAACACGAATCGGTTCAGGGCAACCCCCAGGCACGCCATGGCCGCACCCGCGATCAGCAGCCCGCGCCGCGCACGCCACTCCGGCCTCAGGAGAAGAAGGGCGGGCACAAGCCCCAGCAGCGCGATCTCGGTGAACAGCATCCACGTGCCGAACGCGCCGCCGTACTCATAGAAGCGGTGCGCGGGGAAGCCGCGCTCCGGCGCCGTCTGGTTGATCCACAGCAGCGTGTCGAGAGACTTGAAGAACACGTAAGCCAGCAGCAGCTTGCCCGAGATCCGCCCCAGCGTCTGGTACACTTCGTCCTTCACCAGCCGCCGCCGCGTGATCTTTTCCGCCATCCATGTCGTGACCGCGACGAACGACGGCCCCACCGCCATCGCCGACAGCACGAAGAGGAAGAAGGTGCTCGGCCAGATGAGCAACCCTTCGCGGAAAGCGAACGGCCGTCCCCGCAGCACGCCGAACAGCCCGCCGAGCGATCCCTGGTGGAAGAACGACAGCAGCGTCCCGATGAGCGCGAAAACCACCATCACCTTGTGCAGGTTGTACTCGAACACCAGCATCGACGGCCTCATCTTCAGCCGGCGGTTCTTGAGCAGGACCGGCACGTACTCGATCAGCAGCACCGTCAGATAGCAGGTGATGCAGAAGGTGACCTCGGCGAGCATCGAATGCACGTTCGGGTGGTAGAAGGTGAACCACGCGCGCAAGGGCTGGCCGACATCGACGGCGAGGATCAGCACCGCGCCGCTGTAGCAGACCAGTCCTATCACCACGGCGCTGTTGATCACCGCCCTCAGTTCCGTCTTCCGCAGCACATAAAGCAGAAAACCGGTGAAGAACGCGCCGGCGCCGAGCGCGATCACGGCCAGGTCCAGGAAGATCCACAACCCGAACACGTAGCGGTTGTCCATGTTGGTGTGGAAAAGCCCGTCGCGCAGGCACAGGAAGATCGCATACGCCCCCAGCGCCAGCAGCGCCGCCCAGGGCGCCGCCCAGATCAGGAACCGGCCGAAAGGTGCGCGCCGCACGCCGTGCGCGATCCAGGCTTCGTCGATCCTGTCAACCACGTTTCACCTCCCCGAATCCCCGCGTGGCTTCCCTCACTTCCTCACGCGAGGTCCTGTAGAACACCTTGGGCCCGGTGCCGAGGGATTCCAGCAGCCGGAACGTCTCACCGCTCCGGCAAGCCGCGGCAAATTCCGGATCGTTCAGGTCGCCGAACCGGATCGCTTGCGCGGGGCACGCCTCGGCGCAGGCGGGCGTGTGATGCACAGGGCCGGACTCGCCGTCGTGCGCCGCCTTTTCGAGCGCCGCCTGCCAGCGCCCGTGGCAGAAATTGCACTTCTCCACCGTGCCGCGCTGCCGCACGCTGACGCGAGGGTTCAGCGCCCGCTCCATGCCCGCCGGCCACTGCGGGTCCCACCAGTTGAAGACGCGCGCCTGATAGGGGCAGGCGGCCATGCAGTAACGGCAACCGAGGCACCGCTCCGGGATCTGTCCGACGATGCCCGTGACGGGATCGAACTCCACAGCTTTTTGCGGACACACGCTCTGGCACGGCGTCTCGTCCTCGCACTGCATGCACATCACCGGAATGAAGGCGTCGCGCCCGCCGGTGTTGAGGCGGAACACGCGCAGCCAGTTCAGCCCGGTGCGCGGCGTGGCGGCGGGCTGCGGCGGCGGCACGTTGTTCTCCACCGCGCAGGCCACCATGCACGCGCCGCAGCCGTTGCAGCGGTCCAGATCGATGAGCATCGCGTAGCGCGCGGCTCTGGTTTCTGCGCCCTGCTTTCTCATGACTTCACCACCTTGGCTTCGCCCAGCGTCCAGGCGCCGTCCGGGCGGACTTCGCAGGACAGGGTCAGCGCCGGCCCGCCGCACACGGCAATGACGTCTGGCCGCGTTTCGGCAGCCCGCACGCGCACGGGCCAGGCGCCGCGCGGCGACATCAACCGCGCGAGCACGCCTTCCTCCATGCCTTGTCGGCGGAGCAGGTCCGGGTGGGCGGCGGCCTGCTGCGGCCCTTCCCGCAGCTCGGACTCCAGCCACAGCTTGCCGAGCATCGGCGAGACCGCAGCCTGCCGCCATCCGTGGGCGACAATCGCCGGCAAGACAACCTCAGGCGCGGCGGCGCGAAGCCACGCCTCCGCGGTCATGTTCTCCGGCGCAGCCCGGGCCACGGTCAGCGCCGCTGCGCTGCCTGATTCGCTCTGCCAGTGGAACCCTTCTCCAGCGAGCTTCTCGCCTGCGCCGCCGGCGGCTTTCACCAGCTCGGCCAGTTCTTCTGCCCATGCCGTTTCGATCCCTGCCAGCCGCGCCGTCACTTCCGCCGCGGCCATCACATCTCGCGGCGCGGGCATCACCGCGGGCGCGATGGTGATCTGCGCGCGCGGCGCATCGTTCGGCTGCGGCGCGTCAAGCGGCGCCTCGAGCCACACCGGCGCGGGGATCCGCCACTCCGCCTTGCCCGCGAATTGCGCGTGATTCCAGGTGACAGCTGCCACCACGGCATTCCGCGCCAGCTTCTTCTCCACGAGCTGCCAAGGCACGGAGACACCAGGCCAGGGCTCGTCGAGGATCAGCACGCCAATCGATCCGTCGGCGGCCTCTTCCACGCTTTGCACCTCGGCGAGCGTCCAGTCTTTGGGCACGGGCAGCGCGGGCCGCATGCCGAAGCCTTCGGCGCCGAGCATGGCGTTCAGCGCGGCCGCCGCGGCGCGCGCCTCGCGGCTCAGCGGACCGCCTACCGGATCGCCGTCGGCGAGCACGAGGGCCGGGCGGTTGTCGATCAGCCGCGCGGCGGCGGCTTCAATGCGCGCCGCCTCGATGCCCGCGGCTTCTGCGGCGCGCACGGGCGGCATGGCTTCCGCAGCCTTGCGCCATGCCTCCGCGCCTTTCAGTCGCGCGAGCCGCTGTCCCATTTCCGGCCTCTGCAGCCAGCAATGTCCGATGGCCAGCAGCAGCGCGGTCTCCCCGCCCGGCTTCAGCGGCAGCCATTCATCGGCCAGACCCGCAGTACGCGAACGGTGCGGCTCTGCCTGCATCAGGTGGAAGCCTCGTTCCACAGCGAAGGATGGGGCGGCCCAGCCGTCGAGCACGGGCGTGCCGGCCGAGAGCACGGTCTTGACGCGCGCCAGGTCTGCGGCCAGTTCGGCGCGCTTGCCGAGCAGCGCCGCCACCGCCTGCGCCGTGGCGCCTTCGACGGCGGGCGGCACCAGATACGCACCGCCGATCGAGGCCATGTGGCGGCGGTGCAGCAGCGAGGAGGCCCGTCCGGGCGCGAGGTCCAGAACCGCCACCGCCCCGCGGCGGCCTTCGATGGCTGCCCGCAGCGCCTGCAACGCCTCTTCGGGAGTGACGCTCTTGTCCCCGCGGCGGCACTCACGCAACCGCAGCGGGTGCCATGCCAGGTGGTGCGCGGCGAAGCCCGCCGGGCACAGCGCTGCGCCATTCGGCCAGACGCTGTTCACGACGCCTTCCGTCATCCGCAGCTTCACCGGGCAGGCGGCGGGACAGAGCGTGCAGCGGCCTTCCGTTTCGGTCACGGCGCCTCTTGGCACGCGTGGCATCCACTGCCAGTTCTGGCTCCAGATGGCCGCGTCGCCCAACAGCCGCCAGGGCAGCGGGGAGACGGCCACTCCTGCGGCCGCGCCTGCGGCCAGCGACAGCAAGTCCCTGCGTTCGATCTTCATCGGTGTCGGCCTCCCGCGTTCACTTGTGGCAATCGAGGCAGCTGTGCTCGATCCGGTTCTGCCGGTGGCAGGCCACGCAATCATCCATCCGCATGCCGCCCGCGCGCTTCAGGCCCAGCGGCCCGGCGCGCTTCCCCATCACGTCCTCCGGATAACCGGTGAAGCGGTGCACCCTGTAGGCGGGCAGTCTGTCTGACTTGCCCATTCCGCCGTGGCACTTCTCGCAAGCCACCTTTCCCCTCAGCACATGGGCCGAATGCGGGAACCAGGCATTGTCGGGCTGGCGCGCGTAGCTCTTCCATTGCGGCTCGATGCCGGGCTCAACGAAGCGTGCGATGAAGTCCTTTTCCGCCTGCGTGTCGCCCATCGGCGCGCTGTGGCAGGCGGCGCACGTTTCGAGCTTCGGGATGCCGGCGAAGGTGCCGTCGTCGCGGAAGGAGTGGCAGTCCTCGCAGCTCATGCCGCCTTTTTCGCCCGTGTGGGCGATGTGGCTGAACTGCGCAGGCTGAGGCTCCTCGCGGTAAAGGATCCGCGGGACGCTCCACCAGCCGGCGCTGAGCGCCAGGCTGAAGCCTGCCAGAAACAGAATGCCGATTCTCACCATGCTCGTCTATCTCCAGGGATTCGCGGGCGCAGAAAGGACCGCGTGCAGCAGCCGGTGCGCCTCTTGCGGCTCGATCCTGCCAAGCACGCCTGGCTCGAAGAGCCCGCCGTCGGCCATCGCCACCGCGCCGGCTGCGTGCAGCCATTGCAGCATTTCGTTCACCCGGCGAGCGTCCTCCTCCATGGTTCTCCTCGCTTCCTCGGGACCAATCAGAACCTCTTTCAGGGCGGGCAGCTGGTCCTCGGCGGTTCTGGCCCGGAACAGCCACCCGGCCGAATACGGCTCGCGCAGCATCCGCCGCGGCTCGATGCGGAGATGCGGGTTCGCCGCCTCGATACGGACCTCGGCCGGAAACACGAGCGTGAAGTCCGTGCCGCGGCAGGTGAAGACCGCCGCCGGATGGGCTGTGCCGCGCGGCGTCAGCACGCCGGCGCGTTCCGCGCCGTCGAGCAGCCGGGCCAGGAACGCGTCCACACCGATGTGGCACATCCCCTCGTCTTGCAGGTCCACCCACCAGTGATTGCGGGTGTACAGCAGGTCGGCGGGGGCGGAGAACTCATGGTCCCGCAGTGGCGGCCTGGCCGCGCGCAGGATGTCGAGATAGAAGTCGCAATACCGGTGCGCGCTGCTGCCGCAGCGGGTCAGCAACGGTTCGCTGAAGGGCACGAAGCGCGTCAGCGGCGCGGCCTCGCAGTACTGCACGAGCGCGTGTTCCAGGTGCGGGCAGGGCGGCCCGGACTGCCGGGACTCCGGCGAGACCCAGCGGCAGGTGCGGAAGCGCTCGTCCAGGCAGCGGCAGGCCGCATCGTCGCTCTGCGTTTCGGGGATCGGCTTGCGGATTCCGGCCGCCCGGCACCAGCGCACGCGTGTCTCTTTCAGGAACGGGCACTGCATCGGCTCGCCCTCCCTTGCGCCCGCGCTCAGGACTTGCGCGTCCTGCGGCGCTTCTTCTCTTCGGCGGGCTTCTCGGGCTCGCCGCCGTCAGCCATGGTGAAACCCAGCTCCGGCGTGTGGAAACCGTGCGTCGCCATCGTGGCGTCGGCTTCGGTCTCTGCCGCGGCCGCTTTCTTCCAGCGCGCCGCCAGCTCGGCGAAGCCGGCGTAGGCGGCGACGCCGACGCAGATCAACGTGATGATGCCCAGCCCGAGGTTGGTCAGGTTGAGCCAAAGCGTTTGCGGGTCGTTCCAATCGACTCCGAACATCGGACACCTCCTGAGCGGTCTTTTCGCTCGCCTTCGTAGTTTGCAGCCGGATGGCCAAACTGGCGCGGATTGCATTCACAGGACTTGGGGCGCGCGGGCGGGGCGGACAATGACGGACTTTCCGACATGCTTGTCTGAAAACAAGATTCGCCCCTCCCCGGCATGCGCCGGCGGCCGATTCCAGCCGAGATCGCCGGATGCCTGTGCCACAATGGAATTTCGGTGCTTTTCATCTCCACTCGCCAACAGAAAGGACTCCTATGACTGAGATCGTCGATATCGTCGCGCGCGAGATTCTCGATTCGCGTGGCAATCCCACCGTGGAAGCGGACGTGTTCCTGTCCAGCGGCAGCATGGGCCGCGCGGCTGTGCCCTCAGGCGCGTCCACAGGCGAAAACGAAGCCGTCGAGCTGCGCGACGGCGACAAAGCGCGCTACCTGGGCAAGGGCGTGCAGAAAGCGGTCAAGAACGTGATCGACGAGATCCTGCCCGCGCTCGCCGGCATGGACGCCGCGGCGCAGCAGGAAATCGACGCCAAGATGATCGAACTCGACGGCACGCCCAACAAGGGCCGCCTCGGCGCCAACGCCATCCTGGCCGTCTCCATGGCTTGCGCCCGCGCCGCGGCGGACGCCTTCGGCCTGCCGCTTTACCGCTACCTGGGCGGCGTGAACGCGCGCACGCTGCCGGTACCGAACATGAACATCATCAACGGCGGCGCCCACGCCGACAACAGCGTCGACTTCCAGGAGTTCATGATCAGCCCGCATGGCGCCGGATCTTTCGCCGACGCCATCCGCATGGGCGCTGAGGTGTTTCACAACCTCAAGTCCGTGCTCAAGAGCCGCGGCTACTCGACTTCGGTGGGCGACGAGGGCGGCTTTGCTCCCAGCCTGAAGTCCAACGACGAGGCGGTGGAAGTCATCCTCGAGGCGATCACCAAGGCCGGCTACAAGCCCGGCCAGGACGTCTCGATCTGCCTCGACCCGGCAGCCAGCGAATTCTACGACGTCGAGAAGAGGAAATACGTCTTCAAGAAGTCGGACAAGCGCGAGCTGACCTCCGAGCAGATGATCGAAATCTGGGAGAGTTGGGTGAAGCAATACCCGATCATCTCCATCGAAGACGGCATGGCCGAATTCGACTGGGAGGGTTGGCGGCTGCTCACGGAACGGCTCGGCGGCAGGATCCAGCTTGTCGGCGACGACATCTTTGTCACCAACCCGTCGATTCTGGCCAAGGGCATCGAGCAGGGCGTCGCCAACTCGATCCTGATCAAGCTGAACCAGATCGGCACGGTGACCGAGACGCTCGAGTGCATGGAAATGGCCTCCAAGGCGGGCTACACCTGCATGGTCAGCCACCGGAGCGGTGAAACCGAAGACGCCTTCATCGCCGATTTCACCGTGGCGACCGGCGCGGGCCAGATCAAGACCGGATCAGCCTCGCGCAGCGACCGGCTCGCCAAGTACAACCAGCTCATCCGCATCGAGCAGGAGCTCGGCGCGGCGGCGCGCTACGCCGGACGCAAGGCCTACAAGCGCTAAGGAGACTCCGCAGCGATGTA
The DNA here is from genome assembly GCA_964458495.1 of uncultured Arcobacter sp. GTDB lineage: Bacteria > Acidobacteriota > Terriglobia > Bryobacterales > Bryobacteraceae > JANWVO01. The sequence goes on from CAYWJB010000008.1 coordinate 141,842, forward strand.
CAAACTCGTTCTCATCCGCCACGGCGAATCCACCTGGAACAAGGAGAACCGCTTCACGGGCTGGACGGACGTCGACCTGAGCGACAAGGGCGTTCAGGAAGCCTATGAGGCGGGGCGCGCGCTCAAAGACGCGGGCTTCGAATTCGATTTCGTCTACACGTCGGTGCTGAAGCGCGCCATCAAGACGATGAACATCGTGCTCGATGTGATGGACCAGGACTGGCTCCCGGTGGAGCGCCACTGGCGCCTGAACGAACGCCACTACGGCGCCCTGCAAGGACTCAACAAGAGCGAGATGGCGGCGAAGTACGGCGAGGATCAGGTGAAGATCTGGCGCCGCTCCTACGACGTGCCGCCGCCGGCGCTGACGCCGGACGACGAGCGTTACCCCGGGCGCGACCGCCGCTACGCTTCGCTCTCGAAGGAGGAGCTGCCGCTGACCGAGTGCCTGAAGGACACGGTGGCGCGGTTCCTCCCGCTGTGGCACGAATCGATCGCGCCGCGCATCAAGACAGGGCAGCGCGTGGTGATCGGCGCCCACGGCAACAGCCTGCGCGCGCTGGTGAAGTTTCTGGACAACATCAGCGACTCGGACATCGTCGAGCTGAACATCCCCACGGGCATGCCGCTCGTCTACGAACTGGATGCGGACCTGAAACCCGTCAAGTCTTACTACCTCGGCGACCCCGAAAAGGTGAAGGCGGCCATGGAGGCGGTGGCGCGGCAGGGCAGGAAGCAGCCCTGACGGCAGCGGCAGAGCAGGGTTGGAAAGAGGCGCGAGGCGCCGCGCATGCGGTGCTTCGCGCCTTCTTCTTTTCCGGCGGCGCGCGCTTCAGATGCGCTGGAAGCGCCCGTCGGCCAGCAGCCGGTAGCGGCGCCCGCGCCACTCGATCGTGTTGCCGAAGAAGCCAGCCACCCAGAAGGCGAACGCCAGCAGGTCCTGCACGGGCAGCAGGTACCAGAAGCGGCGGCAGAGCGGGTCGTGCAGCGCCGCCTGCGAAACGCTCCAGGCGGCGAGGGCGCGGGCGATGCAGGTGGCCCCGAGAATCGCGGCTGCGTGGGCGGGCATCGCCAGCGCGGCGGCCACGCCCAGCGGGAGAGGGAAGGTGAAGATCTGCCCCGCATAGCCCCACGGGCGGGAGCGGCGCGTCGAGCGGTTCCACCGCAGCCGGTGCGCGAAGTTCGCCCGCAGGGGCTGCGCGCCGATGCGGTGTTCGATCACATACGAGGAGAGAATGACGCCGTGGCCACGGGCGCCGGCGAACTGCCCGAGCACGAAGTCCTCCGCCAGGTACTGGCTGAGCCGCTGCCAGCCGCCGACGTCTTCCACGACGCGCCGCCGCGCGGCGATGGTGGGCCCCACGGCGAAGCGCACGCCTCGCTCCACCAGCCGCGCCGTGAACGCGCCTCCCCAGAAGTCCGTGTTCATGCCCATCGCCTCCAGCAGCGACCACAAGCTTGCGCCGGGCACGGCGCGGTAAGGGCAGGTAGCTATGCCGAGCCGGGGATCGGAGAACTCGGCCGAAAGCACCCTCAGCATGCCGGGCGAGACGCGGATGTCGCTGTCGCTCATCACCAGCAGGTCGTGCGCGGCCTCCCGTGTCATGGTCTCGAGGCTCCAGGCCTTGGCGTTCGCCCACGGCGGCTCGCCGGTGACGAAGAAGCGCGCCGGCACTTGCGGGTATTCCCCGCTCAGGCGCCGCGCCAGGGCGAGGCCGGGATCGTCCTCGCTGCGCGCGGCGAAGAGGATCTCGAAGCAGGGGTAGTCCTGCCCGAAGAACGAGCGCAGGTTCTGCTCGAGGCCGTCGTCGAGGCCGTGCAGCGGCTTGAGGATCGAGACGGGCTCCGCGCCGCCGGAGGCGGGCGGGCGCTGGCGCAGCCAGCTGCGCACGGCCGCCACGGTGAGCAGGCAATAGGCCCACGAGCCGGCGGCCAGAGCGAGAAGCGGCCAGGCGAGCCAGTCCATGGGAGCGGGCTCTAGTCCTCGGGCGAGCGCGTGCGGTTCTTTTCGGCGATCATCGCCACCACTTCCTCCACTGGGCGTGCGCCCTGGTCGCCGCCCTTGCGGGTGCGCAATGCCGCTTTGCCCTCGGCCGCCTCGCGGTCGCCGACGACGAGCATGTAGGGGATCTTCTGCAGCTGGGCCTCGCGGATCTTGTAGTTGACCTTCTCGCTGCGCTCGTCGACTTCGGCGCGCAGCCCCGCGGCGGCGAGCCGCGCATGCACTTCGCGCGCATATGCGATGTGCCGGTCGGCGATGGGCAGCACGATGGCCTGAACGGGCGCCAGCCACACCGGGAATGCGCCGGCGTAATGCTCCAGCAGAATGCCGAAGAAGCGCTCCACGCTGCCATACAGCGCGCGGTGCACCATCAGCGGCTGGTGCCTGGCGCCGTCCTCGCCGACGTATTCGAGTTCGAACCGCTTCGGCAGCGTGAAGTCAAACTGCACGGTGGAGAGCTGCCAGGGGCGGTCCAGCGCGTCGACGAGCTTCACGTCGATCTTGGGCCCGTAGAACGCCGCCTCGTCTTCCATGACTTTCGCTTCCAGCCCCACGCGCTCCACCGCGCGGTGCAGGGCGCTTTCGGCCAGCTGCCATTGATCCGGCGCGCCGTCATACTTGCCGCTGGCGCCGCCGTCCCAGGTGGAGATCTCCGCCTGGTAACGGTCGAAGCCGTAGGTCTTCAGCACGTCGACGGCGAACTCCAGGCAGTTGACGATCTCGTCCTCGATCTGGTCCGGGCGGCAGAAGATGTGCGCGTCGTCCTGTGTGAAGCCCCGCACGCGGAACAGCCCGTGCAGCGTGCCGGAGCGCTCGTAGCGGTACACGGTGCCGAGCTCGCCCAGGCGGATGGGCAGCTCGCGGTAGCTGCGCTGCCGGTCCCGGTAGATCAGGATGTGGCCGGGGCAGTTCATCGGCTTCAGCCGGTAGCGGGCGTCGTCGAGCTCCATGGCCGCATACATGTTCTCGGCGTAGTGGCTCAGGTGGCCGCTGGTCTGCCACAGCTGCTCGCGCATGACATGCGGCGTGTTCACCAGATCGTAGCCGCGCTTCAGGTACTGCTCGCGCATCCAGTCCTCGAGCAGCTTGCGCACCATCGCACCCTTGGGGTGGAAAAAGATGAGGCCTGGACCGGCGAGCTCCTGGATGGAGATCAGGTCCAGCTGTCTGCCCAGCGTGCGGTGGTCGCGCTTCTTGGCCTCCTCCAGCTTGTGCAGGTAGTCCTGGAGGTCCTTCTCGCTGAACCAGGCGGTGCCATAAATGCGCTGGAGCTGCTGGCGGTGTTCGTCGCCCTTCCAGTAGGCGCCGGCCACCGAGAGCAGCTTGAAGGCCTTCAGCTTCTTTGTGCTGGGCACATGAGGACCGCGGCAGAAGTCGATGAAGTGGGGCCCGAGCGTGTACTCGCTGAAGACGGCGTCGGCGCGCTCGTCGATCAGCTCGCACTTCATCTCTTCGTTCATGGCCCGGTACTTCGCCAGCCCCTCCTCCTTGGGAGTGAGCTTGCGCTCGAAGGGCAGGTCGCGGTCCCGCAGCTCGCGCATCTTCTGCTCGATCCGCTCCAGGTCCTCGGGCGTAAACGGTTCGCCGCGTTCGAAGTCGTAGTAGAAGCCGTCCTTGATGGGCGGGCCGATGCCGAGTCTGGTGCCTGGAAAGAGTTCGAGCACGGCGGCGGCCAGCAGGTGCGCGGTGGAGTGGCGGTAGACCTCGAGAGCTTCCGGATCCTTTGTGGTGAGGATCTCCACGCGGGCGTCGCCTTCCAGCGGGCGGGTCAGGTCCCAAAGCTCGCCGTTGACGCGCGCCACGATGGCGTCGTCGGCGAGGCGGCGGCCCAGGGAGCGGGCCACATCCAGCGGCGTCGTGCCGGGAGGGAATTCTTGCTGGCTGCCGTCCGGCAGCGTCACCTGAATCGGACTGCTCATGGGGAACCCCGGTAAATTTCAGACTAGCACGCAGCCGCCGCAGCCCCCTCCTTCAGGTGGTTGCTATGCTGGAATCGGAGCTGAAAGCTCATGCCGGATCAACCCTTGCAGGCCAGCCGGACGCCGGTTTCCGCGGGCGAAGGCGACCTGGTCGAACGCGCCCAGGCGGGCGACATGGAAGCGTTCGCCGAACTCGTCCGCCGTTACGAGCGCCGGATCTACCGCATGGCGAGGCAGATCACGCAGAACGACGAGGACGCCGAGGATGTGCTCCAGGAGAGCTTCCTCAAGGCCTTCCAGCACCTCGATTCCTTCCAGGGCCAGAGCAAATTCTATACCTGGGTGACCAGGATCGCGGTCAACGAGAGCCTGATGAAGCTCAGAAAACGCAAATCCGACCGAACCGTTTCGCTCGACGAGAACATCGAAACAGACGAGGAGCCCATCGTGCGGGAGATCGCCGTATGGGACGACACTCCGGAATCGAAATACAGCCAGGAGGAATTGCGCCAGATCCTGGACAAGGCCATCGAGAGTCTGAAGCCGATCTTCCGGACCGTTTTTATCCTGCGCGACGTGGAGGAGCTGAGCACCGAGGAGACCGCCGAGGTGCTGGGGCTCTCCATCGCCGCCGTCAAGAGCCGGCTGCTGCGGGCGCGCCTGCAACTGCGGGAGAGGCTGACGAGGGTTTTCAAACGGAAAGGGGACGGGATCTTTGGCTATGCCAAGTAGCATGATCACCTGCAAGGATTTCCTGCGCGAGTTGAGCGACTATCTCGACGACGCCACCGACCCCGCGCTGCGCGCCGAACTGGAGAAGCACATCAACGAATGTCCCAACTGCTGGGTGATCTGCGACACCACGCGCAAGACCATCCAGGTGTACAAGGGCATGGACCTGCACCCCCTGCCGGAGCGGGTCCACCAGAAACTGATGGATGTGCTGGCGCAGCACGCCGCAAAGCGCGCGCAGAAGAACGGCAACGTCTAGGCGGAAACTCAGCGCTGAGGCGGCTTGACGCTGCCGGTGGCGCCCGGCTCCACTTTTTCCTCTTTCAGCTTGTCCTCGGGGATCGGCTCCAGGTTCGGGTCGAAAGTGATGATCGCTTCGGCGCCGAACTTGCGGTAGCTGCGGAACTCCACCTGGTTCTTCACAAGCAGCCTTCCCTCGCGCATCCGCATTTCGGAGCGCAGCGGCAGCAGGTACTCGTTGCCGGCGATGTCGACGAAGTCGTAGTCGAGCATCGTCCGCGCCTCCTGGATCGGGAATGACGGAGGCAGATCGACGGCTTCCATTGTGACGCGCAGCACCATGGGCACGTCGCGGTCTATATAGATGAGGCCGCGGTAGCCGGGGACGACTTCCAGCTGGCGCTGCCAGCTGATGTGCCACTTCGATTTCGCCTGCCGGACGCGGAAGCGGTAGACATGGCAGATGCGGCCGCGGAGCTTGCCCCAACGCTCCCATTCGAACCCGGCTTCCGTTGCCGGCTCAAAGATCTCCTTCAGCATGGTGCCGAACTCGCCGCTGGAAGTGGCGCCGCCGAGCTTCCAGCGGTCTGCGTCGGTCCACTTGCCGTTGATCGAGATCAGCTTGTAGTCTTCCTTCTGCTCGAAGTAGCTGAGCCGCTCGGCCACGGTGTCCATCAACTGGAACATCTCGAGCCCCGAGGGGTCTATGTAACGCCGCGTCACCTGGAGGCAGATGAAGTCCGGCAGCCGCCTGGTGTAGCTCAAGGCCATCTCGCGCGCCTCGCTGATAACGCGCGCTTGTTCGACGGAGGAGGGCGGCGGCATGGGCACCGGCTTCACCGGGGCCAGCTCCCGGACCGGCGGGGGCAGCGAGGCCGTCAATGGCACCAGCTTGCGCAGCTCCTCGGCGGCGCGCGGGCCGAGGCCCTCGCCGAGCAGGTCCTCGACGTCGCGGTGCGTCAGGCGTTCGGTGAGCCGGATCTTGCGGATGTAGGCGGCCACCTGTTTGTCGTCGTGCTGGAGCCGGATGGAGGAGCGCAGCACGGACTTCAGCTGCGCCACGCTCATTCTCTGCTGCGCGAAGACCAGCAGCGCGCAAAGGAAGACGGCGGCGGCGAGGCGGCGCAACATGCCATTAGAATAGACGCCGCCGGCGCTCGGCCGGTTTTGCCGGACCCAAAGCTTTCTCGATGGCCGCCAGCGCCAGCGGCGCCATCACGCGGTATCCGGCGGCGTTCGGGTGCAATCCGTCGTCGGCCAGATTGGGCGCCAGCTGGCCGTCGGGGCCGGCCAGGGCGGGGTAGTAGTTCAGGTAGACGTAGCCGCGCTTTTCGCAGAAGCTCTGGATCCACCGGTTCATCTCGAGGATCGCCGGCAGCGGGCGGCGCCGGGTCTGCTCGTAGGCGGGGTTCACGTCCTTGTGGTGGTCGGAGACGGGCAGGATGGAGGCGAGGATCACGCGGATCTTGTACACGCCGGCGAGGTCGCACATCATCGTGAGGTTGTTCTGGATCGTCTCCGGCGAGACGCCGCGCGCGATGTCGTTCGTGCCGGCCAGGATCACCACAGCCGCGGGCTTCAGCGCCACCACGTCGGCGTAGAAGCGCCCCAACATCTGCCCCGTGATCTGCCCGCCGATGCCACGGTTGACGAAGTCATGGCCGGGGAAGTACTCGTTCAACCGCCAGCCGTCGGTGATGGAATCGCCCAGGAAGACGACGCGAGGGCTGGACGGGTTCGGCGGCCCAAGCGAGAGGTTGGCGTCGCGGTAGCGGCGGAGATTGTCCCGGTCCGGCTGGCGCAGCTCGTTTTCGAGCCGCTCGATCTGCGCCAGGAAGTAGGCCTCGACGCTGAGGGAATGGTCCCGCAGTTCGGCCAGTTGCTGCTTCGCCATGGACGGAAAGTTCACCGGCTTGGGCACCGACTCGGCCAGCAGCAGGTAGGCACGGAGGTTGGCGAGGAAGCGGTAGTGGAGCTGCGGCTGCCGCACGCCCAGGAACTTCAGGCTCTCGAGCGCCATGCGCATGTTTTCGGCCAGCGGCATACCGGCGCGGCCGAGTTCGGGGCTGGCCAAGCCGCCGGCCTCGATCAGTTGCAGGCAGCGTTCATAGAGCGGCAGGATCTCCTGGTCTGTGGGAGGCTTGGCCTCCTGCCAGGCGAATCCGGGGGCGGCCAGCAGCGCCACCAGGGCAAGACTTCTCCACATGGCTTATTCGACCTTCTCGAGTTGCAGCGTTACAGTGCCGATGTAGAACGGCATCTGGATTCGGATTTGCACGGGCAGGCGGCGCTCGTCCTGGCTGATCCACACAAACAGGCGCCCCTTGCGGCGGTACAGGACGCCGCTCATCAGGAACGCCTCATAGCGGATGGCCTGAAATTCGCCCACCGGCGTGCGTACGCGCTCGGTTCTTTGCGCTTCCACACGCGCCATCACGGTTTTCTTGCCGTCGCTCACGGGCAGCTCGAACACCGTGCCCGGCTGCGGCAGCATCTGGCGGAGCCGCTGGAGCCCGGCGGTGACATCATGAACGCAGGCGGGGATGTCGATGGAGTTTTCGGCGACGGCGGCGTCCTTGACGAGGTCCCTCTCCAGGTAGAACGCCTTGCGCGCTTCCGCGTCGTAGCGGACTCTCGTCTGGCGGTGGCGCTTGCCTTCGTGAGCTTCCAGATCCGTAGCGGCGGCGCACCAGCCCGGCAGGTAAGAGGCCCGGAACTGGTTGTCCACTTTGATGAAGGTGCGCACCAGGCCGGCGGTGCGGAGGGCCATCTTCAGGCTTTCCGCGCCGCTGGACTCCACCTCCACGTCACCGGCGTGCACGAGGCGCCACTCGGCGGAGAAGAAGAGTCTTTGTGCGGCGGGCGGCTGCCAGGCGGGTTCCTGCGCGAACGCAGCCGGCATCACAAGCAGCGCCCACCACGGCGCGCGACGGAACGGCATCGCCCCTTCAGTCTCTCAGACGCGCGCCGGGGGCCGCAAACACGGCCTTCAGCCAAGCAGCGTATGCGCGATCCAGGCGCACACCCACGCCAGCGTTCCCATGTAGAGGAACTGGATGGCAGGCCACTTCCAGCCGCCCGTCTCCCGCCGCACCACGGCCAGCGTCGACATGCACTGCATGGCGAAGGCGAAGAAGACGAGCAGCGCCACCGCGCCACCGAAGGTGAGTTCTCTTTGCAGAGCGGCCTGGAGCCCGGCGCTGTTGTGATCGGGATCCATGCCGTAGATGGTCCCGAGCGTGCCGACGATGACCTCCCGCGCGGCCAGCGACGTGATGAGCCCGATGCCGATCTTCCAGTTGAAGCCGAGGGGCGCGATCAGCGGCTCGACGGCGCGCCCGAGCGTGCCTGCCAGACTCTGTTCAATGGGCGGCGGCGCCCCGTTGGAGGTGGGCACGCTGGCAAGGATCCACAACAGAATCGCAACGCCAAGGATCACCGTGCCGGCGCGCTTCAGGAACGCCAGAGTCCGGTCCCACAGCCTCAGCCCGATGCTTGTGAGCGTGGGCATGCGGTAGGGGGGCATCTCGAGGACAAACGGCGCCCGGTCGCTGCGCAACACAGAGGACTTCAGAAGCTTTGCCGTGCCGATGGCGGCGAGGAAGCCGAGCAGATAGAGCCCCAGAAGAGCGGCGGCGCGCGTGCCCAGGAACGGACCGAAAAAGGGCCTTTCAGGAATGAAGGCGGCGATGATGAGCGTGTAGACGGGCAGGCGCGCCGAACAGGTCATAAAGGGCGCGATGAGGATGGTGGCGATGCGGTCGCGCCGGTTTTCAATGGTGCGCGTGGCCATGATGGCGGGCACGGCGCAGGCGTAAGCCGACAGCAGCGGGATGAAGCTCTTGCCTTGAAGCCCCACGCGCGCCATGGTGCGGTCGGCGATCAGCGCGGCGCGCGCCAGATAGCCGGAGTCCTCCAGCACGGCGATGAAGAGAAACAGCAGCAGGATTTGCGGCAGGAAGACGACGACGGCGCCCACTCCGCTCCAGGCGCCGTCCACAAGGAGCGACTCCAGCCAGCCGTCCGGCAGCGACGCGCGCATCCATGTGCCGGTGAGCGCCGCGCCCGCCTGGATGGCGTCCATCATCGGCCGGGCCCAGCTGAAAATGCTCTGAAACACCGCCGCCACCACGAATGCGAAGACGAGCGGCCCGGCGAGCGGATGCAGGAACACGGCGTCCAGCCGGCGGGTCCACAGCGGCGGCGCCGGGTGCGTGTATCGAGCTCCATGAGATACGTCACGGGCCCACTGCCGGCAGGCGGGCACGTCCTGCAGCACCGGCAGTTCCACCACGCGCGGCACGGCGATGCCGCCGGTGAGGAACTGCGCCACGCTCTTGACACCCTCGCCCGTGACTGCGCTCACCAGCACCACAGGGGCACCCAGTTGATTCGCCAGCGCCTCGGTGTCCACGGCGCCTCCGCGCTGCCGCAGGTCGTCGGCCATGTTCAGCACCACCAGCGTCGGCAGCCGCAGGCTGAGCACGGCAGCCGCCAGGGGCAAGTGGCGCTGGAGGTTCGTGGAGTCCAGCACCAGAATCACGCCGTCGGGCCTGCGCAGCCCCGGCATGGCGCCATGCAGGACGTCATGGGTGACCTGCTCGTCTTCCGAACGCGGGCTCAGGCTGTAGATGCCGGGCAGGTCGATGATATCGACAGCGTGATGCCCGGGCAGGTGGGCCTTTCCAAGGTGATGCTCGACCGTGACGCCGGGGAAGTTGGCCACTTTCTGGCGGAGCCCTGTGAGGCGGTTGAACAGGGTCGTCTTGCCGGAGTTGGGCGGGCCGATGAGCGCCACCAGCCGGGGCGGAACAGGCGCAGCGGGCGGGCTTGCCAGCCGTGCCGCATCCGCCCTGCTGTGGCAAGAGGCCATAGCTCTAATTGTTCCTGACGAGGATGTGCCGCGCCGTTTCCCGCCGCAGAGCGACCTCCGCGCCATCGACGCGGAAGACGCGGGGATCGCCCCCGGGCGCGCTCAGCGCCGCCGCCACGCGGTGTCCGGGAATGAAACCCATTTCCATCAGGCGCGCGGCGAACTCTTCCGGCAGGTCCAGCCGTTCGATCACCGCCTCCGCTCCCGCAGGCAGTTCCGCAAGGCTTGCGGCCCTCCGCTTCCGGGACGCGGCCTTGAAACCGAGTTGCATATGGAGCCCGCGAGCCTCCTGCTCCCATGGTATCGCATCGGCGGCGGACTCACGGTGCTAAAATGACACGCGTGTCCGGAGGGCCCCCCAAGGCGAACTACACCCGTGACGAGGTCTGCCGCCTGCTGGGCATCCGCGAGTCGGTGCTGGAAGACTGGGAAGACCACGGCTTCGTGCAGCGCGCCGAGCAATACGCTTTCAAGGACCTGGTGGCGCTGAAGACGCTGCGGCAGTTGCGCGCGCGCCGCATGCCCGCCGCCCGCATCCGGCTGATCCTCGAGTCCCTGCGCTCGAAGCTCCACAACATCGCCGATCCGCTCCAGGAACTCAAGATCTTCACCGACGGCAAGCGGCTCGCCGTGCAAGTGGACGGTCGCAAGATGGAGCCGCTCACCGGACAGCTCCTGCTCGATTTCGACCAGCAAGAGCTGCGGCGGATGCTCGAGTTCCCCTCGCGCCGCGCCGAGCGGACGCTGGCGCAAGAGATGGAGAACCGCATGCGCGAAGCGGAGCAGTGGTTCGAGCGGGCGGTGGAAATGGAGCAGGTGGGCGCGCCGCCGGAGCAGATCATCGCCGCCTACGAAAAGGCGCTTGAACGCGATCCCGACGCACCGGCGCCTCATGTCAACCTCGGCACCCTTTACTTCCACATGCGCCGGTGGAAAGAGGCCGAGTCGCATTACAGGGCTGCCATCGCCCTGCGCCCGGGCTACGCCCTGGCGTGGTTCAACCTCGGGAACCTCCACGATGAACTGCGCGCCCCCGACAACGCGCTGGAGTGCTACCTGAAGGCGATGGAAGCCGACCCGAAGTTCGCCGACGCACATTACAACGCCGCGCTGATTTATCAGTCGCGGCGGGACACGCTCAACGCCGTGCGCCACTGGCAGCAATATCTCAAGCTGGATCCCACGGGCTACTGGGCCGGCATCGCGCGCCGCGAACTGGCGCGCCTGAAGGCGGAGACGCTGGTTCCGGGCGCAAAGGGCTGACCCGCAGCAGCGGGGCGCCCGCAGGCCGCATTGTATCCTGAAGGTTTGGAGGTGACCCTCACTTGAGCCGCATCAGCATGGCCTTTCGCGCCTTTTTCGGCATTCTCGGCGGCACGTTGCCGGCCGACATCGCGCGTGCGCATGGCTACGAAAAAGCGGCGGCGAAGCGGCCCGAGCCCCCCAGGGAACAGCCCAAGCCGGAGACCGGCGCGCTCCAGTTGCTGGGGCTGATGCAGCGCGAGGCGCGCCTGATCGACTTCTTCCTGGAGGACATCTCGCCCTACACCGACGAACAGGTGGGCGCGGGCGTGCGCTCCATCCACGCCCAGTGCCAGGAGGTGTTGCGCAAGCATTTCCGCCTGGCGCCGGTGATCGACGGCGTCGAGGGCACATTTGTGAAGGCGGAGTCGGCCGGCGCACTGGCGCGCGAACCCGGCGCCATCCGCTTTACCGGCAACCTGCCCGCGCAGGGCAAGCCCGCGGGCGGCGTGCTGCGGCACCGCGGCTGGCGCGCCGATTCCGTCATGCTGCCGTCGGCCAGCCCGAAACAAAACCTCTCGATTCTGGCGCCGGCCGAACTGGAAGTGGAATAGCCCGCCTTGCGATATTTCGGCATCGATCTGGGAACCACCAATTGCGCGGCCGCGTCGGCGGCGGCCGGCCCGGACGCTCCGGTGGAGCAGTTCGCCATCCCGCAACTGGTGGCGCCGGGTGAGGTATTCGCCGAGACGGTGCTGCCTTCGGCTCTCTACCTCGCCGCGGAGGAGGAGTTTCCGCCAGAGGCGCTGGAACTGCCGTGGGGCGGCGGAAGGCGCATCGCCGGACGGTTCGCCGCGCGGCGCGGCGCGGAGACGCTGGGCCGGCTGGTGACTTCGGCCAAGAGCTGGCTTTCGGCGACGCAGGCCGAGCGCACGGCGCCCATCCTGCCCCCGAACGCGCCGCCGGGGCTGGAGCGCGTGTCGCCGGTGGAGGCCAGCCGGGCCTATCTGGAGCACATCCGGAACGCGTGGCGGCACCTGCATCCGGAAGAGCCGCTGCGGGACCGCGCTGTGGCGCTCACCGTGCCCGCATCGTTCGACGAAGTGGCGCGGCAGCTCACGCAACAGGCGGCGGAACAGGCGGGGCTGCCGGAGCTGATCCTGCTCGAAGAGCCGCAGGCGGCGCTGTATGCGTGGATCGAAAGCCATCCGGACTGGCGCGAGCGGCTGCGGCCCGGCGACCTGATCCTGGTGGTGGACGTCGGCGGGGGCACCACGGATTTCACGTTGATCCGCGCCACGGAACGCAACGGCGAGCTGGAGCTGGAGCGCATCGCCGTGGGCGATCATCTCCTGCTCGGCGGCGACAACATGGATCTGGCGCTGGCGCACGCGGCGGCGCAGCGGATGCCGAAACTCGATGCGGCGCAGTTCCATTTGCTGTGGCAGCAGTGCCGGCTGGCCAAGGAGGCGCTGCTCGAGGACTCGTCCCGGGCGGAGGCGCCGCTGGCGCTTCCAGGGCGCGGGTCGTCACTGATCGGAGGCGCGATCCGCGGGCGTCTGGAGCGGGCCGAGGTGGAGTCGATTCTGTTGGACGGCTTTTTCCCGCGCGTGGACAGCCGCGAGGCGCCCGTGCGGCGGCGCCGGGCGGCCTTGGCGGAGCTGGGGCTGCCCTACGAGCAGGACCCGGCGATTACCAGGCACCTGGCGGCGTTCCTGCGCCGCGGCGGCGAGCTGGCGTGCCCAACGCATGTGCTGTTCAACGGCGGCGTATTCCGCGCCGCGCGCCTGCGCGAACGCGTGGCGGAAGTGTTGAACGCCTGGCTCGAGCAAGAGGGACGGCCGCCCGCGCAGGTGCTGGAGGGCGGCGACCTGATGCACGCCGTGGCGCGCGGCGCGGCTTTTTATGCCCGGGCGCGGAACGAAGGCGGCATCCGCATCCGCGGCGGCATCCCGCACTCCTACTACATCGGCATCGAGGCGGCCATGCCCGCCGTGCCGGGGTTGAAGCCGCCATTGAAGGCGCTTTCCGTGGCGCCCTTCGGCATGGAGGAGGGGACGGAAGCCGCCGTGCCGGGACGCGACTTCGCCCTCTATGTCGGCGAACCCGCCGAGTTCCGCTTCTTCGTTTCTTCCTCGCGCAAGCACGATCCCATCGGCGAGCTGCTCGAGGAGATCCCCGAAGAGCTGGAAGAGCTGGCGCCTGTCGAGATCCGTCTGGATGGCGAGGCGGGAACCGCGGCGCGCGTGACGCTGGAAGTGCATGTGACCGAGACGGGCGTGCTGGAGTTGTGGGCGAAAGGCTTGCCGGGCACGCCGCATGAAGGGCGCCGCTGGAAGCTGGAATTCCAGCTTCGGAGGCAACGGGCATGAAGGTTGGCATCGATCTGGGCACGACGAACTCGGCCGTTGCGTTTATTGATCCGCGCGAGGCCGAAGGGGCGGATTTCCCGCCGGTCCATGTGCTGCCCGTGCCGCAGAAGACCGCATCCGGCGCGGTGGAGCCGCGCCGCACCCTGCCGTCCTTTCTCCTGCTGGAGGGCGACGGAATTGTGGGCGAATATGCGCGCGAGCAGGGGGCGCTGGCGCCCACGCGGCTGATTCATTCGGCCAAGAGCTGGCTGTCGAACCCGGAGGTGGACCGCAGGGCGAAGATCCTGCCCTGGGATGCGCAGGAAGCGGGGCGGGTGATGTCGCCGGTGGAGGCTTCGGCGCGCTATCTGGCGCACCTGCGCGAGGCGTGGGAAGCGTCGGGGAAGGGACCGCTGGCGGAGCAGGAAGTGGTGCTCACGGTGCCCGCCTCGTTCGACGAGGAGGCGCGCGAGCTGACCGTCGAGGCGGCGCGCCTGGCGGGGATCGAGAATCTGACGCTGCTCGAGGAGCCCGCGGCGGCGTTCTACGCGTGGATCGCGAATCATCTGGCGCAATCGCAGAAGGCGCTGTTCGACGGCATGACGGTGCTGGTGGTGGACGTGGGCGGGGGCACGTCGGACTTCACCGTCATCCGCGTCAGCCGGGAAAACGACCGCGTGTCGTTCACGCGCACCGCCGTGGGCAGGCACCTGCTGCTGGGCGGGGACAATCTGGATCTCACGCTGGCGTGGCTGGCGGAGACGAAGCTTGAGCGGCAGCTGGCGTTGCGGCAGCGCGCGGCGCTGAGGCGGCAGTGTTCGGCGGCGAAGGAGCAGTTGCTTGCCGTGCCCGGCGCGCCGCAGGCGGAGATCACCGTGCTCGGCGCGGGCACGTCGCTGATCGGCGGCACGCTGAAGACGGTGATTCTGCGCGAGGAGGCGATGGAGCTGGCGCTGGACGGGTTCCTGCCTTTCTGCGCGCTGGACGAGAAGCCGCAGGAGGACAAGCGAAGCCTGTTCCGCGAAGCGGGGCTGCCGTATGTGAGCGACCCCGCGGTGACGCGCCACCTGGCGGCGTTCCTCTCCTCGAGCGGTTCGCCGCCGCCCGACGCCATCCTGTTCAACGGCGGCTTCTTCATCCCGGAGCTGCTGCGCCGCCGGCTGGCGGACGTCGTGGAGAGCTGGTACGGGAAGCGCCCGCTGATCTTCGAGAACAACGAACTGGATCTTGCCGTGGCCATCGGCGCCGCCTATTACGGCTACGTCCGCGGCACCGGCGCCGGCGTGCTGGTGCGGGGCGGGCTGCCGCGCGCCTATTACGTGGGCGTGGAGTCGCCCGCGGCGGATGTCATTCGAACCGTTTGCCTGGTGCCGCGCGGCACGGAAGAGGGCACGACGCTTGAGCCGGACATCGAGGGGCTGCAGCTTGTGGCCAACAAGGCGGTGAGCTTCCGCCTGTATTCGTCGCTGACGCGCACGGAGGACCGTTGCGGGGAGGTGGTGGAGTTCCCCGCCGCAGCAGCGGGCGGGGAGCTGCACGTGCATGCGCCGCTGGAGGCCGTGATCCGTTTCGGCAAGAAAGCTGAAGAGCGGCTGATCCCCGTGCGGCTGGGCGCGCGGCTCACCGAGATCGGCACGCTGGAGCTTTGGGCGGAGTCGAGGATCAGCGAACACCGCTGGCGCTTGCAGTTCGAACTGCGCAAGCCGGTGCTGGCCGAACAGCAGAAGCGCGCCCGCCCGGCGGCGGTGATCAGCGCCGAAGCGGTGGAGCGCGCCTGCGCCGCTGTGCGAGAGGTGTTCGAGGCGGGCGCCGCCCCGCAGGAGGAACTGCCCGCGCGGCTGGAACAGATCCTGGCGCTGGGGCGCAACAGCTGGCCGCTGGAGGTGATCCGCCGGTTGGCCGATGTGTTTCTGGAGACAAGCGCGGGTCGGCGGATTTCGCCGGGGCATGAAGTGCGCTGGCTGAACCTGGCGGGGCTGTGCCTGCGCCCCGGGTTCGGGCACCCCGCCGACGACTACCGGATCGAGCTGGCGCGGCGCGTGTGGGCGCAGGGGCTGGCGTTCGACAACCGGGTGGAAAACGAGACGCAGTGGTGGATCTTCTGGGGGCGCGTCGCAGGCGGGCTGAACCGAAACCAGCAGGCGGACGTGTTCCAGCGCATCGCCTGGGCGCTGCTGCCGAAGGGCAAGCCGCCGCGGCTGAACGCGAGCCTGGAACGCGAGATGTGGCGCTGCGCAGCGTCGCTGGAACTGTTGCCCGCGGGCACACGGACCGAGCTGGGCAACGCGCTGGTGCGGCGCCTGCGCTCTTCGCCCAATGCGAGCGACTTCTGGTGCCTGGCAAGGATCGGTGCACGCAAGCTGTTTTATGGGCCTGCCAACCAGGTGCTGCCTCCTGCTGCGGCGGTGCGATGGATCGAGAGCATTTTGAAGCTGCCCGGCTGCGAGGAGTGCCTGGCGCGGCTGGCGCAACAGACGGGCGACGCGGCTCGGGACATCCCGCCGGCGACGCTGGAGACGGTGCGCCGCACGCTGGCGGGCAGCCCGGAGTGGATGCGGATTGTGGAAGGCGAAGCGGCCGCCGACCTGGAGTCGATGGCGCGCGTGTTTGGAGAGCAACTGCCCGAGGGGCTGGTGCTGGGATGAGGGAGGATGCCTGGATCGCCGCGATTCGCCGCTGGACGGCGGCGCGTCCGAGGGTGGATCTCCGCCTTGGCATCGGGGATGATTGCGCCATTGTCCGCCCGCCCGCCGGGCACGAGGTGCTGATCACGACGGACCTGCTGGTGGAAGGCGTGCACATGCGCCGGGGCTGGCTGACAGCTTGCCTGACGGGCAAGAAGGCACTGGCGCGCGGCTTGAGCGACATCGCCGCCATGGGGGGCGCGGCGCGGTTCGTGCTGCTGTCGCTGGCGCTGCCGCCGTGGGCGGGCGAGCGGTGGGTCAAAGACTTTTACAGCGGGGCAGGTGAACTGGCGCGCCGGTGGGACGTGGACGTGATCGGCGGCGACCTGACGCGCGGCAAGCTCCTGACGGCGGACGTGGTGGTGCTCGGCTACGTCCGCGCAGGCCAGGCGCTGCGGCGCAGCGGAGCGCGCCCGGGCGACGGCATCTTTGTCTCCGGCGCCCTGGGGCGCGCCGCTGCCGCGGGGTACAGGGATGTGCCGGAACCGCGGCTGCAGCTGGGCGCGAAGCTTCGTGGGAAGGCCACGGCATGCATGGACTTGAGCGACGGGCTGGCGCTGGATCTGCACAGGATGTGCGTGGCCTCGGGCACATCCGCCGAGCTGGACGGCGTGCTTCCCAGCGCCCCGGGGGCGACGCTGGAACAGGCGCTTTGCGGCGGAGAGGACTACGAGCTGTTGTGCACGCTGCCGCCGGGCGCCAGAGCTCCGCGCGGGTTCACGCGCATAGGCCGCATGGTGGAAGGCCGCCCGCCGGGTGCGGTGTGGTTTGCGGGCGTCCGGCTGGCGGCGCGCGGGTGGGATCCGTTCGGGCGGCGCTGAAGAAGGGGCGGAAGGGGCGGCTGCATGGGCTCCGCAGCCGTGCGCAACCGCCGTTGCTTGCCCCGGCTGCCAGGCTGGCGCAACTCTGCGCACGCGGAGCGTTTGGCGTCTGCGGGGGCTTTGTCGTTCGTGATCCCGCGGCTCGCCGTTCAGGACTCCCGGGAAGTTCTTCCCGCAGCCGCGTCGACGGCGCGCAGCAGCTTCTCGGCCTCGAAGGGCTTCGGGATGTAGCCGTCCATCCCCGCCGCCAGGCAGACCTCTTCATCGCCGCGCATGGCGTTCGCGGTGAGGGCGAGGATCGGGCTGCGGCGGCCGACGGCCCGCTCCAGCGCACGGATCTGCCGCGTCGCCTCCAGCCCGTCCATGTCGGGCATCTGCACATCCATCAGGATCACGTCGAACCGCTCGCGCCCGGCCAGTTCCACGGCCTTCCGGCCGTTTTCCACGCTGACGACCTCGTGCCCCTGCCGGTTCATCAGCAGCTCCACGAGACGGCGGTTCACCGTATTGTCTTCCGCGAGCAGGATGCGGAGCCGCGTGGGCTGAGATCCCGGCCGCGCCGGAGCGTCGCCGGGCCGCGCGGGCGGCGGCGACTGCGAAAGAGCGCGCGTGGCCGGCGCGGATGCGGGCTGCAAGGCGACCGGTTCGGCGCAAACGCCCACCAGGATTTCCACTGTGAAAGTGGAACCCTGCCCCGGCCGGCTCTCGACGCGAATCCCGCCCCCCATCAGCCGTGCCAGGTGAGAAGAGATGGCCAGGCCAAGGCCCGTTCCTCCGAAGCGCCGCGTGATGGATCCATCGGCCTGGCGGAAGGCCTCGAAGATGGCCTCCTGCTGGTCCGGAGGGATGCCTATCCCGGTGTCCACCACCAGAAACCGCATCAGGAGCCGCGTTTTCGTCACCGGTTCGGATTCGATGCGGAGTTCCACGCCCCCCTTCTCGGTGAACTTCACGGCGTTGTTCAACAGGTTCAGCAGGATCTGGAGCACGCGCTGCTCGTCGCCCGCCACACGCTCCGGCACGCCAGGCGCACAATGCATGGAGAGATGCAGCCCCTTCTCCAGGGCGCGTGAGACGACGGACTGAAGAGCATGCTCGGCGACGCGGCGGGGTTCGAAGGGCTCGGCCTGGATCTCCATGTAGCCTGCCTCGATCTTGGAGAGGTCGAGGATGTCGTTCAGGAGGTGGAGCAGGCGGTCGGCAGACAGCTTCACCGTTTCGAGATACTCCCGCTGTTCGCCGGTGAGTTCGGTGGTCAGAGCGAGATCCGTCATCCCCAGAATGCCGTTCATGGGCGTGCGGATCTCGTGCGAGACGTTGGCCAGGAACTCGTCCTTCAGGCGGTTGGCGCGTTCGCTGCGCTCCTTCTCCTCGCGCAACTGGCGGGTGCGCATTTCCACGGCGCGCTCGAGCCTGGCTTTCTCCCGCTGGTGGCGGATCTTCGAATGCCGCAAGTACAGCTGCGCCAGCGCCACCGACAGAAGAACCCCAATCAACCGCGTCACCGGGTGCGCCCACCATGGCGGGTAAATGCGGAACTCGAACACCGCCGGCGCCTCGCTCCACGCGCGGGTGCCGTCAAAACCGCGCACCTCGAGCCGGTATTTGCCCGCCGGAAGGTCGGGGAACTGAATCTCGGACAGGTGCGTCTCCTTCCACTCCTCCGAGAGCCCTACCAGCCGGTAAAGGTATCTCTGCGCCGATGGGCGGGCAAAGCGGAGGACTGCGAAGCGAACCGTCAACGTGTTGTCCTGGTGGCGCACTTCGGCGCGGGCGGAGGGATCGAACACGCGCTTGCCGAGACGAACCAGGGTGAGGACAGTTCTGGGCGTCCCCGGAGAGGGCTTCCCCTCCGCCTCGCGGAACCGTGACAGCCCCCCGCTGGTTCCAATCCAGACTCCGCCATCAGAGGCCGCAGCAAAGGCGTCCGTGTTGCAGTCGTCCCAGATCAGGCCGTCCCCGCGCCGGTACTGGAGCCATGTCCTGCCGTCGAACACGGCCAAGCCCCGGTCCGTACCCGCCCAGAGATGGCCCTTCGCGTCGTGCCGGGCGAAATACACGAGCGCGGAGGGAAGGCCATCGGCGGGGGTGTAATGCCGCAGCCGCAATCGGCCCGACTCGAAGATGCCTCTGGTCAGCCCCGACGGGTCCATATAGACGAGCCACATCTCGCCTCTTGCATCGAACGTGATGCCGTGGACGGCCTCGTGCAACAGCCCGTCCCGCCGTCCGTAGCGGACCCATCCTCCATCTTTGTAGCGGTAGAGCCCGTCTTGCGCGCCGAACCAGATGGAGCCGTCGGGGCCTTCCGCTACAGCCAGTCCCCGCCGCGGCTTGCCATCCGGCAAGGGAATGTCGCTCGTTCTCCCGTCGGGCTCGAGGATGAACAGTGCCGAGCGGTTGGAGACAGCCGCGTAGATCCGCCCGCTCCGCCCCTGCCGCAGCCGCATGACGAAGGCCCCGTCTTCGGCGCCAGGGACCGGCAGGCGGCGTACGCGGCCCGAGCGCGGATCCCGCCGGTACAATCCGCCCTCCTGCGGCGCCGCCCAGATGGCGCCGTCCGAGGCCGCCAGCATTGCGATGATCGCACCTTTGGGAAACTCCTGGGCCCGGCGAAACCGGTAGCCGGCCCCGTTCCATTCGCCGCGGTAGACACCATCCCCGGTACCGACCCAAACACTCCCGTCCCTCTCCTCCACGACCTGCCAGACTGTTTCGTTGCCCAGACCCTCCGCCTCCGAATAGCCCTCCCACTCTCCGTAGCCGATCCAGCGGGCCAGCCCGCGTCCGTTCATCCCCAGCCAGACGGATCCTTCCCTGTCCACGTAAACGCTCGAGACCGAGTCGCCGGGCAGCCCGTTGCGCTTGGTGATCTGCTGCCAATGACCATCGCGCAGGATCGCCAGACCACCCAGCACGGGAATCAGCAGCCTGCCCTCGTAATCCTCGCCGAGCTGCGGCACCCAGGGGCTTCTCAGATCCAGAGAACCATGCACCGGCTCGAAGCGGGAACCGCCCTTTCTTAGAACTTCCAGGTGCATTGCGCTCCGGATGTAAAGGTCTCCGCGCTGGTTCTCGAACAGGAAGCTCCACGGGCCGTGTTCTCTGTCGGGTTGAAAGTCCAGCAGCCGGATTCGGTCCCGTTCGTCGAGTTCACAGAGGCTTCGTACGCATCCGAAGATCACTCTCCCGTCCCGGGTCACCGTCACGCCAGCCACCGCCCGGCTGGTCCTGCCCTGGCCTTCGGTGCGTGTCACCAGTTTGAAGACCCACTCGTTCCTGGGCCCAACGCGTTCGCCGATAGCAAGCCCGAGCCGCGTCGCGACATACAGACGCCCTCTGGCGTCCGAGGCCAGTCCACTTTTGCCGTTGACCCTCTGATCGTCCCCACCCGGCAGCACGGATTGCACAAAACGGCCAGCCTCCATCCGGTACAGGCCGTGCGTGGTCCCCAGCCACAGCGTTCCGTCCGGCGTCTGATGGATCGACAGGATGAAAGCCCCGCTGGCGATCTCCTTCCGCCCGAATTCCGCAAAGCCGCGTCCATCGTAACGGAACAGTCCATTCTGGGTCCCCACCCAGAGGAACCCCTCGCGGTCCTGGAAGATGCTCTCCACCGCAAGGTTGTTCAGGCCGCTGTCGAAGTCGAACGTTTGAAAGGAATACTGCTGGGCCAGAGCGTACGGCGACAGCACAACCGCCACCAGAACAGAGAGGGCGTGCAGGCCGTGCCGCATCAGCCCATCTATCGGCGGATCGGGTCCGCTGCTGCAGAGCGTCCTTCGCAGATGCGGCTCGCACGGGCCGCCGCGCCGGGCTACCATGAAATCGCATGGAGAGCCCCCCGGAAGAGCTTGTCGACCATATCGTCACGCACCTGAGCGAGGAGCAGCCGGAGCTGATCGCCGGCCTCCCGGACGCCGAGGTAGCCAGGCGGGTCGCCGCCGGGATCGCCCGGGCCCATTCGCACTCCTTCGTGCAGCCGGAATCCGTCACCGCCTTTGTCACGCTGATGTTCCTGATCGCCCCGGACTTCGATTCGCACCCGGCGATCGCCCGCGCGCTCCGGCTCCACGGCACGGAGACCGACCGGCTGCGTCTGTTGTTCGAGCGCACACGCGAAGAGGACTGGGATCAGGCGGCCGCTTCATCGAAAGGGTGGGAGGCGCTGCTGCCGCACGCATGAGCCGCCTGCGCGCTGTGATCTCCTGGTCTTCCGGCAAGGACGCGGCTTGGGCGCTGCATCTCGTCCGCCAGCGCGGCGAGGTGGAAGTGGCCGGGCTGTTGTCCTCGATCAACGAACAGTTCCAGCGCGTCTCCATGCATGGCGTGCGCCGCCAGTTGCTCGAACGCCAGGCGCGTGCCGCCCGGTTGCCGCTGGACATTGTGGAACTGCCGTGGCCATGTCAGAACGAGGAATACGAGCGGCGGATGGAGGCGGCGTGCAAGGGGCTCCGCGCCAGGGGCGTCGAGGCTGTAGTGTTCGGCGACATTCATTTGGCGGACGTGCGCGAGTACCGCGAAAAGCAAATGGCGCGCGCCGGACTGCAGCCGCTGTTTCCCCTTTGGGGCAGAGATTCACGCGCGTTGCTCGAGGAGATGCTGGAGGCCGGCGTGCGGGCGCGGATCGTTTGTCTGGATCCGCTCCGTATGAATCGGGCAATGGCAGGGGCGGAGCTGTCAGCGGAGTGGCTGTCCGCCCTCCCCGGCGGCGTGGATCCGTGCGGCGAGAACGGCGAGTTCCATACGTTCGTGACCCGCGCGCCCGTCTTCAGCGAGCCGGTGGAAGTCGAGCCGGGCGAGGTGGTGGAACGAGACGGCTTCGTCTACGCCGACCTGCTGCCCCGAGGCGCTGGAGAGCGCCGCTGATAAAATGGCACCAGAGCGGGCCCGTAGCTCAGCCGGATAGAGCGTCTGGCTTCGAACCAGCAGGTCGGGGGTTCGAGTCCCTCCGGGCCCGCCATTTATTTTCCTGTCCAGCCCGAACACATGGGTGACACTCCGGGACCGAAGGGATTGTCAAAGGGCTGCAGGGTTCTTTCTTCAAGGCCGAAGTATCCCGAATCATCTTCCATCGAGGTGACGAGCCGGATGCCGTCGTCGACTTCCTTGAGGCCGACAGCTTGGCCGGCCAGCGAAGTGCTGAAGGAGAGATGCATGCGCTCATGGCGGCCGGGTTGCCGGGGATGTCCGGGGCGGATGCGCTCGATGCGGACGCCGGGGCGGAGCCGCCGGACGGAGAGCCTGCAGAGTTGGAACAGCCCATTGGGGCGGCGAAGGGCGCGCCGTTGCCGGAGCGGATCGCCAGCGGCAAGCCGCGCGGGCGGAAGCGCCTTTCCAGGGCGGTGATGGCGGGCTTTGGGGCGTTCGACCCCATCGCTTCGCACCGCAACAGACAGCGGGAGGAGTGATCGGTGACGGTGAGCGGATCGCAGTAGCGCTTGTTGCCGGGCATGAACCTGCCTTTGGAGCCGGTCGCCCGGAAATCGTCAGGAGCCAGGCCCACCGAAAGCGGCGCGAATCCTGCCGGTCTTCAGGAAGAGGTCGCCAGCGTTGAATTCGGGGGCTACTTCTTCGGGGCAGGAGTCACGGATTGCTCGATCCGGAGTTCGTGGTGATACTTGTAGCTCATCTCGACGGGAACCATCTCGCGGAACCGGGCGTGAATCACCGCCTGAAAGAACTCCGGCAGCCGGCCCGTGCCGCCGGAAACGCGCTGGACGAAGTCGGAGGCGAATTTCGGCTCAGTGACATACTGCGCGGCTGCGGCGGTGCCTTCCGTGGAACTCGCCGAGAGAATCAGATATCGGGTGCGCCCATGCACGCCGGGCACCCGGCTGATCAAAGCGTAGTCCTCGATCACGTGGGGCGAGTCATCCGGCCAGTTGCCTTCGAGGAAAGCAGGCTCGCCCGCGCGGGGCCGGAGATTGCGGATCTGGCGGCCTTCCATGACCAGATCGAGGCGCACCGGAATCTCATTGAGTCGTGGCGTGTACTTGGGCGGGCCGAGGAACACGATGTGGTTGTGGACGAGTTCCTCCCAGCTGACGGCGCTGCTGCGGCGCACAGTGAAGCGGGCGCCGGTGGCAGACAGCAACCGGGCCACTTCCACCGCCGCCATGGCATCCCCCACGCCCGTGTAGATGTGCACGGGGATGGCCTTGTCAGACTGGATCTGCGGCTTCAGCCAATCGAGCTCCGGCGCTTGCAAAGCTTCCTCCCAGCGGTTCACGCGCGGGCTGCGGAAGAAGCCGCGGGCATCCTTGACAAAGAGGGGCGTGCCGAGGCACAACAGCACGGGGCGGTCTTCTTCGATCAACGGCGCCCAGATGGCCCTCTGCTCCGCAGTCATGTCCCGGGGCTGCCGGGCCAGCCAGGCGAGAAACGCGGCGACGGTCACCAGCCACAAACCGGCCAGCGCCAGGGCCATGCGTTTCCAGGCGCGAAGCGGAGGGGCCGGCGCGGGGACCGTCTTCGGGGAGAACCGGAGCTCGAAGTGGCCTTTGGGAAAATCGACCACGACCGGGTCGTTTTGGCCCTCTTTCCGGTAATATTCCTCCAGTTTTTGGCGCAGCTTGCCGGCCTGGATGCGAACGGAAGCGTCGCGCTGCGGGTCGTAATCGGCAGGCTTGCCAAAAACGTCCACGCCGATGGCGTACTCCTTGAGCTGCGCCGCCTCGCCTGACAGGCTTTTCTCGGCCAGGTAGGCGAACAGTCTCTTCAGAGTTTCGGCCTGGCGCAGAGTCTCCGAGCGAAGAATGCGGGCCACCTGCTCTTTCGACGCCTCGCCGGAGTCTGAGTCCACCAGCATGGATGTCTAATCCTATCAAACGATTGTGCCAGTTAATTAACCGGTTGCAAGCCCCGATTGATCTGACAGTCCGTTGAACTCTCGCCCACTATCGCGCAACATTGACATCGGCCGGGGGTCAGGCCCGCCAATCCGCTGAACAGCGCGGCCGGACCGCCGAGGGTCGTCAGGAGGTTTGATCGCATGAGGAAGACTTTGGCAAGGGCATTGGGCGGGATGTTCATCCTGCTGTTCGCCCTGTGGGCTCAAGATTACCGCGCTTCCCTGCTGGGCCGCGTCACGGACGCCTCCGACGCGGGAGTGCCGTCGGCAACCATCGTGGTGACCCATGAAGCCACGCGCTTCAGTTACCGCACAACGAGCAACGATGAGGGCCACTACCTGATTCCTCTGCTGGAGCCGGGCGCGTACATGGTCGAAGTCGAGGCGGCCGGCTTCAAGAAGATTCGCCAGGAGGGGCTGTCCATCCAGACGGGCGCGAAGTTGACGCGCGACTTCGAGCTTGAGGTAGGGCAGGTGACCGAATCGGTGACGGTTCGGGCAGAGGCGCCGCTGCTGGACACAGCCGCAGCCGACATTGCCCAGGTGATCGACCGCAGGTTCGTGGACATGCTCTACATCCCGAACCGCAACCCGCTCGCGCTCGTCTCGCTGACGGCCGGTGTGCGGGGCGGCGGAGGGCGGTTCAGCGACAGCGGCCAGCACTATCTGAACATTCTCGGGGGGGCGGGCCAGGACGGCCGCAACGAGGTCGTGGTGGACGGCGCCTCGGTGACCATGCCCCGTCAGGGCGGGGCGATTGCGGTTTCGCCGTCGGGCGACACGGTGGAGGAATTGCGCGTGCAGACGACGATGCTCGACGCCTCTTACGGCCGGTCGAACGGCGGCGTCATCAGCTATGCCACGCGCTCGGGGACCAACGACCTGCATGGGTCATTCGAGTATTTCTACCGGAACAAGGCGCTGAACGCGAACAGTTGGCTGAACAACCGCAAGGGCCTGCCGCGGCCGGACGACCCGCGCAAGTTCAGCTCCGGCGCCATCGGAGGTCCGATCCTGCTGCCGAAGCTGTATGACGGGCGCAACCGCACGTTCTTCTTCACGAGCGTCCAGTACGACGCGCGCTGGAGCAACCCGACCTACGGCGGCCGCGTGCCGAGCGAGCTCGAGCGGCAGGGCGACTTTTCGCAAACCCTGAGCGCCAAGGGAACGCCGCTGGTCATTTACAACCCGTACACGACCGAAATCCAGGGATCGAAAGTGGTGCGGCAGCCGTGGCCCGGCAACCGGATCCCCTCGGCGATGTTCAACAAGACCGGCTCGACGATCATGAACGTGTATCCGAAGCCGACGCAAGGCGAGCCCACGCAGATCGGCGTCTACAACTGGTTCGAGCAGAGCCGGGCCAACAACCCCGCCAAGCAGATCAGCACGCGGCTGGACCACATGCTCAGCCCGAAGCACCGCGTCTTCGGCCGCTTCGCCTACATGGACTGGAGCGTGGAGTTCACCAAGCTGCCGGCCGGCCTGCGCAACGCGCCGGTCGGGGGCGACCCGGGCGGCGACCTGCGCCATTTCTACAACGCGACATTCAATGACGACTACACCTTCACGCCGACGCTGATCGGCTCGCTCCGGTTTTCCTTCAACCGCTACTGGAGCGACACCTGGTTCTCCGGCAACGTGCAGGATCCGAAGGCGCTGAACCTGCATCCGGACATTCTGGCCAACCAGATGCGGCCTTCCTGGCCGGGCATCGACATGGCAGAAGGCTTCATCCGGCTGGGGCACCGGTTCAAGATCCGCGCCAACGATACGTACGTGCTCACGCCGACGCTGACCACGCTGCGCAGCAGCCACAACCTGCGCATCGGAGCCGACATCCGGCGGCTGAACTGGAACGAGATCAGCCCGGACTCACAGGCCGGAGGCTACTTCAACTTCCGGCCGACGTTTTCGCAGCAAGACCCCTGGCTGGCCGCCACCAGCCAGACGAGCGGCACGGCGATGGCCGACCTGCTGCTGGGCATGCCGGCTTCGGGCGCCATCAGCGGCCCCACTCCCTATTCGATGCGCGGCAATTACCTCGCCCTGTTTGTGCAGGACGACTGGAAGGTGAGCCGGCGGTTGACGGTGAACCTCGGTCTGCGCTGGGAGTTCGAGAAGCCGTGGACCGAGCGGTTCGACCGCATGCTGTACGGCTTCGACACGGAAGGGCCCAGCCCCTTGCAGATTCCGGGCCTCGACCTGCGAGGCGGGCTTCTGTACGCGGGCATCGATGGCAACCCGCGGCGCCTGGGCAAACAGGACTGGAACAACTTCGGGCCGCGCATCGGCATCGCCTGGCAAGTGACGCCGAAAACAGTGATCCGGGCCGGCTATGGCCTGTTCTATTCCAGTTTCCTGGACAACCTCGACTACGTGCTGCCCGTGCCGCTGACCTTCAGCACCAACATCCCCTACATCGGCACGGTGGACCGGGGCGCCACACCGTACACGACTCTGGCCAATCCCTTCCCGCAGGGCATTCCGCCGATCACGGGCAACTCGGAGGGCCGCGCCTCCCTGATCGGCGACTCGATCACCTTTGTCAATCACGAGAGAGTCCTGCCCTACAACCAGCAATGGCAATTCGGTTTCCAGCGCGAGCTGCCGTGGCAATCGAAGTTCCAGGCCAACTTCATTCGCGTGCTGAATGTCAAGGGGATTGAAACGTTCAACCTGAACGAGACGCCGGACATTTATCTGCCGCTGGGCACGGCCGAGAACGTCCAGGTTCCCAACCCGTTCTACGGCCTCATTCCCTCCACGCGGCCGCTGGGGGCGTCGGCAAAGGTGGCGCAACGGACACTGTGGCGGCGCTTCCCGCAGTACAGCGGGGTCACGGTGCGCGCCTTCAACACGAACACCATCGTTTACCACGCCCTGCAATTCAACTTCGAGAAGCGCTATTCGAACGGGCTGACCCTGTTGTGGAACCATTCCATCTCGAAAATGTTCGACAACAACATGACCAGCGTGATCAACGAGCGGCACTACCGGACTATTTCCGGCATGGACCGCCCGCACATCATGAACCTCGCGTTCGTCTACGAAATGCCTTTCGGCAAGCGGCGGACGTGGCTGCAAAACGGCTGGCTGAGCCATGTCGCCGGCGGCTGGTCGGTGAGCGGCCGGGCCTACTACGGCTCCGGCGCGCCGCTGAGCATCAGCGACGCCAACGGGCGTCCGATCCGCCTGTACAACGCCGCCAAGAGCGGCCCGGTGAAGGAGCGGCTCGGCGACAAAGTGGATCCGGTGACCAAGGAAGTGCTGAATCCCTATTTCGACACGAAAGCCTTTCAGTCGCTGCCAACCCAGTACATGGTCTCGCCCGAGCCGCCGGTGTTCGCCGAGCTGCGGGAGCCGTCGAGCCGCGGGCTGGACCTGACGCTGATGAAGCGCTTCACCTTCCGCGAGCGCTGGAACGTGGATCTGCGCGCCGACGCGGAAAACGCCCTGAACGTCGTCAATTTCGGCGGCCCCGGCACGAACATGGCGAGCAAGGGCACCTTCGGCGTCATCCAGACGGCAGGTTCGCCGCGCATCATTCAGTTGACGCTGCGCGCGACATTCTGAAGCGGGCCGCACCCGCGATACCCCGGTGCGCGCCGCCCGCGGCTCGCCAGGCGGGCGGCGCGCATGGCAGGCATGACAGGCCGTGCGCGCGCCGCGCACCCGGCGCAGATTCCGATTGCGGAGGTGATTCATGTTGCGGGCGAGGACTGCCCTCTTGATGCTGCTGCCGCTGGGCGCATTGCTGCTGCGGGGAGGAGAGCCGGACCGCTATCGCTGCGCGGTGCGCGCGTTTCTCGACACGATGATCGAAAAAGGCACGGACCGCTACGGGGCGGAGCACTCGCCGCTATTTGCGGCGATGCTCGATCTGGACACCCTCTCGCTGCCCGCCGTGCGGTTGCCCGAGGATTACTTCACCAAAGACGATCTGCCCGAGGCGCTGGGCCACGGCATCCCCGATCCGCCCGTGGGCATCCGCCCTACGGACCGCAGCCCGCTGGGCAACAATCTCGAGCACGACATCATGCTGCTGAAGACTCTCGAAGCCTTCAGCCGCGAGACGGGCGAGCCTCGTTATGCAAAGCACGCCCGCGCAGTTCTCGAGTTCTGGCTGCGCCGCTGCCAGAGTCCCGCCACGGGCCTGATGTACAGCGGCGAGCATGCGAGCTGGAACTTTCATGCCGATCAGGGCTACGGCGACATCTACGAGGTGTTTCGGCGCTTCCCCTTCTGGGACGAGCTGTACTCGATCGATCCGGAGCGCGCGTTGCGCTTTGCGGACGCGTTATGGCTGCACCAGATCGGCAACAAACGGGTGGGCGACTACAGCCGCCATGCACGCATCTCGCAACACGGCCCCGCGACCGGGGCCGCTTATCCGCGCCACGCAGGCTTCTACATCTGGGCCTACGCCAACGCCTATGCGCAGACGCGCGACCCGAAGTACATCGAGCGGGCCGAGGTGTTGATCGAAAGCCGCACCGGCCTGCGTCCGCGACCGCACAGCCTGCTGATCGAGCCGGGCGCCTGGCGCTGCGAAAAGAGCGCCGATCCGACGCTGCGCGCGCTCCTGTGGGAGGCCGCCGCGCTCGTCCCCGGCCGGCGAGAGGCCTGGCGCGGGCTCGTGCGCAGGCTCGACGAGCGCGCCTTTGCCGACGCAGCGGCCGAGCGGCTCTCCTCCAGCAGCAACGGCAGCCCGCCGCCGCAGGTTGCGCCGCTGCTCGCGCGCCTGTCGCAGCCTGGCCGGGGAGTGGTGGCCGATCGCGGCGCCCGCACCGTCAGCCTGGCGCTCAGCGACCTTTGGCGCATGGATTACGGGGACGCGGGCTATTCCGGCAAGGCCCTGCTTCATTACACGCGCTGGCGGCAGACCGGCGACGAGCGGTTCTTCCGGCAGGTGGAGGCGGCCGCGAACCGGTATCTCCGGGAGGGACTGCCTGAAGACGCGCGGGACCTGTGGCCGAGGGCCGCAGGGCAGGTGATCTCCCTGATGACGGCTCTGGCGCGCGAGCCGCGGGCGGCGCCGGAGATGCAGAAACGGTGTCTCGAATTTGCCAGGCAGACCGCCGATCTCGCGCTGCGCGTTTTCCCGAAGAACGGGCTGTTCCGCGCCGACGGTGCGGCGCGCCACTACGAGGCCATCACCGGGGCCGACGATCTGGCCTGGGCGCTGCTTCAGCTCGACTGCGAGCTGCGCGGCTGCCAGCCACGGCTCGACTTCATCGATGTGAACTGGTAAATGCAGCAGGTCCCCGTCAGAA
Source organism: uncultured Arcobacter sp. (assembly GCA_964458495.1). Lineage (GTDB taxonomy): Bacteria > Acidobacteriota > Terriglobia > Bryobacterales > Bryobacteraceae > JANWVO01. Next base: position 170,835 of record CAYWJB010000008.1, read on the forward strand.
TTGCTTAGGAGGAATTGTGCAAATGAAGCAGACGATCATCTGGATTTGCGCTGCCGTGATCGCCGCTGCGGCCGCAAGCGCGCCCGAGTGGCTCTTCTTGTCAACGCAGAATGGGGACATCGAGGCCCCGAACGGCGGACGGCAACAGACGGCCTCGGCGGTGTTCGACATCGACGGTGACGGCGTCAACGACTTCGTGATCGCCGAGCGCACGCAGGCGCCGGCCGTGGTCTGGTATCAGCGCCATGCGGCCGGATGGCGGCGGCATGTGCTCGAGCCGGAGAGGCTCGCCATCGAAGCCGGCGCTTCTTTCGGCGACGTGGACGGTGACGGAGACCCGGATTTCATCGCCGCCGGCGACCATTCGAGCAACGGCGTCTGGTGGTGGGAGAACCCGCAGCCATCGGGCGACGTCACGAAGCCCTGGACCCGCAGGGCGGTCAAGGCATCCGGCGCCAACAAGCATCACGACCTGATCTTCGTGGATGCCGACGGCGACGGGCGCAGCGAACTCGTGTTCTGGAACCAGGGCGCGCAGACGCTCTTCCTGGCCAGGCCTCCTGCTGATATGCGCGCCGCGGGCGAATGGCCGCGCACAGCAATTTACACCTACTCGAAGGACAGCGAGATGCCGCACCGCGGCGCGCCGCCGAAATGGCGCGGCGTGAACGAGCATGAAGGCCTGGCGTTCGAGGACATCGACCTCGACGGCGCAAAGGACATCGTGGGCGGCGGACGCTGGTTCAGGCATCTGGGCGGCGGGCGGTTTCAGGAGAACCTGGTCGATGCCGGGTTCCCCTTCTCGCGCTGCGCCGCGGCGCAATTTGTCGAAGGAGGACGCCCGGAAATCGTCCTGTCGCTCGGCGACGGCGTGGGACCGCTGATTCTTTACGAGTGGAAGAGCGGCGCATGGCAGCCGCGAACGGTGCTCGACGGGATCGACAACGGGCACACGCTGCAGGCGGGCGATTTCAATGGCGATGGACACAACGATATTTTTCTGGCGGAAATGCGGCTCAATGGCGGGAACCCGAAGGCGAAAATGCTGGTTCTTTTCGGGGACGGAAAAGGCGGTTTCCGCGAGGAAAGGATCGCCGAGGGCTTGGACAACCACGAGTCCCGGATGGCCGACCTCGACGGGGACGGGTCGTATGACGTGTTGGGCAAGCCTTACAACCACGGTGTTCCCGGGCTGAATCTGTGGCTGCGGCGCAACCCGTCCCGGTCCCCGCAGCCGGGAGGTGGAAGATGATGCCGAGCCGCCGCGGTTTTCTCCTTGCCGCCGGCGCAGTCCCTGGCACAGCTCTTCAGGCGCCCGCCGACGGGCGCTTCTGGCGTGAGTGGTGGTATGAGCCGGGCATCGAACACGGCAACCCTGGTTTCAACTCCCGCTTTCGCGTGAACAGCCCTGAGACATCCCTTCATCCGGAATTCGGCTCGCGTCCGGAGGCGCGCTCTTCCGGCATGCTTCAGATTCTCATGCCCGAGGATCCGCGGATGCTGGAGGCGGTTGAGCTGTACTGCGAGCTTTGGGGCGGTCATCCGGGCACCGCGAACAAGCGTGTGACGGTCAATGGGCGGAGCACGTATCCATTGCCCGAAAACGGCACCGCCGCCGGCCATTGTACGCATTCCTACCCGAAAATCGGGCTGCGGCTGGACGATGTCGTGAACGGCTATAACGCGATACAGTTCGCCTGCGACAAGGGGACGACGTTCTGGGGCCATTTCATTGTTGACAATGCCTGCCTGCGCGCCGGTTTGCCCCGAGATCATGCGGATCTGAAAAAGGCGGGGTTGGACAGATTTCAGGCTGGCGTGCACGTTGAGCCGGCGGGGGATCAGCTCCTGAAGGTGTCGCTTCAAACGAATCTTCCGGAACGGATTGCGGCCGTGCACTATCAGGGATATTACGACGGGTACGATGAGAACGGCGACGGCGCCGCCATCGACTGGCACGGCTTCACCAAGAACCGCCGCCCGGAGGGCTGGTTGGGGACGGCTGCCGCTGCTCCGTTCACCATCGGGTGGGATACCCGCATGACGCCGGGGCATACAGCCTCTCTGCGGGCAACTGTTCTCTTCCGCGATGCACCCGGCATCGTCTTCGAAACGCCGGCCCGGGCAGGCGTCCTTTTGCCCGGAAGAAACGGCGCCACGGTGGTCTGTGCCTTGCCAACTCTGTTGCCTGCGCCCTTCTGGAGCAGGGCAGGACAGAAGCGGGAAGCTGTTATCGAAATCGCCGGCGCGCCAGGCAAGTTGCTGCGCGCGCAGTTGCACGTCGTCGTCTGGGATGGCGGCCGCGGGTCTGTGAAACATCCGTTCCGGCTGAACGGAGAACCGGTAGAGGTGTGCGCCACCGGCAGACACGATGTCATATACAGCGTCCGTGAGTTACCCCCGAGCCTTCTTTCAAAGCAGAACGTCGTGGAACTCCTGTCCGACACGGATCATCACGGCATTGAAGTGTTGCTACCGGGGCCGGCACTGATGCTTCACTTCCTTCGGTGAACCGTGGATCGAAGCTCCGATCCCGGCCTGGCTGTTCGCTCGCGAGGAATGCCCGTTGATGATTCGGGCCCGTTCCTGAATGCAGTGGGCTGACCGCTCACTCTGGCCGGCGTTCTGGCGAACGCCGGCCGCCGTTCGCGGCTCTGAACCGTGGGCCGCGCATTCAGAGCCGCGAGCGAAGCGGGCCGAAGGCCCGCGAGAGCGAGCGGTCTTCCACATCGCGAGCCAAGCAGCGCGAAGCGCTGCCAGAGCGAGCGGTTGCAGCGGGGTCGGTATCGCGGCTTCGGCGCCGTCGGAGCCGCCCCGCGGCCCTACGGGGAAACCCGCTTGGCGAAGGCGCAGGACGAAGCGGCAATGGAGGAACCGCTCACTCTGGCCGCCGTTCTGGCGAACGCCGGCCCCCGTTCGCGGCTCTGAACCGTGGGTCGCGCATTCAGAGGCGCGAGAGAAGCGGGCCTCGTTGTCAGAGCCGCGAGTGAAGCGGGCCGAAGGCCCGCGGGAACGAGCGGTCTTCTGCATCGCGAGTAAAGCAGCGCGGAGCGTTGCGGGAACGAGCGGTCCCATCGCGGCGGCTGCGGCGGTTTCTCCCGCGGCGGATGGACTGTGCGGAGCCACGCATGGACCGCTCACTCTGGCCGCCGTTCTGGCGAACGCCGGCCGCCGTTCGCGGCTCTGAACCCGAGATCGCCCTCATGTGGCGCTTCAACTGCAAGTACGGCATCATTGAGGGCTTCCACAACAGAATAGAGCTCATTCAAAGGCAGGGCTATGGCTTACGGAACTTCAAGAACTAGAGAATGCGGGTGAAGGTCCAATGCGCGCAAACTGTTTTGGGAGGCGGGGTGTCCCCCGTTTTTGGCGTAGAGCCCAGATGTGGAGCCACCCGCCGGGATCGAACCGGCGACCTGCTGATTACGAATCAGCCGCTCTGCCAGCTGAGCTAGGGTGGCTCAAATCCCAATATGCCATAGCATCGGCCCGTTGCGCCAGGCCAGCCGCGGCGCTATGCCCGGCAGGCACGAATCACGCGCCGGAAGGCGCCAGACCCAGGCGGGCGAGCAAAGCCTGCGGGTCGGGATCGCGCCCCATGAAGCGCCGGAACAGCACAATCGGCTCCTCGCTGTCGCCACGCGAGAGGATCGCGTCCCGAAACTCGCGGCCGGTCCTCTCATTGAAAATGCCCTCGCGGAGGAACCGTGTGAACGCATCGGCGTCCAACACCTCGGCCCACTTGTAGGAGTAGTAGCCGGCGCCGTAGCCCGTCGGATCCGCGAACAGGTGTGTGAAGCCCGCCAGCATGGCGTAATCGTCCGGCAGCGGAGCGGGCGTGAATTCCCGCAAGATCCGGTTGGCGTAAGCCACGGGATCGCCGTCGCGCTCCGGCTCGTAGTCGATGTGCAGCGCCAGATCCACGGTGGCGAAGCCGAGCTGCCGCATCTGCGCGTTGGCGGCGCGGAAGGCGCGCGCCGCGCGCATCTTGCCGAAGAGCTCCTCGGGCATCGGCTCGCCCGTGCGGTAGTGGCGCGCGAACAGGTCCAGCGAGGCGCGCTCCCAGCACCAGTTCTCCATGATCTGCGACGGCAGCTCGACGAAGTCCCACGCCACATTGGTGCCCGCCAATGACTTCACCTCCACGCGGGACAGGCAGTGGTGGAGCAGGTGCCCGAACTCGTGGAAGATCGTCTCCACTTCGCGGTGAGTCAACAGGGCGGGCGTATCCCCCGCAGGCGCCGTCAGGTTGCCGCAGATCAGCCCCACGTGAGGCAGCCAGCGGCCGTCCTGCCAGTGCCCGGTGACGAAGGAGTCCATCCACGCTCCGCCGCGTTTGTTGTCGCGGGGGTGCCAGTCCGTGTAGAAGCTTCCGAGCAACTCGCCGTCCGAATCGCGGATCTCGTAATACTTCACCTCCGGGTGCCAGACGGGCACCTGCGGCCCCGATACCACCGTAATGCCGAACAGCCGCGAGGCCAGCGAAAACATCCCCTCGATGACTTGTTCGACCGGGAAATACGGGCGCAGCTCCTCTTCCTCGAAGTCGAACAGCGCCGCGCGCAGTTTCTCCGCCCAGTAGGAGATGTCCCAGGGATCCGGGCGGCGGCCCGCGAAATCCTCCAGCTCCTGGTTCTCGCGCCGGAACGCGGCCTCCGTCTTCTCCCGGAGGTCCCGGACGAAGGCCTGCGCGGCGGCGCCGGTGTTCGCCATGCGGTCGGCCAGAGCGAAGTCGGCGAAGTTGCCGTAGCCGAGCAGACGGGCCTTCCTGCGGCGGAGGTCCAGGATGCGCGCGGCCAGAGGCCCGTTCTCCGTGGCCGCCCTGCGGTTGTAGGCACGCCAGAAATGTTCGCGGACGTTCCGGTCGTCCAGGTAGGTCATCACGGCCAGATAGGAGGGCGCGTGGAGGGTAAAGCGCCACCCTTCTCTCCCGCGCGCGGCCGCGTCGGCGCGGGCCGCGGCGCGGGCGCTCGGCGGGAGGCCGGACAGTCCGTCCTCGTCCTCGATCCAGTATTCGAAGGCGGCCGTCGCGTCCAAAACATTCTGGGCAAATTTCGTTGTTGTCACCGCCAGCGCGACGTCCAGCTCCTCCAGCTCCTTCTTGCCTTCGGGCGGGAGCGCGGCGCCATGGCGGCGGAAGTTTTCCAGCGTCCGCGAGAGGAAACGCGCGCGGACGCCCTGCAATGCGCGCGCCTCCTCTGTGGCGGTGAATTCGTTGAGCGCCCGCCACAGCCCCTCATGCAAGGGGACCGAGGAATAAAAGGCGCTCACCGCCGGCTGGACGGCGTTCCACGCTTCGCGCAGATCGGGTGTCGAGACAACGCCCTCGAGGTGGCGGACGACGCTGGAAGCCACGTCCAGGGGATCGGTGGCCGTGTCCAGCGCGGCCATGGTGTCCTGCCAGGACCGCGCGGGCGCGGCTGCGATCGCGTCAATCCTGGCGCGGCAGCGCGCGATGAGCTCCTCGAGGGCCGGGCGCACATGCTCCGGCCTGACCGCATCAAAAGGCAGCGGCAGCGGCAGGGCGAGCAAGGGGTTTTCAGAAGCCACGATATTCAAGATACGGGTTCCGGCCGGCCCGGCGGGCGCCGCCGGCGGGCCCGGCCCGGTCCGCCCCTTCTGCGATGATGGGATGCGTGGTTGACCTGCACGCCCACATCCTGCACGGGCTCGACGACGGTGCAGCCACGCTGGCCGACAGCCTGGCGATGGTGCGCATGGCGGCCCATGCGGGCACGAAGGAGATTGTGGCGGCGGTTCATGCCAGCCGCGCGTGGCCGTACAAGCCCGGTCTGGCGCAGCGCCGGTGGGAGGAGTTGCAGCATCTCGTGAAGGACGAGGTCCGCATCCATCGCGCCTGCGAAGTGGAGCTGACGCCGGAAATGGCGGACCGCGCACTGGCCAACCCCGCGCGATACACGGTCAACGGGACGCAGTATCTGCTGGCGGAGGCGCCGGAGGATGCCAGGCCGGATCAGGTCGAGGCGCTGCTCCGGCAGCTGCTGGAGGGGGGCTTGCGTCCGGTGCTCGCACACCCGGAACTGCATCCGGACATCTCCCGGCAGACAGGCCGGCTGGCCCGGTGGGTTCGTGCCGGAGTCCTGCTGCAACTGGGAGCGGGCAGCCTCTCCGGCGCCTTTGGGTCCCGGGCGGAGACAGTGGCGGCGCGGCTGCTGAAGCGAGGACTCGCGCATTTCGTGGCCTCGGGCGGGCACGATCTCAAGGGCCGTCCGCCGCGGCTCGATGCGGTTCGGCTGGTGTTGCTGGGCCACTACCCGCCGGAGTTCGTTGAGCTTTTGCTCGAGCACAACCCGCGGGCCGTGGCCGAGGGGGCGGAGATCGAGCCGGGACCGTTGCGGGTGCCGTTCCTCCAGGCGCACTGGCTCCAGTTCTGGCGCTAGGCCGGCGGGCGTCACAAAAGAATCAAAAAAAGACGCGGCGCCGATCCTTGCGCGGATCAGCTACTTGCAGCTGCAACGCGGGAGCCGGGCGCGCCTGCGGGCCGGATTCCGTGCTAGACAGGGCCCGTGAAACCAGAGGAGTTGCTCGAACTGATCCGGCGCGAGGCGCAGGGCGGCGCCTCCGCGGATGACGTGGCCAGGGCCGTCGAGGCGATTCTGCGAAAGCTCAAGCGCGGCCAGTCCGTCTCGCTGCCCGGCGTCGGCAGGCTGGTGCCGGACGGAAAGCGCAGCGTGCGGCTGGAGCCCGCGGCAAAGCCCGGAGGACGCCGTGGGCGCAGGTGACACGGCTTCCGTGCAGCAGCTGGCGCGCCTGCTGCGGCAATGCCTGAAAGAAGGGCGCGCCGTGCACGTGGAGCGTCTCGGCACCTTCCGCCCGGACTCCGGAGGCGCATTCTCATTCCGCCCGGACCCCAGGCCATCCATCTTCCTGGCTTACGCCGCAGAGGATGCAGCGGGCGTGGGGCGCCTCTTTGACGAGCTGGAACGCGCCGGATTCGCACCCTGGATGGACCGCCGCAAGCTGCTTCCAGGGCAGAACTGGCCGCGCGCCATCGAGGGCGCCATCGAAACGGCCGATTTCTTCGTCGCCTGCTTCTCCCGTCTCTCCGCCAGGAAACGCGGCAATTTTCAGAGCGAGCTTCGCTACGCGCTGGACTGCGCGCGCCTGGCGCCGGTCGACGACGTGTTCCTGATCCCGGCAAGGCTCGACGACTGCCGCCTGCCGGAAGAGATCCGCCGCCGCTGGCACTATGTCGACCTGTTCCCTTCCTTCGGCGACGGCGTCAAGAAGCTCGTGCAGATCATCCGCCGCGAGATGCGGAAGCGGGCCGCCGCGTGAGCCACTCTCAGCGCGCGTCTTTCTTCGGCGCCGGCAGCCTCGCCAGCCGCCGCCGGACCTCCGTTGCCTGCCTCGAATATGGCTCCAGTTCGAGATACTTCTCGTAGGCGGCCCGGGCGGCGTCAGCGTCTTTCAGCTTTTCACGCGCCTGGCCGAGCAGGAAGTACGCCTCCGCAAATCCGGGATTCCATTTTGTGGCTTCTGCAAAGCGTCCGGCGGCGGCTTTCCACCTTCCGCGGCGCATATAGAAACGCCCGATTTTGACCTCGTTTTCGGCTTGAATCGGATTGAATTCGTAGGTCCGTTCCTTCGCCGCCACGTCCTCCTCTTCCGGCTCGGCGGGCGGAGGCTGCGGAGGCGGAGGCGGCTGCACCGCCCAGAGCGATGCCGCCAGGATCAGCGCCGCGGCCGTGCGTGCCACAATCAAAGTATAGGGCGTCCCACCCATGTCCCGCACGGACGAGCTCCGCCAGAAGGCTGCCGAGCTGCCGCAGCAGCCGGGCGTCTACATCTACCGGGCCGCCGGCGGCGAGGTCCTCTATGTCGGCAAGGCAAAGAACCTGCGGGCCCGCGTCCGCAGCTATTTCAGCGCGGAGCGTCTCGCGGAAGCCAAGACCGGCCGGCTTGTCCACGCCGCGCACTCGCTCGACTACATCCTCGTGGACAACGAGAAGGAGGCCCTGGCCCTCGAAAACCTCCTCATCAAGCAGCACAAGCCGCGCTTCAACGTGCTGCTCAGGGACGACAAGACCTATCCCTACATCAAGCTGACTCACGAGAAATGGCCGCGCGTGTATGTCACGCGGAGGATCCGGAAAGACGGCCAGTATTTCGGCCCGTATTTCCCCGGAAATCTGGCCCACCGCCTGGTGAAATTGATCCACAAGAATTTCCGGATCCCCTCCTGCAAGGTCGACCTCGGCAAGCCCCACGCGCAGCCTTGCCTCGAATACCACATCCACCGCTGCCTCGGGCCCTGCGTTCCCGGGCTGGTGGCCGAAGAGACTTACGCCGAGCGTGTGAAGGACGTGCGCGCCTTCCTTGACGGGCGCGTCCGCGACCTTGCCGCGAGCCTGCGGGAGCGGATGATCGAGGCCTCCGAATCGCTCGATTTCGAGCGCGCCGCGGCCCTGCGGGACCTGCTGCGCACGGTGGAGGAACTCGAAGAGCGCCAGAAGATGGCCTCCGCCGCGGGCGACGACGCCGACTTTTTCGCGCTCCACGCCGAGCCGCCGCTCGTCGCCGTCAACATTTTCCATGTGCGGAACGGACGCGTCGTCGACCGCCGCGAACTGTTCTGGGAAGACGCGTGGGAGTACGACCAGCAGGACTTTCTCTCTTCCCTGCTCATGCAGATCTACAGCGAGGGGCAGCCCGTGCCGGCGCAGATCCATCTGCCCGTGGAGCTTGAGGACCGCGAGATCCTCGAGGAGCTCCTCGCGGAGACGCGCGGGCGCAGAGTCGCGATCCATACGCCGCAGCGGGGCGTCAAGAAAGCGCTGCTCGGTCTGGTCGAGACCAATGCGCGCCAGAGCTTCGAGCAGCGCTTTCGCGTGCGCAAGCCGCGCCCCGGAGAGATCGCCGTGGCGCTCGAAGAGGCGCTGGATCTGCCGGAAGCTCCGCGCCGCATCGAGTGCTTCGACATCTCGCACATCCAGGGCTCGGAGAAGGTCGCCAGCATGGTCGTCTGGGAAGAGGGCCGCATGAAGAAATCCGCCTACCGGAAGTTCATCATCCGCACGGTGGAGGGCAGCGACGACTTCGCCTCCATGCGCGAAGTGGTCCTGCGCCGCTACCGGCGCCTGCGAGAGGAAGGCGGCGAGATGCCCGGACTCGTGCTCGTCGACGGCGGCATCGGGCAGCTGCACGCCGCGGCGGCGGCGCTCGAAGAGCTGGGCGTTCTGAACCAGCCGCTGGCGGCCATCGCCAAGCGCGAGGAGATCCTCTACGTCGCCGGGCGCGAAGACGAGCCCGTCATGCTGGACCGCACCTCCCCCGTGCTGCACCTTGTGCAGAGGATCCGCGACGAGGCGCACCGCTTCGCAGTCACGTTCCACCGCCACCGCCGCGATGCCCGCACGCTGCGCAGCCAGTTGCTGGAGGTTCCCGGCATCGGGCCGAAGACCGTGGACAAGCTGCTGAAGAGCCTCGGCAGCCTGGCAGCGGTGCGGGCCGCAGGCGAAGAGGAGCTCGCGCGCGTGGCCGGAGCCGCGGCGGCGCGGAAAATCCGCGCCGCGCTCGCCGCGGACTCAGCGCCCGAAGGCGAGACGGATGGCAAGGTGCTCGGGTAGCCCGGCGTCGAGAATGCGTTTCTGCGCCGCCTCCACCGGGTATTCCACCCGGCGCAATGCGATCAGGCGCCGCTCCGCGTCCCACAGCGCGTAGGCGGCGCGCGGGTCGCGGTCGCGCGGCTGGCCCACCGAGCCGGCGTTGATCACGTACAGCGCCCCGTCTTCCAGTTCATACACCACTTCGGTCTCCCCGAACCGCGGCCGCCGCAGTTCCAGAACGCCGCCGCGCGTCCACATCCACCCGCCTTGCAAATGCGTATGGCCGAAGAAGCAGAGGCTGGCGTGCACGGCATCGTGCAGCATCAGCGCCTCTTCGCGGTCCACGATGTACTCGTCCTCGTCCCACGGAGATCCGTGGAACAGCTCGTATCCATCCGCCGCCAGCGGCCCGGCAGGCAGCGCGCGCAGCCAGGCCAGCTGCCGCGCATCCAGCTGTTCGTGCGTCCAGCGGGCCGCCTCGTAGGCGTACTGGTTGAAGTCGTTGGGCTCTTCGATGAAGGCGCAAACGCGGTCGTGGTTGCCGCGAACCACCCGGCGCACGGCGCCGGCCGCCCAGTCGATCACTTCCCGCGGGCAGGCGTTGTAGCCCACCAGATCGCCGCAGCAGAGAATCTCGTCGTACTGCCCCTCGGCGTGCGCCAGCACTGCGGCAAGCGCGTCGTGGTTGGAGTGAATGTCGCTGACGATCAGCCGGCGCATAGTCTGACCAAGCTTACCTCAGGCGGCGCCCCGATCCGCACGGGAACGCCCACTGTGCCCAGCCCGCAGGAGACGTAGAGGCGCGATTGGCCCAGCTCGTAGGCGCCGCGGACGTACTTTGTGAACGCCCGCGCCACGTTGATGTTCTCGCTCAGCACGGGAACGTTCACCTGCCCTCCGTGCGTGTGGCCCGCCAGCATCAGACCGAAGCCTGCCGCCGCGGCGGCCGGGAAATGCGCCGGATTGTGCTGGAGCAGAACATTGAATGCGGAAGCATTGACCAATGGCCGAACGAACGGATCCATGCGCGTGCCCGTTCCGGAATAATCCACTCCCGCCAGATTCAGCCGCGCCGCGCCGAAGCGCAACAGCGCGGACTGCCCGCGCAGCACCGTCATGCCGCGGCGCGCGGCCCCGCGTGTGGCCGCCTGGGTCACCCCGGCGTACTTTTCGTGATTGCCGTGGCAGACGAAGACGCCCGCCTCGGCGCGCAGCCGCCGCAGCAGATCCAGGCAGCCTTCCAGATCGTCTCCGGCGCGCGTGATCAGATCGCCGGTGAGCACGGCGATGTGCGCGCGCGTTTCATTCGCCATATCCACGGCGCGCCGCAACTCGGCCGCGCCGAAAAAGGGGCCGAAGTGGATGTCGCTGAGTTGCACGATCCGCAGCCCGTCCAGATCGCCCGGAAGGCCGGGGATCGTCATCTCCTCTTCCACCACCGAGAGCCCGTAGCGCGCCAGCACGATGCCGAACCCCGCTCCCCCCACGGGCGCCGCTGCGGCCGGCAGCGCCAGCGCCAGCATCCGGCGCCGCGAGAGGTCGAAAGCCGCAGGCGCCGCCCACTGGAGCCACAGCAACAGCGCCACCACTGCCAGCACCCAGAACAGCGAGAGCGCCAGCGCCCATGCAATGAAGTCCGCCGGCAGCCACGCAAAGCTGTGCGACGTCAGCACGGGCACCGCCAGCGCCATCCACGCCGACATGAACCCCAGCCAAAGGCGCGCGAACCGGCGCAGCTTCTCCTGGCGCTGAAGCCGCGCATCGCGCTCCAGGCGGCGGTACAGGCTCCGGTGCATCGAGAGCGTCAGAAGGATGACAAGGCAAATCGGCGCCCAGCGCCGGAGGATCTCCATGAGGTCTTGCTCTCATTCTACGTTCCGCCCGGCCGGTCCCGGACGCGGCGGGTACAATTAGAACAATGTCGCTCGTTGTTGTTGGATCGGTGGCCTACGACGGCGTGGCCACGCCCGCCGGCAAAGTGGACCGCATGCTGGGCGGCGCCTGCACCTACATCTCGCTCGCCGCCAGCTACTTCACGCCCGTCTCGATCGTCGCTGTTGTTGGCGAGGACTTCGCCGGGGAGGACGCCGAACTGCTCGCCTCGCGCGGCATCAACCTCGACGGGCTGGAGCGCGCGCCGGGCAAAACGTTCTTCTGGGCCGGCCTCTACAGCGAAGACATGAACGACCGCCAGACGCTCGCCACCGAGCTGAACGTGTTCGCCGGCTTCCGCCCGCAGTTGCCCGCCTCCTGCCGCGACAAGCCCTACCTCATGCTCGGCAACATCCAGCCGTCGCTGCAGCGCAGCGTGCGGGAGCAGATGAACGGCACGCGGCTCGCGGGCGGCGACACCATGAACTTCTGGATCGAAGGCAGCCGCGCCGAGCTGCTCGAAACCATCGCCGGCTGGGATTTCCTGCTGATCAACGACAGCGAGGCGCGCCTGCTCAGCGGAGAGCGGAACCTGCGGCGCGCCGCCGCCGCCATCCGCGCCATGGGGCCGCGGATCCTGGTGATCAAGCGCGGCGAGTACGGCGCCACGCTCTTCCACGACGAAGGCGCCTTCAGCCTGCCCGGATATCTGCTGGAAACGCTCAAGGATCCCACCGGCGCGGGGGACTGCTTCGCCGGCGGCTTCATTGGCTCGCTGGCCGAGCGCGGCGTCACCGCTGAAACGGCCACTCCGGCCGATCTTGCCCGCGCCGTCGCCTACGGCTCCGTGATGGGGAGCTTCTGCTGCGAAGAATTCGGCGTGGGCCGCTTCCGCACGCTGACCCGGGATGACATCGAACGCCGGTTCCAGGAATTCCGCCGCCTCACTGCGTTCTAGGACCGCCGCCGCAGCCGTGGCGCTGGCCCTGGCGGCGCTCGGCGCCAGTGCGGCCGCACTCGCGCACCAAAACGGCTGGACGCTCTACTACGGCGACGCAGAAGCGCACCTTAACATCGCCCGCCGTTTCGTCGACTCCCGAACGTCGGGCGTCCACCAGCTTGGCACCGTGTGGCTGCCCCTGCCGCATCTGCTGGCCGCGCCGCTGGCGCGTCACGGCGAGCTGTGGCACAGCGGCCTGTCCGGCGTTGCGCCATCCGTGGCCGCGTTCACCCTCGCCGGACTGTTCCTCTTCCTCACGCTGCGCCGGATAGCGGGCTCCACACCGGCAGCCCTGGCGGGCGCCGCCGTCTTCGCCCTGAACCCGAACCTGCTCTACCTGCAAGCGGCCCCGATGACCGAACCGCTGGCTCTCGCCTGCCTCCTGGGCCAGCTCTACTGCCTGGTCCGCTTCCACGATTCTCAACGCACGCGCGACGCTGTGCTGGCCGGTCTGTGCGCACTGGCAGGCACAGGGACGCGCTACGATCTGTGGTTCGTCGTGCCCTTCGCCGCGCTCTTCCTGTTATGGCGCGGCGGCCCCGGCCGCTGGCGAAGCGCCGCCGCCTACTGCGCGTTGGCCGCCGCCGGACCCCTGTGGTGGCTGGCGCACAACTGGTGGTTCTTCGGCGACGCGCTCGAATTCTGGCGCGGCGAATGGTCCGCGCGGGCCATCTACCAGCGCCAGCTCGAGCGCGGCATGGCGCGCTATCCGGGCGACGGAGACTGGCTGGCGGCGGCGCGCTACTATCTGGAAGCGGCGCGCCTGTGCTGCGGGCTGCCGCTGTTCTGGCTCAGCCTGGCGGGCGCAGTGGCGGCGCTCAGGCGCTTCGCTGCGGCGGCCGTCTTCGTGCTGCTGGTTCCGTTCTTCTACGTGCTGAGCATGTACTCCTCGGGCACGCCCATCTTCGTGCCGCACCTCTGGCCCTTCAGCTACTACAACACGCGCTATGGCATCGCCTGGCTCGCGGTGGCTGCAGTGGGCGCAGCCGCCCTGACAGCACTGGCCCCCTTGCGGTGGCGCGGTTGGGCGGCTCTCGCGATCCTCGCCGCCGCCGTCTCTCCGTGGTTCCTTGCGCCGCGCCCGGATGCGTGGATCTGCTGGAAGGAATCCGAAGTCAACTCGATCTCCCGCCGGCACATGGCTGCGGAAGCGGCCGCATTCTTGCGCGAGCGTTACCGCCCGGGGGCGGGCATCCTGCTGAGCTTCGGCGATCTGACGGCCGTGCTGCGGCTGGCCGGGATCCCCGTGCGGGAATCGCTCCACGTCGACGACCGGCTGCCATTTCAAGCCGCCGTGGCGCGTCCCGATCTCTTCCTTCAAGAGGAATGGGTGCTGTGCAACGCCGGCGACCGCGCCTGCCGCGCCGCCGCGCGCCTCCAGCGCGGCCCGCGCCGCTACGAATGTGTCAAAATTCTTGCAGCCAAAGACGCGCCGGGCATCGAGATCTGGCGCCGGATCGGGGCGTTTGTCGAGCCATGATTCCTTTCACCAAGGCGCACGGAGCGCGCAACGATTTCCTGCTTACCTGGGCGCATGAGGCACCCGCGGAAGGCCTGCTGCGCCGGGCGGCCCGCGCCATCTGCGACCGCCACGCAGGCGTCGGCGCGGACGGCTGGCTGCTGGTAAGACCGTCCGCGCAAGGCGAGCCCGCTTCGATCCGCCTCTTCAACTCCGATGGCAGCGTGGCCGAGATCAGCGGCAACGGCACGCGCTGCGCCGCCGCGTTTCTCTGCGACGCCGGGCTCGCCGGAGAGCAGATCCTCATCCGCACCGGCGCCGGCGACAAGCGCCTGCGGCTGCTGCGGCGGCATGGTCTGTGGTTCGAGTTCGAGATGGACATGGGCGAAGCGAAGCCGCAGCAGATTCGCGATTCTCTGGAGGCCGGCGGGCGGCTGCTGGACTGCTCGCTGCTATGGGTAGGCAACCCGCAGTGCGCCGTCTTCGTGGACGAGATCCCCGCCGACTGGGTCTCCCTCGGCGCCGCCATCGAAAGCCATCCGCGGTTCCCGCACCGCACCAATGTCAGTTTCGTCAAGGTCCTGGATGCGGCCAATCTCGAGGTGCGCTTCTACGAGCGCGGCGCGGGCGTCACAGAGTCGAGCGGAACCGGCTCCACCGGCGCTTTCGCCGCTGCGCGCGCTCGTGGCCTGGTCGGACCCAAGGCGGCCATTCACACGCCGGCAGGCCCGCTCGCGGTGCGCGAAGACGGCGGCGCCATCTTCCTCACAGGCCCTGCGGAGATCGTCGCCGGAGGCGAGTTCTACTTCTCCGGCAACGAAGAGAACCAGCGGTAGAGCGCTCCCGCGGCTTCCGCCACCGCGCGCTCGCGCTGCGTCAGGTCGCGCTCGCTCCCTCTGAGAAACACGGCCAGCGCAAGCTTCCCGCGGCCTCCCGGCAGTTCCGCCACGCCTGCCACGCTCATGCAGATGTTGCGCCCGTCCCAGAACGCCGTGGTGCCGGATTTGTGGTAGAGCAGCGCGCCGCCCAGCGCCGGGCGGATCCGCTCCGCGCCGTGCGGCGTCGCCCGCATCCACTCGCGCAGCCGCGCGTGGCTCGCCGGATGCAGGAGCTGCCCGCCTTCGATCGCCGACATCAGCATGGCCACTGCCTCCGGCGTCGCCGTGTCGCGCGCGTCCATCAGGAACCGCTCGCGCGACTCGGCGAGGCGAAACGCCACGTCCAGAGCCATCAGCGAACGGTCCACGCGAATCCCCTCTCCAAACCACCGCGCCATGCGCTTCTGCACGGCTTCCGGCCCGCCGCCCAGAGCCAGTAATGCATCCGAGGCGCTGGCATCGTTTTCGCGCACGGCCAGCTCCAGCAGACGCCCGATGGTGAACACGCCCCCGCGCGGATAGGCGTCGCGCAGCGGGCTGTAGCCCGGACTGTACTGCACGGGCTCCACGGCAACCATCTTCCGGAACGGCATCTCGCCCAGCTCCATCTGCGCCAGCGCGTGAAGAGCCACCGGCAGTTGCGCCATCTCGACCAGCGGAAAGCGCTCCTTCGAGCGCCACCCCGCCAATCGCCCGGTGTTGAGATTCAGCGCCGCCGCCCCCAGCACGCCATCCACGGAGGCTTCGATCGCACGCATCCCGCCCGCGAATGCAGGCGCATCCTGCGCGCCCAGGCGCAGGCAGAGAAGGAACAGCACGGCGCGTCGCATCATGACTTGCGCGGCGGCGGCGCGAACACCACCAGCACGGTCAGCGGCGCCTCGCCCGTGTTCTTCAACCCGTGTGGCACGCCCGCGGCGGCGAAAACCAGGTCGCCTGCCTCCACCTCCGCCGTCTCGCCGCCCACCTGCGCCTGCCCGCGCCCCGCCAGCACAAGGTAGAGCTTGTCCTGGTCCGCATGCACGTGCGCGGCGTGCTCCTGTCCGGGCAGGAAGCAATTCAATCCCGCGTAGAGCCGTTCGCCCGCCGCCAGCGCCACCTTGCCCATGCGCTCCGCGCCAAATTGCGCCAGATTCGCGATCCCTTTCACTACCATCCCTGCTGCCTCCTGCGCCGCCCCCTCAGAACGTGCGCACGCCCATCGTCACCAGATCGTCCACGCGCATCGTCTCTTTCACGACGTACGGCTCGCCGTACTTCACGCCGATCAGGTTCCCGTAAAACCGCGCGATCGAGCGCAGCCGGTCGTGGATCTCCTCCCTGTTCGGAAACAGCCCCGCGCCGCCGCCGGCCCCGCCGTACTGCGATTCGTAAGCGAACAGCGATTCCATCCGCCGATCGAACCAGGGCGTGATGTCCACCACGAACGAAGGCAGGACGTTCGCATACAGCGACGCGTACACGATCTTGAACGGGCGGTGCGGCTCGCTCTGATCGTCCAGCTTGCGGATGCCCGCCAGAAACGACGCCTCGAAGCCCAGCCAGCTCGCGTAGGAGTGATCCGGGTGGCGCGCCTCCCAGTAGGGCAGGATCACCACGCGCGGGCGCAGCCGCCGGATCACCGCCATCAGCGTCAGCCGCAGGCTGATGTTGTTCTCGAGCCGCGCGTCCGGCATGCGCAGGTTCTCGCGGAATGCGAGCCCCAGAATGCGCGCCGCCTCGCGCGATTCCTCGATGCGGCGCTCGGGCGTCCCGCGCGTGCCCATGTCGCCGGCTGTGAGGTCCAGCGCCCCCGTGCGGTAGCCCATCGCCGCCATGCGCAGCAGGGCGCCGCCGCAGGTCTGCTCGATGTCGTCGGGGTGCGCGGCAATGGCCAGCACATCCAGCGGTTCCACGTTTTCGAGATCCAAAACAGGCGGATAGAACATTCACCACACCAGATCGCGCCGCAAGCGGTAGCGGTCGCGCGTTCGGAAGACATGAATCAGCGCCACGCCGGCCAGAAAGCCCGCCGCGTGCGCCATGAAAGCCACCCCGCCGCGCTGCGCCGCGGCGTCGGCAATGGAGCCGATGCCGCTGAACAGCTGTACGACGAACCAGTACACGAGCACCAAATACGCCGGCAGCTCGAAGGTGAACACGAACAGAAACCAGCCCAGCATCACGATCCGCGAGTGCGGGAATTTCACCAGATAGGCGCCCATGACGCCCGCAATCGCCCCGCTCGCGCCCACCATGGGCACCCGCGAATCCGGATTCACCGCGTACTGGCCCAGCGCCGCCGCCACCCCGCACAACAGGTAGAACAGCAGGAAGCGCCCGTGCCCGAGAATATCCTCCACGTTGTCGCCGAACACCCACAGGAAGAGCATGTTCCCGATCAGGTGCAGCCAGCCGCCATGCAGGAACATCGAGGTCAGCGTGTTCAGCCACGAGAACCGCTCCGGCACCAGCCCGAAGGCATAAATGAAGTCGTTGCGCGTGTAAGAATCCAGCGATACCTGGAAAAGGAACACCAGCGAATTGGCCACGATCAGCGCCACCGTCACCAGCGGCTGCGAGAAGCTCTTCTGCGAATCGTGGATCGGGATCATCGCGCCCCCGTCCAGTACTGGCGGAACTCCGCCTTCACGCGCCGTTCCCCGCGCTCCCGGAGCAGGCGCGCCTCCTCCAGCGTGGCGATGCGCCCGCGCGCGCCCAGCGCCGTGCAGTTCAGCGCCGCCATGGCGTTGGAGAACTCCAGCGCCGCGTCCAGATCGTATCCTTCGAGCACCGCATAGCAGAACGCGCCGTGAAAGATATCCCCCGCGCCTGTGGTGTCCAGGCAGTTCACCACAAACGCCGGCGAATAATGGAACCGCCCGCCCGTGCGCGCCAGCGCCCCGTGCGCTCCCAGCGTCATCGCCGCCACCTTCATCCCGTAGGTCTCCTGCAGCAGCTCGAGCGCGCGCAGCGGGTCGCTCTCTCCGGTCCACCGCTCCGGAAACTCGCTTGACGTGATCAGGTAATCCACATTCGGCAGCACATCCTCGAAGCCCTTGTAAATGGTATCGACGTCCACCGTCACCTCAATGCCGTGCCGCCGGGCGATTCGCGCCGCGTGCGCCACGGCCGGCGTGTCATGCCCGTCGATGTGCAGCAGGCGCGCACAGGCGATCTGGTCCTCCCCGATCTCCTCCGGCGAGATCCGCAGCGCCTCCGGGCGGTGCCAGAACACCGTGCGCTCTCCCGTGCTCTGGTCAATCAGAATGTAGGCGGACTGGTTCGGCGTGCCGGGGCGGCGCTGCACGTGATCCAGATTCACGCCGCTGCCTTGCAGGCTTTCCCACTGAATGCGCCCGCGCTCGTCGTCTCCGATGGTGCCGATGTACTTGGTTCTCAGCCCGAGCCGCGCGCAGCACACCATGGCGCTCGCCACCTGCCCGCCCGGGCTCAGCACCTCTTCGAGAAACGGCACCTTGCCGCCATAGGCGGGAAAGTGCGGGATCAGGATCATCGTGTCGGTCGCGTTCAGCCCCACGCCAACGACGTCAAACTGCGCTTGACTCACTGCATCGCTCCGAGAATCTCAAGAATCGCCGCGGCCGCGCGCGAGCCCGGCCTGACAAGGTTCGTCATCTCCGAAATGTGGTTCTCGCCTTCGATGAACTCCAGCCGGCTGCGCACGCCGGCCTTCGCCAGCGCCTCGTGCAGCCGCTTGGCCTGTTGCGGCAGCGTCAGATAGTCCCACTGGCAGTACGCCACCAGAAAGGGCGGCAGCCCCGCTCGCACGTGAAACAGCGGCGAGGCGTCCCGCCGCGCCTCGGCATCATTGCCAAACACGCGCGCGCCCGCTTGGCCCGTCACGTCGGGAACGCCGCTCAGCGAGATGACTCCCCGGATGGCGGAGGCATCCACTCCGTGCGCCCGCAGCCAGCGCCCGTTCGCAGCCAGCAGCGCCGCCAGATGCCCGCCTGCGGAGTGCCCGGCAACCACGATCCGCGCCACATCGCCCCCGTGCGCGGCGATGTGGCGCGCCGTCCAGGCGAACGCCGCCGCCGCGTCTTCGATCTGCGCCGGATGCGGGTGCTTCGGCGCCAGCCGGTAGCTCGGGATCACCACCACGTAGCCTGCCTTCGCGAAGTAGTTTCCGAGGAATGGATACTGTTTGCGGTCCCCGCGCACCCATGCGCCGCCATGCAGGAAGAACAGCACGGGGCGCCGCTGCGCTCCGCGCGGGCGGTAAATGTCCAAACGGTGCTTCTCGGTGTCCTCCGCCGCGCCGGATGTGTACTCGATGTCCGCCGCGGCCTCCACCTCCGCGTCGAGCCGTTGGGAAGGCAGCGCCATCAGGCTCGCGTCCGGGCGCGCCAGCCGGATGGCGTTGGAACAGATCCACGGGCGCTGTTCGCCGTCGATGTCGAGCCACGCCTCCACGCGGTAGGCGCCGGGCTCCGCCGCCTGCCATGCGAGCGTGTCCCCGGCGGCTTCATGCACCGTCTTGCCCTCGCGGATCAGGCGCCACCGCGCCTGCACGGGCGCGCGCGCCACCAGCCGCGTGGTGCCAGCCATCGGGATCGTGTCCCCCATCTCGTATACGCCCAGCGAATTGATGGCGACAAACGCAAAGCCGCGCGGATCGCACAGCCAGTCGTGCGAGACATAGGCGCGCCCCGCGCGCAGCGAAGCCGCCAGCGCCTCCCGGGCAAACTCGCGCGCCAGAATGTGCGTCACCGTGTTGCGGAACGCCACCTCGTACGGGTCGAGCAGAACCTTGCCGCCCAGCACCGCGTTCTGGTGCGCGTCGATGGCGCCGATCCCGGTGAAGAAACGCGACGCCAGCACCCGGTCCCATCGCTCGAACAGCGCCGCCCAATAGTCGGCGCCCGCACCGTAGACCTCGTCCGGATACTGCCTCGCCAGCCGGCCAAGCTCCTCCAGCCGCCGCGGGTCTTTCGCTGCACTTTTCAGATGTTCGATCAGATCCGCGTCGTCCTCGTGGTCGGCGTGGCGGTTGTAGATCTCCATGCCGTCCCAGCCTTCAGGCGCGGCGTCCAGGTCGCCTTCCACATGGGAATGGAAGCGCAGCGGCGGCGCAGGGCGGGGAAAGATCAGCTCATGCCTGCCGCCGTTCTCCGCACCGGCGAAAAACAGCACCCCGTCGCGCAGCCCGTGCCACGTGCCCGCGTGCGGTCCCCCGTGATCGGTGAAAAAGACGGCGCGGATGCCTGCCTTCTTCGCCGCCTCCAGCACCTCCTCGCGCTTCCCGAGCGTGTGCGGCGCATCCTCGGCGTGGACGTGGATCACCGCCGCGTAGTCTTCATAGACGCCGACCGGCGGCAGAGTCTTTCGCTGCGCGGCCAGGCTCTCGCGCGCCGCGCGCACCGCCGCCAGCCGCTCCGGCGCCAGCCGTTCCACGGTCGTGTACTTCCGGCCCGGCTTCAGGCCGGTTTGCGCCACGGCCACGGCGGCAAGGCACAGGCCGGCCGCGATGCGTCCCATCATGACTCTGAGGATATCGTGCCGCGCCCCGGTTCTACTTCTGCGGCCACTGATAGAGGTAGATCGTGTACGGGTGGCGGTGCGCTTCCACCTTCTCCACGCGCGCCGGCTTCCAGCCCTTGATCCGGAATTCCAGCGACACCACCCGCGCCCCCGGCTTCAGCTCCTTCTCAAGTTTCGGCCGCAGCTGCTCGTTGGCTTCCGTCAGCAGGTACAAGGCCACCACATCGGCGCCGGAAAGGTCCACCTGCATCATGTCGCCTTCGATGATCCTCACCTGCTCCTGCAGGCCCAGGCTCTCCACCGCCTGCCGCGCCCGCTTGGCCAGCGCCGGGCTCAACTCCACTCCGACGGCTTTGGCGCCGAATTCCTTGGCCGCTGTGGCCACAATCCGGCCGTCTCCGCAGCCCAGATCGTACAGCGTCTGGCCGCTCTTCAGGCCGGCGATTTCCAGCATCTTGACGACAATCGGCTGCGGCGAGCTGACGTACGGCGCCAGCTTCTGCGGCTGCACGAGTCTTTGATGGCCCTGGCCCGCCGCCGCGCCGGCCAGAACCAGCCCTGCCGCCGCCAGCACGCTACTGCGGCGGAGCCAGGTGGGAACCCCTGATGGAAGCATCGGTCGGCCGCCTCCCTGATTTCCATTTTACGATCCGCGCCACCACCTCGGTGACCGCGGACCAGAGCTCCCTCGGGCGGCTGATGGTAAACTCCAGCCCCTTGAAATACCGCACCGCCTGGCTGATCGAATCCCGCCACGGCATCAATTGCGGCGTGAGGTTGTAATTCAGGTAGAAAACCGGATACTCGGTCTCGCCCACCTCGCGCAATGCGTCCGCCGGTATGCCGGAAGCCAGCATCACTTTGGGGCCGGCGATGATCAGTCCGTCCGGCGCCGGCTCGCCCTCGCGCACCTTGAACTCGCTTTGGATGAGCGAGCCGAGGAACTCCGCATCGCTGTTCTTGTTCTGGAGCCTCGCGATGTCCACCCGCCCCAGTTGGAGCCCTTTCAGCGCCTGCCCGATGGACTGAAAGTCGATCCGGTCCTTCGGCTCCTGCCGGTACAGCACCCGCTGCTCCTGAAGATTGAAGGCCACCACCGAGTAGCGCGCGATGCGCGGGTCGCGGTGGATGGTGCGCAGAATGGAGACCAGAGCCGCCGTGTCGGCAGGCTGCAGCGTGGAGGCATTGCTGTTCTGCGGGGCGAAATTCACGAGGACTTTCACCGAAAGCGGGTTCGAGCTGTAGTCCTTCTCCGCCGGAGCCTCGTCGGCGAACTCGTCCTCGTCGGACGCGGCCACTGTGCCCGGCTGCAGCGTCAGCGCCAGTTCCTTCTCCCTGGCCGGAAGCGCCGCTTCGGCGCGCCAGAAACTGGCGCACACGCGCTCGGCGCGGTCCCGCATCAGCCAGTCCACCTGATACGAGCCCTCGCCCAGATCGAACGAGCCTTGCAGATACGCGTCCCCCTTCGCGTCCGCCTCGATGGCCGGAACCCGGATCTTCTGCGTGAAATAGGCCGCGCGCTCCGGCGCCCCTGCCGGCGCGACGCGGAAGATCACCGTCAGCAGGTTCTCCAGCCCGGCCAGCTCCCGCATCGGAATGGCCACTTCATAACCGGCGTGGAATTTCAGGTCGAATCCCACCACCGGCTTCACTGGCGTCAGGCGGCAGGGCAGGTCGTCTCTCGGTTCTCGCGCCTCCAGCACTGCCAGGTCCGTGCCGCTCAGCGCGCGTCCCGGTTCGCTCTGGATCAGC
Organism: uncultured Arcobacter sp.; assembly: GCA_964458495.1. Classification (GTDB taxonomy): domain Bacteria; phylum Acidobacteriota; class Terriglobia; order Bryobacterales; family Bryobacteraceae; genus JANWVO01. The sequence goes on from CAYWJB010000008.1 coordinate 192,849, forward strand.
GATTGCGCGCCCGCCGGCGCAATCCAGCCCGCCGCCGCCATCCCCGCGGCCGCCCAAAGAGTGCAGAAAGCCCGGTTCCGCCTGTCGCTCATGCCCCCACGGTCCCGTTCGGTATTCTACTGCCCCTCGCTGCCCCGGGGAAGCCCCGGCCCTGCGGAGAGGGATATAAAACGGATCATCGCCGATTCTCACGCTGACCGCAACCCCGCAGTCTTGCTGACAGGGGCCGGGCGGCGCCCTCCGATATAATTTGAAAGAAGGGGCTGTTCCTCAGCCGATGGACGATATCAAGAAGAAGCTGCAAGACGAGATCGCCGCGCTCGAATACGAACTGCGCACCCAGCTGCCGAAGGAGATCCAGAAGGCGCGCGCCCACGGCGACCTGCGCGAAAACGCCGAATTCCACGCGGCCAAGGAGCGCCAGCGCTTCGTCGACGCCCGGCTGGCCCAGCTCAAGAGGCGCCTGGCCGAGTTCTCCATGATCGACCTCTCGCGCATCCCGCGCGACCGCGCCGGACTTGGCTCCACGGTTGTGGTGCTCGATCTCGACAAGAACGAGGAGATCACCTTCAAGCTCGTCGTCAGCGAAGAGGCCGATGCAGCCAAGGGGCTGATCTCCACCACTTCGCCCATCGGCCGCGGGCTCGTTGGCAAGAAAGTGGGCGACGAGGTCTCCATCCCGAGCCCCGGCGGCGTCCGGCGCCTCGAGATCCTCCAACTCACCACCATCCACGATTCGGCCAGCTAAACTGAAAAGGCTGGAGCCATGACATTCACGCGCGCCATCGGCGTCGGGGCCGGCAAGATCCTGTTCTGGATCGTGCGCGCGCTGGCCTTGTCCCGTATCCACCCCAACGTCCTCACCTTCATCGGGCTGCTGATCAACATTGGCGCCGCCTGGCTGCTGGCCCAGGGCCGCTTCTTCCATGCCGGCCTCGTCATCATCGGCGCCGGCCTGTTCGATATGGTCGACGGCCGCGTCGCCCGCGAAACCCGCCAGGTGACCCGCTTCGGCGCCTTCTTCGACTCCGTCGTCGACCGCTACTCCGACCTCGCCCTCCTGATGGGCCTGCTCGTCTACTACGCCAACATCAACCGCAACTTCTACGTGGTCCTCACCGCCGTGGTCATGACCGCCACCGTCATGATCAGCTACACCCGCGCCCGCGCCGAAAACGTCATCCCCTCCTGCAAGGTCGGCTTCCTCGAACGCCCCGAGCGCGTCGTGCTGCTCATCATCGGCGCGCTGTTCGACCGCATGGCGGCCGTGCTCTGGATCATCGCCGTGCTCGGCAACATCACCGTCATCCACCGCATGTGGCACGTCTGGGAAGTGACCCGCGAATTGGACCGCCTCCCGTCCGCGCCGCAGGCGCACCAGCAAGAAGAAGCGCGCCAGCCGCGCTGATCCCCCCTTCAGCCCCCGCCTTCCAGGACCACGAACGCCTGAGCCATCCCCGCCGTGTGTGTCAGCGACAGGTGGATCCTCTCCACCCCCATCTGCCGCGCCACCTCCGCCGCCGCCCCGTGCAGCAACAGCTCCGGACGCCCGCCGCGCTGATTGCGCACTTCGAAGTCCTGCCACCGCACCCCGCGCCTCCACCCGGTTCCGATCGCTTTCATCCCCGCCTCCTTCGCCGCAAACCGCGCCGCATACCGCTCGTGCCGGTTCGCCTTGCCCTCCACATACGCGATCTCGCCCGGTGTGAACACCCGCTCCAGGAACCGCCTCCCGTACTTCTCCACCGCCTCGCGAATCCGGTCCACTTCCGCCAGATCGATGCCCGTTCCCAGGATCACCGCCGCGCCTCCTTCACACGAACACCACCGTCTTACGCCCGTCCAGCAGCACGCGGTGCTCCAGATGCCACCGCACCGCCCGCGCCAGCGCCAGACGCTCCGCGTCGCGCCCCTTCTCGATCAGGTCCTCCAGCTGATCCCGGTGCGACACCCGCACCACCTCCTGCTCGATGATCGGCCCGTCGTCGAGAACCTCGGTCACATAATGCGCCGTCGCGCCAATCAGCTTTACCCCGCGCTCGAACGCCGCATGATACGGGCGCGCCCCGCTGAAGGCGGGCAGGAACGAATGATGTACATTGATGATCCGCGCCGGGTAGCGCGCCACGAACTCCGGCGACAGCACTTGCATATACCGCGCCAGCACCACCACGTCCACCCCCTCTTGTTCGAGAAGCTCCCTCTGCCGCCGCTCCGCCTCTGCCTTCGCCCCCGGCGCCACCGGCACGTGATGAAAGGGGATTCCGTAAAAGCCCGCCAGAGGCGCCGCGTCCTCGTGGTTGCTTGCCACCAGACGGATGTCGGCGCGCAGCTCCCCTTCGCGGTGCCGGTGCAAGAGGTCGCTCAGGCAGTGCAGGTACTTCGACACGAACACCGCCACGCGCATCCGCTCCCGCGCGTAGGCCACGCGCCATTCCATGCGAAACCGCCGCGCCACCGCGGACTCGAAGGCCCGCGCGAAGCTCTCCCGGTCCAGCCCGAATCCCTCCAGGTCCCATTCCACCCGCATCAGAAACTGCCCGGTCTCGTCGTCCCGGTGCTCGTCGGTGGACAGAATGTTGGCCCCGTGCCCGTACAGAAAGCCCGCCACCCCCGCCACCAGGCCCTTTGCATCCGGGCAGCGCACCAACAGAATGGCCGAATCGTGTTCCGCCATGGCCAGAGACTTCCATCCTAGCCTGCCCTGCCCCCGCGGCACACTTCCGCGCCCTGCGCGTCCGCGCAGTCCCGTGCCCGCATCGGCGGCACAGGGCCTTCTTTCCCGTCACCTCGGCGAGGGATTCTCCATCCAACTTGGTAGAATTCCCCATAGGATCGCCCATCGGATGCACAAACTCCTCCGCCTCACCGGCGCCGCCTTGCTCGCCGCCTGCCTGCTGCTGGCCGGCTGCGCCTCGACAGTCAGCCGCGGCGAGCCCGCCTCCGGCTCGAACCGCGACACCCCCAGCCGCAAGCCCGCCCCCGACTTCGAGCTCAAGGACATGAACGGAAAGGCCATCCGTCTTTCCGACTACCGCGGCCAGGTGGTGCTGCTCAACTTCTGGGCCACCTGGTGCGGCCCCTGCAAGATCGAAATCCCCTGGTTTGTCGAGTTCCAGCGCTCTTACAAGGACCGCGGCTTCACCGTCATCGGCGTCAGCGTCGACGAGGACGGATGGGAAGCCGTCCGTCCGTTCCTCGCCTCCAGGCAGGTGAACTATCCCGTCGTCGTCAGCACCGTGGAAGTGGAACAGAAGTACGGCGGCGTCGAGGCGTTGCCCGTGTCGTTCCTGATCGACCGCGAAGGGCGCATCGCGAACACGCACGTGGGCCTGGTCACCAGGAAGACCTATGAAGACGAAATCCGCCGCCTTCTGGACTAGCGCCCTCGCCGCGCTCGCTCTGTCCCTGCCGGCGCAGGCGCTCCAGATCCTTACCCTCGCCGAGCCGCAGAAGGTCACCGTCCCCCGCCAGGGCGAGGTTCGCGTGGCGCTGAAGCTCTCCATGCGCCCCGGCTACCACGCCAACTCCGATCAGCCCTCGGAAGACTACCTCATCCCGCTCCGGCTCACCTGGGATCCCAAGGCGCCGCTCGAACCCGTCGAGATCCTCTACCCCAAGGCGAAGTTCGAGAAGTTCGAGTTCACCGAAAAGCCCATCTCCGTGGTGGACGGCGAATTCGAAATCACCACCCGCTTCCGCCGCGCCTCCGGCGCCGCACCCGGCCCGGCCTTCCTTTCGGGCAAGCTCCGTTACCAGGCGTGCAACGACAAGATGTGCTTCCCCCCGAAGACGATCGACGTCAAAGTGCCGCTGCTTCTCCAGTAGCCCCGCGCACGCTCGTCATCCGGCCCGGCGCCATCGGCGACGCCATCGTCGCCCTGCCTGCGGTCGTCCATCTCTCGCCCGCCGAAATCTGGTGCCCGGAGCAGAACATTCCCCTGTACGAGCACATCGCCCCGGCGCACTCTCTCTACCGCATGGGCCTCGATCGTCTCCGCCTCGACGCGGCTACGCTCGACCGGCTCGCCCGTTTCGGCCGCATCGTCTCCTGGTACGGCGCCGCCCGGGACGACTTCCGCGAGCAGGTCCGCGGGCTGCCCTTTGAGTTCCACCGCGCCATCCCGTCCGAGGGCTGCGGCCTGCATGCCACGGATTTCTACTTGCAGCAGGCTGGCGCGCCCCCGGGCGCCGTGCCGCGCCTGCCGTTGCAGTCCCCCTCCGCAGGCTACGCCGTGATCCATCCCTTTTCCGGCAGCCCGAAGAAGAACTGGCCGCTCGAGCGCTTCCGCGCCGCCGCTGCCCGCCTCGCGCGCCGCATGCCTGTCTACTGGTGCGCCGGTCCGGCAGAGGACCTCCCCGGCGCGGTGCGCTTCCCCGATCTGCGCGGCCTGGCGCGCTGGCTCGCCGCCGCGGCTGTCTACATCGGCAACGACTCGGGCATCACCCATCTGGCCGCCGCCTGCGGCGTGCCTGTCGTCGCCCTGTTCGGCCCCACCGATCCCCGCGTCTGGGCGCCGCGCGGCCGCGCCTGTGTGCTGCCCTTCGAAACCCCGCCCGAAGACGTCGCCGAAGCCGCCGCCGGCTCCGCCCGGTGACCGCCGCTGGACGCTCCTCCGCACGCGGCCTTACACTGGACGTTTGCCCGCCGACCCGTCATGAGCCCCATGCGGACAATCCTGCGCGACGTGCTCCTGCTGGCCCTTTTCGTGGCCGCCGTGCGCGCGCCGTTCTTCCGTCATCCGCTCCAGGGAGACGACATTTACTATCTGAAGGGCGCCGAACACGCCCGCATCGATCCTCTGCATCCGCACCAGGCCCGCTATGTCTTCCACGGCCGCCTCGTGTCGATGCTCGGGCATCCGCACCCGCCTCTGAACGCATTTCTCCTCGGCCTGCTGCCCGATTCGCTGCCGGTCCAGCGGCTCTGGTACGGATCGCTGATGCTCGCCGCCGTGCTCGCCTGCTACGCGCTGGCCCGCAGGTTCACGCAGCACGCCCTGGCCGCCGCATTGCTGTTCGCCTGCACCCCGGTGCTCTGGGTCTCCTCCAACACGTTCGATTCCGACGTGCTGTTCCTCGCCTGTCTTGTCACGGGCGCCGCGTTCTATGTGCACGGCAGGCCATGGCTGGCGGCCGTCCCGTTGTTTCTCTCCGGGCTCGCCGCCTATCAGGCCGTCGTCTTCATTCCGGTGCTCTGGCTCTATGGGCGCGGCCGCATCGCGGCCCTCGCGCCTGCCGCCGCCGTCGCCGCTTACCAATTGCTCGAGCGCGTGTCGGCGGGCGTCTGGCCGCTGGCCATGACGGCCCAATACTTCAGCGATTACGGGCTCCAGAGGTGGGAGAACAAACTGAACAGCGCCGCCGCGCTGACGGCTCATCTGGGCTGGCTCACGGGCCCGGTGGCCGAATGGAAGCTGGCCTGGCCGCTTGCCGCCGGCCTCCCGGCGGCATGGCTGGATCCGCATCCCCTGTTCTGGGCCTCCTTCGCCCTCGGCGTCCTGATCCTTTGGCGCGTGGAGGGCTGGCTCGGCTGGTGGATCCGGATTTACTTCGCCGCCTCTCTGATTCTCTTCTTTGCCGGAGCGGCCCGCTATCTGCTGCCGCTGGCGCCGCCGCTGGCGATCCTTGCCGCGGAACGGCTCGGGCGCCGCCGCCTCGCCGTCTCCGCCGCCGCCCAAGGCGCGCTCGCCTTCGCTCTCGCCTGGGCCGCCATGCACCACTGGCAAGGCTACAAGGACATCGCGGAAAAGATCCCGCCGGCGCCCAGGCTCCGCGTCGCCGGCGAGTGGAGCCTGCGCTACTATCTTGAGCAGCGCGGCGCACGGCCCGTGATGGCAGGCGAGCGCATCGGCCCGGATTCCCTCATTGTCCGAAGCGAGCTGGGCTTCCCCGTTCAATACTCCACCGGCGGCGGCCGCGCCCGCACCGGGGCCACGTTCGAGATCCAGCCCGCCCTGCCCCTGCAGTTGATGGGGCTTCACTCGAGATCGGCGTGGATGACCAGCGCCTTCGGCCTGCGCCCCTTCGACTGGAGCCGGAAGCCGCTCGACCGCGTCACCGTCACCCGCGTTGTGCCCGTCCTCCTCGAGCGCTCCAGCCTCCCCATGAGCGCGCCGGAGGCAGACGACTACATCCTCGAAGGGATCTACGGCCTCGAAAGCGGCGCCTACCGCTGGATGGCGCGCCGCGCCCGCGTCGCCCTGAAGCCCAAGTCCGGCGCGCTCGTCGTGGACCTCTTCCTGCCGGAAGCCTCGCCGGCCCGCAGCCTCACGGTCACGGCGAACGGAACGGAGGTCCTCCGCGCCCGTCTCCAACCGGGAAAGCAGACACTGAAAAGCGCGTCCCTGCCCGCCGGCGGGGAGAGGATCGAAATCGTGCTTGAAGCGGACCGCTGGTTCCGCCCTCCCGGCGACGGCCGCGAACTGAGCCTCGTTCTCGAATCGCTTCGCATTGAGTGAGTCCCGGCTGTTTTTCTCCGGTCACAGCGCGGATTGCCGGATCCGGCGAATCGGGGAATCTCCCTAAAGTGTTTCTCTGATTGTTCCGAATAGCAGGTAGTACGCAAGATGGGTGTGAAGCGTCCGCCGCGCCGGGCGGAGCAAAGCGTACAGGCCGGCTCATGGAGACTCGGAGCATGACAGATGCGGCTTGGGTCAAGCCGCAGGTCGCGCTGGCGGAGGCAATCACCGCGGCCAAACTGGGGCAGCGCCAGCTGGCGCGCCAGATCCTGGCCGAGCTGGTGGAGCGGGATCCGCGCAACGAGAGCGCCTGGCTGTGGGTGGCCGCGCTGAGCGAGGACAAGCAACAGGCGATGGAGGCGCTCGGGCGCGTCCTCGACATCAACCCGAACAACCAGCAGGCCCTGAACGCCCTGGCGCTGGCGCGCCTGCAGGAGAGCGGGGCGCGCTACGCCCGCGGCGGCCAGAAGACCGCCCCCGGCGGCAACGGTCATTCGCCGGACGCCCAGCCCGCGGCGCCGCCGTCCGCCCCTGCCCCGGCTGCCTGGGCCTGCCCTGCCTGCGGGAAGCGCTCCCCGCGCGCGGAGCGGCGCTGCCCCGGATGCGGAATTCTGGCCGTGCTGGCCGAGCCCGAAGAATACGCCCAGAACAAGGGCGTGAACGAGGAGACCCTCCAGGAAACGATGCAGCGGATCCAGGCGCGGCTGTCGCGGCAGGACAGTTTCGCCGACCGCCTGCTGATGGCTCTCTGCCTGCTGAACCTGAACCGCTCGGGCGAGGCCCTGCCGCACCTGAAACGCGCCGCCGAGATCCATCCTGGCCACGCGGGCGTCGAGCGGCTGGCCGGGAAGCTCGCCGCACGGCGCCTCGTGCTCGCCGTCGACGACAGCATGACGGTGCGCAAGATCGTCTCCATCACGCTCGAGCGCCTCGGCTACCGCGTCCTGACCGCCGCCGACGGCATGCAGGCCCTGGCCCGGCTCAAGGAGGAAACGCCGGATCTGGTCCTGCTCGACATCACCATGCCTCGCATGGACGGCTACCAGGTGTGCAAGGTGATCAAACAGGCGCCGGCCACGAAATCCATTCCGGTGGTCATGCTCTCCGGCAAGGACGGCTTCTTCGACAAGGTGAAGGGCCGCCTGGCCGGCGCCACCGACTACATCACCAAACCGTTTCGGGAGGCCACTCTGGCCGAAGTTGTGGAGAAGTATGCGGCCGCCCGCCACGCTTGAGCGGGCGGCGTGAAGAGGTGGAACCGATCATGGCGAAGCGAATCCTGCTGGTGGAAGACAGCCCCGCTCACCTCCAGTTGATGCAGGCCGCGCTGGCCAACCGCGGCTACGACCTGTTGGTGGCCGAAGACGGCGAGCGTGCGCTGGCGCAGGCCCGGCTGCACAAGCCGGACCTGATCCTGCTCGACGTCGTCCTGCCCAAGGTGAGCGGCTTCCAGGTCTGCCGCCAGATCAAGAACGACGCCGACCTGAGCGCCATCCCCGTGATCTTCGTCAGCAGCAAGACGCAGGAATTCGACCGTTACTGGGGCCTGAAGCAGGGCGCCGACGGCTACATCACCAAGCCTTTCCGTCCGGAAGAGCTTGCCGCGGAGGTCGAGGCGCGCCTGCACTGAAGGCCGGAATCCCGGAGAAACGCCCAATGGACCAGCACTGGCAACAGCCGCCCGATCCCCCGCCCGGCGCCGAGGACCTGCCTCTGGCCGGACTGCTGGCCGAGTTGCTGGCCACAAGCGAAGCCGCGGAGAACGCCGCGCCGGAGGCCCCGCCCGGCGCCGCCGCCGCGCCCGAGGCCGTTGAATGGCCGGTGGAAGCCGCGCCGCCAACCGAGGCGCCCGACCTGCTCCGCGCCCTCGACGAGGCCGGGCACTGCAGGCAGGAGGCCGAAGGGGCCGATATCTCCGGCATCCTGCTGGCCCGGCTGCTGGAGGAGTCCGCCGCGGAGGCCGTTGCGGAAGAGGCGCCCGGCACAGAGGCCGGCGCGTCTGCAGCCGCCCCGGAGGCGCAGCCCCCCGCAGTGGCGGGCGGCGTGGACGCCCCGGCAGAGCCGCCGGTCCTCAAGCAATCCCCGCAGTTGCCGGCGACGGTGACCGGCGAAATTCCGGACGAGCCGGCAATCCCGTACGGCTTGGCGCCCGGAGCAACGCCGGAGACAGCCGGGGAACTCCCGGACACTCTCTCTGCCCTGCCCGAAGAGGCGTCCGGCGGCGAGGATACGCTCCATGCTGCGGCTGCGCTGGAATCCGGCAGCACGCTTGAGCCGCTGGCCGAACCTGCGGATGAACTGCCTGCGTGCCTGGCTGCTCCGGCGCCGGCTGAATCCGAATCCGCAGAGCCGGTCGGGGCCATAGCCGGGCTCTTGCCGGAGAGCGGGCCCCATGCCCCGGATTTTCCGGCAGAGCAGTCCCTCGAAGAACCCTTGTCGCCCGCCGGTGCGGCATGGACGCAGCCGGATGCGCCAGCGGCAGAGGGGCTCGGGAGGGTCCTTCCGGAAGAGGCTGGCGGCGAGGCGGCCCAGCACCAGGAAAATGCGGCTGCCTCCCTGTTGGATATGGAAGCGGCCGGGCTGGTTCCGCCTTCTGCGGAGCCGGCGGAAGAACCCCTCCTGCTCGCAGACGCAGCCTTGGCACAGCATATGAGGCAGCCGGCGGAGCCGCCGTTGGCGCCACCGCCCGCCGAAGGGGCGGCGCCCGCGCCGGAGTTCTCCCCGGGCGAAGCCGCGCTTCCTGCCGCGCCCCTCTGTTCCAACTGGCGGGCTCCGGCGGCAGAGCCGCCTCACGAAGAAGACGACTTTGAATTGGTGGACGCGGATCAGGCCGAGCGGATGGTCGACCGGCTGCTGGATGCCGCGCGTTCCATCATGCGGTCGTCGATCCCTGCCGCAATGCCCGCCTCGCAGGAGGGGAAACCGGCGGAGGCCAGTGCGGCGCCGGCCGCCGCGAGCGCCGCGCCGCCGCCATCCCCGGCCGCGGAAGGACCGGTGCGGCGCCTGACGGATGAGCCCCAGTCCGACGCGTCCCCTGTTCCGCCGGCGGCGGCTCTGATGGCTCTGGGCCTGCCGGAGCGGTTGCGCACGCGCCTGGAGTCGATCGGCGATCTCGACCGGATTCTGAAAAGCCGCTCCACGTTGACGGCGGCGCCCGAGCAGGGGCCGCGCTTGCTGGTGTTCCGCGTGGGCGGCCAGTCCTGCGGCCTGCACATGGAGCATGTGCGCGAGGTCGAGCGGGTGGGGCGCGTGACGGCGGTGCCCGGCGCGCCGGCCTTCGTCAAGGGCCTCATCAACCTGCGCGGCGAGATTCTTCCTTTGGTCGACTTGGCCGCCCTGCTCGGCGAGGGGAGACACGCCGGGACACAGGGCCGCCTGGTGGTGGCGCAGGCAGGGCCGGAGGAGCCGCCGGTGGCGCTTCTGGTGGAGGAACTCAACGGCCTTGCGCCGCTGCGACCGGACAATGTCGCGCCGGCGCCGCGCCCGGAGGTCAGCCGGGGCGTGATCGAGCACCGCGGCCGGCAGGTATTGTGGCTTGACCCGGCGGCCATCTTCAGCGCAGAGGCCCTGGAACGGGCGGCGCAATCCGCCGGCCGGCCCTAGAGGAGACGGCATGAGGCACGGGCAGTTTGCCGAGTGCGCCCGGCCCGAAGCCGGGCAGGAGGTAGCGAGGAGATGATTGGCAACCTGAAGATCTGGCAGAAGCTGCTCATCGCCGGCCTTTTGGCCGCCATTCCGGTGACAACCCTGCTCTACCTGTTCCTGAATTCGCAAAACGAACAGATCGCCCGGACGGAACGGGAGCGGGAAGGGCTGGCCTACATCCGGCCCCTTCGCCAGTTGCTCGAGCGCGTCCCCCATCACCGCGCCGCCTCGAACGCGCTGCTGAACGGCGACGCGAGCGTGGCGCCGATCCTCGAGCGGACGCAGAGGCAGATCGCCGAGGCGGTGGAAGCCGTCAACCAGGTCGACGGCCGCATGGGCCGCCGGCTTGGCACGACGCAGTCCTGGGAGGCGATCCGCGCCTCCTGGAACGACCTCCGCGAGAACTACACGAAGCTCAAGGCGCAGGACAGCTTCCAGCAGCACACGCAACTGGTGGGCCAGATCATCCAGCACATCCGCCTGGTGGGCGACAAGACGGGGCTGACCACGGATCCGGAACTGGACAGCTATTACCTGGTCGACTCGATGTTGCAGCAGATTCCCTGGACCGTCGAATACCTGGGCCAGCTCGCCACCTACGGTTCGGGCGTCGCCGCCCGGCAGTCGATGACGGCGGAGGAAGAGGCCCAGATCCGCTTCCTGGTGCGGCAGGTCACCGCTTCGCTCGAGACGCTGCAGCGCGATTACCGCGCCGCCTTCAGCTACAACGACGAACTGCAGGAGAAGCTCGACGACACGCTGGCCACGGCGCTGAATTCCGCGGGCTACCTGCGCAACCTGACCCAGAAAGAGCTGCTCGACCGGGGCTCGATCCAGGTGCAGCCGGTCAGCTACATAGAAAACGGCGCCTCGGCGGTGCAGAAGCTCTTCGTGCTGCATGATGCCACGGCAGCCAGTCTCGACGGGCTGTTCGGCCGGCGTCTCCAGCGGCTGGCGGCGCAGAAGAACTCGCAGTTGCAGACGGCGCTGCTGCTGCTGGCCGGCTCGGCGCTGTTCGCCTTCCTCATCCAGCGCGGCATCACCCGCCAGATCCGCTCCATGCGCGAGACGTTCGAGCAGATCGGCGTGGGCAACTACGACGCCCGCGCCGAGGTCTACAGCCGCGACGAGCTCGGCATGATGGCGCAGACGACCAACGCAATGCTGGCCAACACGCTGTCGCTGATCCAGTCCCGCGAGGAGCGCGACCGGATCCAGAAAAGCATCCTGAAGCTTCTGGACGACGTCAGCGGCGTGGCCAGCGGCGATCTGACCAAGGAAGCCGAGGTCACCGCCGAGATGACCGGCGCCATCGCCGACGCCTTCAACTACATGCTCGGCGAGCTTCGCTCGATCATCGGCGCGGTGCAGGACACCACGGCGCGCGTCAACCACAGCGCCTTCCAGGTGAGGGAGGTCACCGAGTCGCTGGCCGAAGGCAGCCAGGCGCAGTCGGAGCGCGTGCTTGCAGCGTCGAACGCGTTACAGGCTATGGCCCAGTCCATTCGCAAGGTGGCCGAGCAGGCCAACTCGGCCGCCCGCGTGGCCGAGGACGCGCTGGCGGCCGCGCTCGCCGGCGGCGACTCGGTGCGCCGCACGGTGGCCGGCATGGATAACATCCGCCGCCACGTGCAGGAGACCGCGCGCCGCATGAAGCGGCTCGGCGAAAGCTCGCAGGAGATCGGCGAGATCGTGCAGCTGATTTCGGAAATATCGGACCGCACTTCGATCCTCGCCCTGAACGCCTCCATCCAGGCGGCCGCCGCGGGCGAGTCGGGCAAGGGCTTCGCCATCGTTGCCGAGGAAGTGGAGCGGCTGGCGGAGCGCGCCACCGAGGCCACGCGCCGCATTACCGTGCTCATCCAGTCGGTCCAGAAAGAAACCAACGAGGCGATCTCGGCCATGGAGGCGACCACGCGCGAAGTGGTGGAGGGCTCAGCGGTGGCGGCCGAGGCTGGCGAGCGCCTGAGCCTGATCGAAACCGTCAGCCAGCACATCTCCGACCTGGTGCGGGGCATTTCGGAAGTGGCCAGGCGGCAGGCGGAAAGCAGCGAGCAAGTGGCCGGCACGGTGGCCGAAGTCAGCCGCGCCACTCAAACCACGGCAGCCGGCGCCTTGCAGGCGGCCGAGGACATCCGCCGGCTCGCCTCAATGGTCACGAGCCTGAACGAGTCGCTGTCCCGCTTCCGCGTGCCATCCGGCGAAGCGCCGCAGGCCGCGCCTGGCGCCACGGCGGAGACGCCGGAGAGCGTGGAAGCCGTCTGAGCACGCGATGGGAGGCGCCTCATGAGCCACGCACTCGATCCCGCGGTCCTGCACAGCTTCCTCGAGGAAGTCCGCAGCTACCTGCCTGCGCTTGAGCAGGAGGCCGGGCGGCTGCGCCAGGACCCCGCCGCGCCCGGGTCGTTGGCCGAGATCCACCGTCTGGCCCATTCGATCCGCAGCGCGAGCGAGATGATCGGGCTCGAATCGCTGGCCGGCCCGGCCGGCCGCGTCGAAAAGCTGGCCGAGCCGGCGCTGTTCGGCGACTGCCGGCTCGACGCGCAGGCGCTGGCCGGGCTCGACGAGGCGCTCGGGGAACTGCATCGCGGACTCGGCGCGCCGTCCCGGGATGCTGCGCCGCCGGCCATGTCTGCCACGACCCGGCACGCGGCGCCGGACAGCGCGTCCGAAGTGGCCGGGTTCGATCCGGTGGCTGCGGAGCTGGTGGATACATTTCTGTCCGAGGCGGAACAGCTCCTCGGCCGCATGGACAAGGCCGTGGCGGCGCTGCGCGCGCGTCCGGCCGATGCCTCGCCGCTATTGCGCGAGCTCCGCCAGCACGCCCACACGCTCAAGGGAGCGGCCGCAATGACGGGCCTCGAGACCGCCGCGGGCGTCGCCCACCGCATGGAGGACGTGCTCGACCTGCTCATCGCCGGCAGCCTGCCGGCCGAGAGCGAGATCCTCGACCTGCTGCAAGCATGCCACGACTGTCTGGCCGACCTGGCCGCCGCCCGCGGCGACAACCGCGCCCTGCGGCCCCGCGTCTCGGATCTTCTGGAACAGCTGGCCGGGCTGATGGCGCTCTGCACGGAGGAAGCCGCCAGCCGGCAGCCCGGCGCTGCGGCGCCGCCCGCGGAGGAGGATCCGCTCCCGGTTCGCGAAGAGACCGACGCCTTCCTGCTGGACACCTTCCTGGCCGAGGCGGAATCGAACCTGGCCGCGGCGGAGGCCGCGCTCGGCCAGCTGGCCGCCCGTCCTCCGGACCCGCACCCGCACCTGACGGCCTTCCGCCGCGCCGTGCATACGATCAAGGGCTCGGCGGGCATGGTGGGCCTGATGGCCGCCAGCACCGTGGCCCGCCGCCTGCAGCTCCTGCTCGACGCCGTCCTTTCCGGTTCGGCTTCGTATGGCGACGCATGCCTGGAGGCGATGAGCACGGGCTTCGACGTGCTCTCCGGACTCGTGGCGGCGCAGGGCGGCAACGAGGAACTGGTGGACCGGGCGCGGCAGGCGCTGGCCCTGACCGCCGCCGCCGCTTCCACGTCCGCCCCCGGTGACGCGGTCCGGACTGCGGAATCGAAGGCGGCCGGCGGCCCGGCCGTGCCTGAGGCGCCCGCTCCGGCCCACGCCCCCGCCGGGCAACAGGCCACTGTCCGCGTGCCCGTCGAACGCCTGACCGGAATCGCCCGCACGCTGAGCGAGATCTTCATGAACGCCTCGGGCTTCGAGCAGCAGATCGAGGCGTTCCGCAAGGAACTCGACGAGCTGTCGCTGAACCTGGCCCGCATCCGGCGCATCTCCAGCCAGCTTTCTGAAGCGCAGGAGGCCGCAACGCCCGGCGCCGGGGGCGCGGCCGTCTCGCAGGAGGCCACCTCGTCGGCCTCCGAGTTCGACGTGCTCGAGTTCGACCGCTACACGCGGATGAACCTGATCGCCCGCGACCTCGCCGAAGCCACCACCGACCTGTCCGCGCTCAGCGCCCAGTTCCAGTCCATGCGCGCCCAGTTCGACACCTGGGCGGCGCGGCAGCGCGGCCTGAGCGGCGAGGCGCAGGACCAGCTCATGCGGCTGCGCATGGTGCCGCTGGAAAGCCTCTTGAGCAGGCTGGACCGCACCGTGCGCGTCACCGCCGCCAAAACCGGCAAGCCCGTGCGGTTGGAGACCTCGGGCCTGGAGACGGAATTCGACAAGAGCGTTGTCGAGCAGCTGGCGCCCGCCCTTGAGCACCTGCTGCGCAACGCCATCGACCATGGGATCGAGCCGCCGCCGGCGCGCCTGGCGGCGGGCAAGCCGGAAACCGGAACCGTGCGCCTGTCGGCGTCGCGGCAGGGCGCGCACGTCACGCTGCAGCTCAGCGACGACGGTGCGGGCCTCGACTTCGAACGGATCGCCCGGCGCGCCGTGGAACTGGAGTGGCTCACCGCGGAGCAAGCCGCCGCGGCCAGCCACGAGTCCCTGATCCGGCTGATCTTCGAACCGGGCTTCTCCACCGCCGAAGCCGTGAGCGAAATCTCGGGCCGCGGCGTGGGCATGGACGTGGTGCGCAGCACCATCGAGAGCCTCCGCGGCCGTCTGTCGGTCCAGTCGCGGGCCGGGCACGGCGCCACGTTCACCTTGGTGCTGCCCGTCTCCATGGCCGTGGACCGGGTGGTGATCCTGGAAACGGCGGGCGAGAGGTTCGCCCTGCCGATGAACGCCATGACGCGCCAGATGCAGGTGTTCGACTCGCAACTGGTGGAGCGCAACGGGCAGCAGGGCGTGCTGGCCGGCGGCGAGTGGCTGCCCGCCTGCTGGCTGGGCGAGTGGCTGGGCCTGGCGGCGCCCGAGCAGCGCCCCTCGCGCTGCGCCCTGCTGTTTGTCAACAACGGCGAACGCGAGATTGCCCTGCTGGCCGACCGCGTCATCGAAGCGCGCGAGATCGTCACCAAGCCGCTGGCCGCGGTGCTGGCGCGCATGACGCATTTCTCCGGCGCCACCATTCTGGGCGACGGCTCCGTAGTGCTGATCCTGAACCCGTCGGCCATCGGCCTGGAGGCCGCACCACCGCTGCCGCTGTCGCCGGCGCGCCGCCGGGCCGCGCGCGAGCAGACCGTGCTCATCGTCGACGACTCGATCTCGATCCGCCGCTCGGTGGGCAATGTTCTCCGCTCGAATGGCTGGCGCACGCTCGAGGCCAGGGACGGCCAGGAAGCGCTCGAGCTGCTGGAACGCCGCGCGAGCCCGCCCGACGCCGTGCTGATGGACATCGAGATGCCGCGCATGGACGGCTACGAGCTGGCGGCGGCCCTGCGCGCGCGGCCGGGCTTCGAGTCCGTCCCGCTGCTGATGCTCACCTCGCGCGCGGGCGACAAGCACCGCCAGAAGGCGCTGCGGCTGGGCGTGGACCGCTATCTGGTGAAGCCCTGCCCGGACGAGCTGCTGGTGGCCGAGCTTCGCAACTGCATCGAATCCTGCCGCGGCAGCCGCCTGGCCGCCGGCTGAGCCCGGCTCCGGCCGGAACTTCCGCCCTCTCGCTGTGAACCTTTGGGCCGCAGGCGCGTAGTACACCTGCGGATACGAGGTTCCACAGCGACATGAAGCTCACGCTCGTCCCCGCCTTCCTTCTGGTGGCCGCAGGCATGGCTGCCACGGCGCCAAGCCAGCGCCTGGATCCGCCGCCCGCACCGGCGCCCAAGGTGCAACAGCCTGCCCCTGCCTCCCTCGCCGAAACGGCCGATGCCGAGCAGGTCCGCGCCCGCTTCCATCAACTTCTCGACCGCCATCCGCCTGCCGTCCGCCGCATCCTCGCGCTCGATCCCACCCTGTTGACCAGCCAGACCTACTTGGCGACCTATCCCGAACTGGCGGCTTTCCTCGCCGCCCATCCGGTCATCGCGCGGAATCCGGCCTATTACCTTGGGACTGGCGAGGACGTCCCGCGCGGCGCCGAGGAGCGGCTGATGGATCTGTGGTCGCGAGTGCTGGAGGCCACGGCGGTGCTGATCGGAATGGGCCTCGCCGCCAGCCTCATCGCCTGGCTGATCCGCACGCTGGTCGACTACCGGCGGTGGAGCCGCGTCGCCAGGGTTCAGGCCGAGGTGCACGCCAAAATCCTCGACCGGCTCGCTTCCAACGAAGACCTGCTGGCCTACATCCGCACGCCCGCTGGCGAGAAATTCCTGCAATCCGCGCCCATTCACATCGAGTCTGCCACGAAGCCCGTGGCTGCACCGCTCGGGCGCATTCTCTGGGCCATTCAGGGCGGCATTGTGTTGATGGCGGCGGGCGCCGGCCTGCTGTTCATCAGTACGCGGATTTCCGCCATCGCCGCCCAGCCGCTTCAGGCGTTCGGGATCCTTTCGCTGGCGCTCGGTTGCGGCTTCCTGCTCTCCGCGGCGGCGTCGTACCTGCTCTCGCGCCGGCTGGGACTGATCCCGTCTCCGGCCCCCGGCGGGCGAGGCCAGGAAGCGCTGACGTAGTCCGGTTCGCCGCCAGAGGCACAGTTGTCGCACGAGGACGCCATTCCGGATTGCTTCCGCCCCGCGGAAGGGCTCGCGCGCGAGGCGGCGATCACTGAGGAGTCTTTCCGCGCGCTCTATGAGAAGCACGCGCGCGGCCTGTGGGCGTTCCTCTACCGGATGACGTCGGACCGCGCGCTTGCCGAGGATCTGCTCCAGGAGACGTTCTACCGGTTCCTCCGCGCGGGGGCGTCGCCGGAAGACGACCTCCACGCCCGCAATTCCCTGTTCCGCATTGCCGCCAATCTCGCCCGGGATGCGCACCGGCGGCGGCGAATCCGCCTGCTGTTCGGCAGCCACGGTGCCGGCACGGAATCGCTTGCGGACGGAAGCCGGAATTGCGGCGATCTTCGCCTGGACCTGATGCGCGCCCTCGGCGCGCTGAAGCCCCGCGAGCGGCTGATGCTGTGGCTGGCGTACGCCGAAGGTGCCACGCACAAGGAGATCGCCGCCGCCGCGGGCGTGCGGGAGTCCAGCGTGAAATCGCTTCTGTCCCGCGCAAGAAACCGGCTGGCGGCAATGCTGCGCGGGCAGCCGGTCAAGGAGGGCTCATGAGCTCGATGCCATGCCCGTTCGAAGACCGGGTTCATGACGCTCTGGCGCAGATGCGCGCGGAGCCGGCGTGGCCGGACGTGCTGCGGCAGCATCTCCTCGAATGCCCATCCTGTGCACAACTGGCCGCAGTGGCGGCAGCCTTGCGAGAGGAACGCGCGCGCTTGACCGGTTTCGCCCCCGTGCCCGACGCGGGCGCCGTCTGGCGACGGATTCAGCGCCGGGCCTGGAGCGATGCCGCCGCCGCCGCCGGCCGTCCCATCACATTTGTTCAAGGCCTCGCCTTCGCAGGCGCCGCCGGAGTAGCCGGCGCGTGCCTGGGCGCCACCTCGGAGTGGTTCCAGGCGTTGTGCGCGCGGGGGGCGGCGTGGGTTTCGGCTGTTGCCGGCCCGGGCGTTGCCGCGGCTGACTGGCCTGCATGGGTCATGCTGGCGGCGGCGATGCTGGTTGCCGCGGCCACCCTCCTGCCGGTGTTGGTGTGGCTGATCATCGCCTCCGAGAGACGTTGACGCGCGGGGCGGCTAATCCGCGTGGCGGCAGCAGCGCGCCGGGTAAACCTGCTTCCGGTTCGTGAAGAGTTAGGATGGTGCGCATGAAACGCGCACTTCTTGCTCTGGCCGCCATGCCGGCGCTGCTCGCGCAGACCGGGCTCTTCCCGGAACGCACGGACGTGGGAACCACAGGGCTGCCCGGGCGGACGCAGTACGATGCGGCCGCGGGCGCCTACCGCATCACGGGCGCCGGGGCCAACATCTGGGGCGCCGAAGACAGCTTCCACTTCGCGTGGAAGCGCGTGGCTGGGGACGTCGCTATCACGGCGGACGTCGCCTGGGCTGACACAGGCGGCCACGCGCACAAGAAGGCCGGACCGATGCTGCGCGCCTCGCTGGATGCCGGTTCGCCACATGCCAGCGTCATGGTGCATGCCGACGGGCTGATCGCGCTGCAATACCGGCGCACGGAGGGTGGCCCTACAGGAGAGATCCGCTCGCCGCTGAAGGCCCCGGCGCGCGTTCGGCTGGCCCGGCACGGCAATGTGATTTCCTTCGAGGTGGCGCGCCCGGGCGGCGAGTTTCAGCCGGGCGGCGCACTGACCGTGGAGCTGCCCGGGACCGTGCATGCCGGGCTGGCCGTGTGCTCCCATGACGCGGCGCGCGCGGAGACGGCGCTGATCCGGGGCGTGGAACTGACCGAAGACGGCCCCTCGGCGGAGAAGGAGCGCGTGGTGGAATCGACGCTCGAGATCGTCGACATCCGCACCGGCGAGCGGCGAATCGTGCGGCGCGCGCTCGAGCACTTCGAAGCGCCCAACTGGACGCCGGACGGCAGGGCCCTTATCTACAACGGCGGCGGGCGCATCTGGCGCATCCCCGTGGAGGGCGGCGCGCCGGAGCTGATCTCCACCGGCGACGTGCGCTGCAACAACGACCACGTGATTTCGCCGGATGGCAAGCGGCTGGCCATCAGCGGAAGCGCGGGCCGCGACCCTTCGAAGATTTACATTGTGCCGATCACCGGCGGCACGCCGCGGCTGGTCACGGAGAAAGGGCCGTCATACCTGCACGGGTGGTCGCCCGATGGCAGGAAACTGGCCTATTGCGCGCAGAGGAACGGCGAATACGACATTTACGAGATCCCCGTGGATGGCGGGGAAGAAAAACGGCTGACCGATGCGCCGGGCCTCGACGACGGCCCCGAGTACTCGCCCGACGGCAGGCTGATCTACTTCAATTCGGACCGCACCGGGCTGATGCGAATCTGGGGGATGAACGCCGACGGCAGCGCGCAGCGGATGATCTCGCAAGGGCCTGAGTCGGCCGACTGGTTCGCGCACTTCTCGCCGGACGGGAAGTGGATCGCGTATCTCTCTTACGACAAGAGCGTGCAAGGGCACCCGCCGAACAAGGACGTCGTGATCCGGCTGGCGGAAGTCACTGGCGCCAACCCGCGCGTGCTCGTGACGCTGTTCGGGGGGCAGGGGACGATGAACGTACCCAACTGGTCGCCTGATTCGACGCGCTTCGCCTTCGTCAGCTACCGGCTGGTGAAAAAGAAGTAGGGCGGGAGTGTTCTCAAAAGGTCCCGCTCCCGCGTGCCTGGTAGATGTCGTGCAACCGCACCAGCCCGGCCGCGCGCCCGTCGCGATCCACGACCGGCAGCACGCTCAACTGCCGGGGGCGCCGCTCCATCAACAGCAGCGCGTCCCGCAGCAGCGCATCCGGCGCGATCGTCACTGGCGTCCGCGTCATCACGTCCTCGGCCCGCAGGCCGCGGATTTCGTCGTGGCGCTCCAACGCCCGCCGCAAGTCCCCGTCTGTGATCAGTCCCGCGAGCCGCCCCTCGTCGTCCAGGACGCAGGCGGCCCCCAGGGGCCGGCGCGTCATGGCAATCACCACCTCGCGCAGGCTGTCGCCGGGCCGCACGCACGGAACCTCCTCGCCCGCATGCATCGCATCACGCACTCGCAGCCGCAAATTGCGCCCCAGTTGCCCGCCGGGATGCAGCAGGCCGAAATCCTCGGGGCTGAACCGGCGCGCCGCGGCCAGCGCCACCGCCAGCGCGTCGCCCAGGGCCGTGGCTACAATCGCGCTGGAAGCCGGAATCAGATTGTAGGGATCGCCCTCTTCTTCCACGGACGCGTCCAGCGCCACGTCGCACAGGCGCGCCAGTTCCGTGTCCAACCGCCCGCAGATGGCGATTCGCGCCGTCCCCAGATCGCGCGCCCGCGCGGCCAGGCGCAGCACCTCCGCCGTCGAGCCGCTCTTGGAAACCGCCACCAAAACGTCGCCCGGCTCCAGCACGCCGAAGTCGCCGTGCTCGGCCTCCGCCGGATGCAAGAACACCGCCGGCATGCCCGTCGCGCAAAAGGTCGCGGCCAGCTTCCGCGCAGCCGCGCCGCTCTTGCCCATCCCTGCGGTGACAATCTTGCCCGCGCAGTCGGCCAGCAAATGCACGGCGCGCTCGAACTCCGCGCCCAGTCGCGCCGAAGCCCGCTCGATGGAGCGGGCTTCGCAGGCCAGCAGTTTGCGCGCGGCGTCGATCATTCCGTCTGCGCGGCTTCCGGCGGCACCTTCACCGCGTGATCGAACAGGAATTTCAGCGTCTTGTCCGTGATGATCCGGTTCACGATCGTCTGCATCCCGCCTTCCTTCTCCAGCTTCAGGCGGACTGCCGCCACCGGCTCGCGCCGCTGCCGCGCAATGCGCTGCACTTCCTGGTCGATCTCCTCTTCGGTCGCATGCAGATGCTCCGTGGAGGCGATCTTGCCCAGCAGCAGCGCCGCCTTCACGTCGTGCTTCGCCTGCTCGTACTGGTTCTGCCGGAGCTTCTCCCAGTCGATCCGGATCTTGCTCGTGTCCACGCCTTGCGAACGCAGCGAACGGAGCTGCCCGTCCAGCATGTTCTCGATCCGGTCGTCGATGTACGCCTCCGGCACCGGGAAGTCGTGCATGGCCACCAGCTGGTCCACCAGCTCGTTCTTGGCCTTCACCTGCGCATCGTATTCCTTCTCGCGGAAAATGGCCTTGCGGATCTCCTCCCGCACCTCGTCGATCGACTGGAAATCGCCCAGATCGCGCGCAAAGTCGTCGTTCGCCTCCGGCAACTCCTTGCGCCGGATCTGCTTCAGCGTGATCCGGAACCGCACCGTCCGCCCGGCGAGCCGCTCCACGCCGTAGTCTTCCGGATAGGTGATCTCCGCCTCGCGCTCGTCGCCCGGAACCGCCCCCCGGAGCGCCTCGGAAAACCCTTCAAACGTGTCCTTGCCACCAACCTCGATGTTGATATCGTCCTGCCTCAGCGGCTCGCCTTCGACGCCGGCGATCGTCTCCAGCGTCACCAGGCAATGGTCGCCGTCCTCCACCGGGCGCGGGTCGAGATTCACGAACTCGGCGCGCGACTCGCGCAGCTGGCTCAGCCTCGCCTCCACCTCTTCCTCGGTGACCACAGGCTCCGCGTAGGCCACCTTCAGCCCGCGAACCTCCTTCAGCTCGAACTCCGGCGCAACCTCGAACTCCGCCTTGAAGTGCACCTCCTCCCCTTCGTGAAAATGGAGGTCCTTGATCGACGGGCGGCTCACCACGCGAAGGTTCTCGCGCTCGCACGCCTGCTCCAGAAACTTCGGAACCAGGTTCTCGAGCGCCTCCTGGCGGATCTCCTGCGCATAGCGGCTGCGAATCAGGCTCGCCGGCGCCTTGCCCGGCCGAAAGCCCTGGATGTGCGCCTTCGAGCGGATCGATTCAGTGACTTTTTCGATCTCGGCCGCCACCGCCTCGGCGGGGATGGTGACCTCGATGGAGTGTTTGCAACCTTCAATCAGAGCCAAAGAAATTACCTCCGGACAGACGAAGGCGCGCCCCCCGCAGAGGCGCGCCGGATGATACCAGCCTTAGCGGGCGGCCGTCGCGACCCGGGCGTCTTCCCGCAACGCGGCGGCCTTGTCCGCCGCCTCCCACGTGAATGTTTCTTCCTTCCGGCCAAAGTGGCCGAACGCCGCCGTCGCGCGGTAGATCGGGCGCCGGAGCTTGAGGTGCTCGATGATGCCCCGCGGGGTCAGCGGGAAGTGGGCTCGAACCAGTTCCGTCAGCCGCTCTTCGTCGATGATGCCCGTGCCGAAAGTGTTCACCAGCACGCTCACCGGATCGGCCACGCCGATCGCGTACGCCAGCTGCACCTCGCAGCGGCTCGCCAGCCCGGCGGCCACGATGTTCTTCGCAATGTAGCGCGCCATGTAGCATGCCGAGCGGTCCACCTTCGTCGGATCCTTGCCGGAAAACGCGCCGCCGCCGTGGCGTCCCATCCCGCCGTAAGTATCGACGATGATCTTGCGCCCGGTGAGTCCTGTGTCGCCGTGCGGTCCGCCCACCTCGAAACAGCCCGTCGGATTGATGTGCAGCTTCGCCCCTTCCAGCATTTCGGCGGGAATCACAGCGCGGATGATCTTCTGCTCGATCTCCTCTTTCAACCCGTCCGGCATCGCGTTCGGCTTTTCAGGATGCGGATCGTGCTGCGTGGAGACCACCACCGCGTCCACGCGCACCGGGCGTCCATTGACATATTCCACACTCACTTGGCTCTTCCCGTCGGGACGCAGATGCGCCACCTCGCCGTTGCGCCGCGCCTCCGAAAGCCGCCTCACCAGCCGGTGCGCCAGCATGATCGGCATCGGCATCAGCTCTTCGGTCTCGTCGCACGCGTAGCCGAACATCATCCCCTGGTCGCCCGCGCCGCCCGTGTCCACCCCCATGGCGATGTGCGGCGATTGCCCGTGGATCAGGTTCATCACCGAGCAGGATTTGTAGTCGAAGCCATACTCCGAGTTGGTGAAGCCGATGTCCTTCACCACGCCGCGCACCACGTCAGGAAGGTCTTTGAAGAACTGGAGGTTTGTGGTGGTGATTTCGCCGGCGACAATGACGGTTCCCGTCGTGACCAGCGTCTCGCAGGCGACGCGCCCGTTCGGGTCCGTCTTGTAAATCTCGTCGAGAACAGCGTCGCTGATCTGGTCGGCAATCTTGTCGGGATGCCCCTCGGTGACAGACTCCGAGGTAAAGATGTGACGTCTTGAGTCAGGCAACTTCAAGCCCTCCTGGAAAGTAGGGATGCTCCGCGCGGACTCACACGGAGGCCGAGCCGGCGGGAATCAGCCAACCCTCAGTCTAACGGACCGCTTCCAAACGCGTCAATTTCAGCCCGCCGGATGGGGCCTCCGCGCAGCTGAACGGCTCCCGCCGCGGGTCGACATGCGAAACCGGCGCTCCGCAACCACAGAAACGCGCCTGCTGCAAACTGCGTGGGAAAAAGGAATGGCGGGGACGACGGGGCTCGAACCCGCGACCTCCGACGTGACAGGCCGGC
>CAYWJB010000009.1:0-192926 GCA_964458495.1 uncultured Arcobacter sp.
GATCGTCCCAATGTTGACGTGCGGCTTGCTGCGGTCAAATTTCTCTTTCGCCATGAGCTGTTTCTTCTCCTGTCCGAATCAGTCGAACCTGGTTTGCAAAGCCTCCTGCCATTTACCTGGCAACCTTGCCCTGCATCCGGCTGATCACTTCCTGGGTGACCGAAGCCGGCGCCTCGTCATAACAGCCGAAATGCATGGTGAAGCTGCCGCGGCCCTGCGTGCGCGACCTTAGCTCGGTCGCGTAGCCGAACATCTCCGACAGCGGCACCATGGCCCGGATGATCTGCGTGCCACCCTTCATCTCGGTGCCCTCGAGCCGCCCGCGGCGGCTGATCAGGTCGCCGTTGACGGCGCCCACGTACTCGTCGGGCACCACCACCTCGACCCGCATCACGGGCTCGAGGAGAACCGGCTTCGCCTTCTGGGCGGCGTCTTTCAACGCCATCGAACCGGCGATCTTGAACGCCATCTCCGAGGAGTCCACTTCGTGATAGCTGCCGTCGTAGAGGGTCACCTTGAGACCCGTCATCGGGAAGCCGGCGAGTACGCCGCCCTCCATGGCCTCGACGATTCCCTTCTCCGCGGCGGGAATGTACTCCTTGGGCACGACACCGCCGACGATGGCGTTGACAAACTCGTATTCCTTGTCCGCAACCGGCTCGACGCGGATCTTGACGTGGCCGTACTGGCCGCGGCCGCCCGTCTGGCGGACGAAGCGCCCTTCGCCTTCCGCCGCCCGGTTGATCGTCTCGCGGTAGGCCACCTGCGGCTTGCCGACGTTGGCCCCGACGCCGAACTCGCGCTGCAGGCGGTCCACAATGATTTCCAGGTGCAACTCGCCCATGCCGGACAGGATCGTCTGCCCGGTCTCGGGATCGGTGTTGACGCGCAGCGTGGGATCTTCGGCCACCAGCTTGGCGATGGCCATGCCGAGCTTCTCCTGGTCGGCCTTGGTCTTGGGCTCAATGGCGAGCTGGATGACCGGTGCGGCGAAATCAATGGCCTCCAGCAGGACGGGGTGGGCTTCCTCGCAGATCGTGTCCGATGTGGTGACCGTCTTCAGCCCGACGCAGGCGGCGATGTCGCCGGCGCGGATCTCGGTGATCTCCTCGCGCTTGTTGGCGTGCATCCGCAGCAGCCGGCCGATACGCTCTTTCCTGTTCTTGGAGACGTTCAGCACGGTGTCGCCGGTCTTCACCACGCCGGAGTAGACGCGGATGAACGCGAGTTGCCCGACGTAGGGATCGGTCATGATCTTGAAGACCAGCGCCGCGAACGGCTCGTCGTCGCTCGCCTTGCGCTCGAGCTCACGCGAGGGATCCGACGGGTCCGTGCCGCGGACGGAGGCGATATCCACCGGAGACGGGAGCAGGTCGACGACGGCGTCCAGCAGGTTCTGCACGCCCTTGTTCTTGAACGCCGAGCCGCAAACCACCGGGAAGATTTTCAGCGCCAGGGCGCCCTTGCGCAGCCCGAGCAGGATCTCCTCCTCGGTGAGTTCCTCCCCGTTGAGATACTTCTCCATCAGATGGTCGTCGCATTCGGCGGCGGCCTCAACCATCTTCTCGCGGTACTCGCGGGCGGTCTCCACCAGGTTCGCGGGGATCTCGACGTCGTCGTAGGCGGCGCCCAGGGTCTCGTCCCGCCAGATGCGAGCCTTCATCTTCACCAAGTCGACGACGCCCTTGAACTGGTCCTCGGCGCCGACAGGAATCTGAATGGCCACGGGCCGCGCCTGGAGCTTCTCGATGATGGTCTGCAGGGCATGGAAGAAGTCCGCGCCCACGCGGTCCATCTTGTTGATGAAGCAGATCCGGGGAACCGAGTACTTGTCCGCCTGCCGCCAGACGGTTTCCGATTGCGGCTGAACTCCCGCTACGGCATCGAAGACCGCCACAGCGCCGTCGAGCACGCGGAGAGAGCGCTCGACCTCCGCGGTGAAGTCGACGTGGCCGGGCGTGTCGATGATGTTGATCTGGCAGTCGCGCCACTGGCAGAAGGTGGCGGCCGAGGTGATGGTGATGCCCCGCTCCTGCTCCTGCACCATCCAGTCCATCGTCGCGGTGCCCTCATGCACTTCGCCGATCTTGTAGGTGCGGCCTGTGTAATAGAGGACACGCTCGGTGGTCGTGGTCTTCCCGGCATCGATGTGGGCCATGATGCCGATGTTCCTCATCTTCTCGATTGGGATGGTGCGGGGCATATCAGTCGTCGCAGGCGCGGCGGCTCAGCTCGGTTTCTCCTTTACCAGCGGTAGTGCGCGAAGGCCTTGTTGGCCTCCGCCATGCGGTGCACGTCGTCCTTTTTCTTGATAGCGGCGCCACGAAGGTTGGCGGCGTCCATCAGCTCGTTGGCCAGCTTCTCGGCCATGCTCTTTTCGGCGCGGGCGCGGGCGCCGGTGAGAATCCACCGGATGGCGAGCGAAGTGCGCCGGGTGGCCGGCACCTCGATAGGCACCTGATAGTTGGCGCCGCCCACGCGGCGGGTCTTGACCTCCACGAGCGGCTTGCAGTTCTCCACCGCTTTCTTGAACAGCTTCAGCGGATCGTCGCCGGTGCGCTCGCGGATGGTATCCATCGCGGAATAAAAGATGCGCTGCGAGACGGTCTTCTTCCCGTCCCACATCATGGAGTTGATGAACTTCTCCGCCAGCGTCGAGTTGTAAACGCTGTCGGGCGGGATCTGGCGAACTTCCGCGCGTCGTCTGCGGGCCATCCTCTCAAACTCCTTCCACTACTTCTTGCCAGGCACGCCGGCCTTGGGCCGCTTCGCGCCATACTTGGAACGTCCCTGCATGCGCCCGCTGACGCCGGCGGCGTCGAGCGCGCCACGGATGACGTGGTAGCGCACGCCGGGCAGATCTTTCACGCGTCCCCCGCGGATGAGCACGATGGAGTGCTCCTGCAGGTTGTGGCCGACGCCCGGAATGTAGGTCGTCACTTCAATCCCGTTGGTCAGGCGCACGCGGGCCACCTTCCGCAAGGCCGAATTCGGCTTCTTGGGCGTGGTGGTGTAGACGCGGGTGCAGACGCCACGCTTCTGCGGGCACGCCTGCAACGCCGGACTCGCCGTCTTGTAGCGCGGCGGCTTCCTTCCCTTGCGAACGAGCTGATTGAATGTCGGCACGTACGTCCCTCGGAAAACCTTTCTCCAACTCCAGCCAGCCGCCGGAGGGGCGCACTCATGGCCGTTTCCAGCTCCGCGCGCCTCCGAGCCAAACCCCGGCGGCAAATCTCAGAACCCGTTTGAATCACCCGGCACGAAGCAAGCAAGCGCTTTGCCTGTGCTCGAAACAAGAGGATCTTCGTCGGACACGCCCATGCTCCACTCAGCTCAAGGTCTGAGAGAACCTCGGGGCGGGCCCCCGGTCGGCTTTCCGCCTCGCCGGACATCCGGCCACGGAAAGGGTTACCAGGAGCGGAACAGAGAACTCCTCAAACTCTTCCAGCGTAGCCGACCGCCGCGAAAGTTGTCAACTCGCTCCGGCGTGCTGCCGTCAACTCCGGGATTCCCACCCGGGCATGACGCCTTGCCACTTTGTTGCGAGCTGTCTTTTCTGAATCTTCACCACTCCTGCAACGAGTACCAGGGGTACTAAAACTTTCCCTGAGAATTTCCCCTCCCGCCGGAGACTCTTCGTTGGATTCACCAGAACATCCTCCGCTGGTCGAAGGATTCGGAGTTGAAAGACATGCACTCCCACGGCCTTCGGCCCATCCCCGCGCGGCTGCCGGGGCTCTTCGGGTCAGCGTCCCGCTGTGGCGTCATTCCAATTCTGGCAGTCGTTCTGTTCGTGACGTTCCCGGCTGCCGGCCGCGTGGCGGCGGCCCCCCTGGAACAGCGGCCCGCGCCCGAACCTCTGATCGCGCCGCCAGTCCGGCTGGTCTTCCTCCAAGCCCGCATGGAGAGCTGCGCGCACGATGGAGGCTGTGTAGTGGAGCTTCCGCGCAGTCCGTTGCCGCCGCCGCTGGCGGTCCCGTTGCGCTCCCACCTCCCCGTGGCAGCCGCCCGCATGCTGTTGCCGGAGCCTTCGCGGTGGCTGCTGGCTTCGGCGCGCGGAGATCTGGCCGGGAGCGGCCTGATCCCCGCCGCCCCGCAGGTCGGCCGGCGCGCCCGGGGCGAATCGCTCCCGTTCGACCTTGTGGCCAGGGCCGACCGCCTGCATGTGGCCGCCATGTTCCTGATCGGACTCATGCTGATGCTGGCAGGCTCCGCCCTCGGCCTGCTGGTGCAGTCGCCGGCGGCGCCGCCCCTGCCGGAGACCGAGCCGTGGATCCCCGGGCAGAAAGTCCTGCCCCGTTTGGTGGCCGGTCCGGTCTCGCCTGCGCACATCCGGTCGCAGCCGTTGTAAGCTCGGCTGCATGAAGGCGTGGTTTCTCATCCTGGCGGCTGCGCCGTTGCTGGGCCAGCCGCCGCTTCAGTTTGCCGAGTTGCGCAACTTCCGGCTGGCAAGCGGCCAAGAGATCTCCTCCTGCAAGATCGGTTACCGGACCTACGGCGCCCTGAACTCGGACAAATCGAACGCAGTCCTGATCCCGACGTGGTTCACCGGAACCAGCGCCCAGCTCGACGGAGTGGTGGGCCCGGGCCGGCTTGTTGACCCGTCGCGGCACTTCGTGATCACGGTGGACGCTCTTGGCAACGGCGTCAGCTGCTCGCCGTCGAACACGGGCGGTCCACTGGACTCGCTCTCCATCGCCGACATGGTCGCCTCCCAGCACCGCTTGGTCACCAAGGTCCTGGGCATCCGGCGGATGCATGCGGTGATGGGGATCTCGATGGGCGGGATGCAAACCTTCGAGTGGATGACGTCCCACCCGGAGATGGTCCGGCTGGCCGTTCCGATCGTCGGTTCGCCCCGGTTAAGCCCGTCCGACGTTCTGCTGTGGAGCGCCGAACTGGGGGCCATCGAGGCGGCGCAGCAGGCCGGCGTAGACCCGCGCGCCATCATGCCCGCTGTGCGGAGGATGCACGAATTCGCGCTGACCTCGCCGGAGTGGATCCATCAGAACCGCCCGGCGGCCGGCGTGGCGGACTACCTGCGCCAGCTCGACGCCGACGCGCGCAAAGGGATGGATCCCCGCGATTACGCGGCTCAGTTGCGGGCGATGCTCGGCCATGACGTCACGCGCCGTTTCGGCGGATCGTACGAAAAGGCCGGCGCCGTGGTGCGCGCGCGCGTGCTGGTGGTCGCCGCCGAACAGGACCACATGGTGAATCCGCTGCCGGCGCTGGAAATGGCTTCCGTCGCGGGCTTCGAAGTGCTGCGTCTGAAGACCAACTGCGGCCATCTGGCCACCCGTTGCGAGGACGCGCGCATCGCCGCCGCGGTGCGCGAGTTCCTCGACGCGGCGCGATGACGGTGCAGACCCGTGCTGGCGCGCATGTACGCGCATACGATACGATCTTGAGTCAGCCATGCAACAGGCAGCCACCAAACTCATCAGCCTTGGCGGCGTCGACGTCGCCATCATTGTGATCTACTTCGCCATGGTGCTGGCCATCGGCTTCTACCTGAAGGGCCGGTCGGGCACGGGCGAGGACTTCTTCCTGGCCGGGCGTGAAATGACGGCGTGGATCGCGGGCCTGAGCTTCCTCGCCGCCAACCTGGGATCGCTGGAGCTGATGGGCTGGGCGGCCGCCGCCTATCAATACGGCATCCTGGCCACGCACTGGTATTGGGTGGGGGCGATCCCCGCGATGCTGTTCCTCGGCGTCGTGATGATGCCCTTCTATTACATTTCGAAGACGCATTCGGTGCCCGGCTACCTGCAGCTGCGCTTCGGCGAACCCGCGCGGGCGCTCTCGGCGGTCACTTTCGGCGTGATGACTGTGCTGATGAGTGGCATCAACATGTACTCGATGGCGCTGGTGATGAAGGTGGTGCTCGGGTGGGACATCAACTTCTCCATCTGGGTCAGCTCGCTCACCGTGGCCATCTACGTCGCCCTGGGCGGATTGCGCTCGGCCATTTTCAACGAAGTGCTGCAATTCATCCTGATCTGGGCGGGCGCGCTGGTGATCCCCATCGTCGGGCTGATCGAGGCCGGAGGCTGGGACGGGATGGTAGCGAAGATCCAGGCCAACTTCGCCGGGCAGGACTATACGCACCTGTGGAGCACGATGGGAAGCTTCACCGACAACCCGATGGGCATCCACTGGACGGGCATCGTGCTGGGGCTCGGCTGGGTGATCAGCTTCGGTTACTGGACGACGGACTTCCTGGTGGTACAGCGCGTGCTCGCCGCCAAGGACCTGCGGGCGGCGAAGATGGCGCCCATCATCGGAGCGGCGTTCAAGATGATGGTGCCCTTCATCGTCATTCTGCCCGGGCTGCTGGCGCTGGCGGTCCTTCCTGTGCGGCTCCAGCCGGAGGACGTGGCGGTGGCCAGCGGCGGCCACAGCTACAACGAAGTTCTGCCGCTGATGCTGGCGCGCTATGCGGGCCCCGGGCTGCTGGGGCTGGGCATCACGGCGCTGATCGCCGGCTTCATGAGCGGCATGGCGGGCAACGTGAGCGCCTTCGCCACGGTGTGGACCTACGACATCTACCGCGCCTTCATGCGCAAGGAAGCCCCCGACGCCCACTACGTCTCGATGGGGCGGTGGTGCACGATCCTCGGCGTGCTGGTGTCGATCGGCACCGCATATCTGGTGATGCAGTTCAAGTCGATCATGGACTACGTGCAGGCGCTGTTCAGCTTCTTCATCGCCCCGCTGTTCGGCACCGTCCTGCTGGGCATGTTGTGGAAGCGCGCCACGCCGGCTGGCGGCTTCTGGGGGCTGCTGGCGGGCACGGTGTCAAGCGTCGCCATGTGGGCGTGGGTGAAGCTGGATCCGTCGGCGCTGCGCTACATCGCGCTTTCGCCGCACGCCAAGGACATGGCCGAAAACATGTACCGCGCGCTGTGGTGCTGGGTGATCTGCGTGGTGGTGACCATCGCGGTCAGCTACGCCACCAAACCGCTGCCGGAGAGCGCGCTGCGCGGGCTGGTGTACGGATGCACGGAGGTTCCGCACGAGCGCGACATGCCGCTGTGGCACAGGCCCATCTTCTGGGCGTGCGTGGTGGGCGGCGTGTTCCTGCTGCTTCAGATCATTTTCTGGTAGTTCTGTTTCAGCCCTGCCCGTAGCGCGCCTGCGGGCCGTGCTTGCGCAGGAAGTGCTCGTCATGCAGCGCCTGCGGAATCGGGGCGGCATCCGGGCGCAACGCCAGCGTCAACGACGCGATGCGGGCGATTTCCTCGAGGAGCACGGCATGCATCGCCGCCTGCGAGGGGCTGCGGCCCCAGGCGAAGGGCCCGTGCGAGGCCACGAGCACGCCCGGATGCGTCAGGGGATCGAGATTGCGAAACCGGCGCACGATGGCGCGGCCCGTGTTCAGCTCGTATTCGGACTGAATCTCGGCCTCTGCGAGCGGCTCGGTCACCGGCACCGGGCCGTGAAAGTAGTCGGCGTGCGTGGTGCCAAGGCAGGGAATCTCGCGCCGCGCCTGCGCAAAGGCGGTGGCGTGAGTCGAATGCGTGTGCACAACGCCCCGCACGCCGCGGAAGTTGCGGTAGATTTCGAGGTGCGTGTCGAGATCCGAAGACGGCCGCAGGGCGCCCTCCACAATGGCGCCGGAGAGATCCGTCACCACCATGTCCTCCGGGCGGAGCTTCTCGAACGGCACGCCGCTCGGCTTGATGGCCACCAGCCCTTCGGAGGGATCGTAGCCGCTGGCGTTGCCGAACGTGTAGAGCACCAGACCGCGGCGGACGATCTCGAGATTGGCTTCCAGAACTTCTTCGCGCAGAGCGGGGATTCGCATCGGGATGGCGTTGCCTCTTTCTCCGAGTGTATGCGATATCATGGCAAGTCTCGCACGGAGGTTCTTGCCATCATGGCCATCGTCGCAGGCGTGGATTTCGGAACACAGAGCGTTCGAGTTTCTCTTTTCGACAGCGGACGCGGCAGGATCGGCGCCGCCGTGGCGGAGTATCCGGTCCATCGCAAGCGCGAGGATCCCGATCACGCTACGCAGAGCCACGCCGATCATATGCAGGCGCTGGCCGTAGCCACCCGCGCGGCGCTGCAGTCGGCGGGAATCGACGGATCGCAGGTCGATGCCATCGCGCTCGACACCACCGGTTCCACCGTGCTGGTGCTGGACGCGAATCTCGAGCCGCTGGACGACTACTATCTCTGGTGCGACCACCGCGCCAAAGGCGAAGCGGCGGAAATCACCGCCAAGGCGCACGAGCAAAGGCTTGAGGCGATCGAATGGTGCGGCGGAGTCTACTCCTCCGAATGGGGCTTCTCCAAGCTCCTCCACTGGCTCCGCAACAACCCCGAAAAGCGGGTGCGTTTCTCCACCGCCATCGAGCACTGCGATTACGTCGCCGCCGTGCTCTGCGGCATCCGCGCGCTCGACGAGCTTCCGCGCTCGGTGTGCGCCATGGGCCACAAGTGGATGTGGAACGCGGCGCTGGGCGGCCTGCCGCCGGAGGAATTCCTGACCAGTGTGGATCCATTGTTGGCCGGCATTCGCGGCAAGCTGCGCGGGCGCTACGAGACATCAGACAAAATCGCGGGACGGCTGTGCGAGGAATGGGCGGAGAAGCTGGGGCTTCGGGCGGGCATCCCGATCCCCGCCGGCGCCTTTGACGCGCACTGGGACGCCATCGGCGCGGGGATCCGCGAGGGCGACGTGGTCAACGTGGTGGGCACATCCACGTGCATGATGGCGATCGCGAAGCAGGTGGGCCTGATTCCCGGCGTGTGCGGCGTGGTAAAGGGCTCGATCCATCCGGATTATTTCGGGATCGAAGCCGGGCTGTCCGCCGTGGGCGACATCTTCGAGGCCATTGCGCGGCGCGCCGGAACCACCGTGGCTGAACTCTCCCGCGGGCTGGAACAGTTTAAAGCCGGCTCCACCGGGCTGCTGCGGATGAGCTGGGACAACGGCGACCGTACGGTGCTGGTGAACGCCGAACTCGGCGGCGTCACGCTCGGCTGGACGCTGACTTCAACCCCTGCCGACGAGCTGTTCGCCGCTATCGAGGGCACCGCCTTCCACACGCGCATCATCCTCGAGCGCATGGCCGAACACGGCGTACCCATCCGGCGCGTCATCAACGGCGGTGGCGTGCCGCAAAAGAATGAAGTTCTGAACCGCGTTTACGCCAACGTCTTCAACATGCCTGTGCTTGTCCCTGCCGAGGAGGTCACCAGCCTCGGCTCGGCGATCTTCGCGTTTCTTGCCGCGGGTGCTTTCCAGACCATCGAGGAGGCTCAGCAGCAGCTCTGCCCCTCTTACCGCATCGTGGAACCGGATCCCCGGGAAGCCGCCGTCTACGAGCGACTTTACCCGCTCTACCGCAAGCTTTACTTCGGACTCGGCCGCCCCGGCTCGGAGCCCGTGGCCATCGGCGACGTGCTGCCGCAATTAAGAACGATCCGCGCCCGTCAGGCGCAGTGATGCCGAACAGGGGCTTCCCTCGTTCCAGCGTCTGCACGCCCTCAGACACGCGGCCCGCCTTCGCGTTCTTGACGTCCCCGGTCTCACAAAACTGACCGGGGCTGCTTCGGGCGAAACGCTGAAGAGCCGTACAGGCGATTTTCCTGCAACCCGCACCTGGATCGGGCGCGTCTCCCGTGCAGGAGTCAGGGCCATGAAGAAAACAACACTGGCAGCCGCGCTGGCAGCATTCGGGCTCCCGCTCCTGGCGGACTGGAACGTCCAGGTCAACATCGGCGCGCCGCCCTACTACGGCTATCCGCCCGCCGAGGTGGTTTACGTCGAGCGGTATGTGCCCGCCTATGAGGTCCCGCTCGTGTTGGTTGCGGCGCGTCATGCGCGCGTGCGACCAGTAGCGATCGTGGAGGCTTACCGGTACGGCGGCTGGGATCTTGTCTGCGCCAGATATCGCGTGCCGCGGCACCTTCTGTTCGCACCCGCCCCGGCGGCGCCGCCCGTTGTGGTCTACTCGGCCTATGACAGGCCACACCCGAAGCACCACCGGCACGCTTTCAGGCCGCCCAAGCGCCACTGGCGCTAATGTGCGCCTGTTCCTGCTACTCATTCAGGTGATTGCCGTTTGCCTGGTTGCGCCCGCGCAGCCGCGCAGGCCGGAGGTGTTCGGCTTGGCTGGCGCCGCGCATCTCAGCGAGGATGAGGGCTCGTTGGGCAACGGTCCGGTGTTTGGCGGCGCGCTCACCCTGCCATTCGCCAGACGTTGGGCAGTGGATCTCGAACTGACGCACTTTCGCTCCAGCCGCGATGAGAGCGGCTTGAGCTACGGCGGCAACCGCACCCACTTCGCTCCCGCGCTGCAATACCGGGGCGGCGGAGGGCGCTCATACGGATTTGCGGCCTTCGGTGCAGGCGTGGCGGCTTCGGAAACACGGACGGAGACGGGCGCGGCGCGCTACTCGTACCGTGACACTGGACTCACCCTGCACGCGCGCACAGGATTTGTCGCCGCCGTCAGCGAGCGCTGGCTGATCCGCGCCGATGCGTTTCTCGCCTTCCGCTATGTCCTGCCCGACATTGGCGTGCGGGCTGGCGTGGGCTACCGGTTCTGAGCCGGCACTTCAGTTCGAGGACCAGTCCAGCACGACCTTGGCGGCTTCGCCGGAGCGCATGGCCTCGAAGCCCTTCTCGAACTCGGTGTAATGGAGGCGGTGCGTGATGACAGGCGAAATGTCCAGGCCCGATTGCAGCATCACCGTCATCATGTACCAGGTCTCGTACATCTCGCGCCCGTAGATGCCTTTGATGGTGAGCATCGAGAAAATGACCGTGTTCCAGTCGATGGCGGCTTCGCCGGGCTGAATGCCGAGCAGCGCGATCCTCCCGCCGTGGCACATGTGCGCCACCATGTCGCGGAACGCCAGCGGGCTGCCGGACATCTCGAGTCCGACGTCGAAGCCCTCTTTCATTCCGAGTTCGTGCATGACGTCTTTCAGACTCGTCTGGCGCGGATCGACGGCGCGCGTAACGCCGAACTGCTTCGCCAGTTCCAGCCGCTTCGGGTTCAGATCCGTGATGACCACGTAGCGCGCGCCCGCGTGGCGCACCACAGCCGCCGCCATCAGCCCGATGGGCCCGGCGCCGGTGATCAGGACGTCCTCGCCCAGCACGGGGAAGCTGAGCGCCGTGTGGACGGCGTTTCCGAACGGATCAAAGATCGAGGCGATGTCCAGCGGGATGCCCGGCGCGTGCTTCCAGATGTTCGACATCGGCACCGAGATGTATTCGGCGAAGCAGCCGGGGCGGTTCACGCCCACGCCCTGCGTGTGCGCGCAAAGGTGGCGCCGCCCGGCCAGACAGTTGCGACATCGCCCGCAGACGACGTGGCCTTCGGCGCTGACGATGTCACCCGGAAAGAAATCGTTGACGTTGGCGCCGGTCTTCACGATGCGGCCGACGAATTCATGGCCGACCACCATCGGCACGGGAATGGTCTTTCGCGCCCAATCGTCCCAGTTCCAGATGTGGACGTCGGTGCCGCAAATGGACGTCTTGTCGACGCGGATCAGGACGTCATTGATTCCGATTTCCGGCACGGGCACTTCATCCAGCCACAAGCCGGGCTCGGCCTTCTTTTTCACGAGAGCCTTCATGGTCGTGGGTATGTCCATACGTTCTCCTGGGAACGGAACTTCTTCCAGTAAACCAGCTTGCCGGGCAGCGCGCGAGGCGCAGGCGGGCGCTATTCGTCGCGCAGCACTTCCAGCGGGCGGTGCGAAAGCACCCGTAGCGACGCCAGCCAGCCGGCCGCGATGGCCAGCGCCATGGTGAACAGCGTGGCAAGCAGGTTGGCGCGCCATTCGGGATCGAAGCGCGCATCGAGCAGGCGTGTCATCAGCAGGCGCGAGAAGCCCGTGGCGAGCGCGCCGCCCAGGAATCCGGCTGCGGCGCCAAGAATCGCGAATTCGACCGAGAAGATCGACACGAGCGTGCGCCGCCGCGCGCCGAGTGTTTTCAGCACAGCCGACTCGCGCACGCGCCGCAGGCGGGTTCCTGCCACCGTGGAGGCGAGAATAATGGCCCCGGCGAGGATTGCAAAGCCCGCGATAAAGCGGATCACGAGCGACACCTGATCCACCACCTCCTGCACGATGCTCACCACGTCGGCGGCGTTGATCACCGTCACCGAGGGAAAGCGCCGGAAACTGTCGCGCATGAACAGCGCCACCTTCTCCGGGCGGATGCGAGCCGTGGCGTAATACTGCACGGGCAGGCCGGCAAGCGCCTTCTCGGTGAACACGAATTCGTCGCTCGCGCCGCGGCGCACACTCTCGAAACGGTGAATGGCGGCCACGCGCGCCTGAAACAGCCGCCCGGAGGCGCTCCATTCCAGCACCGCCCCGGGCTCGATGCCCCACCGCCGCGCCGTGCCCTCGTCCACGCTCAACAACGCCTCGGCCGCCCCGTCCTTCCACCAGGCGCCGCGAACGATGCGCATATCCACAGGCATCGTCTGCATCCAGGTGACCTGCCGCGTGAAATTGCGGCGCCGGTTTCTCTCCTCGCCCGGCGGGGGCGGCAATTCATCCAAGGGAGTCCCGCCGACTCTTTCGAGCCGCGCCGCCACGGTGGGCACCAGTTCCGCCCGTCCCTCGATCTCGCCGCGCGCTGCCAGGAACTCGCGCACCGCGGCGGCGTCGCGCGACGTGATGTTGATCAGGAACACGTTGGGCGCGCCCTTCGGCATCGCCACCATCACTTCCTTGAGCAGCGAGTTCTGCACCAGATAAACGGTGAGCGTGAACATCACGCCCACGCCCAACGCCACCAGGATGCTCGCCGCATGGTTGCCCGGACGGTACAAATTGGCCACGCCGTGCCGCAGCCACAGCGGCAGCCGCACGGGAGCATGGCTGAGCGCCAACCGCAGCGCCCGCAGCAGCAGCCACGCCACCCCGCCCAGCAGCGCGAGCGCCACGGCCAGCCCGCCGGCGAACCACGCGCCGGTCTTCGGCGAACCTGCCAACCATGCCGCCATGGCGCCCAACCCGGCCAGGATCAACGCCCCCGCGCCCGCCGCGGGCGCCAGCTTCCGCAGCCGCGCGCGCAAGGGCGGCTTCGCTTCCGGCATCTCGCGGCGGAAGATCAGCGCGGGCTTCACGTCGCGCACCGCAAGCAGCGGGGGCACGGTGAACAGCATCGCCACCAGCAGCCCGGCGCCGATCCCTTCCAGCGCAAACGAACCGCTCCACGAGATGCTTTCAAACTGGAAGTAGCGCCGCAGCAGAAGCGGAAACACCCACTGCACGGCGGCGCCCACGGCCAGCCCCGCCACGCCGCCGGCCAGGCCCAGCAACGCCGCCTGGAGCGTGTAGATCCGCATGATCTGCGCCGAGCGCGCCCCGATGCACTTCATGATGGCGATCGTGTCCAGCCGCTGCTGGATGTGGGAGTGGATGGCCATGGCCACGCCCAGCGCGCCGACGATGAGCGCAATCATCGACACGAGGCTCAGGAAGGTAGTGGCGCGGTCCAGCGCCCGCGTGATGAACGGGTGCGTTTCGCGGTAATCGGTGATCAGCGCTTCGCGGAAGTTCTTTCGCATCGATTCGCGCAGCTCCTCGATGCGCACGCCCTGCGCGGGCAGCTTCCACAGCAGCCGCTGGGAGGCGCGCGAGCCGAACACCATCAGCCCGGTGCGCTGCAGCCCCTCGCGCGTGATCATGGCGCGCGGACCGACGTTCAGAGAGCCGGTCATGCGGTCCGGTTCCAGCCGCACGACGCCGCAGACGCGGAACTCCGCGTCGCCCAGACGCACGCGCGAGCCCGGCTCAAGGTTCAACCGCAGCATCAGGTCGTCGCTCACGGCGATTGTTCCCGCGGTGAGGGCCTCGGACAGCGGCGCATCCGGTTCCAGCCGCACGCGCCCGTACCAGGGATAGGTGGAGGGATCCACTGCCTTGACGCTGACCAGCACCGGCGGATCCTGCTCGCCGGCGGAGAGCATGGAGACGGTTTCCGTGATCCGCGACACCCGCGCGCCGCGCTGTTCCCATTGCGCGATGACCTTTTCCTGCTCCTCCGTGGGCGCGGCGAACTGCCGGATCAGCAGGTCCGCCGCCATCAGCGTGCGCGCTTCTTTCTTGAGCGAATCATGAAACGCCGAGGAAAAACCGCGCACTCCGGTCAGTGCGCCCACGCCGGCGGCGACGCCGAAGATCACAAAGAGGAACTTGGGCGCGGCGGCGCGCGCTTCGCGCCAGGCCATGCGCCACGCGGGCGTGCGGAACAGCCTCATGCGGCCGCCCTCCGCTCGTCGCTCAGCACCTCGCCGTCGCGCAGCGTGATGATGCGGGAGGCGTGCGCGGCC
The DNA here is from genome assembly GCA_964458495.1 of uncultured Arcobacter sp. Classification (GTDB taxonomy): domain Bacteria; phylum Acidobacteriota; class Terriglobia; order Bryobacterales; family Bryobacteraceae; genus JANWVO01. Next base: position 14,325 of record CAYWJB010000009.1, read on the forward strand.
AGCTCGCGGTCGTGCGTCACCAGCATCAGCGTGGCACCCTCGCTGCGGTTCATGGCCAGCAGCAACTCGAGCACCTGCCGGCCGTTCACCGAATCCAGGTTGCCTGTGGGCTCGTCGGCCAGCAGCAGGGGCGGCTTGCGGATGAAGGCGCGCGCCAGCGCCACGCGCTGCTGCTCGCCGCCGGACAGTTGCACGGGGTAATGGTCGCGGCGGTGCTCCAGACCCACCGTACGCAGCAACGCCTGCGCCCGCTGCGCCGCGGTGGCCAGATCCTCCCCGGCCAGTTCCGCCGGGAGCAGCACATTCTCCTCCGCTGTCAGCGTAGGGATCAGCTGGTAGCTCTGGAACACAAAACCGATCTTGCGCCCGCGCAGCCGGGCGAGCGCGTCCTCGTCCAACCGGGAGATCTCCTCGTCCTCGATACGGATCGAGCCGGAGGTAGGCGTATCGAGCCCCGCGACCAGCCCGAGCAGGGTGGATTTGCCGGAACCGGAGGCGCCCATGACGGCGACGAATTCTCCGCTGTGGACGTCGAAACTGATGCCCTTGAGGATCTCGACGCGGTGCGTGCCCGTGTCGATGGTCTTCGTCACATCGCGGAGGGAAAGTACAGGAGCTGTCATTCCTCGTTCAACTCTGTCCTTTATGATGGCAAGAGATGCCCCGCCGCTGTTGGCTTTTCGCCATTCTGTTGCTGGCCGGATGCAGCCGCCCGGAGCCGAAGCCCGAGCCCCGCCCAGCGCCGGCGCAACCCGCACCGCAACAGCAGGCAGCGGATCCGCGCCCGGTGATCCTGGCCTTCGGCGACAGCCTCACGGCAGGCTACGGCGTGGAGGCCGGCGAAAGCTACCCGGATCACCTGCAACGGATGCTTGACGCCGCCGGCTACTCCTACCGCGTCGTGAACCTCGGCATTTCCGGCGACACCACCGACGGAGGCGCCGCCCGGCTGGACGCAGCCCTGCTGCTGAAGCCGAGAGTCGTGATCCTCGAACTCGGCGCCAACGACGGACTGCGCGGGCTGCCGCTGGAGCGCACGCGCGCCAACCTGGATCTGATGATCAACGCCTTCCAGGGCGATGGCGCCAGAGTGGTGCTGGCGGGCATGACGCTGCCCCGCAACTACGGCGCCGCCTACGTGCGGGACTTCGAGAAGGTCTTTCGCGACCTGGCGAAGCAGCGCGGCGCCGTGCTGATTCCTTTCTTCCTGGAAGGCGTCGCCATGAATCCGGAACTGATGCAGCCCGACGCTCTTCACCCGAACGCCGCCGGCTGCCGCAGAGTGGCGGAACTCGTGTTCCGCCATCTGGAGCCGCTGCTCGAGAAGTAGCGGAAGGCTCCCGCAAGGAAAGGCCCGAAGAATGGCAGAGAAGCCCCCGTTTGAAGAGCCGCGCCTGGCCCTGAACCGCATCTACACGAAGACCGGCGACTCCGGCGAGACGCTGCTCGCCAGCGGAGAGCGCGTCCCCAAGGACGCTCCGCGCATCGAGTGCTATGGCACCGTGGACGAGCTGAACGCATTTCTGGGGGCGGCGGCGCTGTCGGCGTCGGAAGCCGCCGCCCGTGTGCCGGCGCTCGCCTCGCTCTCCCGCATCCTGCTGCGCGTGCAGCATGAGCTGTTCAATCTCGGCTCGATTCTCGCCACCACCCCGGATCACGTCCACCCGCGGCAGGCGCGCATCACGGAGGAAGACGTGGCGGCGCTCGAGCGCGAGATCGACACCTTCAACGCCTCGCTGCCGCCGTTGCGCAGCTTCGTGCTGCCCGGCGGTTCCCGCCTGTGCGTGGAGCTGCACATCTGCCGCACGGTGTGCCGCCGGACGGAGCGCCTGCTGGTGGCCGCGTCCCGGCAGGAGGCGATCGACCCTGTAAACCTGCGATATCTCAACCGCCTCAGCGACGCGCTGTTCGTGTGGAGCCGGTGGGCCAACGTCCAGCTGGGCGTGGCGGAGGTGCTGTGGTCCCCGAACGAGAGCGCCTCGGCCCGCTCCGGCAGCTGATCCGCCCTCTGCGCGCATCAGAACAGCTCGCGCAGGTCGGAGAAGCGCTCCATCACCACAAGGCGGCCCGGCCCCGGTCTCCTTAACTGAGTCCGCTCCAGCGTCCAGGTGCGCGCATGGGGCACGAAGACCGCGTTCAGCCCCGCATCCAGCGCGGGGTTGATGTCGGACTTCGGCGAGTTGCCGATCATCCAGGTGCGCGCCGGGTCCAGCCCGCGCCCGCGCACCAGCTCCTGGTAGGATGCGCGGTCTTTTTCCTTCACGATGGCCGTGTGGCGGAAGTAGCGGCCCAGCCCGGAGCGGTCGATCTTCATCCGCTGCTCGTCCGGGTGGCCCTTGGTGAACAGCGTCAGCTCGTGGCGGCCTGAAAGCTCCGCGAGCGTCTCTTCGACTCCTTCGATCAGTTCGAGCGGCTGCTCGAGGATCCGCAGCGCGAAGCCCTTCACCGTCTCCAGATCCTCCGGGCGGATTTCGCGCTCGGCCAGCCGCTGGTAGCACTGCTGGAGATTCCGGCCGAAGTTCAGCGATCCGTAGCCGTGGATGCGGCTGTTGGCCAGCTCGATCTCATCGAGAACGGCGCGGATGGCGGCGGCGTCCAGGCGCGAGTGGGAGAGGAAATCGACGAATTCGTCGAAAGCCTGCTCGAAGTAGACGTTGTTCTCCCAGAGTGTGTCGTCGGCGTCGATCAAAAGGTGCTGCGGGCCGCGCATGGGGCGTGCCGGCTACTCGGGCGGAGCATAAAGATGCCGCCCGTGCCCGTTGGAGCGCACCACTTTTTCCATTGCGGCGCGTATCTTTTCCTTCTCCACCTGCCGCCGGAAGTGGTCGCGCGCGGCCGCCAGCCGCTCGCGCTCGCTCTGCATCTCGAGCAGCCGCTGGCGGAAGTGCAGATCCCCGGAGATGTCCGCCAGCAGGAAGCTGAGCTGCGGATGGCCGGGGTCAGGCGATTCAGCTTCGAGCCCCTTCACCCGGGCCAGCTCCAGCCATGCCTCCACAGCTTCGATCACCAGGCTGCTCTCGGGAGGCGTCTCGTCCAGGTCCGTGAAGAACACCGCCGTGCCCCGCAGAAAGCTCCGCCCGCCCGTCACTTCCTGCAATGCGAACCGGCGCCGCCCGACGGTGACGATGTCCATGCGCCCGTCCTCGTACTTTCTGAGGACGTCTTCGATCGAGGCGGTGCAGCCGATGCGCATCAGCCCGCCGCCGCGCGCCTGCACGACGCCGAACTCCTCGCCGCGTTCCAGGCACTCGCCGATCATCTCCTTGTAGCGCTCCTCGAAGATGTGGAGCCGCAGCTCGCAGTGCGGGAGAAGCACCGTCTCCAGCGGGAACAGCGGCAGCAACTCCTCCGGCATGCTTGTATTATGGCTCATACGGACGGTTGAGCCCCTTCATGCGAACGGCACCAGATGGCGAGATGCGGCGCCGCGCGGCGGCGGGCCCGCCATGCGGGCGGGGAAGGAACGCCGCCGGATGATCCTCAAACTGAAACGCACGCCCGGCATCTACCTGGTGGGCTTCATGGGTTGCGGCAAGACGACCGTCGGAAGAATGCTCGCGCGCCGCCTCGGCTGGCGCTTCGCGGATCTCGACGACGACATCGAGTCGCGCCAGCAGATGACCATCAACGAGATCTTCGACCGGCTGGGCGAAGACGAGTTCCGCCGGCTCGAGCACGAAGCCCTGAAGAGGCGGATCGCCGACATCGCCCGTGGCGTGCCCTGGGTGCTCGCGGTCGGCGGCGGCTGCTTCGCGCAACCGCGCAACTACGAACTGATCTCAAACAACGGCATCTCCATCTGGCTTGACGCGCCGCTGGAGATGATCCGTGCGCGCATCGCCGGTTCCGGCACGCGTCCTCTGGCGCGGGACCCGGCGAAGCTCGAAGAGCTGTACCGCGCGCGCCGCCCGGCGTATGAGAAGGCCGACTACCGCATTGAGATCGCCTCCGGAGGCTCGTCCGAGGCGGTGGAGAAGATCCTGCAACTTCCCATCTTCTGAAGCGAGGGGGCCATGCAGAGCGAGAAACTGCTGAGACGGCATGCGCTGTCCATCTTCCGCGCCGCTGTTGCGGCTGCCGATCCGCGCCGCGGAGTGCGCGGGGCGCTGGCAAACCTCGATCTTTCCCGCTATCGCCGCATTTTCGTCGTGGGCGCGGGCAAGGCGTCCGCAGCGATGGCGCAGGCCGCCGAACAGGTGATGGGGCGACGCATCCACGGCGGCTGGATCAACACCAAGGACGGCCACCTGGCGCCGCTGCGCCGCATCACGCTGCACGAGGCCAGCCATCCGGTGCCGGACGCGCGCGGCGTGGAGGGAGCGCGGCGCATCGCCGAGATCGCGGCACAGGCGGGCGAAGGCGACCTCCTCCTTTGCCTGATCAGCGGAGGGGGCTCGGCCCTGCTGCCTCTGCCGCTCGATCCGGTGACGCTCGAGGAGAAGCAGGAGACCACGCGCCTGCTGCTGGCCTGCGGCGCCACCATTCACGAAATCAACGCCGTGCGCAAACACCTCTCGGCCATCAAGGGCGGGCGGCTCGCGCGGCTCGCCCAGCCCGCGCACGTGCTGGCGTTGCTGCTATCCGACGTGATCGGCGACCCTTTGGACGTCATCGGCTCCGGCCCCACCGCGCCAGACACGTCGACGTTCGCCACCGCCTGGGCGGTGATCGAGAAATACGGGTTGCAGGACAGGGTCCCCGCCCGCGCGCGCCGCCTGCTGGAAGACGGGCTGGCCGGCAGAGTCGAGGAGACGCCCAAGCCGGGCGACGCCTGCTTCGAGCGCACGCGGAACCGCATCGTCGGCTCGAACCGGATGGCCGTGGACGCGGCCGCGCGCAAGGCGCGCGAGTTGGGCTACCGCCCGCTGGTGCTGTCGACGACGATCGAAGGCGAAACGCGCGACATCGCCCTCATGCACGCCGCCATCGCGAGGGAGATCCTGTCCACCGGGCGTCCGGCGCGGCCGCCCGTGTGCGTCATCAGCGGCGGCGAGACCACGGTCACGCTGCGCGGCCAGGGGCTGGGCGGACGCAACCAGGAATTCGCCCTTGCAGCGGCCATCGCGCTCGAAGGGCTGCCTGGCGTATTGGCCTTCAGCGCGGGCACCGACGGCACGGACGGCCCCACGCCCGCTGCCGGCGCCATGTGCGACGGGGCCACCACCGCCCGCGCCGCCTCCCTGGGCCTCGACGCCCGCCGGATGCTCGCCGGAAATGATTCCTACCACTTCTTCGAGCCGCTGGGCGATCTGGTCATGACCGGCCCCACGGGCACCAACGTGATGGACGTCCGCCTGGTGCTGGTGAGGACGGAAGGCCGGCAGCGCCGGGCCTGATGGTTACTGGTTCAGGGCCTTTGGCGGCTCCGGCGGCGGGGGCGCCTGCGGCGGCCGGCCCAACAGGCCGGAGATTTCCGCCGGGGTCAGCTTGCGGATGATGACGCGCCCGCGCCGCGTCTCCAGCCGGATCTCCGGACCTGCGCCCGTGCTGCCCGTGATCACGCCCTTCCGTTCGTCCTGCTCCAGGCGCAGCCGCGGATCGAAGTCGTTGATCGCCTCGCCCCGTTCGGTCACAGCCCGCAACGTGAAGCGTGCCGCCGGAGGCAGCGCCAGCTCCACATCCCCGCTGCCGCTCTTGGCCTCGACGCGCCCGAAGTCGGAGCGCGGCTGCCGGATTTCGATATCGCCCCGGTCCACGTCCACCGTCACCGCATCCGTCACGTCAGCCAGTTGAATGTCCTTGGTCTCGGCGCGAACGGTCACCGGTCCGGCCACGCGCGTCATGGTCAACTGGCTGAGCGTGAGCCGCATCTCGCCGGGGACGGCGCCGGCGCGGACTTCGGTCCGGCTGCTCGTGAAACGCACGGCGCGCGCCACGCGCCGCAGAAGGGTCTCCCCCGAGTAGGAGCCTTCAATCGACACGCCTCCGGCGGCGTCCTCCACTTCGATGTCGCGGCCGCGGCCCTTGATCTCGACGTCGCCCTTCACCTTCAGGGCGCGGATGATGTCGCTGCGCCGCAGGTCCACGCGGGCGCGGCCGCCGATCGACTCCAGCCGGACGCCCGCGTTGTCGGAATCGCAGACCACCTCGCCGTCGATGTCCTTCACCTCCAGGTCCCCGTACTTGCCGCGGAACTCGATGCTCAAGCCGCGGGGCGCCGTGATCTCCAGGTCCACGCTGACGCGCGCACCGTTGGGCTCGTCGCTGCCGTGCAGCACTTGCACCGTATCACCGTCGCGCTTCACCAGCACGTCCGCGGCCGCGGCGGCACGGTCGGCCGACTCGCGGTCCAGCGCGCGCACCGTCTTGCGGGCGGCCACCTTGACTTCAGTGCCAACGACTCCGGTGACCCGCGTGTTGCCGCGGGCGTTTTCGATCACGAGACGCCCTTTCTCCGCGGCGGCGACCGTCTGGTCCGCCACCGGGTAGTCGAAGGCCTCGCCGAACATCTCCACGCCGCCGATGCGGATCTTGCCCGGCAACTCCTGGCTCCACCGCTTCGCACTCCAGACGGACATCCCGGCGATGGTGACCAGAATGATCAGGGCCCACTCGCCGCCACTCACGCCGCTGCGCGGCAGGGGCTTGCCGCGCGTGTAGCTCACCACGATCTCCACGATGCGCAGCGCGCCCCAGGCGATCAGCAACGCGGGCCACCAGTTGACGAACAGTTCCAGCAGCGGCAGATCCGGGCGGATGTTCCGCAGCAGGAACACCACGCCGATCACGATCAACAGCAGGGGGCCGACCAGGGATCCTCTTCTCATGGCTCGCTCCTCAGCCCTGGAACCGGGTTTCGCCGCCGGCGCCCGGCACGGCCGCCGTGCGCTCCAGCAGCTTCATCAGCCCGAACACGATCAGCAGCACGGGCCATGTCTTCGTGAACGCCACCCCCGAGAGCCGGTCCACGGCGAGCAAGGCGCCCAGCGTGATCAGCAAGACAGGGCCCCGGATGGCCCGCATCAGTTCCGCAGCGCGGTTCATTGTCCGCCTCCCTCCTCCTGCCGGGGTTCCGCCGGCGCCGCCCCGTCCTTGCGCCCGCCGCCCACCTGCTCGTACAGCATCCACGCGCCCGCCGCGATCAGCGCGACCGGCCAGTAGCGCAGCACATCCCGCAGACGGACGATCTCCAGATTGTTCAGCAGGAACAGCGCCCCCAGCAGGATCAACAGAACGGGCATCAACGGAGTCCGCCTGCCGCCGCGCAAATCGACGAGCGAGGAGAATTCGTCCACCGGTTCGCCCATCACCCTGCGCCGGGCCGTATGGTACGCCTCGAAAGCCATGTAGAACCAGAAGACGGCCGTCAGCAGGCCGAACAGCGGCTCCAATCCGCCCGCGGCGTCGCTCGATGAGATGCTGATCAGCAGCCCGAGAACCAGCACATGCACGATGCCCTTGGCATACTGGCCGTTATAGATGGCGCCGACGCCGGGGATCATGCCGAGCACGAACGCCAGGCCGGGCGAGACGCCGGGATTCGGCGGCGGCAGAGGCGCGCCGGCGGGCTCTGCCGGCACGTGCTCGCTGCAGAAGATAGTCCCTTTCGCCAGCCGCACTTCGTCTTCCGCCAGCGCCTTGCCGCAAACGCGGCAGTAGGCGGCAACCGGTTTCTGTTGGGTGTTTTCCGTCATCGTTTCTTCCCCTTCCCGGGCGGCTCGATCTGCGCCGGCACGCTCCAGTCGATTCCATCCCCCGCCTTGGGCGAGGCAGCAGCCCCGGAAGGACGCTGCTTGCGGGGCTCGGCCTCGGCCGGTGGAGCCGTGGCCGGCGCCGCCGGCTCCTCGCTCCATTCCTTTAATGTCTGCTGGATCTCATACACGAGCCGCAGACTTTCGTAATACTTCTTCGCGCGGTCCCAGGCCCGCCAGGCCCGGTCCTCCGCTGTCATCCAGACCTTGGCTGGCTCCAGGTCCGCCAGCCTCAACTGCCGGACCGGCACACCAGCGAAGCGAGCCAGCATGGCGAAGCTGAGAACCGTCATCGCCATGCCCATGGCGAACCGCGGCTGGAGCACCGGTTCCAGCAGCCGCCGGAGCCATCCGCCGCGATCCCGCACCGGGCGCGCCGCCCCTTGCCTCGCCTCGAACAGCAGATGGTTCACCAGCGCCGGCGGCGGCTCCACATCGGCCGCCCTTTCCATGAACTCGACCGCAGCGCGGGCGTCCTCCACCAGCGTGCGGCAAGAGGCGCAGGAGGCCAGATGCAGCTCGACCGTCGCCTTCTCGGCCGCGGTCAGCGTGCCGTCGACGTAGTCGCAGATCAGGGCCTCGAGATCGCTGCACCTCATGGCACGACCCTCATCTGGCGCAAGACCCTCGCCAGTTCGCTGCGGCCCCGGTTGAGCCGCGATTTCACCGTGCCTTCCGGCACGCCCAGCACCTGCGCGATCTCACGGTATTCCAGGCCTTCGATGTCGCGCAGGATCACCGTCTCCCGCAGGTCCGGCGAGAGCTTCGCCAGAGCCTTCTGAAGCGCTTCGCTCGCCTCCCTGCCTGCCAGGGCGGCTTCCGTTCTGCCCTCGATCGCCGCCTTCTCCTCAAGCACCGGAAGCTGCTCTTCGATCGACGCCGTGGCGCGCTCCATCTTCGAACGCCGGTAGTGGTCGATCAGCAGATTCCGGGTCAACCGCGCCAGCCAGACTCCGAACGAACCCTCCCCGGCGCGGAAGCTCCGCACATTGCGGAAAACCTTCAGGAAGACTTCCTGCGTCAGGTCCTGCGCCTCGCTCTCGCGCCCGGTGAAGCGGTAGCAGATGGAGTACACGCGCCGCGTGTAGGTGCGGACGAGGTCCTCCCACGCGCTCTCGTCGCCGTCCAGGCAGCGAGCCACCAGTTCGCTCTCGGCGTCCACGTCAAGCACGCGGGACCCGCTCCCGTTCCGGTCCACAAGGGACATAGGACTCATGGCCGCGGCTGCGCCGCCAATTCTGCCCCAGACCTGCGTGCCCGCTGCCATCGCTGTGCTTCCCTCTCCCAAGGCTGCCAGCCAGCCCCGGACCGGATCTCCTTGTCTCCGGCTTCCTAACTGTACAACGAGGGTTTATCATGAAAAGTTCAGCCCGAGCGAGGGCGAACGGAGCCGGCTCCCATTTTAGTCGAATCGGAGACCGGGTTCGCCCGGCCCGGCCCCTTTGTGCAGGAGACGCTGCTGAATTCCGGAAGAAAAGCCCGCCGGCGCCTCGCCCGAGGGCTCTGGGCTCCCGGCCTGATCCTTCTGGCGGCGCTCGCCTTCCTGGTCTGGCGGGCCCGGCAAACAGGCTTCGATCCGACAGAATTCTTCCAGGCATTCCGCGCAGTCCATTGGGGGTGGCTTCTGGCCGCGTGGGCCGTGGGGTTGCTGTCCTACGCCGGGCGAACCGTCCGCTGGATGGTCATGCTCCGCCCCCTGGCGCCTGCCGCCCGCCACCGGGACGTGCTCTCCGCCACTCTGATCGGCTTCACTGCCATTTATCTGCTCGGGCGCCCGGGCGAACTGGTCCGGCCCTGGCTGATCGCCCGTTCTACGGGTGCTTCCCTGCCCTCTCAGTTTGCGGCGCTTCTGCTCGAGCGTGTCTACGACACCCTGCTGATTCTCGCCTTTTTCGGATACGCGCTGGCCTCCACCATCCAGCTGCATCCCTCGGCCGGACCGGAGATCCGCTGGCTGGTGGGCAAGGGGGGCTGGATCATCGGCATCACGGGCTCGCTCTGCCTGGCGACGCTTGTCATGCTCCAGCATTGGGCGCCGAGGTTCGAACACCGGATCATCGACGCGCTCGGCTTTCTGCGCACCCACCATCACGAAAAAGCCGCCCTGCTGGTCCGGTCGGCGCTGGAGGGACTCCGGGTGACCGGCTCCGCACCGGCGGTGGCGCGGCTCCTGTTCTGGAGCGCGGTGGAGTGGGCCATCATCTTCGCCTGCTTCCGCCTGATGTTCAACGCGTTCCCGGAAACCGCCGGGCTGGCTGCCAGCCAGGTGCTGGCCTACATCGGGTTTGTCGCCATCGGCAGCGTGATCCAGATCCCCGGGGTCGGCGGAGGCTTCCAGGTGGCGTCTGTGCTCGTCACCACGGAACTGTTCCGCGTTCCGCTGGAAACCGCCGCCAGCCTGGCGCTGCTGAACTGGGTGATCGCCGTGGCCAGCGCCGCGCCCTTTGGGATGCTGCTCGCCATTCGCGAGGGGCTCCGCTGGCGCCAGTTGTCCGAAATTGAGAGCGAGGCCATTCCATGAACTGTCCGTTCTGCGGCTTCAAGGAGGACCGCGTCATCGATTCCCGCGAGAGCAAAGAGGGCGACGTGATCCGCCGCCGCCGGGAGTGCCTTCAATGCGGAAGGCGCTTTACTACATACGAAAGAATTGATGAGGTCCCGTACATGGTCGTCAAGAAAGACGGCAGGCGGGAGAAGTTCGACCGGCAGAAGGTTCTCAACGGGCTCCTGAAGGCATGCGAGAAGCGCCCGATTCCGATGTCAACCCTGGCGAATCTCGTCGATGAGGTAGAGGGTCTGCTGATCGAAAAGCCGGACCGCGAGATTTCTACTTCAGAAATAGGAGAGCACTTGACGAAGCGCCTGTTGGCGCTGGACAAGATCGCTTATGTGCGGTTTGCCTCCGTCTACAGGGATTTCCAGGACGTCGAAGCTTTCCTCAGTGAATTGAAGGACTTGATCCGCAAGAAGCGTGTCTGAATCGCCACGAGAGGAGGCGCCGGGAGGAACAGTTCAGTCTTGGTGTAACGGATTGCGCTCCCAAGCATCCAAGAAAATGGGAGCTTAACGCAATCGCAAAGCTGTGTTATACTTGGTCGGAGCGTCTTTCCATCCGTCGCCGGTGTAACCAGCCAGAACGGGTTGGGGTTGTTTGCGCCCCCCCGAACGAAACAAAAGGGCGGAGCTTTGCAGACGTTCTGACCAAGAGTCGGCCTGCCAGCGATGTCTGTGGCGCCGCAGACCCGCGAGTCTACGGGTTGCGGCGCGACGATGCGTTCTGGGCAGGCGGAGCACCAGCCATTTCAGAGGCTTTGTTCGGATCCGTGCAGTGACCGCTTTGCGTGGAAATTCTGTCCGGACCTGGAGGTTTGTCGCCAGTGGATCACTTTGAAGAGCCGTTCCTGCCGGACGCGACCGAGGCGCTCGGTCTGCCGTTCGACGAGGATGCCAACTATTTTCATCCCGAGGATGTGCAGGAGGACGAGTTCGCCGCCGCACAGCCTGCCGAGGAATCCATCTACACGGACGACCCCGTCCGCGTGTACCTGCGCGAGATGGGCGCCGTTCCGCTGCTGACGCGCGAGGGCGAGGTCACTCTGGCCCGGCGCATGGAGCAGGGCAAGCTGCGGATGCAGAAAGCCGCCAGCCGCTCCATCCTTGTCCAGCATCAGGTCTATGAACTGGCCGAGCGGGTCCGCTCGGGCGAGCTGAACGTGGAGTCCCTGGTCGACCTCGGCGAAGTCGAAGAGGGGACGCCCGCCTACGAGAAGCGCCTGCGGGAGATCCGGCAGGATTTCGAGAACTTCATCACGCTGTTCAACAAGCAGGAGCAGCTGAGGGAGAAGCTCTCCGCCGGCTCCGCCGGCAACAAGAAGGCGCAGAAAAAGGCGCTGTGGAAGTTCTACCGCGCCCGGGTGGAAACGTCCCGGGCTATCCGGAACTTCCCGTGGCTGCCCTCCAAGTGGCGCCAGTTCTCCACGGCCATTGAGCAGGCGGTGGACGAGATGAATCAGTTGGAAGCGGAGCTGGCCGGCCTGGAAGAGAACCGCTCGGAGAACCAGGCGCGCATCCGCGAGATCAAGCGGGAGATCAAGCGCCGCGAGACTCTCGCCGGCGCGACGCACGCCGAACTGAAGAAATCGCTCGCCGACATCCGGCAGGGCGAACTGGAGGCCGAAAGGGCGAAGAAGGACCTGGTGGAGGCCAACCTTCGCCTGGTGGTCTCCGTAGCCAAGAAGTACGTCAACCGCGGCCTGCACCTCCTGGACCTGATCCAGGAAGGCAACATCGGACTGATGCGCGCCGCCGACAAGTTCGAGTACCGGCGCGGCTACAAGTTCTCGACCTATGCCACGTGGTGGATCCGCCAGGCCATCACGCGCGCTATCGCCGACCAGTCGCGCACGATCCGCATTCCGGTGCACATGAACGAGTCGATGAACAAGTTCCTGCGCGCCACGCGCGAACTGGAGAAGGAACTCGGCCGCGCGCCCACCAACGAGGAGATCAGCCGGCGAATGGACATCCCGGTGGAGAAGGTCCAGAAGCTGAAGACCATCTCCCGCGACCCGGTTTCGCTGGAAACGCCCGTCGGGCGCGACGGCGAGAGCGCCCTTGGAGACCTGATCGAGGACCGCTGGGTGGGTTCGCCCGTCGACACCGTGATCGACTCCAATATCCGCGAGGAAACCGCCGCCATCCTGAAGACCCTCTCGCCCAAAGAAGAGAAGGTCATCCGGCTCCGGTTCGGCATCGGCTGCGAGCGCGAACACACGCTCGAAGAGATCGGGCAGCAGTTCGACGTCACGCGCGAGCGCATCCGCCAGATCGAAGCCAAGGCGCTTCGGCAGCTCCGCTCGCCGGAGCGGGCGCGCCACCTGCGCGCTCTGCTCGCCGCACGCTAAGCCCCGCGTTTCATCTTCGCCGGCCCGCTTCCGCCCTGCGCGGGAGCGGGCCGGAGCCTTTTCAGGCCGCCTCCAGCACCTCCCGGTAGAAGTCTTCGTAGAGCGGGATGATGATCGAGGTACAGAACCGCTCCTCGGCCGTGGTCCGGGCCGCCCACCGCATCCGCATGTAGAGATCCCGGTTCCCGAGCAGTTCGACGACCCGCGCCGCTTGCGCATCCGTGTCGCCCGGCTCTTCCAGGAAGCCGTTCACCCCGTGGGTGATGAGTTCTGGCAAACCGCCCGTGCGCGTGGCCACGGGCACCACGCCGCACGCCATGGCCTCCAGCGCCGCCAGCCCGAAGGACTCCAGCCGCGACGGCAGCAGCAGCACGTCGCACAGCGGGATGAGCCGCTCGATGTGATCCTGCTTGCCCAGGAACCGCACGTGGTCGTGAACGCCCAGCTCGAAGGCGAGCCGCTCGGCGGCCCCGCGGTCCGGCCCGTCGCCGGCCATCCACAGTTCACAGTCCACGGATTCGCGCGCGCGGGCCAGGATCCGGACGCAATCCGGGGCCCGCTTCACGGGGCGGAAATTGGAGATGTGCAGCAGGCGCGGGCGCTCTTCGTGAGGCTGCTTTGCCACCCGGTACATGTCGCAATTGACGAAGTTGTAGATGACGCGGATGTCCTTCCGCGCGCCCACCACTTCATGCGTTTCCTTGCGAAGGTATTCGCTGATGGCGGTGACGCCGTCGGACTGCTCGATGGAGAAGCGTGTCACCGGCAGGTAGGACTTGTCGCTGCCGATCAGCGTGATGTCGGTGCCGTGCAGCGTGGTGACAAAGGGCAGGCGGCGGGTCTCGGCCAGCATGGAACGGGCCAGAAACGCCGAAGTGGCGTGCGGGATGGCATAGTGTACGTGCAACAGGTCCAGACGCTGCCATTCGGCGATCTCCACCATGCGCGAGGCCAGCGCCAGGTCGTAGGGCGGGTACTGGAAAAGCGGATACGAGGAGACCTCGACTTCGTGGTAGTAGATGCGGGGCAGCCCCGGATCGAGCCGGATCGGGTTGGCGTAGGTGATGAAGTGCACCTCGTAGCCGCGCGCCGCCAGCTCCATGCCGAGTTCGGTGGCGACAATGCCCGACCCTCCGTAAGTCGGGTAACAGGTGATGCCGATCCGCAGCGGGCGCGCCGAAGCGATCATCGGAACTTCTTCTTGGCGAACTCGGCGAAGCGCGCGGCGATGCCCGCCGATTCCGTGTCGCCGGGGTGAATCAGCACGCGGTAAATGAAGCGGATGCTCCGCCCCGGTTCCAGCGCGTGGCTGCCGTCCCTGGTCTTGTCGTTGAAGAAATCGTGCAGCCCGAAGGCGTTCGCCGCGAACAGCCCGTAATCCCTCGCGTGCCAGTAGGTGGGATGGCGGAAGCTTTGCGGGTGGTCGAAGATCGCAACACCCAGCTTCTCGCCGTCGAGCGTGCCGCTGTAGTCCACCCACGGCGAAGCCTTGCCCCACACCTCCCGCATGCCGGACTTGCCCTCGGCGTTGATCATGCGGCCCGTGCCGCCGCGCTCCTTCATGGCGTCCCGGAGCCGGATGGCGAAGAAGCCCTCTTTGGTGTCGCCGAACACGGCTCTCTTCACGGCGGTGAGCGTGGCGTCGAAATCGAGCACGCGGAGAGACGGATCCGAATAGAAGGTCATCGTGCGCAGTTCGCGCACCAGCGGCTCGCCCGCGTCGTCGAGCCACAGAAAGCTGGCGCGGATGGAGCCTTCCTTCTTTCCGCCCTTCACCGAGTGGATCTTCTCAAGCTTCACCTTGCCCTTGCGTCCTTTGCCGCCGGGCTCGTTCGCCCAGAAATCGATCTGGTTGACGTCGCCGTGCGTGAACCAGAGCCCGCGGTGGTGCGGATGGTCGCGCGTTTCGCCTTCTACCTTCTCCATGGGGAAAAGGCGCGTCACGATGATGCCGGAGGCGCTGCGGAGCGGCGAGAGATAGGGCTTGGGAGCCTCCTCGCCAAAATAGAGCGTGCTGAAAGGCTTGCCGTCGATGGAGATTTCGATTTGATCGGCCGACTGCCGGAATTCGACCTGCGCGCACACCGGCAGCATGGCGAGTGTGAAAACAAGAACTGCAACTTTCATCGCTTCCAGTGAATCACAATCGCTCCGGCGCTGTCGCGGCGAAAGGCCCAGCCGGGAGGAACCAGCGCCGTGGCGCCGGGATCGAGGATCAGCACCGGACCGTCCGCCCACCGCCTGCCGGCGTCTTCGCGAGCCAGCGCCGGGATCTCGAGCCAGCGTCCGTCCACAAACACCCGCCTCCGTTCCGGCGAGCCGCCGGCGCGCGCAGGCTCAGCCAGCAGAACAGGAGCTTCCACCGGAGACACGGCCCGCACCCGCACCTGCACGACTTCGACGGGACGCGCGGGGTTGGCGTAGCCGTAACGCTGCTCGTGCGCGGCATGGAAGGCGCGCGCAGGGTCGCGCTCGTCCCAGGGAACCGTGAGTTCGTAGCTCTGCCCGCGGTAGCGCATGTCGGCCGAACGCTCGAGGCGGGCGCCGGGGGATTCCCGGCGGGCGCGCTGCTCGAGCCGCGCAAACAGCGCCTCAACGCTACGGCTGTTCAAGGCGTTGGCAGAATAGTCGCGCACGCGGTCCGCCAGGAGCATCCCGAGCGCCGAGAGAGCGCCGGCGAGCGCAGGCACGATCACAGTTTCGATCCCCAGCCCTGCGGCAAGCTCGCACGCATGCAGCCCGCCGCAGCCGCCAAAGGCCGCCAGCGCGAAGCCGCGCGGATCGACACCGCGTTCCACACTCACGACGCGAATGGCGCGCGCCATGGCGGCGTTGGCCACGCGCAGGATGCCCGCGGCGGCGTCTTCCAGCGGCACGCCCAGCGCGCGGGCGATGGAGGCCACGGCGCGCTCGGAGCACTCCGGATCAATCGGCACCGTGCCGCCCGCGAGCTGCCGCGCGGAGATCCGCCCCAGCACGACGTGCGCGTCGGTGACCGTGGGCAGCATGGCGCGGCCGTAGCAGGCGGGCCCCGGATCGGCGCCCGCGCTCTCCGGCCCCACGCGCAGCAGCCCGCCGGCATCGACACGCGCGATGGAGCCGCCGCCGGCGCCCACGGTGTGAATCTCGAGCATCGGCACGCGGATCGGGAGGCCCTGGACCGAGGCCTCCACCGTCTCCCGCGGCGCTCCGTCGCACAGACTGACATCCGTGCTCGTGCCGCCCATGTCGAAGCCGATGACGCGCGTCAAGCCGGACGCACGCGCCGCGCCCGACGCGCCGCGCACTCCGCCCGCGGGCCCGGAGAGGATCGTGCGCACCGCCAGCCGGCCCGCCTCGCGCGCCGTCAGCAAGCCCCCGTTGGATTGCATGATCCACAGGTTGCTTCCCGCACGGCGCCCGAGCGCCTCCAGATAGCGGCTCATCAAAGGACCCACGTAGGCGTTCAGCGCCGCCGTCGACGCGCGCTCGTATTCGCGGAACTCCGGCGAGACCTCGCTGGACACGGAAAGAAAACACGCACCCCGGAGGGCGCGGGCGATGCGGCGTTCGTGAGCGGGGTTTCGGTAGGAATGCAGGCAGCAGATGGCGGCGCTCTCCACGCCCGCGCGCTCCAGTTTCCGGCGCAGCTCTTTCAACTCCGCTTCGGACGGGCGAAGCTCCGCCGCGCCATCCGCAAGCATCCGTTCGCGCACGCCGAAGCAGAGCCGCCGGGGGATGAGCAGCGTCTTCGGCGGGGGCGTCAGGTCGTAGAGCCGTTCGCGGCACTGCCTTCCGATTTCGAGCAGGTCCTCGAAGCCGGCAGTCGTGATCAATGCCGTGCGCGCGCCCTTGCGTTCGAGAAACGCATTGGTGGCGACAGTGGATCCGTGGATGACCTCGCTGCCGCGCGCCGCTCCGATGCGCCGCAGCCCCTCGAGGATCACCTCTTGAGGAGCGGCAGGGTTGGAGCGCAGCTTGAACGACTCGAGCGCGCCGCCCTCGCAGAACACCACGAAGTCTGTGAAAGTGCCACCCGTGTCTACGCCGATCCGCATCCTCGCCCGCGCTTCCGCTAGCGCAGCCCCTTGGCGCTCAGGTGATCGATCAAGCCCTTCGGGTCGTCCGTGATGATGCCATCGACGCCCGATTCGATGAGCTTGTCCCACAGCTCGGTTGTGTTGGCGGTCCACGGCACCACCTCAAGCGCGGCCTGATGCGCCTGTTTCACGCGTTCCGCCGTAACGAGCGAGTAGTGCGGGCTGACGACCGGCGCGTCTCCGGCATCGCGGGCAAGCTCCGTGAAATCCCGTGGCAGCCCGGCGTAGAGCGCGGCGCGGCGAAGCTCCGGCGCCACGGCGCGCAGCGCGCGCAACAGGGCGAAGTCGAAAGACTGGACGATGACGCGCCGCTCGAGCCGGTGCTTGCGGATCATCTCCGCCACCAGCCGCGCATATTCTTCCGGCGGCGGCTGGAGCCCCTGCCTTGCCGGCTGGCTCTTCATTTCGATGTTGAACAGAAACGAACCTTTCGGCGCGAGCGACAGGACTTCCTCCAGCGTGGGAATGCGCGTGCCGGGACGCGGTTCCTGCCGCGGGAACTCCGGGTTCTTCTTCGCGCCGCAGTCCCACTGCCGCATCTGTTCCAGCCTCAGCCTGCGGATGGTGCGCTCGCCCCCGGGCCCCTCGCAGATGGCGGTGTTGATCAGCGGGTCGTGATGCACCACCAGCACGTCGTCGGCAGTGACCCAGACGTCGAGCTCCAGCACGTCCGCACCCACGCGGATCGCATACTCGAAAGCGGGCAGAGAGTTCTCCGGCATTACTGCGCGCGCGCCTCTGTGGCCTTCCACCAGAATGCGGGGGGCGGCGCCGGACGGGATGAGGAAGCACAACAGCACACCAGCAGTCCTTGCGAGGGACATGCCCACAAGATAGCATCAAAGCGTTTCGGATTCGTTTCACAGGAGAATCATCCAGATGGCGGCAAACCGAAGACAGTTCGCGCGCACGGCCCTGGCGGCCGGCGCGCTCAGCTATTCGCGCATCCTGGGAGCGAACGACCGCGTGGGCGTCGGCTACATCGGGTTGGGCAACCGGGGCGACCAGGTGCACGAAGCGTTTCTCGAACACGGGGACCAGTTCACCGCGGCCGTGTGCGACCTGAAGGAGTCCTACATGGACCTGGCGGTGAAGAAGTCCCGCGGCGCGCCGCGCAAATACCGCGACTACCGCCGCCTGCTGGAAGACAAGGATGTCGATGCGGTGGTGATCGCCACGCCCGATCACTGGCACGCGCTGATGTTCATCGACGCTTGCCGCGCCGGCAAGGACGTCTACGTGGAGAAGCCGCTGTCGCTCACCGTTCGCGAAGGGCGCCGCATGGTGGAGGTGGCGTCGGAGACGAAGCGCGTGACGCAGGTCGGCATCCAGCGCCGCAGCGTCCCGGCGCTGCGCGAGGCCGCGGAGTTTGTGCGCGGCGGCGGGATCGGGCAGGTGACCGTGGCCAAGGGCTACCACGTGCAGAACGAATGGCCTGCCGGCATCGGCGCGCCTCCGGACGGACCGCCGCCGAGCGAGGAGGAATGGGAGGCATGGCTCGGCCCTGCGCCGAAGCGCGCCTACAACCGCAACCGGATGTATTACAACTTCCGCTGGTTCTACGATTACTCCGGCGGCCAGATCACAAACTTCGGCGTGCACTACATGGACATGATCCGCATGTGCCTGGGCAAGGATGCGCCGCTGGCGGTAACAGCCATGGGCGGCAAGTACGCCATCCGCGACAACCGCGAGATCCCCGACACCTGCGAAGTGCTGTGGGACCTGGGCGGCACGCTGGTCGTCTTTACGCAATACAACGCCAACGGTGCGCCCGGCAACGCCCGCGGCACGGAGCTGGAACTGCGCGGCACCAAGGGCACCATGTATCTGCAAAGCGGGCGGTGGGAAGTGGTGCCGGAGCGGGTCTCCGATCTCGAGTTCGGGCAGCGCACGCCGGTCGATCGCGCGGTGGAGCGCGCCTGGGGCGCTTCGCGCAAGCCTGCCATGGAGCCGCGCAGCGGCGGCTCGGGTTCAGCGGAGACCTATCCTCACACGCGCAATTTTCTGGATTGCATCAAGTCTCGCAAGAAATGCCATTGCGACGTGCTGGAAGGGCATCTGTCCACCGCCGCCTGCATTATCGGCCACATCGCGCTGCGCACGAAGAGCTATCTCGAATGGGACGCACGCGCGGAGCGCTTCACCAACAATGAAAGCGCCAACCGGTATCTGCATTACCAGTACCGCGCTCCCTACAAGCTGGGGTGAAGCATGGACCGGCGCACGTTTCTCGCCACAATGGCTGCCACAACGCAAGCGCAGACGCCGCGCGCGAAGCCCATGCTCTGCATCTTTTCGAAGCACATGGCGAGCTTCGGTTGGGACGGGCTCGGCGCGGAGGCGAAGCGGCTCGGCTTCGAGGGCGTCGACCTGACCGTGCGTCCCAAAGGACATGTTCTGCCGGAGCGCGTGGCCGGGGATCTTCCCCGCGCCGTGGAGGCGCTGCGGAAACACGGGCTGGAAGTGCCCATGATCACCACGGACCTCAAAGACGCTTCCGATCCGGCGGCGCGCCCCACTTTTGCTGCCATGCAGAAGCTGGGCATCCGCCTCTACAAGCCCGGCTACTGGCGCTATGAGAGGGGCGTGCCCGCGCCGCAGACGCTGGCGGAATGCCGCCGGAAGCTGGAAGGGCTGCTCGCGCTCGGCCGGGAGTATGGCGTGACGGCGGGGCTGCACAATCATTCGGGGCCGTACGTGGGCTGCGCGGTGTGGGACTTCCGGGAGCTCCTGGGTGGAGTGAAGCCGGAGGAGGCGGGCTTCTACTTCGATCCGGGCCACGCCGTGATCGAAGGAGGGCTGTACAACTGGCGCGTCTCTCTCGACGTGGTCCTGCCGCGCCTGAAAATGGCGGCGATCAAGGATTTCGAATGGGAGAATCGCGGCGGGCGCTGGCAGGTGGCCTGGCGTCCGCTGGGCGAGGGCGCCGTGCCGTGGCGTGAGGTGTTCCGCCTCTTCGCGCAGGCAAGCTTCGCAGGACCGCTGTCGTTGCATCTGGAATACCCCGGCGGCGATGATCTGCCGTCCATCGCGCGGGACCTCGCCTTCCTGCGCAAGCAGGTGGGCGAGGCGTACGGCGGCTGAATCCGGGAGCATTCGATCCGGTTCTGCGCTGCCCGGCACTCGACGTTGCTAACATGGTGAGTTCACCATGAGCCTGCGTTCCTACACCATCACCCAGGGGCGCGACCGCGCGCCCGCCCGCTCCCAGCTCAAGGGAATGGGCTTCACCGACGAGGATCTGAAGAAGCCGATTATCGGCATCGCCAACACCTGGATCGGCACGATGCCGTGCAACTTCCTGTTGCGCGACCTTGCCGTGGATGTCGCGCGCGGCATCCGCGAGGCGGGCGGCACGCCCATGGAGTTCAACACCATTGCTATCAGCGACGGCATCACCATGGGCACGCAGGGCATGAAGACGTCTCTCATCTCGCGGGAGATCGTCGCCGATTCCATCGAGCTGGTCACGCGCGGCCATATGTTCGACGGGCTCGTTTGCCTGGTGGCGTGCGACAAGACCATCCCCGGCGCCGCCATGGCGCTGCTGCGGCTCAACATCCCCGGCCTTGTGCTCTACGGCGGCTCCATCCTGCCAGGCAAGTACAAGGGGAAGGACATCACCATCCAGGAAGTGTTCGAGGCCGTGGGCGCCTGCGCCGCGGGCAAGATCACCGAGGAGGAGCTGCACCAGATCGAGGACGCAGCCTCGCCCGGCTACGGGGCTTGCGGCGGTCAGTTCACCGCCAACACCATGGCCACGGTGATGGAGCTGATCGGGCTCTCGCCCATGAACACGGCG
Organism: uncultured Arcobacter sp.; assembly: GCA_964458495.1. Lineage (GTDB taxonomy): Bacteria > Acidobacteriota > Terriglobia > Bryobacterales > Bryobacteraceae > JANWVO01. Next base: position 34,804 of record CAYWJB010000009.1, read on the forward strand.
ATGGTCCCGCAAATGGATCCCCGCAAGCACGATGTGGCCGCCTACTGCGGCCAGGTCATTCTCGAGGCGGTCCGGGCCAACCGCCTGCCACGGCAGATCTGCACCCGCAAGGCTTTTGAGAACGCCATCGCCGCCGTGGCCGCCTCCGGCGGCTCCACCAACGCCGTTCTCCATTTGCTTGCGCTGGCGCGCGAAGCCGGCGTCGAGCTCGATATCACGGACTTCAACACCATCAGCGAGCGAACGCCGCTGCTGATGAGCCTGAAGCCCGCAGGCATCCACGTGGCTGCGGATGTCGACAAGGCGGGTGGCATCGGCGTGCTGGCCAAACGGCTGGTCGAAGGCGGCTACGCCCACGGCGACGCGCTCACGGTCACGGGAAAGTCGCTCGCCGAAGAGGCCGCAGAGGCCCGCGAGACGCCCGGCCAGGAGGTCGTGCGCCCTCTGTCGAATCCGGTGAAGGCCACCGGCGGGCTGGTGATCCTGAAAGGCTCGCTGGCGCCGGACGGCTGCGTGATCAAGGTGACCGGCCTGGAGCGGACCATGCACCGTGGCCCCGCGCGTGTCTTCAACTGCGAGGAAGACGCCATGAAGGCGGTCACCGAAGGACAGATCCAGGCGGGCGACGTGGTGGTGATCCGCTACGAAGGGCCCAAGGGCGGCCCCGGCATGCGCGAGATGCTGGGCGTGACGAGCGCCATCGTCGGCGCGGGGCTGGGCGAAAGCGTGGCGCTGTTGACCGACGGGCGCTTCTCCGGCGCCACGCGGGGCTACATGGTGGGCCATGTGGCGCCGGAAGCCGCCGTGGGCGGGCCCATTGCGCTGGTCGAAGACGGCGACACGGTTACTATCGACATCGCCGGCAAGACGATCTCGCTCGATGTCGATCCGGCCGTTCTCGACGAGCGCAAGGCGAAGTGGCAGGCGCCTCCCCCGCCGTTCACCACCGGCGTCATGGCGAAATACATCAAGCTGGTGCGTTCAGCCGCGGAAGGAGCAATTACATCTCAAGTCTTCTAGCGGGTGGCAGGCCGCACGGAATCGCAGCGAGTCTGACCAGGGCTGCTCCGGGCTTGCGCTCCGCGGCTGCAAGGCAAGGCTGGAGCGGGTCCCGCACGGAGTGATTGCGAGTCTTCTGCTCTGCTTGACTTGCGAGGTGCAGACGCGGCACGCCGCCCAGACTGCACCTGCAAGGGGGAGGGGGACGGCGGGGCGGGGTATGGGGTGGGGGGTACGCCGTCCCCCTGGGGGCAAAGACCTTGGTGCGGTCGAGAGGACTTGAACCTCCACGGGATTGCTCCCGCTAGCACCTCAAGCTAGTGCGTCTGCCAATTCCGCCACGACCGCAGATCCAATTCTCATTATACGCCAGCAGCTACTTCTTCGCCGGGGAAGGCGCTTGCTGCTGTGCCGGGGCGGGCGCCTGTCCGGGGATCGCCGGAGTGGACGTCGCCGGCTTGGCGGGCGCGGGCTGGCTCAGGGGCGCTTTGTCGAGAACGGAGCCGGAGGTGTGGCCTTCGCGCGTGTAGAGGATGGCGAGCGACAGCGACGTGACCATGAACAGGGCTGCGCTGATGGTGGTGGCCTTGGAAAGGATCGTCGCCGAACCGCGGGGCCCAAACGCCGTCTGGGAGCCCATGCCGCCGAAGGCGCCGGCGAGATCCGCCGCTTTGCCGCTTTGCAGCAGCACGACGATGATCAGAAACAGGCAAACCAGCACATGGAGGATCGTAAACAGGATGATCATGGAGTCTCCCGGATAGCGAGGCGGCGCTCGCGGGCGCCGGCTGGCTCAAACTTTCAGTATAGCGTGGACGGCCCGCCGGCGGTCTGTCACGCTGGCGCCGGAAACAGAAGAGCCTGCGGACCCGCCGGGATCCGCAGGCTCTTCGTGGCGATTCGAGGAAGCGGTCAGAACACGAACCTTGCGCCGATCTGCGCCCGGCGCGCGTTGGTGCCGTCCGGGAAGCCCTGGCTGGCCGAGCCGCCGCCGTAAGGCAGCGGCGTGATGACCGAGCCGCGGGCCTCGAAGGCTTGCGTGAAGACGCCCGTGTTGTAAACGTTGTTGAACACGTTGAACGCCTCGAATACGAACATGGCGCTCACGCGCTCGTTCACGCGGAAGTTCTTCGACAGCCGTGCATCGAGCCGCGCCATGGAGTCGATCGGCAGGGACGTGCGCGCCCAGAATGGCACGCGGAAGTCGCCGCCGAAGCCGTTGAGCGTGTTGTTGAAGGCAGACCCGCTGAAGGGCAGGCTCACCACGCGCAGCGTCGGCGTAGCGTAGCGGGCGCTGGCGATGGTGGCGATCATCGACAGGTTCCAGCCGTTGACCAGCGCATCGGCGGCGCGGTTCGACATCTTGATCCGGGGCGGCGCGATGACGCCGCTCAGCACCAGGCGATGGCGCTGGTCGAGCTGGCTGGTGCCCTTCTGCTCGGCGTAGTTGCCGTTGGAAAGCGTGCGCAGCGAGTCGGTGGCGATGAACAGGTTGTTGTTGGCCGCGCCCTGGTTCAGGTCGCGCGCGTGGGACCAGGTGTAGGAGACGTTGCCCTGCATCCACTTGCCGGCGCGGCGGCGCAGCTGAACGACGAGGCCGTCATACCAGAGCCGGCCGCCGTTCTCGAGCTGGTTGATGCGCTGGTAGCGCGTGTCGACGCGGTTCGCAAACAGGTAAACGGGGGTCGAATACGTGCCCACGTTCTGGCCGTTCGTGTCCTGGATCGTGTAGGTGACCGTCTGGGCCGTGGGGCCGATGTTCAGGTCGCGCGTCATGAAGAACTTGACGCCACGGCTGGCGATGTAGGAGACTGTGATGCCCATCGTACGCGTGATCTCGCGCTCGATGCCGAAGTCCCACATCTGCGTGTAGGGCGTGGCCAGGCCGGGATCGGCGAAGCCCATGCTGGAAGTGCCGGCCGGAAGCCCGGCGCCGTCGCCTGGCAGAAAGTTCGGGAAGACGGGGCCGGCGGCGAGCTGCGCCTGGTTCGTGTTCTGGAGCGTGATGGCGCGCTGCTCGACCCCGTTCCCCTGGATCAGGTTGCCCAACAACGCGCCGGGCATGCGGGCGTAAAAGATGCCATAGCTGCCCCGCAACACCGTCTTGGCCCGGCTGTCCAAAGCGTAAACAAATCCGGCGCGAGGCGCGAAATTCTTCTTCGGCTGCCGGATGCGTCCGGTCTGCGGATAGTCAGGGTTGATGCGGTCCGGCTGGGAGAACTGCGCGTACTCGTAGCGCACGCCGTAGTTCACCGTCAGCCGGCTGTTCACCTTGAACTGGTCCTGCGCGAAGAAGTTCCAGTCGCGGATGAAGAAGTCGACCTTCGGGCGGCCGAAGGTCTGCTGGTAACGCTGCCAGCGCTTGCCTCCATCGAGGTTCGTCAGGTCCTGCGCGAAGGCGGTGAAGGTGGCGTATGTAAAAGTGCCGCGGCCGTTGTTCAGCAGGTCGACCACATCCTTGGTATGCGAGAAGTCGATGCCGAACTTGGCATTGTGCCGGCCCTTCAACCATGTGAGGTTGTTGGTGAACTGGTAGCGGTCTTCCGTCGGCTGCACGCGCGGCAGGAAGGTGGCCACGCCGAGGTTGCTCTGCCCCTGCACGCTGAGCTGGCCTAGCAGGCCGTTGGGCGGGGCGAGTTGCGGGTTCACGGCGTCATACAGCCGGTCCTTCATGTAGCCGAAGCGCGCTTCGTTGACCAGCGTGGGCGTCAGCAGCCAGGTGTGGGAGAGGCGCCCGAAGCGGGTGCGGACGCTCGAGTCGCCGTTATTGCCCACGCCCGCGCCCGTGTTCAGCGTTGCCTGCGTCTGGATCCCGTTCGGCGAGAACCAGTTCATCACGTTGCCGCTGAGGGCCAGCGTGTGGCGCTCATTGGGGCGCCAGTCCAGCTTGCCGAACACGGCGTTCTGGTCGGCGTTGCGCTCCACCTGCCCGAAGAAGCGCTTGAAGTAGTCAATCGCGTTCTGGCACTGCTGCGGGGTGGCCGGCGCGCCGCAGGTCCCGATGAACTGGCCCGTGGCGGTGAACAGTTGCGGGTTGGTCACCGAGCTGGCCAGCGGGAAGTAGCGGCGGGTGATTTCGCCGTTGAAGAAGTAGAAGAGCTTGTCGCGCTGGATGGGGCCGCCGATGGAGCCGCCCGCCTGGTTGCGCCTCTCGGGCGGGTTGAAGGTGGCGTAGCGGTCGCGCGCGTTGAAGTCCTGGTTACGGAAGAACCAGAACCCGGTGCCATGCACGTCATTGGTGCCGCTCTTGGTCACCGTGTTGACGACCCCGCCCACGGCGCGGCCGAACTCGGCGGCGAAGCCCGAGCTCTGCACCTGGAACTCCTGCACGGCGTCCTGGCTCATGTTCGAGCTGATGCGCGTGCGTCCGGCGTTTTCGTTGTAGTAGCCCTGCGTCGTGTCATTGCCGTCGGTGAGGAACGCGTTGCCGCCGGGGATGCCGCGGAAGGTGACCAGTCCGAACGTGCCGTCCTCCGTCACGCCGGGCGTCAGCAGCACGAAGCTGTCCACGCGGCGGCCGTTGATCGGCAGGTTCATGATGTCGCGATCCTCGACCACCGCCGAAACGCCCGTCTTCAGCTGATCCACCACCGGCGTCGAATCGGTGACCGTGATCTCCTGCACCTGCGCCTGCACGTCCAGAACGATGTTCAGCGCCACGTTCTGGCCGACAAGCACCTGAATCTCTTTCGCATCCCACGGCGCAAAGCCCTGCCGCGTCACGGAAACCTGATAGCCCGTGGCAGGCGGCAGAGACGGCGCCGCGAAAAGGCCAGCTTCGTTCGTTTCCAGATTGCGCCGGATGCCGAGCGACGGGTTGCTGACCACGACCGCCGCTCCGGGAATGACGGCGCCACTTGCATCTCGTACCGTTCCGTTGATCGCGCCAAGACCGGCAAGCGACTGCGCGAAGGCAGGCGCCGCGACCGCGAGGCAGAGCACTACGCACATTAAGTAGAGTGTTCTTTTCAACAAGCGGAGACTCCTGAAGTGGGGTAAATACCAGTATAAGCCACCACCCCCTTACAGGTGGGTGACGGTTTGGGAGCAGATTCATGAACGGACAGCGGACGGCGGTGGTTACCGGCTCGACGAAAGGGCTGGGACGGGCGATGGCGGTGCGGCTGGCGCGCGCGGGCTGGCGCGTGGTGATCCACGGCAATGACGCGGCGCGCGCAGAGGCGGTGCGCGCCGAGTGCGGGGAGGGCGCCGAAACATTTCTTGGCGATGTTGCTCTCAGGGAAACCAACGAGGCCCTGGCGCGGTTCGCGGCAGAGAAGACGGGCCGCCTGGACGCCTGGGTGAGCAACGCCGGGCTGGTGAAGATGGAGCCGTTTCTCGATTTTTCACCAGAGACGTGGCAGCGGCTGGTGGACATCCATCTGAGCGGCGCCTTCTACGGCGGGCAGGCAGCGGCGCGCGAGATGGTGAAGCGCGGCTGGGGGCGCATCGTGCATATCTCGACCATCGCCGCCGCGTTCGGCCAGTACGGCTTTGCCGCCTACGCCCCGGTGAAGGCGGGCGTCGAGGCGCTGGCGCGGGTGATGGCGGTGGAGTTGGCTTCGCACGGCATCACGGTCAACACGGTGGCGCCCGGACCCGTGTGGAACGAGATGCTCGAGGGGCTGTACGGCGCCGGGCGGCTTCGCGAGCGCGAGCGAACCATCCCGCTGCAAAGGATGGCGCGAGCCGAGGAGGTGGCCGCCGCGGTGGAGTGGCTGCTCAGCGACGACGCGGCTTATATCACGGGGCAGGTGATTCGCGTCGACGGCGGCGCCAGCGCGGCGGGCCCGTTCACGCTGGAAGTGTACCGGCGTTCCGGCGGGAATTGAGTCCACCGCATTTGCGCTGGCTGGCACGCGCTCCGCAGCGGACGTATAATGAGGCAAATCTGTCAGGAGGCAGGCCAGGGATGCAAGCCAGCCAGCAGCCTCCGCCCATGCCGGCGGAGCGGCCCGCGCAAGTTTCCTCCACGGAGAGGATCGTCAACGACTTCAGCATTCAGGTGGCCACCGTCAACGGCAGCGGCAGCCAGACGGCGAACCTGGTGCTGATGCGCTCCATTTTCCAGATGGGCGTGCCTGTGTCGGGCAAGAACCTTTTCCCGTCCAACATCCAGGGGCTGCCGACGTGGTTCACGATCCGCGCCAGCCGCCACGGCTTCATCGCGCGCAAGAAAGAGATCGATTTTCTCGTCGCCATGAACCCGGAGTCGGCGCGCGAGGACGTAATGAGTCTCCCTCCCGGCGCCGCGGTCCTCTATGATGAGCCGCTGAAGCTCGCCGATCTCCGCTCCGACCTGCACTTCTACTCCGCGCCCTTCGACAAGCTGGTGGCGCCGGTCTGCCCGGAAGCCAAGCTCCGCAAGCTGGTGCGCAACATGATCTATGTCGGCATCCTCGCCGAGCTGCTGGGCATCGACCCGGAGCAGATCCGCAAGGCGCTTTACAAGCAGTTCGGCGAGCGCAAGAAAAAAGCCGCCGACCTGAACTGGGGGGCCGTGCAGGCGGGCATCGATTACGCCCGCTCGTCGCTCGCCAAGTCGGATCCGTTCCACATCCAGCCGATGAACGCAACGGCGGGCAGGCTGATCATCGAGGGCAACACCGCCGCCGCGCTCGGCTGCATGTTCGCGGGCGTTACCGTCTGCACATGGTACCCGATCACGCCCTCCTCGAGCCTGGCGGAAGCGCTGATCGCATACATGGAACGTTTCCGCCGCGATCCCGCCGCAGGCAAGGCCACTTTCGCCATCGTGCAGGCGGAGGACGAGCTCGCCAGCATCGGCATGGCTATCGGCGCGGGCTGGGCGGGGGCGCGCGCGATGACCTGCACCTCAGGCCCCGGCATTTCGCTGATGTCGGAGTTCCTCGGCCTGGCCTATTTCGCCGAGATCCCCGTAGTCGTGGTCGACGTGCAGCGCGTTGGCCCCTCCACCGGTCTGCCGACGCGCACCATGCAGGGCGACACGCTGAAGAATGCCGTCCTTTCTCACGGCGACACGCGCCATCCGGTTCTCTTTCCGTCCTCGCCCGGAGAGTGTTTCTCGATGTGCATCGAAGCGTTCGACCTCGCGGAGCGGTTCCAGACGCCCGTATTCGTCAACATGGATCTCGATCTCGGCATGAACCTCTGGATGTCGGATCCGCTGCCGTATCCCGAGAAGCCCATGGACAGGGGCAAGGTCCTCACGGCGGAAGACCTGGAGCGGCTGGGCGGCTTCGCGCGATACAAGGACGTGGACGGCGACGGCGTGCCGTGGCGCACGCTTCCCGGCACGCCGCACCCCAAGGCGGCGTATTTTACGCGCGGCACCGGGCACACGGAGAACGCCACCTACAGCGAAAAGCCGGAAGACTGGATCCGCAACATCGACCGCATCGCGCGCAAGTTCGAAACGCTCCGCGCCCACCTGCCGCCCCCGGCGCAGTTCCTCGCCCCCGGCGCGAAAATCGGCCTGGTGGGCACCGGCACGTCCCGCTACGCGATGGAAGAGAGCCGGGAGCAACTCAGCGCCGAAGCGGGAATCGAAGCCAGCTGGATGCGCCTTGCCGCGTATCCGTTCCCGCCTGAGCTGGAGGCCTTTCTCGAGCAGCACGAGCGCGTGTATGTGATCGACCAGAACCGCGACGCGCAACTGCTGGGGCTGATGCGGCTGGATCTGCCGCCGCGGCTGCTCGGGAAGCTGCGGAGCGTGCGCTACTACGGCGGCTTGCCGCTGGACGCGCGCACGGTAACGGATCAAACTGTCTCGCAGGAGGGCCAGGAGGCATGAGCGCGACACCCGCCACACCGCCCAAGGTGAACCGCATCGGGCTGGACGTTCTGCCTTACAAAGGCAGCAAAACGACGCTCTGCGCCGGCTGCGGGCACAACGCGATCACGGAACGGCTGATCGAGGCCTACTGGGAGCTGGGCATCGAGCCCTGGTCAGTGGCGAAGCTGTCCGGCATCGGCTGCTCCTCAAAGACGCCGGCGTACTTCCTCCAGCAGGCGCACGGCTTCAACGGCGTGCACGGGCGCGCGCCGACGACAGCCACGGGCACCCTGCTCGCCAACCACAAGCTGCGCGCCGTGGTGGTCAGCGGCGACGGCGATACGGCGTCCATCGGCATCGGCCATTTCGTCCATATGCTGCGGCGCAACGTGCCGCTCGTCTATGTCGTCGAGAACAACGGCGTGTACGGCCTCACCAAAGGCCAGTTTTCGGCCACCGCCGACCTGGGCGCAAAACTCAAGACCGGCGCGGTGAACCCGCTGCATGCCATCGATATCTGTCTGCTCGGCATCGAGCTGGGGGCGACGTTCGTGGCCCGCTCGTTCTCCGGCGACAAGCGGCAACTCTCCGCCATCCTGAAAGCCGCCATCGCCCACAACGGGCTGGCGGTGATCGACGTCATCAGCCCTTGCGTCACGTTCAACGATCACGAGGGCTCCACCAAGTCCTACGCCTACATGAAGGACCACGACGAGCCGCTGCACGAGGTCGACTTCGTGCCGTCTTTCGCCGATATCGAGATCAACTATGAAGAGGGCGAGTCGCGCGTGGTGGAACTGCACGACGGCTCGAAGCTCCTTTTGCACAAGCTGGAGCGCGACTACGACCCGTCGAACCGGATCCACGCTCTGGAAGTGCTGCACGAGTCGGCGCGCCGCGGCGAGGTGCTCACCGGCATCATTTATCTCGAAACAACACGCCCGACCTTCACCGAGATCCTGAACCTCTGCGACGAGCCCCTCGCGCTCTTGCCGGAAGAGCGTGTGCGCCCGTCCCGCGAAATACTCGAAATCATCAATGAGGAGTTCCGCTGACCCATGACGCCAACCACCAAAATCCGCGCCATTCTGGAAGCGAAAGGCAGCGAAGTTTACGCCGTCAGCCCGCAGACGACCGTCTATGACGCCATCGCGAAGATGGCCGAGAAGGGCGTGGGCGCCCTGCTGGTGATGGACGGGGATCGCCTTGCGGGCATCATCAGCGAGCGCGACTACACGCGCAAGGTGATCCTCAAAGGGCGCTCTTCGCGCGAAGCGCTGGTGGAAGAGATCATGACCCGCGACGTGGTCACGGCGAGCCCGGACATCACCGTAGCCGAGGGCATGCGCCTGATGACGGACCACCGCATCCGCCATCTGCCGCTGGCGAGCGGCGGCAAAGTAGCGGGCGTCGTGTCGATCGGCGACCTGGTGAAAGCGATCATCTCCGAACAGCAGGAGACGATCGCGCACCTGACCAACTACATCGCCGGCAGCTACTGACGGCGCTGGCATCTGGGGCAGAAGTGCGTGCCGCGCTGCGCCACGACGGTGCGCTGCACAGGCGTGCCGCAGGTAGGGCACGGCTTCCCTTCCCGTCCGTAGACGCGGTGCAGAAGCTGAAACCGGCCGCTGCGGCCTTCCCCGTCCACGTAGTCTGAGATCGAAGAGCCACCGGCGGCAATCGCTTCTTCAAGCACCGCGAGAATGGCGCTGTGAAGGCCCTCCGCGCGCCGGGAGGAGATCGTGGCGGCGGACTGCAAAGGATGGATGCGCGCGCGGTGCAGCGCTTCATCCGCGTAAATGTTGCCGAGCCCGGCGAGGAAGCGCTGGTCGAGCAACAAGGGCTTCATACGGCCTCGGCGCGCCCGAAGGCGGGAGCAGAACTCCGCGGCGGCCAGTTCGAACGGCTCCGGGCCGAGCCGGGCCACGGGCTCAGGCACGCTTGAGCCCGCATAAAGGCGCGCGAACTGCCGGATGTCATCCAGCAGCAGCCGCCCGTGAGCGAACCGGATCACGGTGCGCGTGTATGGCCCCTCCTCGCCTTGCCACAGCAGCCGCCCGGTCATGCGGAGATGGATGGCGCAAACGCCCGCGTCCAGCTCGAACAGAATGAACTTGCCGCGCCTGCGGACGGCTTCCACGAGGCGTCCGGGCAAAAAGCGGCAGACCTGCCCGGGATCGCCGCCGGCGGCCAGCGGCGAGCGGATCTCGACGGCTTCGATGCGCCCCCCCTCCAGCCACGGGCGGAGAGAACGCACAATGCACTCCACTTCCGGCAGTTCAGGCATCCACGCAGATCCAGCCGTCTTCCACTCTCACGGGCAGGCGCCGGAGCGCCGCCGCCGGGTTGGCATCCCATTCGCCCGTCTCGCAGAGGAACTCCCATGCGTGCCAGGGGCAGATCAGGCGTCCTTCGGTGAAGTTGCCCTGGGAAAGCGGCCCGCCGGCGTGCGGACAACGGTCCTCATAAGCGTGTACCGCCCCCGACCAGCGGCAGACCACCAGGCGCAGGGACCCCGCCGACACGGATGTCATCCTCCCTTCGGGCAGATCCTCCTCCCGGAGGACCGGGATCCATCCCATGCGGCCATCTTGCCACGGCGCTGGCGGGGTACGCCTGCACGGGGCGAGGATTTTGCCTTCCGGACGAAAAAGGGGCTTCCCGCCGGAATTCTTCAGCGCTAGAATAGGGCTGCCTGGAACCCTGGACAGAAACCGGGGCCGGCACTTAGCGACGGGAGGTCCACAATGTTCGAGTCTCTCGACGACCAGATGAAGCACGACGAGATGGAAACCACCACGCCGCGCGAGCGGTGGCTGAAGTGGCTGCTGGTTGGCGTCGTCTCGGTGCTGTTGTTTGCCGGTCTTTATGCGGGCGTCCGGCTGCTCGAGTAGCGGAGCATTGATCGGACTCCCGCGCCTGCGCCGCATCACAGACCGGCTGGAGGGCGCTGCGGCCCCCGGTTCGCGGGCGGCTGTGCGGCAGACAAGGGACAGGAAACGGGCGAGTGGAACGCCGCCAGCGGCGGCGAAGAGGTTGAGAGTGTGCTCGTGACGAGGAGGCCGGGTGCGCTGCCGGGCGGGCGGCGCAGCCGGCCTCTTTTGTCGCCGCTGACAAGGATCGCAAATGAAATTCGGCGTCAATACACTGCTCTGGACGGCTTCCTTTGACCTGGGCGATGCCAGCCTTCTCGGCCAGGTGCGGCAATGGGGGTTCGACGGCATCGAGATCGCCCGCTTCTCTTTCGACGGCTTCCCTGCTCGCCTGCTGCGCGAAGCCGTGCAGAACGAAGGACTGGAACCCGTGCTCTGCTCGGCGCTCACAGGACAGACAAGCCTGGTGAGCGAGGACCCCGCGGTCCGCCGCTCCGCCACCGACTTCTTGCGCCGCGCCATCGAGGCGGCTGCGGAACTGGGCAGCCCCCTTCTGGTGGGCCCCTATCTGGCCCCGGTAGGCGGACTCACCGGCCGCCGCGCCACGGAGGAAGAATGGCAGCGCGGCGTGGAGGGAATCACCGGTCTGACCGGCTGGCTGCGCGAGCACGGTGTGACGCTCGCGCTCGAGCCGCTGAACCGCTTCGAAACCTACCTGATGACCACCGCCGCCGAGGCGCGCCGCTTCTGCGACGAAGTGCATGATCCCTACGTGGGCGTGCTGTTCGACACCTTCCACGCCAACATCGAGGAGAAGCGGCTGGGCAACGCCATCCGCACGCTTGGGCCGCACCTGGCGCACGTGCACGTGTGCGAGAACGACCGCGGCGTGCCCGGCACAGGGCACGTGGACTGGGACGATGTGTTTTCCGCGCTGCGGGAAACCGGCTACGACGGCTGGTGCGTGATCGAGAGCTTCGGCTCCTGCGTTCCGGAGATCGCCGCCGCAGCCTGCGTGTGGCGCGATTTCGCCCCGGACGCGGAGACGCTGGCGCGCGAGGGGCTCGCATTCCTGCGGAACGCCGCCGCCAGTGCCATGGGGGCCGCGGCGTCGGCGGTCTGAAGCGGGCTACGGCCGCGCTGAATACCGCTTGTACAGGCGCGTGTGCTTCGACTCCAGATCCACGGGCACGCCCTTGATGAACATCATCTTCACCTGCGTGCGGATCTCCAGCGGGTCCCCGTCGGTGACGATGAGGTCTGCGTACTTGCCCTTCTCGATCGAGCCGTATTCCGGGTCGATGCCCCAGATCTGCGCCGGGTACAGCGTCACCGATTTCAGCGCCTCGTCGTAGGGCAGCCCGAACGGCACTGCCTGCGCCGCCTGGTACGGCAGGTTGCGCGCGAACTGCACGCCGAAGCTGGCAAAGGCGAACTTCAGGCCGGCTTTGTGCAACCGGGCTGGCAGCGTAAAGGGGTCGTCGTAGGGATCATCCTCTTCGAGAGGCGTCGCAAAGGTGGTGCCCAGGATCACTGGAATGTTGCGCTTGGCGATCTCCTCCAGCGTCTTGCCGGGACGGCGCACGCCGGCGAGCACGATCTTCAGCCGTTCGCGCGCAGCGAAATCGAGCGCCTCGCGGATCTCACGCTCCCGCGCTGCCGTGATCATCAGCGGCTCCTTGCCTTCCAGCACCGGGATCATGGCTTCGTAGCGCAAGTCGGGGTCGACGGCTTCCCCTGCCGCCCTGGCTGTCTGATAACGCCGCGCGGCATCGAAGAACTCCTGGATCTTCTGCACCTGCTGCTGCTGGTTGCGGCGGGCTTCGGCGAAGGTGGTGCGCCGGGCGCCCAGAGCCTGGAACAAGGCCTCGAGATCCCCCCTCCCGCGGGCGGACTGAATGACGGGCCATGTCATCTGGAGCGCGGCGCTGCGGCGGATCTCCATCTCTTCCCACGTCCAGCCATCCAGGTGCATCAGCGACGCCTGCCCCGCGATGAGACTGCCTGCGGCGCCGCCGCGCCCGCCTCCCGTGGCGCCGGGCGTCACCAGCACGGCGGTGATCCCGTTGGCGCGCACCACGGGAATGTGCTCGCTGGAGGGGTTGACGGCGATCAGCGCGCGCAGCTGCGGGTTGAAGTCGCCGATTTCGCCCGTGTCCACCGTCTCCCGGACGCTGGCGATTTCGGCCAGCCCGATGGGCGAGCCCGAGTCGATCATGCCCGGATACACGTGCAGCCCGCGCGCCTCGATCACCTTCACCTTGCCGCGCGGGGCGATCTTCGCGCCCACCTCCGCAATCCTGCCGTCCATCACGAGCACCGAGGCGTTCTCCATCGCCGGAGCGCTCACCGGATGCACGGTGGCGTTGCGCAGCAGGAACGTGTCATTCTCGCCGCCGTAGGCTGCCATCACCAGAGCGGCGATCCAGATGATGCGTGCGTTTGTCGCGATTCTCATGAAGGCCTCCGGTTCTGCGGCGCAGCCTGTTTCTGCTGGTCGAGCAACTTCTTGCGCAATCCTTCCTTCTCCGCCTCGAACTTCGGGCGGCGGCTCATGTCCTCGTCGCGGTCGAAGTACTGCTTGCCGTCGATGAACACCTTCTCCACCTTGGCGTAAACCGACAGCGGATCCTTGTCGTAGATCACCAGATCAGCGTCCTTGCCGGTTTCGATCGAGCCCACCCAGCGGTCGATCTGCAGCTGTTTCGCCGGGTTGATGGTGACCATGGCAAGCGCCTCGTCCGCGCTCAGCCCGCCGTACTTCATCACTTTGGCCGCCTCGGTGTTCAGCCGGCGCATCAGTTCCGCGCCGCCGGCGTCGTCCGAGTTCAGGCTCACCAGCACGCCCTTGCGGTGCATGATGGCGGCATTGTAAGGGATGGCGTCGTAGGCTTCCACCTTGTAGCTCCACCAGTCGGAGAAGGTGGAGGCGCCGTGCCCGCGCCCGGCGATCTCCTTCGCCACTTTGTAGCCCTCCAGCACGTGCTGGAAGGTGACGCCGCGAATATTGAAGTCGTCGAAGACGCGGATCAGCATCAGGATCTCGTCGGCGCGGTAGCAGTGCGCATGCACCAGCCGCTTGCCTTCCAGCACTTCCACCAGCGGCTCGAGTTCCAGGTCGCGCCTGGGCGGCAGCAGCTTTTCGCCCCGCGCCTTCCGCGCCTCGTAGTCCTTCCACTCACGCTGGTAGGCGCGGGCGCGCGTGAAGGCATCGCGAATGACGTCTTCCACGCCCAGCCGCGTGCCGGGGTAGCGCAGGTTCTGCGGCGATTGCAGCCCGGGGATCTGGAGTCCCTGCGGCGAGCCCTGGCGCTTGGGGTTTTCGCCCAGCGCCATCTTGATGCTCGGTTTCGCCTTTTCGAAGACGAGCCCGCGCGCATCGGCGCCCCACCGCAGCTTGAAGACGACGTTCTGTCCGCCGATGGAGTTGGCGCTGCCGTGCATCGAGTTGCACGCCGTCACGCCGCCCGCCAGCGCCTGGTAGATGGAGATGGACTCCGGGTTCAGCATCTCGGCGACGTTGACCATCGAACTGACGCTCACACTCGATTCGTTGATCGAGTCGAGCGCGATGTGCGTGTGCGCGTCGATGATGCCCGGGATGACGTGCTTGCCCGTGGCGTCGACGATGCGCGCGCCGGCAGGCGTCATCACCTTCTCGCCCACATCGGCGATCTTGCCGTCGCGGATGACGATCGAACCTTTCAGCGTTCCCCTGGTGACCGTATGGATGGTGGCGTTCTGGATGACGGTCACGTCGGCGGCAAGCAATGCCGCCGCGGAGAAAACTCCTGTCAGAATCGCGCGGCGCATGGCTTACTGTTCCTCCTCTTCGCTGAAGCTGGGCGCCCGCCCCGGCGCGCCTTGCGGCGGCGCCTCCGGCTCCGGCAGGTAGCGCGCGCCATCAATGAAGACCATGCGGATCTTCGTGCTGTCGTTGAAAAGGTCGCCGTCGGCAAGGACGAGATTGGCGATCTTGCCGCGCTCGATCGAGCCCAACCGGTCAGCCACGCCGAAGATCTCCGCAGCGCCGAGGGTCAGCGCCCGCAACGCGTCCTCGCGCTTCAATCCCCGATCGATGGACTGCTTCAGCGCACGGAGCACGGCGCGCGGCGACTCCATTCCGTCCGAACTGACGGCCCATTTCACGCCCGCCGCCGAAAGCGCCTGCGGAGAAGTGGGGGCCAGGTCGCGGATTTTCAGCTCGCGATAACTCTCCACGTCTTCTGGATCGGCGTCGCGGTCACGTGCGGGCCACCGGACGTTCAGGATCACCGGCGTGCCGCTTTCCTTGAGTCTCGCCGCCATGTCGTAACCCTGCACCACCCCGTAGAGCACGGCCGGCGTCTTCAGGTCCGCGGCCAGTTGCAGCATTCGCTCCATCTGTACCGGACCGGCGGAAGGCAGCAGGACGCGCCTGGCTCCCAGGATCCCTTCCAGCGCACGGTCGTAGGCGGGCCGCGGGATGTTCACCGGATCGGAGGCGTACAGCGCCAGCGCCTGCCGGTAGCGCTCCGCATCGAACCAGAGCTGCCGGAAGTAGGCCATGATGCCCATGGGCGTCGATGGAAAGCCCGTGTAGCCGGACGGGCGCAGGGCCAGGTAGAGCCCGGCGTCCGGTGCGACTGCCATCTCGCCCGCCGTCTTGCCCGCCAGATTCATCACCGAGCCGTGGCCCGCCACAATGCCTTGCCGCGGGAAGACGACGGCGGTGGTGAAACCTGCACTCCGCGCCTGGCTGATGCGGGCGTCGGAAGGCTGCACCTGATCGGCCGCCTTCACCCAGCTGAACGTGCCGGGCCGGTCGCCCGGCCCCCGCGAGCGGGGCTGTTGCTGGGCCTGCTGCTGTCCTGGCTGCGGCGCCTGCGCGCCGCGGCCCGCCGCTGGCGGCGCTTGCGCCGTCTGGGCCTGCGGCAGGCCCCAGGAGCTCAGGGCGTCGATCAGTCCCGGGTATGCGGTGAGTCCGCTTCCATCAAGGATCCACGCCGAGGCGGGCACGTCCACCTGTGCCCCGGCGGCGGCGATCACTCCATTGCGGATCAGCACCGTCCCCTTTTCGATCACGGGTCCGTTGACGGGCACGATCCGCACGCCGCGGATCGCCGTCCAGCTCACAGTCTCGGCCGGCGCCAGGGCAGCCAGCCACGCGGCTGCCAGCAGCACGGCCGTCCACACGGCCAATGGGTTCTTCCTCATGGTGAATTCCCGTATTTTAAACTGGTGGTTCCCAGATGCCAACTCGCAAATCCATCCGTTACGCTGACGCCGGCGTGAACATCGATGAAGCGGACCGCGCGGTGGGCTTCATCAAGGAGGCAGTCAGGAAGACCTTCACACGCGGCGTCCTGGCCGGCATCGGTTCATTTGGCGCAATGTACCGGCTCTCTGGTTACAGGCAACCGGTGCTGATCTCATCGGCCGACGGCGTGGGCACCAAGCTGAAGCTGGCGTTCATGACCGGCCGCCATGACACGATCGGCCAGGACCTGGTGAACCACTGCGTCAACGACATTGCCGTGCAGGGCGCAGCGCCGCTGTTCTTTCTCGACTACTTCGCCACCGGCAAGCTGGACTGGCGGGTGGCGGCCGCCGTCGTCAGCGGCCTGGCCAAGGCCTGCGAGGAGAACGGCTGCGCGCTGATCGGCGGCGAAACCGCCGAGATGCCCGGTTTCTACACCGAGGGCGAGTACGATCTGGCGGGTTTTATCGTCGGCTGCGCCGAGCGCCCGCGCCTGCTCACCGGCGAGAGCATCCGCGAGGGCGACGTGCTGGTGGGCCTGCCTTCCACCGGATTGCATACCAACGGCTATTCGCTGGCGCGCAAGCTGGTGTTCGAAGTGGCCAAGTTGACGGCGAAGAGCTATGTGCCGGAACTGGACGCGACCATCGGCGAGGAACTGATGAAAGTCCACCGCAGCTACCTGAAGCCGCTGCGCCGCCTGCACAAGGACGGCCTGCTGGCCGGAGCGGCGCACATTACCGGAGGCGGCATCACCGACAACACGCCGCGCATGCTGCCCAAGGGGCTGGCGGCGCGCATCGACTGGGGCTCGTGGCCCGTGCCGCCCGTGTTCGAGTTTCTGCGAAGGATCGGCGCCATCCCCGACGACGACTACCGCCGCACGTTCAATCTCGGCATTGGCATGATCCTGGCCGTGCCCCAGAAGAAGATTGCCCGGGCGGCGCGCCTGCTCGACCGGCTCGGCGAGCCGTACTATCTCATCGGCGAGGTGGTGCGCCAGCCGCGCGGCAAGGGGCGCGTACTGTACCGGTGATCTGGCGGCGGCGGCAAGCGTCGCAAGGAGGTCCGTAATGAAGCGAATCGCCGTTCTGGCCTCGGGCCGCGGCTCGAACTTCGAGGCCATCGCCCGCAGCGTGCGCCAGGGCCGGCTGGAGGCGGAGATCGCCGCTCTGGTGGTGAACAACCCGGAAGCGCGAGCGCTCGACATCGCCCGCGAGCATGGCATCCGCGCAATTTCGCTGCCTTCGAAAGGCATCGATTCCGATTCGTACGCCGCCATGGTGCGCGACGCGCTGGCGCCGCTGGCCGTGGACCTGGTCTGCCTGGCCGGCTTCATGCGGCGCGTGGGCGCGCCGCTGCTGGGAGCCTATCCGATGAGGATTCTGAACATCCACCCCTCGCTGCTGCCCTCCTTCCCTGGCCTGAACGTGCAGCAGCAGGCCATCGACTACGGTGTGAAATTCTCCGGCTGCACGGTTCACTTTGTCGACGCGGGCCTCGACACCGGCCCCATCGTCGCGCAGGCCGTGGTGCCGGTGCTCGACGACGACACGGCTGAAACCCTGGCGGCGCGGATCCTGGTGGAGGAGCACCGGATCTACAGCGAGGCCATCGCGCTCGTGCTCAGCGGCGCGTACCGCATCGAGGGGAGGCGCGTCCTCCGCACCGCGCAGGCGCGCTCCGCCGGCTGAGGCCGGCCCGCGGCAGCCCCGTGACATCATAGAGACCATGAGCCGGATCCTGATGGTCGCCTCCGAGGCCGTGCCGTTCGCCAAGTCCGGCGGGCTGGCCGACGTCATCGGCGCGCTGCCGGCCGCGCTGGCGCGAAGGGGAGAGGAGGTGGCCGTGATCATGCCACGCTACCGCTCCATTCCGTGGCATGAGACCGAAAGCGCCTTCGACAATATGGTGGTCTACGCCGGCGCGGCGCCGTACCGCGTGGACCTGCGCACCAAGGTGCACCGCGGCGTGCGGTTCTTCCTCGTTGAGGCGCCCTACTTCTTTGACCGCGACGGCCTTTACAACCACCACGGCCAGGACTACCTCGACAACCACCGCCGCTTCGCCGTGCTGGCGCTGGCGGCGCTGGGCGCGGCGCAGACCGTGTTCCCCTGCGATATCCTGCACTGCCACGATTGGCAGGCGGCGCTTGTGCCCGTCTACAAGCTGGACCAGCAGCATTCCAACCCTCTGCTCAGGGACACGAAGACCATCCTGACAATCCACAATCTCGGCTACCAGGGACGCTTCCACCGCACGCAGTTCCCGGACTTAGGGCTGAACTGGGGCTGGTTCACGCCCGACAAACTGGAGTATTACGGCGACGTGAATTTCCTGAAGGCCGGCATCGCCACCGCAGACTGGCTCACCACGGTCAGCCCGACTTATGCGCGGGAGATCCAGACGCCTGAAGGCGGCTTCGGGCTGGACGGCATCCTGCGCCACCGCGGCGGCGTGTTGACCGGCATCCTGAACGGCGTCGATTACGAGGAGTGGAACCCGGAAACCGACCCCTTCCTGCCCGCCCGCTACTCGGCACAGGACCTCTCCGGCAAGCGCGTTTGCAAGAAGGCGCTCCTCGAGGAGTTCGGGCTGGACTCAGGCAACCTGGACCGCCCGCTGATCGGCATTGTCAGCCGCTTCGCTCCACAAAAGGGCTTCGACCTCATCGCCGGTATCGGGCATTTCTTCGAGGAGACGGACGCGCAGCTGGTCGTGCTCGGAAGCGGCGAATGGCGCTATGTGCATCTGTTCGAGGAGTGGCACCGCTGGAAACCGCGGCAGATCGGCGTGTGGGTGGGCTACAACAACCCGCTGGCGCACCGCATCGAAGCCGGCGCCGACATGTTCCTCATGCCGAGCCTGTACGAGCCGTGCGGGCTGAACCAGATCTACAGCCTGCGCTACGGCACCGTTCCTGTGGTCCGCGCCACCGGCGGCCTGGATGATACGATTCAGGAAGACACGGGATTCAAGTTTCACGAGTATTCCGTCGGCGCGCTGTATGACACGCTGCGCAGGGCGGCCGGCGCCTGGCGCAACCGTGATGCCTGGACCGAACGGATGCGGCGCGGCATGGCCAAGGACTACTCCTGGGACGCGTCTGCGCGCCAGTATTCCGCCCTCTATGCGAGGTTGCTCGGACGCGGCTGAATCCGGCGCCCCGGCCGGGACATCGAACCAACTGGAGTTACAGTAGAAAATATGGCTGGTCAAAACGTTCTCGAATTTACCGACGGGAATTTCGATACGGAGGTCCTCAACAGCGACCTCCCTGTGCTTGTCGACTTCTGGGCGGAGTGGTGCGCTCCCTGCCGCATGATCGCCCCCACGGTGGATGCCATTGCCGGCGAGTTCTCGGGCAGGCTGAAGGTGGGCAAGGTGAACGTCGACTACAACAACCAGACTGCCGCCCGCTTCATGATCCGCGGCATCCCCACGCTGCTGCTGTTCCGCGGCGGCAAAGTGGTGGACCAGCGTGTCGGCGCCGTCGGCAAGGCGGATCTCGTCAAGATGATCGAGCCGCATCTCGGCTGAGCCGGCAGAGCCCCGCGCGCCTCGATCCTTTTGCCGTTGGCTGCGTTTACGCAGCCTGCCGCAGCACTTCCAGAAAGACGCGCGCGGCTCGCGTCATCGCCTTCCTGCGCCGTTGCAGCACGCCCAGCGGGCGTGTCAGCGGCTCCTCCATCCGCACTGCCACCAATCGACCTTCGGCCACGTCCTCAGACAGCATCGGCAGCGGCAAAATGGCCAGCGCAGGCTCGATTCTCAGCGCTTCCTTCATGCTCTGTATGTTGTCGAACCGCATGGCCACCTCCACTCGCACGCCGTGCTCCTTCAGGAAGCGCTCGATCTCGCGGCTGATCGGCAGATCCTCGTCGAAGCCGATGAAGGCTTCCCAGGCGAGTTCGGCTACCGGGATCGACCGCCGGCGCGCCAATCGGTGTTGCGGGTTGCAGGCCACCACCATCGGCTCCTCCCGCCACGGCTCCGCCGCCACCTCGCGCGTCGACGAGGGGTAGCTCACCAGCCCCAGGTCGGCGCGGTCTTCCGCCACCGCCTGATAGACCTTCTCCGGCCGCAGGTAGCTGACCTCGATCCGCACGCCAGGCATCCTCTTCCGGAACTCCTCTTCGAGCCGCGCCATTTCGCTCAGTCCTACCGAGTAGATGGCCGCCACGCGCACGACGCCGTGGCGCTCGCCCTTCAGATCCTCAATCTGCGCGAGCAGATCCTGCCGCCGCCGCAGCACGTCGCGGGCGAAATCATACAGAAGCTGCCCCGCCGGCAGCACGTTCAACGGGCGCCGCGAGCGGTCCAGCAACTGTACGCCGAGACGGCGCTCCATCTCCTGCACCGCCTGGCTGGCGGCCGATTGCGTCAGCCCGTTCATCTCCGCGCCACGGCTGATGCTGCGCGTCTGCGCGATGTCCCGGAAGAGCTGGAGCTGATCGAGATCCATGCACTTCCACCGATTACCATAAGATCGCCTGATAAAGCAAGCCTTGAAATTCAGCTTGACTTATTATTCGGGGCCCCGTATACTGAGGTTTCTCCCCGATCGAGACTGGCGAGGCTACCCATGTATCAGGACTCCGGATCCCGATTTCTACCTGCGCTGCCCGCAGCGCAGGGGCTTTACGATCCACGCCAGGAGCACGACGCCTGTGGCATCGGCTTCGTGGTGAATACGCGGGGCGCGCGCTCGCACGACATCATTCTCAAGGGCATCCAGATCCTGTTGAACCTGACGCACCGCGGCGCGTGCGGCTGCGATCCCGAGACGGGCGACGGCGCAGGCGTGATGATCCAGTTGCCGCACGAGTTCTTCCAGAAGGAGTGCGACCGGCTGGGCTTCGCGCTTCCGGATCGCGGAGCCTACGGCGCGGGACTCGTGTTCCTGCCCGTCGAGCCGCACCCGCGGCTGCTGTGCGAGGGCATCTTCGAGCGGATTGTGCGCGAGGAAGGCCTCGTCATGCTCGGATGGCGCGACACGCCGGTGGACATTGAGGCCATCGGGCGCGTGGCGCGCGCTTCGCAGCCCTATATCGAGCAGATCTTCATCGGGCGCCCGGCGGGCATGGACCAGGACGCCTTCGAGCGCAAGCTGTACGTGGTGCGGCGGCGCGCCGAGCGCGAGGTGGCTGCCTCGCACGATCTCGACCCGCGCGACAAGGCGTTTTTCTACGTGCCGTCGCTGTCGTCGCGGACCATCGTGTACAAGGGGCTGCTGCTGGCGCCGCAGATCCCGCGCTTCTTCGGCGA
Source organism: uncultured Arcobacter sp. (assembly GCA_964458495.1). Classification (GTDB taxonomy): domain Bacteria; phylum Acidobacteriota; class Terriglobia; order Bryobacterales; family Bryobacteraceae; genus JANWVO01. The sequence continues at coordinate 55,943 of CAYWJB010000009.1, forward strand.
TCTGGCGGATCCGGACTGCCTCAGCGCCTTCTGCATGGTGCACCAGCGGTTCTCCACCAACACCTTCCCCACCTGGCAGCTGGCGCACCCGTTCCGCTACATCTGCCACAACGGCGAGATCAACACCGTGCGCGGCAACGCAGCCTGGATGGCAGCGCGGCAGCCGATCCTCGAGTCGCCGTTGTTCGGCCCCGACATCAAGAAGCTGCTGCCCATCATTGGACCAGGCCTTTCGGACTCGGCCACGCTGGACGCCGTGGTGGAGCTGCTGACGCTGGCCGGACGGCCGCTGCCGCACGTGATGGCGATGCTGATTCCGGAGGCGTGGGACGCCGACCCGACGATGAGCCGCGAGAAGCGGGCCTTTTACGAATACCATGCATCGCTGATGGAGCCGTGGGACGGGCCTGCCGCCGTGGCCTTTTGCGACGGCCGCATGATCGGCGCCACGCTGGACCGCAACGGGCTGCGGCCCGCGCGCTACCTGCTGACCAAGGACGGCCTGCTGGTGATGGCCTCCGAAGCCGGCGTGCTGCCCATTCCTCCGGAGGACGTGGCGTACAAGGGCCGGCTCCAGCCCGGCCGCATGCTGCTGGTCGACATCGAGGATGGCCGCCTGGTTCCCGACGCGGAGATCAAGGCGGCGCTGGCCTCCCGCCAGCCTTACGCGAAGTGGATCGACGAGCAGCAGATCAAGCTCGAGAACCTCCCCGATCCCCCGCGCGTTCACCTGGCCGACCACGACACCGTGCTGCTGCGGCAGCGGTGCTTCGGCTACACGGAGGAGGACCTGTCGCGCATCCTCGTGCCGATGGCCCAGAAGGCCGAGGAGCCCATCGGGTCGATGGGCACCGACACGCCGCTGGCGTGCCTTTCGGACCGCCCGCAGCCGCTGTTCCACTACTTCAAGCAGCTGTTTGCGCAGGTCACCAACCCGCCGATCGATCCGATCCGCGAAGAACTGGTGATGTCGCTCACCTCGTACCTGGGCACGGAGCGCAACATTCTGGCCGAGACCCCGCAGCACGCGCACACGCTCAAGCTCGAGCATCCGATCCTCACCAACCGCGATCTCGAAAAGCTGCGCCGCGTCTCCATGGGCGACTTCCTGGCCACCACGCTCCACATGCTCTACAGGGTGGAAGGCGGCGAGAAGGAACTGGAGCGCTCGCTCGACGGGCTGTGCCGCCGATCCTCGCTCGCCATCAAGCAGGGCTACACGGTGCTGATCCTGTCCGACCGCGGCGTCGACGAGGAGCTGGCGCCCATCCCCTCGCTGCTGGCGCTTTCGGCCGTCCACAACCACCTGGTGCGCGAGGGCACGCGCACGCAGGTCTGTCTGATCATCGAGTCCGGCGAGCCGCGCGAGGTGATGCACTTCTGCCTGCTCATCGGCTATGGCGCCTCGGCGGTGAACCCCTATCTGGCCATCGAGACTCTGGAAAACCTGGCGCAGCGGGGACTGCTGCCCGACGGGATTACCTTTGAGCAGGCGCTGCGCAACTACAAGAAATCTGTCAAGAAGGGGCTGCTGAAGGTCTTTTCGAAGATGGGCATTTCAACGCTGCAGTCCTACCGCGGCGCGCAGATCTTCGAAGCCATCGGCCTGAACAGCGCGCTGGTGGAGAAGTACTTCACTGGCACTCCCTCGCGAATCGAAGGGATCGGAATGGACGTGATTGCCGAAGAGGTGCGGCGCAAGCACGCCTTCGCCTTCACGCCGGTCACCGAGTCGGAGACCGAGCTCGACGTCGGCGGGCAATACCATTACCGCGCCCGCGGCGAATACCATCTGCTGAACCCGCAGTCTATCGCCAAGGTGCAGCACGCCATCCGTCTGAACAGCTGGGAGACCTACCAGGAGTTCGCCGACCACATCAACGACCAGAGCCGCCACCTGTGCACTTTGCGCGGGCTGATGGAATTCCGCTGGGCCGAAAAGCCGCTGGACCTGGACGAGGTGGAGCCTGCGGGAGAGATCGTGAAGCGCTTCGCCACCGGCGCCATGAGCTTCGGCTCGATCTCCAAAGAAGCGCACGAGACGCTGGCCGTCGCCATGAACCGCATCGGCGGCAAGTCCAACACGGGCGAAGGCGGCGAGGACGAGGCGCGCTACATCCCTCTGCCGAACGGCGACAGCCTGCGCTCGGCCATCAAGCAGGTGGCGAGCGGCCGCTTCGGCGTCACCACCAACTACCTCGTGAACGCCGACGAGATCCAGATCAAAATCGCGCAGGGCGCCAAGCCCGGCGAGGGCGGGCAGTTGCCGGGGCACAAGGTGGACGAGGTCATCGCCCGCGTCCGCCATTCGACGCCCGGCGTGGGCCTGATCTCGCCGCCGCCGCACCACGACATCTACTCGATCGAGGACCTCGCGCAGCTGATCTACGACCTGAAGAACGTCAACCCGAGGGCGCGCATCTCGGTGAAGCTGGTGAGCGAGGTGGGCGTGGGCACGGTGGCGGCGGGCGTCGCCAAGGCGCATGCCGACATGGTGCTGATCTCGGGCGACTCCGGCGGCACGGGCGCCAGCCCGCTGACGTCGATCAAGCACGCGGGCACGCCGTGGGAGCTCGGGCTGGCCGAGACGCAGCAGGTGCTGGTGATGAACGACCTGCGCTCGCGCATCCGCGTGCAGACCGACGGCAAACTCCAGACCGGGCGCGACGTGGCCATCGCCGCGCTGCTCGGCGCCGAGGAATTTGGCTTCTCCACCATGCCGCTCATCGCCATGGGCTGCATCATGATGCGCAAGTGCCACCTCAACACCTGCCCCGTCGGCATCGCCACGCAGGACCCGGAGTTGCGCAAGAAGTTCCGGGGCGCGCCGGAAGACGTGATCCGCTACTTCTTCTTCGTCGCTGAAGAGCTGCGGCGCATCATGGCGCGGCTCGGCTTCCGCACCGTCGACGAGATGGTGGGCCGTGTCGACCGCCTCGAGATGAAGCCCGCCATCGACCACTGGAAAGCGCGCGGCGTGGATCTGTCGCAGATCCTCTACAACCCGCCCGCCCCTTCGCGCGTCGCGCGCCGCTGCGTGATCGCCCAGGATCACGGCCTGGAGCAGGCGCTCGACCACAAGATTCTGGAGAAGGTCCGCCCTGCGCTCGAAGAGAAGCAGCCGGTCGATCTCCATCTCGCTATCAAGAACGTCCACCGCACCGTGGGCGCCATGCTCTCGGGCGAGATCGCGCGCCGCTACGGCTCGGAAGGGATGCCCGATGACACCATCGTGCTGCGCTTCACCGGCAGCGCCGGGCAGTCCTTCGGCGCCTTCCTGGCGCGCGGCGTGACGCTGATCCTCGAAGGCGACGCCAACGACTACGTGGGCAAGGGGCTCTCCGGCGGCAAAGTCGTGGTGTTCCCGCCCCGCGGCTCGACCTTCGTGCCCGAGGACAACATCATCGTGGGCAACGTGGTGCTTTATGGCGCCACCAGCGGCACGATGTTCATCAACGGCATGGCGGGCGAGCGCTTCGCCGTGCGCAACTCCGGGGCCACGGCGGTGGTAGAAGGCGTCGGCGATCACGGCTGCGAGTACATGACCAAGGGCCTTGTGGTCGTGCTTGGGCGCACAGGGAAGAACTTCGCCGCCGGTATGAGCGGCGGTATCGCCTATGTGCTCGACGAGACGGGCGACTTCCGCCGCGTGCTCTGCAACCTGACAAGCGTCGATCTGGATCCCATGGTCGATCCGCGCGACGTCGACCTGGTGCGGTCGCTCGTGGAGCAACATCACAAAGCCACCGGCAGCTTGCGCGCCGCCTGGATCCTGCAAAACTGGTACGCCATGCTGCCCCACTTCGTGAAGGTCTTCCCGCACGAGTACAAGCGCGTGCTGGGAGTGCCGCGCGCGTCGGAGACGCCGCGCATTACGCTGGCGCGCCCGCTGACGCAACAGGAGGCGGTGCTGCGATGAGCGCGGCCGCCGTCATTTACGATTCTCGGGAGGTCTGCCGTGGGTAAGCCGACGGGCTTCATGGAATTTCAGCGCGAGTCGTTCGGGCGCCGCCCCGTGGAGGAGCGCGTCCGGGACTGGTTCGAGGTCTACGTGCCGCTGCCTGAAGACCGCGCGCGCAAGCAGGGCGCGCGCTGCATGGACTGCGGCGTGCCCTTCTGCCACACGGGCTGTCCGTTGACGAACCTGATCCCGGACTGGAACGACCTCGTCTACAAAGGGCGCTGGCGCGAGGCGCTCCGCGAGCTTCACGCCACCAACAACTTCCCTGAATTCACCTCGCGCATTTGTCCGGCCCCTTGTGAGGCGTCCTGCGTGTTGGGAATCAATGAGCCGCCGGTGTCCATCAAGTCCATCGAGCGCGCCATCATCGACCGCGCGTGGGCCGAGGGCTGGATCCAGCCCGAGCCGCCGCTGGAGCGCACGGGCAAGCGTGTGGCGGTGATCGGTTCCGGGCCGGCGGGGCTCGCCGCTGCGCAGCAGCTGGCGCGCAAGGGCCATCTGGTGACGGTGTTCGAGAAAGCCGACCGCATCGGCGGGCTGCTGCGGTACGGCATCCCGGACTTCAAGATGGAGAAGCACCACATCGACCGCCGCATGGCACAGATGGCGGCAGAGGGTGTCACGTTCCGCACCCGTTGCCATGTCGGCGTGGACATCACCGTAGACGAACTCCGGCGGCAGTTTCATGCCGTCATCCTCGCCGGCGGCGCCGAAGGGCCGCGCGACCTGCGCGTGCCCGGGCGCGAGCTGAAGGGCATCCATTTCGCCATGGAATTCCTGCCGCTGAACAACCGCCGCAACGCGGGCGATTCCATCCCGGCCGAGGAATGGATCTCCGCCACGGGCAAGAACGTGATCATCATCGGCGGCGGAGACACCGGCGCCGACTGCCTGGGCACTTCCATTCGTCACGGGGCGAGGTCGATCCGGCAGTTCGAGATCATGCCCATGCCGCCGTCCGAACGCAGCCCGCAGACGCCGTGGCCGCTGTGGCCGTATCAGCTGCGCAGCGAGACGTCGCACGAGGAAGGCGGCGAGCGCATCTGGAGCATCTCGACGCTCGAGTTCCTCGGCGACGAAAACGGCCATGTGCGGGCGCTGCGCACCACGCGTGTGGGCCCGCCGCCGAAGTTCGAGCCGCTGCCTGGCACGGAAGAGGTCCATGAAGCGGAACTGGTTCTGCTGGCGATGGGCTTCACGGGGCCGGTGAAGAACGGGCTGCTCGAGCAGCTCGGCGTCGAGCTGGACGCGCGCGGGAACGTGAAGGCCGATGAAAACTTCATGACCAGCGTGCCCGGCGTTTTCGCCGCCGGCGACATGCGCCGCGGCCAGTCGCTGGTGGTGTGGGCCATCGCCGAGGGCCGAAAGGCTGCCGAGGGCGCCCACGAGTGGCTGATGAGCCAGCCCGTGCCAGAAGTGTGACTGGCTGCGCAGCGATGGTTGGTGCTGGTGTGCTCAGAGGCGCGCTGAGGACCGCTTCGGAGCCTTGCGCTCGCCCCGTGCACTCACATGAGCAGCTGGTTTCCTGCCCGACATTCTCGTTCCCGCTCCGTGAGCCTTCACGCCGCCGGATGCCTGTATGCCGGGGCTCAACAGGTGCTCCAGTTGCTTGTAGTTGGCGAGGGCAGCCTCGGGATCCGTCTTGAGACGGATCAGATCGCTGCTGCTCTTGTCCGGGAGCACGCCTCTTTCCCACCGCTTGACGCTCGCCTCGCCAACGCCGAGGTAGCCGGCAAATTCGCGCTGGCTCATTTGCAGGCGCTCGCGCGCGGCCCGGATCTCCTCCGCCGAAAGAATGCCCTCGAGCCGGCGGTACGTCTCATCGACTAGGCGGCCGTGTTCCGCGGCATGATCCAGAGGGATGGTAATGAAACCGCAATGACTGCACACGTTCACCTCGTCCTCGACCTCGAAACGGACTCCGCGGATCTCATGCGGCACTTTCACCCGCTTCCTCTGCATGCGGCCTTTTCCGCAATCCACGCACTTCATCGGGTATCCTCTCTTTCAATAATCCGCAGGGTGAAACGAGTACAAAACAACTGTCGGTCGCTTCCCTTCGAGACGGAACTTCAGGTACATCTTCCGCCTGAACCTCGCTGAATCCCACACGAACGCGTGGCCCGGAGGATCCCAGGATTCTTTCACGGGCCGGGAATCCGACATCCGGATTTCTCTCGCAGCATCCAGGACAGCCGCCATCACTTCTCCAAGAGCCAGATCCAGCTCGTGCAGCCGGTCCTGGATTCGTGGATGCAATTCCACATAGCCTTTCTCGACCGCGAGAAGAAACCGGCGGAGGGCCGTTTCAGCCCGCCCGGCATCCGGATGCTTCCTTCGGGGGCGTCTCATTGCCCGCCCCCTCTGGTATCATTTGATACCAAATTCAGCTGCTCGTCAAGCTTGAGCACCATTAACACGTTGAAAATACAGCAAAAATAACTCCCTATACCCACGGACGGCACCACTGACGGCAAGCCGCTTCTGAGAGGTCGACACATGCACGTTGGTGTCGAAGGTATCATTGGTCGCCCCAGCCCGCAGCAGAATGAGCGGCTCGTAAGGGGCCGCTCCTCGCAGGGCAGGCGCCGAGCTTTACTCAAGCAGATGCGGATAGGCCGCCATCACGCGGTCGATCTCCTCCATCTGTCCCGGCGACAGGTCTTCGTGCGGATCCAGGCACGCCCGTGACGCCATGCGCCCCTGCCGCACGAGCACCTCGTGGATGCCGGCGATGCAGCCGCAGAAGCCGTTGGCGGCGTCGAACAACGCGGCGTTCAGGTCGGTGAGCTGCGCGCCCAGAGAGAGAAGCAGCGACGGGTTCTGCCCCTCGTGGATGCGGCGCAGCAGCGCGACGGCGCTTTTCGTCCCCACCGCCCACTGCCCCAGCAGGCCGCCGCGAATGCGCAGCGTCACGCCGTTGAAGTGGAACGGCGTCAGCAGGTCGGCGACGATGTTGTCGTCGTTGCCCGTGTACAGAGCGATGTCGCGGGCGCGGCCGCTGTCGGCCACGGCGCGAACGGCGTCGATCGTCTGATACCGGTTGAACGGCGCGATCTTGATCGCCACCAGGCACTCCAGCTCCGCGGCGTGCCGCCAGAATTCATACGGCAACACGCGCCCGCCCACCGCCGGCTGCAAGTAAAAGCCGAACACGGGGAGCACGCGCCCCACCTCGGCGATGTGCGCGGCAAGCTGGTCGACACTCGCTTCTTTCAACGCCGCGAGCGAAACCAGCCCGCAGTGGTAGCCTAGCGAGCGTGCCAGCTCCGCCTCCCGCAGCGCCTGTGCCGCTGCGCCGCAGATGCCGGCCACCAGCACAACGTCGCGGCCGCGCGCCTCTTCGGCGGCGGCGCGCAAGACAGGCTCCAACAGGTTGTGCTCCGCCGCGCGGATGGCAAACTGCGTGGTGTGCACGCCCACAGCCAGCCCGCCGGCGCCGGACTCGAGATAGTAGCGGGTGAGCGCGCGCTGGCGTTCCTCGTCAAAACGGCGGTCAGGCGTGAGGCACAGGGGATGGGCAGGGATGACGAGACCCTGCCGCAGACGGTCAAGCCAAGGCATGGTTCAGAACTTTCCTTCTCGCATTTCAAAGTGGGTCGGCTTGCCGTGAAGCGGGCCGCCGCGCAGGATCCACGCGGCGGTCAGGTCGATCAGGTCCTGCGCCCTCAGTGACGGCAGCCCGAACAGGCGGTGGCACAGCGAAGCGTTGTTGAGCAGCGCTGTAGGGTGCTCCGCGCCCACAAAGCGCGGCTCCACGCCGAACCGCTTGCCGAACTCGCGCGCGATGTCGCGGACGCGCAGCGTCTCCGGACCGGTGAGATTCAGGATGAACGGCGGCGATTCCGCACGGTGAAGAGCGCGCAGCGCGACCGAATTCGCGTCCCCCTGCCAAATGACGTTCACATGGCCCATGTTCAGATCCACGGGCTGCCTGTCGCGCACCTTCAGGGCGATGTCCACAAGCACGCCATAGCGCAGCTCGACAGCATAATTCAGCCGCAGCAGCGCAACCGGCGTGCCGTAGGTCCGGGAGACGTAATCGAACATTCGCTCGCGCCCAAGCACCGACTGCGCGTACTCGCCGACCGGGTCCGGCGGCGTCTGCTCGGTGGCGCCGCCGCTCGAAACCGGCACCAGCGGATATACGTTGCCGGAAGAGAACGCGACCATGCGCGACTCGCGCCAGCGGTGCGCCACCAGCCCGGGCAGATACGTGTTGATCGCCCACGTGAGCGAGGGATTGCCGGTGGAGCCGAACTTGCGCGCCGCCATGAAAATCACATTGGGCGCGTTGGGGAGGCGCTCAAGCGAGCCCGGCTCAAGCAGATCGCACTCGATGGTTTCGATCCCCCAGCCGCGGAGCTGGTCGCGCACCTGCGTTTCGGAGAAGCGGCTGACGGCGATGACCGCCGCCTTGTTCTCTGCCGCATCGAGAGCGCGCCGCGCGCGGTGCGCCAGCGACGGGCCCATCTTGCCCGCCGCGCCCAGGATGAGCAGCGGCCCCTCGAGCGTGCGCAGGGCGTCGATGTCCGCAGCCGACGGGGCGGAGAGCACGCTTTCGAGTTCAGACTCCGACGTGATCATTGCGTCCGGATGACAAAAGTATATGCTCCCTGCGCGGGCGGCGCGGCAAGCCTCAGACGCAGGCGCCGCATCGCCTCGCCCCACACGGGCCGCAGGCGCGCGTCTTCCACCGGGTGTTCATCCACCGCGGCTCCCAGCTGCGGGTCGTATTCGATGACGATCCGGCCGTCCAGCACGGCCCGGCCGGGCGACGCAAGACTCACCTTGCGCGGCGTGATGAAGTTCCACTCGACGGAATCCCTGCGGGCCAGCTCGAACGCGTCGCGCAGCACGACGCGGTTGGACTTGCGGTCGAGCGCGAGTTCACGCAGCCAGCGCGGGCAGCCCGCCTCCCGGGGATAGGCCGCGTGAATCTCCATCGACACCCGGCCCGGCTCGGCCCGGAAATTCCGCGCCTCATACTGGCGGCCCGCCGCCTGCATCACGCCGTTGATGGTCGGGCAATTGTGCCAGGCCGATTGCATCGTCCAGATCTCGTACCGGCGCGAAGAGAACGTCCTCGCCGTGTATGTCTCCACGCCGATGTCGACCAGCGCCGGCTCGCCGTCGCAGAAGACGACGAAGTTGCCAACGTCGTTGTGGTTGTGGCTCTCCGCGTTGTGGCCGCCCTGTGCGGCGAGATAGAAACCGCGGTCCGACCCTTCCTGCAGGCGCGCGGTGCAGACCTGCGTGCCGGGCAGGATCACGTCGGCCACCAGCGGCGGGCGGGCCGACTGCGACGCCGCGCGGATGTCTTCGTAGTGGAACAGCGATTGAAGCGAGCGCCACATGGACTCGTGCACGGCGAGCCGCCGCGGATCCTTCTCCTGGCCCGCCAGCCATGCGCCGAAGGCCTGCATCCTGTCGTCGCGAACGCGCTGCCCGTAGCGCCACACGAGCACGGCGTCGGGGGTCACCTTCGCCGAGGCATCGGCGAAGTTGAGATACCACGGGCCAGCGATGTGCGCGCGGTAAATGTAGGCACCCATTTCCCGGATCAGCGGCATGTCGTAGACGTCGATGGCGCCGCCGGAGGCCGAGCGCAGCAACTCGAGGCAATCGAACAGCGACGCGCCGGCGCGGCTCCAATAGCCGGGGCCTTCATCGCAGCCGCCGTCGTCGTGGTAGACGTCGAGGAACGCATCGAGCGAGCGCACGATCTTGTGCAGCGCGGCCGCGCGGCGGTCCGCGTCCGTTTCCACCAGCAACACGGAGCCGAGCCAGTTGGAGTTGATCCACGGGTTCCAGTTGTTCACCGCGCGCGAGCCGCTGAAGCCGAGCCACCAGAAATCGTCGCGCGCGAGCAACGGATCGAGGATGCGGCGGCGGATTTCCATGTGGATGCGCGGCCGTGCGAGTTTGGAGAGCCCGTCGAGTTGGGGCCCCAGCAGGTAATCGATCCACGCCAGCGTCGCCGACGTTTCCGCGGCGAACAGGTCGACGATGGGCTCCGTGACATCGGGCAGCGTGTTGCCCGCCTTCTGCACGCCGATGTGCGCGGGCACGCCCCAGAAGGATTCTTCGCACGTCAGCCAGACGCCGTCGAGCACATCATCCAGGAAACGCCCGCGGCCGTCGATGCACTCGGCAAACGCCGCCAGCGTCAACCGGTCGCGGCGGGCGCGGCGCACCCGCTCATAGCGCGAACGGGTGCCGCTGCGCGCGTAATCGAGAAACAGGCTGGCGGGCAGCGAGGGCCAGCTCTGGCCGAGCTGTTCCTCGGCTGCGGTGACGGCCGACGTCTTCAGCTCGAGAGGCAGCGCCTGCCATGCAGCGCGGTCTTCCGCAGAAGGCCAGGGACGCCAGTCAGCGCGGGCGCGGACCGTGCGCCGCAACAGATCGGGGGAGATACGGCTCTGGAGCAACTTCTTTTCCGGAGGCGCGGGGCGCGGCTGCGCCAGCAGGGCGGCAGGGGCATTCAGGAAAACCCGGCGGCTGAAATCCATCATGCGAGGAATCTATCTCACTTTCAGGGCTCAGGCAAAGCATGGATACTGAAACAGGATGAAGCTGGTGCTGATGGTGGGGCTGCCGGGCTCGGGCAAGACCACGTGGCTCGAAAAGCAGGGCATCGGCGCGCTGTCGAGCGACCGCATGCGCGCGCTGATCACCGGTGATGAATCCAACCAGGACGTGAACCGGCTGGTCTTCCGGCTGCTGCGCGAGATCGTGCGGATGCGCGCCGCCGCGGGCGTCGCCGAGACCTGGATCGACGCGACCTCGATCACGCGCCGCGAGCGGCGCGCCTGGATCCGCCTGGCCGAGCTGCTCGATTACGAAATCGAGGCGGTCTACATGGACGTGCCGCTTGAGGAGTGCAAGCGGCGCAACCGTCTGCGCGAGCGCGTGGTGCCGGAAGAGGCGATGGACCGCATGGCGGCGCGGCTGGAGCTGCCGCGCGAGGAGGAAGGCTTTGCTAGGGTTCTTTGCGTGCGTAATTCATAAGCGAGCCGGCTGACACAAGCGCGGCCCGTCATCCCGGCGCCCCGTACCGCAGGGGTGGGCGAATGCCGTAGCGGCAGGATCGCACAGGGGCCGCCCTTCCACTGTTGCCGAATGCGAGGAGCGGCATCCCCTGTGCTCACCGGACAGAATTCGGCTCGCCGGTAACACCTGCCGCCTCGGCGGATGAGTGGCTGCCTAGTCTGCCTTGATTCATTCGAGCGCAACCCTCATGAAAGTGCAGCCAAAGACGATTTTTGTCTTGACAAAATCACGGGCGGGGGGGGTAAAAGAAACTCATGAAGTCACTCACCTCACGCTTCGAAATCCGGAACCGAATCGCCCGAATCGGGATAGTATGCATTCTGGGAATCATGGTTGGCGCGGGAATCGCCTCAGGAGGCGGGTACCCTTGCACTCCAATGGTCAGCAGAGGCCGCATGAGCAGCTGTCTGAGCGTGGATTGCAATGGTACCTGGGTGTGGATGTGCGCAGTAGGATCCTGTTACGTGACCCCCGAGGAGGGGCAGCGCGGATGCGTGCCTCAGCCGGGGCAAAGTTGCGCGCTTTTCGGCTGTTACACCGTTTACGGCTGCTATTCGTGCCCGTAGGAAGAATTGCGTAGACAAGAGAGGGAAACAACATGACGCACAGTAATCGGATTTTCACGGGCATAAGCCTGTTTGCCATTTGCTGCGTTGGTACTTTTTTCGCGAGCCGCTGGATTGCCAGCCAAGTGGTTACGGCGCGCGCCCGGACAGTCATTCAGGGGAGGCCCTACACGATGATGCAGATCACGGTGGGCAAGGGGAAGGACGGAACGGCAAAAGTCACCGAGCAGAGGACAGTTGCAGTCAACCGGGACGGGGCCGAAGTGTGGATCAGCACTTTCCCTGGCCACCCGGAATCCGGCCCGGTCCGCAGGATTGTCAGAAGCGACGGCAGAGCAACGATTGCTTTTGAGAAGTTTGCGCTGAGAATGACGGAGTACATTCCCACCAGAGTGCTGCAAGCCAGAAGTAGTTACGCCGAGGATGCCGGCAAGGAGTGCCGTTTCTCCTTCGAAAAAGACCTTGGCCGTTCCAATCTCGCCGGCGTGGCCGTCAGCGTTTCGCAATACGAGCCCCTGAAGAACCGGCGCGAAACGGTTTGGCGCGCTTTGGAATACGCCTGTGTTCCTTTGGCGGTCCGGATCGAGGAGCTCGTGGATGGCCGCTGGGAGCTTTTTGCAGAATCCACAACCTCCTGGTTCCGTCCTGGCGATCCTTCCGCGGAATTGTTCGACGAGGCCTGGTTCGGCCGGCTCCAGGAGGTTTCGCCAGCGGAGGCGTTGCGCAGGATCGCCGCTGCCACAGGCGTAGGCGCCGTGGAGTGCCCGGCGTGCTAAAACCCCGCCGCGCTCGAGGAAATCGAACAGCGCTACTACCGCAACCAAACGCCCCAGCCCTGAGCGCGCCTGGCTCAGGCGAGGCCGTGCGGGGGCTGCTGCTGGTCACATCCGGCCGGTTTTCCTGTCAGATCTGCTTTCTGCGCAATTCCCCATAGTGCGGCAGGAAGCAGCCCCAGCAGCCCGGAACACACCGCCAGCGTGCGCACCGGAATGCCGAAGTCGATCAGCTCTCCCGCCGCGTAGCTGACCGCGCTCATGGTCAGGAACAGCCCGGCAAAATCGGCTGAGAACACGCGGCCGCGAAATTCGTCGTCCGTCATTTTGTGCAGCAGTGTGGTGGAGAACACCCACGCCATCGACGAGCCCGCATGGCCGATGGCGACATACAGGCAGGCCAGCCACAGAGCCGGCGCAAAGCCCAGGGCGGTGTAGGCTGCGGCTGTGATCAGAAAGGCGAAGAAGATGCCGGAGCGCATCTTCCGCTCGTCGTTCCTGGCCCAGTACCCGCTCGCGAATGACCCGATGAAGGCGCCCACGCCGCGGGCGCTGAACAGCAGGCTCATGCTGAGCGCGCCGCTGCCCTCGATGGGGAAGATGCGCTCGCCGAACACAGGCAGCAGCACCCAGTGCGCGCCGGTGAGCCCCATGCCGGCCTTGACGAGGAGCGTGGAGAGCCGGCCCGCGTGGCCGCGCACATACTGAATGCCGTCCCAGATGGGTTTGAAGTCGAACAGGTCGGCCAGGCGAAAGGGCGGCAGGTTCGCGGCGTGCGTCTCGCGCACGCGCATGCGCAACAGCAACAGAGCGGAAACGGCGAATGAGGCGGCGTTGATGGCGAAAACAGACGTCCGGCCAAACTTCCACAGGATCAGGCCGCCGAGTCCGCTGCCCAGAGCCAGGTTGATGGCCCAAGTGGACGAGGACAGCGCATTGGCCACCAGCAGCTTGTCGCGGGCAGCGACGATGTTCGGGATCAGCGCCGTGCGCCCCGGCTCGAACAGCGCCCACATCACCGTCTCCGTGAACAGCAGGACCCAAACCAGCCAGACCTTGTCAGCCGAGGTCACCATCATCATGCCGAGCACGATGAAGATGCGCGCAATGTCGGCGGCCACCATGATGGCGCGGCGGTTGAGGCGGTCGTTGAGAACTCCGGCGGTGGGCGCCACCAGCACCTGCGGCAGCAGTTGCAGCACGACGGCGATGCCCACGCTTTCGGCCTTGCCCGTCAGTTGCAGCAGCAACGAGTAGACGGCCACGGCGTAGAGCCAGTCGCCCAGTTCGCTCACCACCTGCGCCAGCCACAGCAGGCGGAAGTCGCGGTTCTCGCCGAGCAGGCGCAGGTAGGCGGCGAAGGAGAAAGAGGGTGCGCCTGCGGCCTCCATGCGCAGCTAGTCCGTGTAAATGCCCATGCGCTCTTTGACGAGGCGGACGGTGGAGTTCGCCACGGGCGAGACGCGTTCGGCGGACTCGCGCAGGATGCGCCTGAGATAGCCCGGCTCCCCGGTGATCTCGCGGTAGCGTTGCTGGACGGGCTCGAGACCCGCGACCACGGCTTCCGCCACGGTTTTCTTCAGGTCGCCATACCGCATGCCGGCGAAATGGGAGCGGATCTGCTCGTCCGTCCATCCGGTGAACGCCTGGTGGATGGTGAGCAGGTTGGCCACGCCGGGACCGAGATTGTCGAAATCCACGCCCGGAAGCGAGTCCGTGGTGGCGCGCATGATCTTCTTGCGGATCAGTTCCGGCGGGTCGAGCAGCCCGACGGCATGGTATGCGTTCGATTCGGACTTGCTCATTTTCTTTTCCGGGTCGTCGAGGCCCATGATGCGCGCCCCCACGGCGGGCAGCCGCGTCTCCGGCATCACGAATGTTTCGCCGTAAAGCGAGTTGAAGCGCTGCGCGATGTCACGCGTCAACTCCAGGTGCTGTGTCTGGTCCTCGCCCACGGGCACGACATTGGCCTGATACAGCAGAATATCGGCCGCCATCAGCACCGGGTACTGGAGCAGCCCGTCGCCAACCGACTCCTGTTTGGCCGCCTTGTCCTTGAATTGCGTCATGCGCTCGAGCCAGCCAAGCGGCGTGACGCAGGTGAGCAACCAGCACAGCTCGGCGTGCGCGGGCACTGTGGACTGGATCACGATCGAGCTGATCGAGGGATCAATGCCGGCGGCGAGAAACAGCGCGGCGGTTTGCTCGATCTTGCCGCGCAGCTCCGCGGGATCCTGATACACCGTGATGGCGTGCAGATCGACAATGCAGAAGACGCACTCGTAGTCGTGCTGGAGCCGCACCCAGTTCTTCAGGGCGCCCAGATAGTTGCCGATGTGGAGGTTTCCGGTCGGCTGAATGCCGGACAGAACTCTTGGTTTCATGCTGAAGTGAAAATGAAGGGCTCCTATTATCGTAAAGGACGGGCATGGACCAAGTAAAAATCGAGAAGTGGGTGTATGGCGGGAGCGCACTGGCGCGGACGGAGATGGGCGTCGTGCTGGTGCCGTTCGTGATGCCCGGAGAAACGGTAAAGCTTGGCGAGGCGAGGCGGCGGGCGGGGGTTGCCGAAGCGCAGGCAGCCGGGATTGTTGAAAAAAGCCCGGAGCGGATCGAACCGGCGTGCGCGGTGTTCGGGCGTTGCGGCGGGTGCCACTACCAGATGGCTCCATACGAGTTCCAGCTGGAGGCGAAGACAGCCATCCTGCGCGAAGTGTTCGAGCGTGTGGGACGGCTGAAAGCGCCGGAGCAGATCCGGGTGGTGCGCGGCGAGCCCTGGGGCTACCGCAACCGCGCGCAATTCCACTTCGGCAAGCACACGCTGGGTTACAAGATGGCGGGTTCGGACAAGGTGGTCGATGTCGAGGAGTGCCCTATCGCTGCGCCGGCGTTGAACACGGCGCTGAAGGCGTTGCGCGCGGCGCGGCGCGACCGCCGCTTCCCGCGCTTCCTCGAACAGGTGGAGCTGTTCACCAACGGCGAGCGAACGATGGTGAACGTGCTGGAGACGGAGCAGGGGCGGGGGGTTGCGCGCGGGTTCTTTGCATGGCTGGGCGAGAGAATCCCGGGCGCGGCGGACGGGGAATTGTTCTACGACGCCTGCGGCGTACGGTACCGCGTGAGCCACCGGTCGTTCTTCCAGGTGAACCGGTTTCTGATCGAGCCGCTGGTGGAGTGCGCTCTGGAAGGGGCGGAAGGCGGAGAAGGGCTGGACCTGTACGCGGGCGTGGGGTTGTTCACGGTTCCGCTGGCGCGGAAGATCCCGCGGGTGACGGCGGTGGAGAGCGACGGGAGCGCGGCGCGGGACCTCGAATTCAACCTGGCGGCGGCAGGCGTGGCGGCGGAAGCGAAACGGATGCAGGCGGAGCAGTATCTGGAAGGGCTGACAAAAGCCCCCGATTTTGTTCTGGCCGACCCGCCCCGCGCCGGACTGGGCAAGCGCGTGGTCAAGGAACTCGCCCGGCTGCGCCCGCCCCGGCTGAACCTGGTGAGCTGCGACCCGGCGACGCTGGCGCGCGACCTCTCCGCTCTCTGTTCGGCCGGCTACGTTCTGGAGGGGCTGACGCTGGCGGACCTGTTCCCGCAGACCTACCACATCGAGAGCGTGGCCCGGCTGCGGCTGGCCTGACGGATCAGCGACCGCCGCTTGAGGATCCGTTGCCGCCGGGCGCCCGCACCGGGCGGGGCTCAAGCGCCTCGATCAGGGCGGGCGCCAAACGGGGATCCAGAGCCAGAGCTTTCTTCCACGCCTCCTGCGCCTCCTCCAGCCGGTCGAGAGACGCCAACGCGCCGCCGTAGTTGAACAGCAGGACGGCGTCGTCCGGATGCACGGCGAGCGCCAGTTGGTAAAGGCCGGCCGCGAGGCTGAATTCCCCCTTCTCCTGAAGCAGGGCCGCCACCGAGGCGCGCAGTTCCGCCAAAGACGGGTCATCGGATGCGGCGCCGAGCTGCACGGCCTGATCGAGCGACCGCCGGGCCTCTTCCATCCTGCCCGATTCTGCCTCGAGCAACCCCAGGCGAATCCAGCCCTGCACCGAGGAGGGCGCCGATTCCAGCACGCATTGGAGAGCCTCGCGCGCCTCATCGGTCCTTCCGGCGAGGCGGAGGGACTCCGCCAGCGCGAGCCGCGCTTCCACGTGACGGCCATCGACCAGCAGCGCGGACCGGAACGACTCCGCCGCCTCGGCGTACCGGCCCAGACGGAACTCGCACAACCCTGCCAGATACCACAGCTCCAGGAACGCCGGCGCAGCCAGGGCAAGCTCCCGGAAGGCGGCCAGGGCCTCTTCATACCGACCCTCTGCCAGATCGGCGTGGGCCAGGGCCTCGCGCGCGGGAAGCGACCCCGGGCTGACTGCGGAGACACGCAAGGCGAGCTGCCGCACCTGGGGCCAGTCCGCCGCGTCCAGAGCAGCCCGCAGGGCGTTCAGGAGAAGCTCCTCCTTCTGCGGCGCGGACTCGAGCAACGGCAGATACAGCGCGAGGGCCTCGGCATGCTTGCCCTGGAGCTGCAACGCTGCGGCCTTGCCGCATAGCGATGGCACATAGCCGGGCCGGAGCGCCAGGCACTGGCCGAAAGCGGAGGCCGATTCGGCCGCCCGTTCCAGATGCAGCAGCGCCACCCCCAGCAGATACCACGCCTCGGCGTGCGAAGGAGCCAGGACGACGGCCCTCTGCAACGTCTCCGCCGCGGGCTGCCACTCCTTGAGCCGCACGTGGCAAAGACCCTCGTTGAAGGTAGCGTATGGATGATCCGGCACAAGTTCGGCCAGGCGGCGGTAGAGCAGCGCGGCGCGGGCCGGGTTGCCGGTTTCAAAGGAAAGCTGCGCGGCCAGCAGCAACGCGTCCGTGTTGTCCCTCGCCGCAGCCGGCTCGACAGCGGCCAGCGCGGCAGCCGGCTCTCCGCGCAACCAGTGCCGCACGGCCTCCACCATGGACGGCTCGGCAGCGGCGCGGGCGGCGAGCCCCGCGTGCGCGGGCGAAGCCTCGAAGAGAGTCCGAACCAG
The DNA here is from genome assembly GCA_964458495.1 of uncultured Arcobacter sp. Classification (GTDB taxonomy): domain Bacteria; phylum Acidobacteriota; class Terriglobia; order Bryobacterales; family Bryobacteraceae; genus JANWVO01. The sequence goes on from CAYWJB010000009.1 coordinate 73,302, forward strand.
TTCGTTATCCACGATCCAGAGCCAGGAGTCCGCGGGCAAGGGGATCATCTTCGAGTCAACCTCCAAAAGGGCCGCCGGAGACCTGCGCCACAGACAAGCCGGCGCCAGGAGAGCGGCCGGTTGCATCCGAGGCAGGCCCAAACCGGTAGCCCGGCCGCAGCGGCGTCGAGGCCGGCTTGGGCGCCAGCAGCGGCGGCGCAAGGGCGAGGGTGGAAAGAGAAACCAGCGGCGCCGGACGGAGGCCTTTGTCCTCGCGGCGCGGGCCGATGCTGAGCCGCCGCAGCGGCATCCGGTGCAAACGGAACGGTTGAACCGCTGAGCTCTGTTCGTTCAGCAGCGCCGGGGTGGCGCAGAATGACACGAGAACTGCGACAGGCGGCGCGAGGGCCGGGCGCGGCGCGGCCAGCCGCCGAACCGGCGCCCGATGGCCGGCGTGCGCCGGGCGACTGCACCACACGGGAATGCAAGGCGACGGGTTCACGTCAAGAACCGGCTCGAGTCCCGGATGCACGGCGCGGCTGCGCATTCCCCCTGCGTCTCCGGCGGAGACGGCCATCGCATCCGTCATGCCGGGATCCTGCCTCGCTCCGGGCTCGAAAGAGAGCACCAATACGGAAAGGGAACCCTTCGCAGCGCCTGCGGAAAGCGTGTCGCGCGATCCGGGCGCGGATTCATGGGGACCGCCAGGGCTGTGACAACCGATTGAGCCAAGCTTGAGGTCGCCGCCTGCAGGATCTTCCCATCCTGGCGCGGATACCATACCCGCCAGCAGGAGCCTGGATGCAGGAGGTGCAGGCCGGTGCGCGGGAACGATGACCCGCCTTCGCGGCCGGAAGGGCGCGGAGCGGGAAAAGAGGACAAGCGGCGGGCAGGCAGGTGCTACGTCAAGCGGCACAACTTCGGGCTGGGGCCAATCCGGGATCGGACCGAAGAAATCTCCCTGCTCGGGCGCACGCAAGTAGCCGGCGGGTTCCGGCTCCGGCTCACCCGCAAAACTCTCTTCGGCTGCCGCCGCAGCAAGACCCTCGCCGGCGCCGGCCCGCAGTCCGCCGGGGTCGTGCCCCGCATCAGGAGGGATCTGCGCGGGCACATGGTCGATCTCACCCGTGCCCGTCTGGCCCTCCATCAGGCCTCCCGCCCCGGCAGGATCGAAATCCTTCGAAGGGTCAGCTCCTTGCAGCGGAGTCGGGGCATCCACATCACTCTGCTGCCCGGCCCTGGCTCTGAGCTTTTCCCTGTGCTCGCGAGCGCACTTGCCGGAGCAATAGGGCGCAGCCCCAAGAAGCCGGTGCAGCCACGGGAGCCGTCTTCCGCAGCATGCGCAGGTGAGCATCCAGCCGGTCACTCCTTCTCCCCGGTTATCGGCTGTTTCAGGCGGAATCTTGACGGTGCTGAGGCGGAAACCTGAGGTTCTCGCCACCCGGAACCGGCGTCCCCTGTGTGCTAATGCGCTTCGTCCTGCCAGCCGATGGAAGAGGAGACGGGCCATGAATCCGTTTGAACGGCTGCGCGAAATCGTCACCGCCCTGGGGCTGTCCTCGGGAGATTCGGACCAGATGTGGTTCGACGGATCCAATCCGGTGTGCCGCGAGGCGGAGAGGATGCTGCGAGCCGGCCGTGGCGTCGAGGCTGAGGCGGCGTTCCAGCGCATCCTCACGGAGCCGCGGCATGCAGCGTTGGCAAAGAAACATCTGCCGCGGATCCTCCTGGCGCTGGCGGAGGCGCAGATCCTCCAACAGAAATGGGCGGAGGCGGAGCAGACGTGCGCGCGCGCCTGGGCGTTGCTCAGCGAAATGCGCTACCGCACCAACCCCGAGTTCCCCGAATGCTGCAGGTTGCGGGCGGAGGCTGCCAAGGGACGCGGCGCGTTGGAGGAGGCCCTGCGCTTCACCCTGCAGGGGCTGGCGGCTGTGGAAGAGCAAAAGACTCCGAGGCCGGTGGAGGTCGTCCGCCGCCGGATCGAGGCCGCCTCTCTGCTCCGGGAATTGAAACGCGCGGAAGAAGCCGAACAGCAGGCGGCCGAGGCCGTCGAGTACGCAGCCAGACATGCAGAGGGCGGGCGCTCTCACGGCGATGCGTTGCTCGAGTGGGCGCTTTGCCTCGCGGCGAACGGGAGGTTTGCAGAAGCCCGGGAGGCAGGCGAGAAGGCGGCCGAGATCCAGCGGGCAGCCTGCGGCGATTTCTCGAGTGAAGTGGCGGCCGTATACGAAAAACTCGGCGCCATCTGCCAGCAGCAGGGGGACTACCCGGCGGCCGTCTCCTGCCTCGAGAAGGCGCTGAACGTAAAAGAACACCAGGTGGGCGGGGACTCGAGCGAGTTTGCCCTGCTGCTGGTGGCCCTGGCGGACCTCTACACGCTGATCGGCCGGCTGGCCCCTGCGCTGGAACTACTGCAACAGGCGGTGGGCAAGCTTGGCCCCTCCAAAGACAGCAACCTGGCGGGCGCGCTCGAGAAACTGGCCGCGATGTACGTGCGCACCGGCCGGTACGAGGATGCGGCGGACTGTTACCAGCGCGCCTTCGACTTCTGGTCCGGCGAACCGGACTTGTACGCGGAGCGGATGACGGCCAACCGCCAAGCGGTGGAAAGCCTGCTCCCTTGGCTGCCCGAACCTGAAACGCCGCCAGTTCAGGAAGCACCCGATCCAGGCATCTCAGTCCTGAGGCCCGAGAGGCAGCCGGGCGAACAAAGTGAACTCGCCGCAGCGCCCGTCCCAGGCGCCATGGCGACGGGCGGCGCCGCACCGGAAAGATTCCCTCCTGCGGCATCTGCTGGCGCCCCCGCGCCGCCACATACCCCCGCCGCACAGCCTCTGCAGGCGTTGCCGGGTCCCGCCCCGGTCCGGCCCGCAGCCGTACCCGGAGTCAGCCTGCAGGCTCCGAATGCCGTGACTTCCGGATCGCTTCAGACGGTGCTGCCAGCCCCGGCGGCGCCGGCTCCGGGCGGCGCACCTGCAACGCGCGCCACTTCTCCGGCTCAGGCGCCGCCCACCCGGCCGCAGGCGCCTGCCTTTGCCGGCAATGCCGCCGATTGCGGCGCTCCCGGCCCAGCTTCAGTGGCCGCCTGCCTGAGTGCGTTGAACGGATCTGTGTCTGCCCAGAGGGACGTGAACGGATTCTGCGGTTGGGAAGACCTTGAGTTCGAGCCTCTGAACCGCTGAAGGATCGCCTTCCGTTTCCTGGCAAGGGGAGAAGATCGGAAATCCGGTGCGGCCTCCTGCGCCGGTTCGTCCTGGCGCCGCCTGCCTCTCACGCCGCCCGCGGCAATGCGGCTGACGGCGTGGGCATGCCGCGGCGCAGGCGGCGCAGCAACACCTCGGCGTAGTTCAACAGCAGCGCCAGCACGAGCAGCCCCGGCCAGAGCCGCAGCCTTGTCTGGAGAGACCGGCCCGCCGGATCGAACACCTCCCGAGGCTGCGGCTGGAAGCGCCCGCCCGTATAGGCGGCAATTTGCTGCAACAGGGCGGGGTTCTCGCCGGAATCGGCCAGCTCCGGCTCGGGCAGGTACAGACCCACCTCCGGAAACGCGCGCGATTCCTCCAGCGGGCGCACGCGGAACAGGCCGCGCCGCCCCCCAACCGGAACCACAGCCTGAAACAGCCCCGGAGCAAGCTTTTCGGCACGGACGGCGCGCCGGAACCCATCGGGCCCGAACGCGTACAACGTGGGCGCCTCGGCCGGCAGCGGCACGGCAGCCGACTGCCGGTATTCGGCCAGGAGCACGCCGCGGGCCGGGTCATGGCTGAGCGACGCCTGCCCGGGCTGTGCCTGCGGCAGAAGGTCGCGCAAGACGTTCGACCAGAAGCGGTCGAATCCGTTCCACGGGATCCACTGCGCCGCCCAGCGCGACTTGGCGTCGGAGGCGAACACGGCGGCGCGGCCAAGCCCGTACTGCCAGCGGACCAGCAGCGGATCGGCCGCACCGGCAGAGGACGGCTGCGCGGGGATCGCCAGCAGAGTCTCGGCCGCCGGCTTGGCCGTAAAGCGCACGTAACCACGGAGCTCAGGGAGCGACTCCGGGGGCAGTCCGGACAGGATCTCGGCCTGCCGCAGCACGCGCGGCCGGAACGGACGCTCCACTGTCGTTGAGCCGGTGTGCTCCATCACGTCCTTGATCAGGATCTGCTCGAGCCCCGAAGGGTCGGTGAGGAAGTACGCCTTGCCGAGCGCCGCCACGGCGATGCGCTCCAGAAAGCCGCGGTTGACGTCCTGCCCCAGACCCACGGTGGAGATCGTGATGTTGTTCAGGGCGGCGTCGCGGGCGATCGTCATCGAGTCGGCCTCCTCGCTGATGCCGTCAGTGAGCAGCACGATGTGCTTGTAGACTCCCTGCGCGGGCAGCATGCGCTTGTAGGCCTCCGCCAGCGCGGGCGCGATCTGCGTGCCTCCGTCGGCGACGATGCCGGCGATGAGCCGCTTGATCATCGTCTTGTCCTCGGCGCGCCGCAGCGGCACGGCCCACTGGTGCGTGTTGTCAAAAATCAGGATGCCGATCTGATCCACCGGCTTCAGGTTCTCCACCACGCCGATGGCCGCCAGCCGGGCCAGCTCCATCTTGCGGCCTTCCATGGAGGAGGACTTGTCGACGATAAGGATCACCGACGAACCTTCCGGGCTGCGCGGCGGGGCAATGGTGGCTGGCAAGGTGCGGTGCAGCGGGTCCGACTCCGGCTGCTTGCGCTCCGCATAGACGTTGCGCTCGCCGCCGATCACGAGCAGCCCGCCGCCTTGTTCGACGAACCGCTCCAGCCGCTGCTTCGCCGCCATGGGGAGCGCCTCGAAGTCGTAGTTGTTGAGGACGGCGATCTGAAAGCCGTCCAGCCCGGCCGCGGGCAGCCCGCCTGCCACTGTCACATCGAACTGCGCCGCCTCCAAAGTCGCCAGCAGATTCCGCTCCGCGCCCGGCGGGTCCCCGGTGACGTAGATCACGCGCGGCCGGCGGACGGAGACGGCCTGCTCCAGACTTGTTTCGCCCAACGCCGCCGCGCGCAGGCGGAGCTGCAGGTCGATGGCGCCGGGCGTAGAGACCGAGGCCCGCACGGAGAGCTGGTTGGATCCCCGCTGCAGTTGCACGGCCGCTTTTCCGATCGTCTTGCCTTCCGCCAGAATCTCCAGTTCCGCCTCGGCGGCTTCGGGCGACTCCACGGAGAGCGTGACGGGAAACCGCTCGCCGGTGAAGGCCACCGAGGGCAGACGCGCGCTTTCCAGGCGCAGTCTGGGGGCGGGGCGGCCTGCCACAAGAAACGTGTCCACCGGAATCCCGAGCTCGCGCGCCTGCCAGGCGGCGCGCAGCGCCCATCCGGAGTTCTCGCGTCCGTCGCTGATCAGTGCGATCTTCGGCACCAGCCCCGGCGGGCTGGAAGAGATCGCCTCCCGCAACGCGGCCTCGATGTGGGTGGCACGCCCGGCCTCGCCACCTGCGGCGCGCAGCTTCCATCCGGAGGCCGCCTCCTCCGGCGAGGGCAACCGCACGGAGCGCGCGAAAGGCATGACGCGCACGAGGTGCCGCCCGCGTGCCTGTTCGAGCGAGGAGACGATCTCCGAGGCGCGCCGCAGGCCCTGCGGGGAGATGCTGGCACTCGTGTCCGCGAGAACAGAAACGGTCATTTTTGTTTCATTCACCGGCAACCCGGGCTCGGCCAGAGCCGCCAGCGCCGCCAGGATGGCGGCCGCTTTCAGCGCCGGCGAAAGCCATCCGCCCGGCCGGAGGCGGAACAGCGTCCACTCGGCTGCCAGCAGGGCGCAACCCAGCAACACCAGCCACTGCCAGAGGTCCCGCGGCCCCGGAGAAGAGGCGGCCCTTCCGCCTGAGCCCCGCGGCGTTCCGGCCGGCGGTTCCCATGCGGCGGGCGCCAGCGCAGGCAAAGAGAGCGAATAGACACGCTCCATCGCCGGCGCGGCGATGCGCACCTGCGAAGGTGTGGGAGCGAAGCACCGCAAGACGCGCCCGTCGAGCGAATACGGCAGTGGCTCGCCGTTCTCGCCGGTGACACGCACCCGCTCCCGCGGCGCCGCCTCCGGCAGCTCCAGAGTCACGACTCCCGGCGCAGACGCCAGCACCTCCTGCGGCTGGAGCCTTGCCGGCGCAAGCCATCGCAAGACGCTCGCGAACAGCAAAGGCGCGGAGACGTGATAGCGCAGCGATGGTGCGCCGGGATGGAAGCCCAGCAGCACGCGCCGCGGCGCCCCTTCGCGGGCGAGCGCTACCGGACCTTGCGGCGTGGCCGCGAGCACCGCGTCGCCGCTCTCGGGCGCCAGCACCCGCGCTGCCTCCACGCGCACGTCGGAGCTGCGCAGATGGGCCGTCACCGGGTGCGCCGCGTTCCAGGCGGTGATCTGCGCGGCGACTTGCCCCGGCCGCACCAGCAGCGTGGGGCGCAGCGGCAGCCGCGCGGGGTGGAACGAGTCGAGAATCACCACGTCGGCCTCGGCGGCGGGGTTGTATTGCGAAACAGGCAGGTATTGGGCGTCCAAATGCGGGTCGCTGGCGATCAGGGGACGCAGCAGCCCCGGGTCGTCAGTGAAAACCGCCACGCGGGCCACCGGGGGCGCGGGCAGTTCCAGGGTGGCGCGGTCATCCGAAGACACGGCGTCTCGCGCATCGATCCGTACATCCACCCAACCGGCCACGGGGGCGCGAAACTCGAACGCTGCAGCAGTCTCGCCATTGGCCGGCAACTGGAGAATCCGGCTGGCCACCACAGAGCCGCCGAAGCCGGCCAGGAACGGCACCGCGCGCGGCGCGGGACTGTAGTTCCGCACATGCGCCTGCGCCTCCACGCGCATGGGGTCGGCAGCGGAGCGGCGCAGGAGGACGCGCGTGAGACCGGCGTTTGGCGGCAGGGGCCGCGTGATGAGCAAGCGCAGGTTGGGTGGCGCCGGGACATCCTCAGCGCCGGCCGCATGGAGCGGCCCGGCGTAGACGATCTCGCCGGCGCGCGCGGCGTGAAGCCGCAGCGCCTGCCCGGCGAGTTCGAACGCCGGAGCGAGGTCCAGCGCGGTGGAAGAGGCATTCGATTCGCGAATGGCCCGGACGGCCAAGTTCCTGTCTGTCGTGAACGGTGTGAGCGGCGTTGGCAGGGCATCGGCGCGAACCACCTGCACGCTGTCCTGAGCCGGCAGCGAGCGCAGCCAGGCGAGCGCCTGCCGCTTGGCGTCAGCTTCGATCTCGGGGATCTGCATCCACGACGAGCCGTCCAACAACAGCACGTGCCAGGCGCCGGTCTCCTGGCGGGAACCCAGCCGCGGCTGCGCGATGGCCAGCAGCAAGGCCGCCATCGCCAGCAGTTGCAGCAGCAGCGACCAGGGCTGATCGATGCGGCGGCGGCGCTTCTGCTCCAGCGCGCGCTGCGCCTGCTGCCAGAAACGCAGCGTGGACACGCGAACGCGCCGGCGGGCGCGAATCAGCAGGTACAGGGCGGCGGTCGCCGCCGAACCTGCGGCCAGCAGGGAGAGAAACTCGAGCAGCGTGAGGTTGACGAAAAACATGGCTCACGCTCCCCGCGCCGCGCGTTGCAACTCCGCACCGGTCAGGTCGAGCGCCTCGAAGATCGCCTCGTCCAGCGGGACCGCCGTGGAGAATGCCGCGTAACGGCCGCCCGCCCGCAGCACCAGATGTTCGATGGCGGAGGCGTAAAGATCGAACGCCTCCGTGTAGGCCAGGCAGGCGGCGCCGTCCAGCGAGAGCTGCAACTGCGCGCCCGTTTCGGCGTCCTCGAGCGTCGTCTCCCCGGAAATGGCGGGCGCGCGCTCCGACTCCGTGTAGACATGGACGGCCAGCAGCTCGTGTCCGAAATCGGCCAGATACTGGAGCGGCTTCAGCACATCGCCCTCGTCGAGGAAGTCGGAAAGGATCACCAGCAGCCCCGGCTTCTGATAGCCGGAGATGAACTGCCGCGCCACCTGGAGCAGGTCCGATCGTCCTGCAGGCGCCAGGGCGGCGAGGAAATCGCTGACGGGGCCGAAGCGGTGGCGCCCGCCGCTGGCCACGTGCGGATCGCCCAGCCGTTCATGGAAGGGCAGCAGGATCACCGTGTCATGCCGCACCATCGCCACATAGGTGAGAGCGGCGGCCAGCCGGCGTGCGTAGAGGAACTTGTCGGGATCACCGGGCGAAGGCGAGACCGCCATCGAGGCCGAGACGTCCACCAGCATACGGATCGGCGTACGCGGCTCGGTCTGGAACATTTTGAGGAAGAGCTTCTCCAGACGCAGGTAGGCGCGCCAGTTCACGGCGCGCAGGTCGTCGCCCTGGTGGAAGCGGCGGTGATCGAGAAACTCCAGTCCCGGCCCCGAATAGCGCGAGAGATTGCGCCCGCCCACCAGCCCGCGGAAGGACTTGTGCCAGCGCAGCGTGAGCCGCTCCAGGCGTTCCAGCAGGCGGCGGTCGAGCAATGGTTCGGCCATGATCAGCGGGGCGGCGCAGCGGCGGCGATAATCTCGCCGAGCAGCGTCTCGGGGGTGTGCCCGTCAGCGTGCGCGTCGAAGTTCAGGATGATGCGGTGGCGGAGCACCGCGGGCGCCACGCCGCGGACATCGTCGATCGACAGATGGGCATTGCCGCGCATGAAGGCGTGGACGCGCCCGCACTCGACCAGCGCCTGCGCGCCCCGCGGCGAGGAGCCGTACCGGATGTACTTGTCCGCCAGCGGGTGCGCGTCACGCGTGCCGGGCTGCGTCGCCAGCACCAGCGACACGGCGTAGTCGCGAACATGCGGGGCCACAATGACTTCGCGGCAGGCGCGCCGGATCGAGAGGATCTCCTCCCGCGCCATCACCTGCCGCAGGTCCGGCTCCTCCCGCTGGATGGTGCGCTCGACAATCACGTTCATCTCCTCGCGGGACGGGTAGTCGACGAGGATCTTCATCAGGAACCGGTCCAGCTGCGCCTCCGGCAGCGGATAGGTGCCCTCCATTTCGATGGGGTTCTGCGTGGCCATCACGAGGAAGGGCGATTCCAGCTCATGCGTCGTGGAGCCGGAGGTCACCGTGCGCTCCTGCATCGCCTCGAGCAGCGCCGATTGAGTCTTCGGCGTGGCGCGGTTGATTTCGTCGGCAAGCACGAGGTTGGCGAAGATCGGCCCCGGCTGGAACTTCAGCGCCTTCGACCCGCCCTCCAGCGTCTCCATGATCATGCTGCCGACAATGTCTGCCGGCATCAGGTCCGGCGTGAACTGGATGCGCGAATACTTCAGGTGCAGCACGCGCGCCAGCGTCCTGAGCAGCGTCGTCTTGCCCAAGCCGGGGACGCCCTCCAGCAGCACATGGCCGCCGGCGAGCAGACAGATGAGCACGCCGTCGACCACCTGTTGCTGGCCGACGATGACTTTGCCGATTTCGGAGCGGACTTCATCGAGCCGGGCGACGGCTTCGGGCAGGGACGCAAGCGCTGGCACGCTTACATTGTAGGTCACGGCGGCGGCACGCCCCTTCCCGGGCCGCTCCCCTCGCAAACGGACTCCCCCGGGAAGGCGCCGCTCGGGGCAGGTAGGGAACGCGGGAATCCGGACGCTTGGGCGAGGCTGGGGCGACCGGGAAGCAGGGAAATCACCTTCTGCCCTCTTGCATTCCTGCCGTAACGGATGGATTTTCGATCCGTTCCCGGATCGTCTTCCTCATGCGTCAACCTCGCGTGCATGTTGCCTCTCCGGGCGCGGGTTATCAAGTTCTCTGTTGACGGATTCGGGTGCGTTGTCGTCGGCGGTTTCGATGCGCCGGACGCGCCGGTAGCGCTGGTAATCGATGGCGAGGATCTGAGCAATCTCGGCGACGGCGTCGCGCGTTCTGCGATCTCGGTAATCCATAGGCGCCGGTCCTTCCGGCCCACAAAGGCTTCCGCTTCGCGGCATGGCGCGTCGTCCAGCTCTGTCAATAGATACTCAGGCGAGTTCGAAAATGTCCAACCGGGGCGCCGATGCAATCGTCTCGAACTGCTCCCAAAATCACACGTCCCTGATAGACTGAGGACTGAGACGTGTACCATGGAACGCGAATCCGTCATCGTGAGCGATCCGGAGATCCTTGGCGGCACGCCGTGCTTCCGAGGCACCCGCGTCCCTGTCGAATCGCTGATCGACTACCTCGAGGCCGGCGACACCCTCGATGAGTTCCTGGACAACTTTCCCTCCGTGACCCGAGAGGCTGCCATCGCCGCACTGGAAGAAGCCAAGGCCCTCCTCACCAGCCCGCGATGAAAATTCTCATCGACGAGAATCTTCCGCGCAAGCTTGCCGCACATCTCGAAGGTCACGAATGCCGCACGGTCGTCGAGTGCGATTGGTCGGGGAAGAAGAACGGTGAGTTGTTGACGCTGGCCGATCCGCAGTTCGATGTCCTGCTGACGTTGGACAAGACCCTCCCCTTCCAACAGGATCTGGGTGCGCTGCACATCGCGGTTCTGATTCTTCGCGCCCGTTCGAACCGGATCCAGGACCTGCTCCTGGTCATCCCTGAATGCCTGGCCGCGCTCGCGAACATCCGGCCGGGGCAGGTGGTTCGCGTCGGTACACTCGACTGCCGATAAAGAGTTCGAGACTCTTCCGGCACGGCCTGCCTCTCTCAACCGGCCTGTCGACAAACGCGGACCTGTCAAGGGAGAAAACGGAGAGTTTGGAGGGTTGAGAGAGGCCAACGAACTCAACCATGATGGTTCAGCGCGTGGCCCGCTTGGAGACATTTCCAACCGGAGAACCGCGCGGGAACGCAAGTTCCCGCGAATGTTTGGGATAACGGGCGGCCGCGAACGGCGATGGCGTCAAGCAAATCGGGGCGGAGGGAAGTTGTGGTTTTGAGAAATGGCTCCCCCGAAGGGGGGTCCAACAACCTTCCGTCCGCGCGAGGGCTGTGCCACGAGACTATTGCCATAAATAGTTGCCACAATCCATGCCATAATATGACGAGGAGTCACCGATGAAGAACTTTCACCTGCCCCTACCGGAGGAAACCTACCTCCGTCTTCGGGCTGAGGCCGCAAGGGCGCAGGTCCCGGCCACGACCTTGGCGCGAGAGGCCCTCGAAGAGTGGCTCCGGCAACAGTCCCGCAAAGCGAGACAGGACGCGATCGCGGCCTACGCAAAGGAAATGGCGGGAACACAGCTTGATCTCGACACCGAATTGGAGTCAGCCGGGATTGAGCACCTGAAAAGAACCGGCAATACAACCAGATGAAGCGCGGCGAGGTTTTTTGAGCCGATCTTGCCCCGCGGTCCGGATCGGAGCAGACGGGCCGCCGTCCGGTGATCCTGGTGTCCAACGACGGTTTCAACCAGACTCCTGGCTGGCGGTCCATCATTGTGGTTCCCATCTCCACCTCGACCTCGCAGGGTAAGCGCGGACCGACCGTTATAGAACTTCCGGGCGGGGCCGCCGGTCTGCCAAAGACAAGCTTCGCCGTCTGCCATCAGGTGACCACTCTGGACCGGACCAAGTTGACCAAGCGGATCGGCGTGCTGCCGGCCGAGTCCCTGCGGGAAGTCGAAGAGGGACTTAAGGCCTCGATGGATCTCTCTTGACAGTTCGGCTCATTGCGGCGCTGTCAACAAACAGTTTGGCGGTTGTAAAGCTGAACTCACAGGGAAAAGCTGGGCGATGTGGCTCCCCATCGTGGACGCATTTCGAACTCTGGCGATGGCCCCGTCGGCATCCATGAGGGTGTTGCTCACCCAGTTCGACCAGGGGTGAGAGGCTGGCGCCCGGTCTGACTCAAACCAAACCCAGGAACTCGTCGATTGTAAGGCGGGCGTCTCGCAGGATCGCCCTCAACAGGGGCTCCTTGATGGTCCTGCCGGAATGAATTGGCACGACCGTTCGCGCCCTCGTGTCGGGATGCACCAGGATGAGATGGCTTCCTCGCTGGCGATCCTCAACGAATCCCACACGCTTGAGTGCACGAACCACCTTCCGGGCGGTCAGAGACGGAAGCTTGGCCATCTGTCAAGCGGGGACAGCCACAGGGACGGTGACCCTTCCTTGAAGCGATGGTCCCTCCTCGGGAATCGGTTCTCCGTGGGCCGCGAGGCTCTCCAGATACAGCCCGATCGCTTCCTTGACGTTGCGCTCGGCTTCCTCCAGGGTTTCACCCTGCGTATGGCAACCAGGCAAAGCCGGGACCGAGGCTACAAAGCCTCCCTCAGGGGCGTGTTCGTAAAAGACCGAATACGAGAATTCGCGGACTCTCTTGCGCACCATCAACTTCATTGTAAGGGGTCGGGCTCGAATCGGCAGAGAAAAATGCCCCACCGGATGGTTCCCGGCAACAGTGCAGCCATCGGGTTCGAATCCATGAAGGGGTGCTCCGACTGAGATCCGCAAATTGCTGAGGCTGCTTGGGCGCTCTTGCGAATTGTGTGGCTCCCCGGCATGGACACTTTTCAAACTTTGGTGGCCTGTCCGATGTCGGCGACGTCGGAACTTCGACAGCTTGTTCACACTTGGATATCTGAAGGCCCGCTTCGGAGTGGTTCTCCCAAGCGGGCCTCTGGCGAACGCTGGCGGCTTGCCTGCTGCTCGCGCCAGGATCGGTTGCCAAAGCGGACCTGAGAGCAGCCTACGGCTTGTGGATCACGATGCTGCCGCCCGCGAGTTCGGTGGCATCATCGCCGGAATCTGGAGCGCCAGGCTGGTTGTCGTAAACCACGCGACCGGAGCCGATGTCCCAGATCTTCATGCGCAGGCGATCCAGGCCCCCGCCCCCGCTGACTTGCCCGTCAATTGCCGTGAGCAGGAACCCATAGTTGCCTGCACCGTTGATCCTGCCGGTGCCTTTGAACTGCGCCCGCGCCCCGGCCACCACGAGCCACTCGTACGAGGCGCTGTGAAAGTCGAGACTTGCGGCATGGAACTTGAACTGCGTCTGGCCATCGGGCACTGCCGCACCCTGCTTGTAGCGCGACACGAAGCCGAACGTGGCCTTCCCGGTGAGCGAAGGGTTGTCGGAATAGGCGCCCGGCGGCGACTGGATCGAACCTCCGCCCGTGACGAAGCCGCCGGCGGGGTCATAGACGACAACGTATTCGAACCTCGTCGAGCTTGCGCCCGTATCGTCGTCCGTCACCGTAATCAGGACACCGTAGACGCCAGGGACGGCATAGGTGTGGCTTGCCGAGCACGAACCGCCCGCCGGGGCTGCTGTTGTATTATCCGTGCCGTCGCCCCACGCGTAGGTGCAGAGCAGCGTGTCCGCCGGGCCCGGATCGGAAACCGCCGCCGCGACGGTGACCGCTTCGCCGAGGATCAACGGTGATGCGGGGCCGCTGGCGGCGCCGATTGACGGGGCGGCGTTGTTCACCACAACCGTGGCGGAAGCGGCCGCCGAGCCGTTGTCCTTGTCGGTGACGCCGACTGCCACTGTGTAGTTATCGGAAGCGGTGCCCGACGGGTTGTCGTCCAGGTAGGTGTGCGTGGCAGTGAAGCCCAGCTCGCCGGCGGAAAGCAGCAATGTGGAGGTGGCGCCGTCGCCCCAATTGATGGTGACGGCGTGGGAATCCAGTGTTCCGGGATCGACGATCACGCCGGTGAGGGTTACGGCTTGATTCTCGGTAAGCACCGGCGTCACCGAAAAGGCAAGCGTTGGCGCGACGTTGGACACGACCACGGTGAAAGAGGTCGAAACGACAACGCCGTTGCCGTCGCTGGCAGTAATGGTGACCGTCTGGGCGGGCGCCGGACCGTCCATCGCGTTCCAACTCCAGGTCCAGTTTCCGGCGTTGGCGCCGGTCTTCGAGATGGCGCCGAACGAGGCCGAGATCACGACGTTGTCTCCCGCGTCGGGGTCGGAATAGGTTCCGCTGTTTACCGCCACGCCGCCTTCGTTGACGGTCACCAAGGCCGAAGCCGCCGCAAGGGCTGGAGGCTGATTGGTCGAGTCGGCGATCTTGACTACATTCGCATCCGTATCGCCCGCGTTCCCCGTTCCGATTCCCGCGACATACACGCCGGCGGCGTGCGCCGCAGCGCCCAATGCGTAGGTGTTGCTGGCAGTGCCATACTGGAAAGTCCACAGCCTGCCGCCTCCGTCATCGTACTTGCGCACGAAGCCGAACCCGGATATCGACGAGTCGGCGAATCGGCCTCCTCTTGTGAAGCCCGCGACGTACACATTCCCGAAACCGTCGGCGGCAGCGGCGAAGGCCATGTCATCGGAAGAAGTGCCGAACTGGCGGGTCCAAACCAGGTTGCCTGAAGCATCATACTTGCGCGCAAAAGCATCATAGGCTCCCTCGCTGGCTTCGCCGGGCAGAACCCCGACTGTGCGGCCAGCAACGACGACGCCAGTGGAGCCGGCTGCAACCCCGTAAGCCTCGTCATTCGCCGTGCTTCCAAACTGGCGGGTCCAGAGCGCGTTGCCACTAAAGTCATATTTCCGGACAAACGCATCGTTCGCTCCCGCGTTCGACTCGCCAGGCAAAGCGCCATACGACGCGAATCCCGCCACATAGACGCCGCTGGCATCAACGGCCACCGCTCGAGCGAAATCCTGGTACAAGCCAGTGCTCCCGAACTGCCGGGTCCACACCGCGTTGCCGGCGTGATCGTACATGCGCACAAAGGCGTCCGTCGAGCCGGCGCTCGCCTCGCCGGGCAATGCCCCATCGGTCCAGCCAACCACGAATACTCCCTGCTCATTCACGGCAATTCCGTAGGCTCCGTCGCCGGACGCAGTTCCGAATTGGCGCGTCCACACCTCGTTGCCATCGTGATCGTACTTGCGAAGGAAGACATCCACCGAACCCGCGTTCGTCTGGTCCGAGAGGGCGCCACCCGTGTAACCGGCAACGTAGACACCCGAATCGTCTGCTGCAACGCCATAGGCGAAGTCGTAACCGGCGGTGCCGAACTGGCGGGTCCAAAGCTCGTTGCCGGCGGCATCGTACTTCCGTACGAAGGCGTCGTAAAAACCGGCGTTGACGAAGCCCGGCAAGTCGCCCAGAGTGGAGCCGGCGGCGTAGACACCGCCGCCCGGGCCGGGTGCCGGAGCAGCCGACCTTGCCTCATCGCCCTGGCCCGGCGTCCCGAATTGCCGGTTCCATTGGATTGACGGTGTCTGCGCCAGGGCGGCGCTGGACAAAAGAAGCGCGAAGGTGATTCTCATAGTCTCCTCTTCAGGTGGGAAGCGATCCTGCTCCCGGATTGCGCGGCCGATCAGACTCCGGGTCAAACTGCGCCGTTTCTCGGAGTGTCGTGACGCGAGTTTCCTGGCTTGAGAAGTGTCATGCCTGCCATCATCGGGTCTCCTCCGGCAACAGTCGGGATAACCGGTTGGGCCGGGAACTGCGCCCCGGCAGCCATCGCAACACGTGCCACAGGCACACCACTGATGGCGGAACGCCCCTCATTCTGACGTTGCCGGATCCTGTAGGGGGACCGGCGCTCGATGGTGCCCGGTTGGGCGACTTCTCCGAGACTAGCGGGAAGCCTGGCGCTGAGTCGTCCCCCGAACGAGGTATTTCGCGCGATTACTCGATGGGCGCGCCAATCGACAGCAGCAGGCTGACCAGCTCGCTCTGACGCCGCGTCCCGGTTTTGGAAAGGATTCGCTTCAAGTGAGTTTTTGCTGTATGCGCGGAAATGAACAACTGAAGGGCTGCCTCCTGCACCGTCAGGCCGCTCACCAGCATCTCCGCCAGGCGGGATTCGGCCGGCGTCAGGCCGAACATCAGGGCCATCACCGCGGCGTCCGGCCCCTCGCGGCGCTCCGGATCAATCGCGGCGATCGCCGCGAGGGGCTGTACCGCGCCGAGCGGCACTGTACTCGCCCCGGCCACGGGCGTCACCGTTACCCAATAGGGCCGGCGTCCGGAAGGGCGCCTCACGGTCAGACGGAGCGGCTTCCCCTGTCCTGTATTCGCCAGCTTCAGCCACTCATCGAATTCCCGTTGTGCCTCTCCCCGCAACTTCAGCCGGTTCTCCTGATGCGTAAGGCCGTCAGAGGCGGCAAGCATCACTCGCATGCGCCGGTTCGCCACCAGCAGAAATCCCTCTGGCCCCACCATCGCCAGGCCGTGCGGAAGCATATCAAGGTGCGCCATACCCGCGTCGCGTTCCGCCTTCAGCCGCGACAATCGCTCGTGCAGCCTGACCGCTGTCTGCAGATAAGGGACCAATTGCTGGACCCACGCACGCTCCCCCTCCGTGAGGGGGCCTTTCTGTTTTGAGCGCAACGTGGATAGTGTCGAAAACAGCACGGGTGAGCGAAGCGCCATTACGCCTCCTTCGTAATGCCAGTTGCGCGGCTTCAGATACTGCTGGTAGACATCTGTCCGCTCCAGGACTTCGTCCGGAGTGATCTCGTGGCTCGGGACGAAGAGACCCTCCGGCACGTCTCTTTGCAAGCGTGTCATCCACGGATCCTCACTGACCCAGCGCTCGAGATACTCGCGGCGGTCCTCCTCGCTGGCACCCGTGTAACACGCTACCGAGTTATGCTGGCACTCCAGAGTCCACACCATGAGAGCGCTCTGATCCGAGCCAAGCGCCCGGTTGAAGCCATCCAGAAACACTTGCCAGTGTGCGGGGTTCTCCGCTGCCTCGAACAAGGCGAGAATCAATTGCGCGGTCGTGTCAGCAGGAATCATCGGATATCCGGGGATTCCACAGCATCTCACATCGGCGGCGGCGTCTCTCAGACGCTCCCGGCGTTCCGTGAAGTGGACCCGATTCTCCGGACTGCTTGCGTGGGCGGACTGATGGCATAAAACGGAGAGAAGCCATGGCGGGCACCCGCGCAGCGATCGTGAAACGGTCCCGCGCTTGCAGAGTTACCAAACGATTTCGAACCCCGATTCACGGCTCCAACGGCCGCTGTCCGGCCATGAGACGACCGGGGAGTGAGGCAAGAGAGCGAGAGACCGCTCAACCACTCATTCAGCATGCGGTCTGCGGCGGCTCAATCGTCTTCCTTTTGGAGGATGCTCCTCCTGGCGAGTTCTTCCTGACGCGCGGTCTCATAGTCGGGAATGTGCTTCAGCCGGCGGCCGAGCCACAGGGCGGCAAGCAAGCCTGGAAGCATTCCGGCGCCCACCGAAATGAGTTCCCGTCCGGCGGCCGCACAAAGGGTCGACACAATCGCCAAGCTGATCAATGAGCCGGCGAGTTCCCAATTCCAGGAGCTACGGATGCCGCGCGCGCGGCGGTACAGGCCGAGAGCATTCAATTCCAAACAAGCGCGGTAGAAGCGCCACACAAAGCCAAGGCTGAGCGCGCAAAGCGCCGCGGCGAGCCAGACTCCGCCCTTTCGGAGCAGCGGGACGAAAGTCGTCGCGCGCTCCGGCAGACAGGCGAAGACCAGCGCGGCAAGGACGAGGGCGATTACCGCAGAACTCGTCCGTCGTCCCAAGACCAGCAGCGTTTCGCGCAGGGCAGCCTTTTCGACCTGCACCGATGGCCCGACGCCTTCCGGCAGAAGACGTTCCATCATGTCTTCCCGCATAAGACCTCCATCAACTTTTTCCGCGCGCGATGGACGCGGACGCGCACTGCTTCCGCCGACAGCCCAGTCAAGGCGGCAATCTCGCCGAAGGACAGCCCCGCTTCCGCACGCAAAGCCAGAATCTCCCGGTCGGGCGCCGGCAACTGATCGAGCGCCTTGAGGACCCGTTCAAGTTCGACCGCAGCCAGCGGATCTGCGACCGGCGCAGGAGTGTCGGCCTGCATGGGAATGAACCTTCTCGCGCGCCGCCAGGCGGAGCGGTGCAAGTTGCGGACAATGGCTACCAGGTAGCCGCGCACGGTCAACTCGCGGAGATCCGCTCCCGCTGTCCAGATGCGGCAGAAGGCTTCCGACGTCAGGTCTTCAGCGTCTTCGATCCGCCCCGTCAGCGCCAGCGCGAAGCGAAACACATCCCGGGCATGCCGCTCGTAGAGGGCGGCGAAACTGACCACGGGTGGCCGTGCGTCCATCCACATCACAATACCCGTAACAGGCGGAAACGTTACAGGTGAAAATGGGGTCAGACGCCCATTTCCCCGTTTTTCTCGGGTCGTTTTGCGAAGACTGGCCCTACATATCGGGGGTATTGGGCCGAATTCAGCCAGTGCGAGGTCACCGCTGCTCCGGCTCCCCAGCCTCCGGCCTCTGTCGGGCGGTTCCGGTCCTGTCTCACTTCTGTTTCTCACGCCACAGAAAAGCAATGTGCTTTGCGTTCGCGGCGCACCTCGTTAAGGGAACAGTCATGGCTGCCGCCGTGGCCTGCCATGAAATGGGACCTTGGGTTGACTGCTTTGCACCACGGCGTCAAGCACATCGGGGCGGCGGGAAGTTGTGGTTTTGAGAAATGGCTCCCCCGAAAAGGGGGTCCAACAACCTTCCGCCCGCGCGAGGGCTGTGCCACGCGACTATTGCCATAAATAGTTGCCACAATCCATGCCATAATATGACGAGGAGCCACCGATGAAGAACTTTCACCTGCCCCTACCGGAGGAAACCTATCTCCGTCTTCGGGCTGAGGCCGCAAGGGCGCAGGTCCCGGCCACGACCTTGGCGCGAGAGGCCCTCGAAGAGTGGCTCCGGCAACAGTCCCGCAAAGCGAGACAGGACGCGATCGCGGCCTACGCAAAGGAAATGGCGGGAACACAGCTTGATCTCGACACCGAATTGGAGTCAGCCGGGATTGAGCACCTGAAAAGAACCGGCAATACAACCAGATGAAGCGCGGCGAGGTTTTTTGAGCCGATCTTGCCCCGCGGTCCGGATCGGAGCAGACGGGCCGCCGTCCGGTGATCCTGGTGTCCAACGACGGTTTCAACCAGACTCCTGGCTGGCGGTCCATCATTGTGGTTCCCATCTCCACCTCGACCTCGCAGGGTAAGCGCGGACCGACCGTTATAGAACTTCCGGGCGGGGCCGCCGGTCTGCCAAAGACAAGCTTCGCCGTCTGCCATCAGGTGACCACTCTGGACCGGACCAAGTTGACCAAGCGGATCGGCGTGCTGCCGGCCGAGTCCCTGCGGGAAGTCGAAGAGGGACTTAAGGCCTCGATGGATCTCTCTTGACAGTTCGGCTCATTGCGGCGCTGTCAACAAACAGTTTGGCGGTTGTAAAGCTGAACTCACAGGGAAAAGCTGGGCGATCTGGCTCCCCGGCATGGATTCGAACCACGATTCACGGCTCCAAAGGCCGCTGTCCTACCATTAGACGACCGGGGAGTGGAAGCGTTCTGATTCCAGTGTAGCGGCGCGCGGTGCGTGCGGCAACGGCCCGCGGAGGCGCTGACGGGCGGCAACCGCGCTCGCCGTGGCTCCAGGCTCGCCGCACTTGGCGGCACAGCAGCGGCAATTTGGCATTGGCAAGAGTGCAGACATCGCAGCTCCGCTCTTGTACGGGCGCGGCCTCAACCCGGCAGAGACCCGGCGGCAGCGTGGAGGACCTCCGGCTCGTCCCGCCCGAGCGCGCGGCGCGCCATGGTGAGCGCCAGCACGGGGAAGTACTTGCTGTAAAGCGTGTATCGCAGATAGAAGACGTTCGGAAAGCCGGTTCCCGTGGCGAGATCTTCCTTCCACGTCCCATCCGCCTGCTGGGTTTCGATCAGATACTCGATCCCGCGGCGTACGCCGTCATAGTAGGACTCGCCCGCCCCCAGCAACCCGAGCAGCGCCCACGCAGTCTGCGAAGGCGTGCTCGGCGCCGGGACGAAGCGGTCCTCGACATAGCTGGCGCAACTCTCGCCCCACCCGCCGTCCGGGTTCTGCACCGCAGCCAGCCAGCGCGCCGCCTTGCGCACCGCCTCCTGCACGTTCGGGGCGCCCGAGTACTTGAGACCGCGCATGGCGAGGAACGCGCCGTAAATGTAGTCCACACCCCAACGACCGTACCAGCTGCCGTTGCGTTCCTGCGTCTTCAGCAGATACTCGACGCCGCGGCGCACCGTTGGGTGCGAGTGGACCAGCCCTCGCCGGCACAGGGATTCGAGCACGCGCCCTGTGATGTCGGGACAGGTCGGATCGAGCATGGCATTGTGATCCGCGAAGGGAACCTTGTTCAGCAACTGCCAGTCATTGTCCACGTCGAACGCCGCCCAGCCGCCGTCCTTCGACTGCATTCCGATCAGCCAGTTCACGGCACGCCGCTCGCACCGCGCCTGCGCCTCGGGATCAGCGGCTCGCGCATGGAGCAGCGCGAGAAGAACCATGGCGGTGTCGTCGATGTCCGGGTAGTGCTCGTTGGCGAACTCGAACGCCCAGCCGGAAGGCTCCAGATCCGGGCGTTTCACGCTCCAGTCGCCCTTGCGGCGCACCTCGCGGGCGATCAGCCAGTCGGCGGCGCGGCGCAGGCGGTCCGCGGGCGCGCCCCCCATCTCGCCCAGCGCGAACGCGGCGTAAGCGGTGTCCCATACCGGGGAGAAGCAGGGCTGGAAGTAAAGATCGTCCTCGCGCTCGGTCAGCAGCGCCTCGAACTGGCGGATGGCGTCGATCAGGTCAGGATGATCGCGCGGGTAGCCGAGCGAATCCAGCGCCATGACCAGGTACATCATCGACGGGTAGATGGCGCCGAGGCCCTCGGAATAGCGCGTGTGATCGAGCATCCACTTCTCGGCGGCGCGGATGGCGGCGTTCTTGACGCGCGCATTGCCGCGGTCCTGCCAGATCTTGAGCCCGCGGTCGATGCCATAGAAGAGGAAGGAAAGCTTGTCGCGCCGCGGCAGGCGAAAGCTCTTTCCGGGCGCCACGAGTTCATCCAGATGGAAGCCGGGAGGCACGGGCCTTGTGCCGCCGCGTGACTGCACGATGGAAAGCGGCACCACGATGGCGCGCGTCCAGGAGGACATCTCGTACAGCACGCCCCCCGGCAGCAGCACCAGTTCCGGAGGGATGGTGGGCACGTGCTCTCTCGGATACAGCCCGAACAGACTGAGGTTGATCTTGACGTAGCTGTTGGCCGCCTGCACGCCGCCGAGCCGCAGGATGCGGTCGCGCAGCCGTGCCATCTCGGGGCTGGAAGGATCGACGCCCGCCAGCTTGAGCGCGGCGTAAGCCTTCACGCTGGCGCTCGGATCCGCCGGACCGCCAGGGTAGATGTCGAATCCGCCGTCGGACAACTGCCGGCGAAGAATGCTCCGGGCAGCCTTTTCGATCCTCGCCTTCGAGGGCGGGTTCCAGCCGCTCGAGTCCGGCGGGTAAAGCCACAACTGGAGGAGAATGTAGTCCGACTCGAGGGTCGTGTCCGCCAGCAGATCGCCGCACCAGTGGCCGTCCGGCTTCTGCAAATCCAGCAACACTCCGCCCGCCCGCTCCAATGCCACGCTGCACGCCTGCGCCAGACTCTGCCGTGTCGCGGCAGCCACGGACACCGTGCGGCGCGTCACCCGCCTGTTGACGTTTTCGAACCAGACTGCATCCATCGGCGGCTCTCCGTGTGAAACCTCCATTGTCGGCCATCCGCCTGGCCGGCGGCGCGGGGATGCCCCGGAAAGGGCATGGTAAACTGGAATATTTGAGCAGCGGAGAGCACTGTGGACCGTCTGACACGACATGAATTGAAGACCGACAAGTTTGTCGAGGAGGTCGGGCATACCGTCCATTTCCTCGAAGAACACCGGCAGGCGATCATCCGCTACGGCTCCATTGCGCTTGCCCTCATCATCATCGCCGCCGCGGTCTACGGCTACACGCGCAGCAAACGCGCCGAGCGGCAGCTGGCGCTCGGCAAGGTGCTGGAGACCTATAACGCGCCCGTGATGGATCCGCCGCCCGCCGAAATCAAGGCGTTCCGGACGGAAGAAGAGAAGAATCAGGCGATCGTCAAAGGCTGCAATGAGCTGATCCAGAAGTACGCCGGCAGCGACGAGGCCGCGCTGGCCACCTACCTGCTCGGTGCGAACGCCGCCGACCAGGGCGACCTGGACGCCGCCGAGCGGTATCTGAAGCGGGCTGCCGAGGACGCAAGCCGGGAGTATGCCTCGCTGGCGGAGTTCGCGCTGGCGCAGCTCTACGTTTCGCGGGGCAAGGAAGCAGACGCCGAGAAGCTTCTTCGCTCGCTCGTCGAGAAGCCCACGGTGCTGGTTACCAAAGAGCAGGCCTCGCTGAAGCTGGCGGAGTTGCTGAAAAAGTCCAGGCCCGAAGAGGCGCGCAAGCTGGCCGCGCCGCTGCAAAACAAGCCTGGTGCGGTGGGACGGGCGGCCATCGCCATCCTCGCCGAACTGGGCCGGCAGCAAGGATCGTGACTCTCTCCAGGCTCCGGTTTCCCCTCGCCGCTCTTCGGGGACGGCGCTATCCGGAGCCGCCGCATCCCTACCGGAACGAGTTCCAGCGCGACCGGGACCGCATCGTCCACGCCCGCGCATTCCGCCGCCTCGAAGACAAAACGCAGGTCTTCAGCGAGCGGCTGAGCGACCACTTCCGCAACCGCCTGACGCACACCATCGAGGTCGCACAGATCGCCCGCACCGTGGCCTCCGCTCTCGGACTGGACGAGGACTTCACCGAGGCGCTGGCGCTCGCTCACGACATCGGTCACCCGCCGTTCGGACACTCGGGCGAGGAGGCGCTGGACCTCCAGATGCGGCGCTTTGGCGAGCGGTTCGACCACAACGTCAACGCCCTCCATCTTGTGGAGAGCTTCGAACAGCGGTATGCCGCATTCCCGGGCCTCAACCTCACGTTTGAGGTGCGCGAAGGCATCGTGAAGCACTCGCGCGATATCGAACCCGGCGAGCACCCGGAACTGGAGGAGTACCTGCCCGGACTGCGCCCGCCGCTCGAGGCCCAGTTGATCGACCTGGCCGATGAAGTAGCCTACAACACGGCCGATCTCGACGACGGGTGGAGCGCCGGGCTGTTCACGCTGGAGGAGATCGAGGCGGAGGTCCCGGGTTTCCGGGCTGTGGCCCGTCACGCGCGGCAACTCTACCCGCACGCCCCGGAGCGCGCCCTCTTTCTCGAGTCCCAGCGCCGGCTGATCGACCTGCTGGCCACGGCGCTGATCGAGGGAACCGCGGCGCAGGCGCTCGCCAGCGGCGCGGAGACCGCCGAAGACCTGCGCCGGCTGCCCCGCGTGGCCCGGTTGACGCCGGAAGCCGCCGGGACCAGCCAGGCTCTCAAGCGGTTCCTCTTCGAGCGGCTTTACTCGATCCCCATGCTGGCAGAAGAGCGCCGGCTGGTGGCGGAGCGGATCGGGGCGCTTTTCGAATTCTTCCTCAACGACCCGGGAAAACTGCCGGAAAATCACCGGGAAAGAACCAGAGATTTCCCATTGCACAGGGTGATTTGTGATTACATTGCGGGAATGACGGATGGCTATTTCCGCCGAACCGTGGCCCGTTTTCTGGGTTGATGCCGCGGCGGCGAGTCAGCCTCCCTGCTCCGCCTCCTGCTCGTGAAGGCTCATGACTTCGGCCCGCCGGACGCCGTAAACCCGCTCGAGGATGCGGCACAACTCGGCGGCGAACCGGCGCGGATTTTCGCTTTCATCCAGATCTGTTTCCACTTTGAGGTAAATATCCACGGCAGCCATTGTCCGGATGATACGATAAAAGTAATGCAGCGCGCCAAATGCCATCTTTGCGAGACGCGTCCTCCGCGGCGCGCCTGTCCAGCCCTGGGCCGCGACATCTGCGCGGTCTGCTGCGGCGAACACCGCGAGGAATCCGTCGATTGCCCGCTGGACTGCCCGCACCTGCGCGAGGCTCGCCGGCACGAGAAGCCGCCCGCACGCGACCCGCAGACGCTGCCCCACCCGGATATCGAGGTGACGGAGCGGTTTCTGGCCGAAAACGAGCATCTGGTCGTCTTCGCCGGCAGGCTGCTGGTGGTCGCCGCCCTGCAGACACCGGGCGCCGTGGATTCCGACTTGCGCGACGCCCTGGAGTCGCTCACCCGAACCTACCGGAGCGCCTCGAGCGGGCTGATCTACGAGAGCCGCCCCGCCAACCGGATCGCCGAGAGCATGCTCGAGCGCTTCCAGAAGGAGATGGCCGACTTCCGCGAGCGTTTGGCCGAGCGGACGGGCGTGCACAGCATCCGCGACCAGGACCTGCTGGGGGCGCTGGTCTTCTGGCAGCGCATGGAGTGGCAAGGCAACAACGGGCGCCGCAAGGGCCGCGCCTTCATCGACAGCCTGGTGAGCCTGCTGCCGCCTCCCCCGCAACAGGAGAATCTGGTCACCGCCTGAGGCATCCGTACCAGCAGAGACCCATGGAAGCGTTGCTTGTTTCGTCCGGCGATATCGCGCCCGAAGTAAGGCACTTTGTCTTCGAAGCCGCCGGCGTGGAGCGGCTGGAAGCTCTGCCCGGGCAGTTTGTCTCGTTCACCGGTGATGTGAACGGGCGCCGCGTCACAAGAGCGTATTCCCTTGCCGGACTCCCGCGAGGCAACCGGTTCGAACTGTGCCTCAATCGCGTCCGGGAGGGCCTGCTTTCGCCCTGGCTGTTCGAGTTGCGCCCTGGTGACGCCGTGTCGATGCAGGGGCCGCTCGGCTACTTCACGCCGCGCGTTCCTTTCCGCGATGCGGTGCTGGTCGCCACCGGCACGGGCATCGCCCCGTTCCGCGCCTTCCTGCAATCGGCGCAAGTGCTGGACAGCGGCGCGCGGATCACCCTTTTGTTCGGGGCGCGATATGCGGCGTCTCTGCTCTACCAAAGCGAGTTTGAAGAACTTGCGCGCAAACGCCCGGGCTTCCGCTACCTGCCGACGCTCACGCGCCCGCCGGCGGACTGGCAAGGACGCACCGGACGCGTGCAGGCGCACCTGGACGAGGCTTTGGGCGGGCGCACGGACCTGGACGTGTATCTCTGTGGCCTGAAAGCCATGGTGGACGATGTGCGCCGCCTGCTGAAGGAACGCGGCTTTGACCGCCGTCAGATCATCGCCGAGAAATACGACTAGAATCGAGACAGATGGGCGTGCCCCTCAAACGCGCGGCGCTGACTGTGGCCGCCGCCGTGTGTGTGTTCGCGCTCGCTGTCGCCGCCGGGTTGAAATTGACTCCCGAGCCGCGCGCGCAGATCGACTATCTCGTCATCGGCTCCGTGGCCACGTTCCTGATGCTTGGGGTCGTCTTCGGGCTGGTTCTCGCGCTTTGGATCAAACCGCGGGACTTTCTGGCGAAGCGGCGCCAGAAGACGCAGCCCGGGGACGGCCCGCAGGCGCAGTGACCGGCCATCCCGCCGGGATCAAGCGGCGCGTTGCAGCGTGACGCGGGCCAGCACCTCACGCGTCTGATCCAGAGAGGCGAAGCTGACGCCCGGCAGCCGCGCCGAGGCGGTGCCGGCGGCCACGGCCCATTGCAGCGCCTCCGGACGCGTGGCGTCGTTGGTGAGCGCCCATACATAAGCGGCTGCGAGCGCGTCGCCAGCGCCGATCGGGCACAGCGCCTCCACGCGAGGCGGGACCGCTTCCCAGGCGGACCCGTCCTCGAAGGCACCGACGGCGCCGCGCGCGCCCAACGAAAGCACGACGTTGCGCGCCCCCATGCCGCGGATTCGCTCCGCCGCCTCCTGGAAGTGCGCGCGCGTGAGCAACGCGCGGTTCAGCAGCCGTTCCGCCTCCTGCTGGTTGGGAGTGACCACTGTGGGACGCGCCTCCAGCGCGGCTTCCAGTGGATCCCCGTCGGCGTCGAGCAGCGTGCGCACGCCGGAGTCCTCCGCCGCGCGGATCAGGCGCGCGTAGAAGTCCGCAGGCACTCCCGGCGGCAGCGAGCCGCACAGCATCAGCCAGGCCGCGCCCGGAAGCTTCGCCCGCACGGCTTTTTCGAGCTTCGCCACCTCCGCCGGGGCCAACTCCGGTCCGATTTCGTTCAGCTTCACTGCCAGCCCGTGGCGGTCGGCGATGGTGAGGTTCGTGCGGATTTCGCTCCGCACGCGGACGAACTCGCAGGGGAAGCCGCAGCAGCCGAGGTACTCTTCCAGCTGCCTTCCCGCTTTGCCGCCGCAAATCGCGATGGCGAGCGTGTCGCCGCCGAATGAGTGAATCACGCACGAGGCGTTGATGCCGCGCCCGCCCGCCGACTTGCGCGTGTCGAGAATGTAGGCGCGGTCGTCGAAAACCAGCCGGTCGACGGTCACGTTTCTGTCGATGGCCGGATTGGCTGTCAGAGTGAGGATCAACGCGTCATTTTATCGTGAATCCGGCCCGGGTGGTAATCTGGGCATTTGAACCGGCATCCGCAATTCTGGGCCTATGCGGCCCTGATTTCCGTCTGTTTTTTCTGGGGCACGACGTACCTGGGCATCCGTATGGCGCTCGAGATGTGGCCGCCGATGACTCTGGTGGCGGTGCGGTTCCTGCTGTCGGGCGGCATTCTGATGGCGGGCGCGCTGTTGCTGAAGGCGGACCTGCCGCGGGGGCGGGAACTGGCTCTGACCGCGCTCTACGGCGTGGTGATTCTCGGGGCGGGCAACGGCGCCCTCGTGCTGGCCGAAACGTGGATCCCCAGTGGCATGGCCGCGCTGATCATCACGATCAGCCCTTTCTGGATGGTGGGCCTGAACGCACTGCTCCCGCCGCGCGAGCCGCTCCACCCGCCCACGCTGGCCGGAATGGCCGTGGGACTGGCGGGCGCCGTGCTGCTGGTGGGCCCCGGAGCACTGGCCGGCGGCGCGGCGGGCGCCGCCATGCTCAAGGGCGCGCTGGTGCTTCAGGCGGGCTGCATCAGCTGGTCGCTTGGCTCGCTGCTGCAGAAGCGGCTGCCCACACGCGCCCATGCCATCGTCTCCGGCGGCATCCAGCAGCTCGCGGCCGGGCTGGCCTTCGTCCCGCTGGCCCTGCTGTGGCCGGGCGAGATCCATTACTCGCCGCGCGGGCTGGGAGCGCTGCTCTACCTGGTGGTCTTCGGCTCCATCGTCGGCTACTCAAGCTACGTGGTGGCGCTGGAGCGGCTGCCGGTGGCGGTAGTGTCGATCTACAACTACGTGAATCCGGTGGTGGCCGTGATCCTCGGCTGGATCTTCTACCGCGAGCCGTTCGGGATGCGCGAGGCGGCGGCGATGCTGGTGATCTTCGCCGGAGTGGCCATGGTGAAGCGGATGCAGGATTCCCGCTGATCCGCTACTGCCTGGAGCCCCGCAGCCGCGCCCCCAAAGCTCCGCCCAGCGAGCAGAAGATCGTGAGGAAGAGGAACTGGAACACGAGCCCGGCGATCAGCGTGAACGCGAAGGTCCGCGGGTCCTCCAGCATCTTGCGGAACCGCTCCACGGAGTCCGGCGGCAGGTTCATGCGGGCAAGGCTCTCTTCGTAAGCCTTGGACAAGTCTCCGCTGACCGAAAGCACCGCCATGCCCGCGGTAAAGAACACCGTGGCGATGACGAACGTGAAGATGCCCGTAATCCAGCCCACGCGCGCGCCCTCGATGACGCTCAGGGGCGCACCGGTCCGGCGCATGTAAAGCACCGCTGCGTAGAAGCCGCCGCCAAGCAACAGCAGCGGGAGAAGAATGGACGCGCCGGCCATGGCGCTGAGGATCGACGCCAGCTGCACCAGCAACGCCGCCAGGAAGCCCACGCGGATCGCCGCCTGGTTCTGGAACGCGGATTCCCCTGCCGCAGGCGCGGCGGCGTCCGGCGCGGCGGAAGCCACAGGCTTCGGCGCCGCCTCCGGCCGCTCCTCCTCCGCGGCGGGAGTGAGTTCGCGCACCGGCCGCCCGCAACGGTGGCAGAAGAGCGCATCTTCCACCAGCTTTGCCCCACAGGTGCAGGTGGTCTCCACTGATTCCAGTTTCCCGTACCGCGCCGGACGGGAGCAAATGCCGCGCGTGCGGGATTATTCTGGGAACGAGGCATGAAGGCCCATACGCTGCTCGTCCTGAACGATCCCGCCGCACCCTACCTGAGGTGGCTGGACAAGCTGCCTTCGGGCACGCGAATCGCCGCCGGGGCCACCGCCGGCGCCTTCCGGCAGGCTGCGCCCGAGGCGGACGTCATGCTGGTGGGCGCTGTGCCGCGCGAACTGCTGGAGGAGGTCTTCGCCATGGCGCCGCGCCTCCAGTGGATTCATGTGCTCTGGGCGGGGCTCGACTCGCTCCTGTTCCCAGCCCTGCTGGAAACCCCGGCTGTTCTCACCAACGGCCGGGGCGTGTTCTCGCGCTCCCTGGCGGAATTCGTGATCGCCGGCATGCTCTGGTTCGCGAAGGACATCCGGCGCATGCGCCGGCAGCAGCGGGAGAAGCACTGGGAGAAGTTCACGGTCGAGGAGCTGCACGGAAAGCGGCTCGGCATAGTCGGCCACGGCTCCATCGGCCGGGCGGCGGCCGCGCTGGCGGCGGCGTTCGAGATGAAGGTGGTGGGCGTGGGCCGCAAGTCGCCGCGCGAAGAGTTCGACGAGGTGATCGAAAACAGCGACTACATCCTGGTCAGCGCGCCGCTGACGGCGGAGACCCGCGGCCTGATCGGGGAGGCCGAGTTCCGCCGCATGCGGCCGGGCACAGTATTGATCAACGTCGGCCGCGGCCCGGTGGTCGACGAGAAGGCGCTGCTGGCGGCCCTCCGCGAAGGGCGCATCCGCGGCGCCGTGCTCGATGTCTACGACCAGGAGCCCCTGCCGCCGGACCATCCCTTCTGGGAGATGGAAAACGTGCTGCTCAGCCCGCACTGCGCCGACAATACGCCCACATGGCTGGACGAGGCCATGCAGCTTTTTCTGGAGAACTTTGAACGCTTCGACCGGGGCGATCCGCTCAGGAACCTCGTGGACAAGCAGGCGGGCTACTGATGGAAGAGATCACGCTGGACACGATCCGCGAGGCGGCGGTCCGCATTCTGCCGCTGGCGCAGCGCACGCCCGTCTGGCGCTCGCGCAGCTTCGACGAGCGCGCCGGAACGCAGGCGTTCTTCAAGTGCGAGAACCTCCAGAAGGGCGGCGCCTTCAAGATCCGCGGCGCCACGAATTTCATTTACTCGATCCCCGAGGACGAGCGCCGCCGCGGCGTGGTGGCTTACTCCTCCGGCAACCATGCGCAGGCTGTAGCCATCGCCGCCCGCCATGCGGGTATCGCCGCCACGCTCGTCATGCCCGCCGATGCGCCGCGCTCCAAGGCCGAAGCCACGCAGGCGCAGGGAGCCCGCATCGTCTTCTACGACCGCATGCGCGATTCGCGCGAGGAGATCGGCCGCCGCATCGCCGCCGAGACCGGCGCCACGCTGGTGCCTCCGTTCGACCATCCCTGGATCATCGCCGGACAGGGCACCTGCGCCCTTGAATTCCTCGAGCAACAGCCCGATCTGGACGCGCTGGTCGTCTGCCTGGGCGGCGGAGGGCTGCTGGCGGGCTGCGCGGTCGCCGCCAAGGCGCTCCGCCCGGAGATCCGCATCTTCGGCGTCGAGCCGGAGGTGGCCAACGATTACTGGCTCTCGCTCCGCCGCGGCGAGCCGGTGGAGATCCCGCCGCCGCCGACCATCGCCGACGGGTTGCGTACGACGAAACCCGGGCAGTGGAACTTTCCCATCATCCGGCGGCTCGTGGAGGACGTGCTTCTCGTCACCGAAGCCGAGATCCGCGAGGCCACGCGATTCATCCTGTCGCGCATGAAGCTGGTGGTGGAGCCGAGCGGCGCGGTCGCCGCCGCCGCCGTCCTCGCCGGCAAATTGCCCGCGCCGTTTTCACGGGTGGGCATTGTCCTGAGCGGCGGCAACGTGGATCTGGAGACGCTGGCGGCCCTGTAACGGCCCGGACGCACAGGCGCGCCGGCGCGCTCCGCGATTGGAGGCAGAAGGCATGCTCGATCGACGCAGCTTCCTCGCCGCCGCCGGCGGCGCGCTGGCCGCACAGCCGCGAGGCGCTCGGCCCAATATCGTCTTCATCCTCGCCGACGACCTCGGCTGGAGGGATCTCTCCTGCTACGGCAGCGAGCACTACTCGACGCCGAACCTCGACCGCCTCGCCTCCGAAGGGGCGCGGTTCACGCACGCCTACGCCGCCGCGCCGGTTTGTTCGCCCACGCGCGCCAGCATCCTCACCGGGCGCGCACCCGCGCACACTGGCGTCACGGACTGGATTCCCGGCCGCCCCTGGCCGGAACGCGGCCCGCTGATCACGCCGGCCACCGCGCGCCAGTTGCGGTTGGAGGAGACGACGCTCGCCGAGCAACTCCGCCAGGCAGGCTACCGCACCGCCAACATCGGCAAATGGCACCTGGGAGGCCAGGGATTCCTGCCAGGCGACCAAGGCTTCGACCTGAACATCGGCGGCACGGACAGCGGCAGCCCGCCCCGCAGTCCCAGGCCCTACTTCGGCCCGTTCGAGCTGCCCGGACTGAAGGCCGCCGAGGGCGAGTTCCTCACCGAGCGCCTCACCGCCGAGGCTGTCCGCTTCATCGAACAAAACCAGCAGAATCCGTTTTTTCTCCTGCTGTCCCACTTCACCGTCCACATTCCGCTCAGCGCGCCGGAGGATCTGGTCGCCAGACACCGCGCGCGGGCCGGAGGGCGCTACCATCCCGTTTACGCCGCCATGGTGGAAACGCTCGACGCCAGCGTGGGACGCGTGCTGGAGGCGCTCGAGCGCCACGGGCTCGACCGCAACACTGTGGTCGTGTTCTTTTCCGACAACGGCGGCCTGTGCTTCGAAGGGACGTCGAAAGAGCGGGTCACCAGCAACGCGCCGCTGCGCGCGGGCAAGGGGCATCTTTACGAAGGCGGCATCCGCGTGCCGTTCCTGCTGCGCTATCCCGGCGCCGTCCGCGCCGGCGCCACGGTGGACGCGCCCGTGTCCAGCATCGACCTCTTCTCCACGCTCTGCGAGGCGGCGGGCGTCCGCGCGCGCAACACGGACGGCTCAAGCCTGCTGCCGCTGCTGCGGGGCGAGTCCGTGCGCCCGCGGCAGCTGTTCTGGCATTACCCGCACTATTCCAACCAGGGAGGGGAGCCCTCCAGCGCCATTCTCGACGGCGACTGGAAGCTGATCGAGTTCTATCACGGGCCTCGCCAGGAGCTTTATAACCTTCGCAACGATCCCGGCGAGACCCGCAACCTCGCCGCCAGCCAGCAGGCTGTGGCGAAGAAGCTCAGCCTGGCGCTTCACCAGTGGCTTCGACAGACGGATGCGCGCCTGCCGCAGCCCAACCCGAACGCCGACCCGGCCTGGAGCGGGCTCGGCCTCACCGGCGCCGAGCCGCCCACGCCGCCGCGGTAGGCGCTCCGGCCCGGTCAATGCTGCGGGGGGACGTAATCGGGTGGAAGCTGTGCGCCCTCGCCGAAGAAGTACTGCTCCATCTGTTTGAGCAGAAACTCCTGCGCCTCGCGGGTGCCCAGGTTCAGGCGGTACTCGTTCATGATCATCTTCATGTGTTCGACCCACATCCGCCACGCCTCCTTCGAGACGTTCTCGTAAATCTTCTGGCCGAGCGGGTGGTTATCGAACGGGACCTCGTCGAGCCCCTCCATCTCGCGCCCGAACTTGACGCAATGCACCATGCGCTTGGGTTTGGCTTCCGGCATTCCGAATCTGGCCTCCTCTTGCAGTTTCTCTCAGTCCGGCGGCGGCGGTCACGCCTCCGGAGTCAGCGGGGCTTCGCGTTGCGCGTCCACTCGCAGACCGTCTGGATCTCGGCGCCCGTGAGCTTCGCGTCCGGGTGAAGGAGCAGGTAGCTCTTCAACGGCATGGAGCCGACGCGGATCTCCTGGCAGACGTCCTTGAGCGACATCTCCTCGGTGAAGTCGTCGAGGTTGAAGTGGCGCCGCCCTTCGCGGACGTGGTCTGCAAGGAACCATGACGCCGGCGCGACGTGGCTGTACCAGGGCCACCGCGTGCGGTTCGAGTGGCAATCGCCGCAGGAGCGCCCGAGAATCCGCTGCACGTCCGCGGGCACTTCGTGCTGCGAAGCGAGCGTGAGCTCGGCATGTACGGGCGGGTTCACCCGTTCCGGACGGACAGCCTGCATGCCGCCGAACAGAACCACAACAACAACCAGAACCAGGCGCGCCCAGCGTTTCTTCATGCTCTCCATGATGCAACAACGGCCCGGCAGGGAGCAGATTACACGCCGCGAGCCAGCAGCGCGCCCCAGTGAAAGCCTGCGCCGAAGGCGGCAAAGATGACGGGCGCGCCAGCGCGGAAGCCCTCCTGCCGCCGCCATTCACAGGCGGCGATCAGCATGGAAGCCGAGGACGTGTTGCCGTAGCGGCGGATGTTCGAGAAAAAGCGCTCCGGCGCGACGCCGAGCGTGGCGGCAACCTTGTCCATCAGGTTCTGGTTGGCCTGGTGGAGGAGGAAGGCCTGCACGTCCGCCGCCGGGATGGAATGCCTGTGCAGCACGGAGCGGATGGCCGCGGGAATTTTCCGGGAAGCGTGAAGGATCACGCTGCGGCCGTTCATTTTCAGCGGCGCCCCGTTTTCCAGGAAAAGATCTTCGGCGAAAGCGCCATCGCTGGCCAGGACCGAATCCACGATCTCCGCCTGCCCGGCATCGGGCGAGATGAGGCAGGCGCCGGCGCCATCGCCGAAGAGAATGGCCACGCCCTTTTCCCGCGGTTCACGGAGCACGACCCGCGACATTCTTTCCGCACCGATCACCAGAACGGCCCCGTAGGCGGGCGCGAGCCGAGCCGCGAGCGCCATGCCAAACAGCGAGCCCGCGCTCGCCATGGGCAGGTCGATGGCGGGGACGCCCGCCGCGCCGAGCAGCCGGGCAGCGGTACAGGCGGGGCCGGGAAACGCACGTTCGCCCGTTCCGCTGGCGACAATGACAAGACCGATGCCGCCGGCCCCCATGCCGGCGCGCTCCAGGCAGTCGGCCCCGGCGCGCGCGGCGATCTCGGCGACGGTGTCCGTTTCCGGAGCGAACCGACGCTCTTCGATGCCGGAGACGTTCCTGACCCACTCGGCATCACAGCCCACCCATGAGCCGGCCTCCTCGCTGGTGACGACATGCTCCGGGAGCCAGCACCCGAATTCCCTGATAAATGCCATACGCCGTCAGGCCCTCGAATCCAGATACTCTTCAATCCGCTCGACCGAATCGAATTTCCTCGGATTCAGATCGGAGTCCGGGATCTGGATCGAAAATTCCTGCTCGAGCGCGCTGACCAGATCCGGCAGCGCAAAAGAATCGAGAATTCCTGAATCGAAAAGGGATTCGTCCACCGCGGGGGTGGCGTCTTTTTTTGTCACTTTTTTTATGATTTCAATGAGTCTTGACCGGCGATCCATTACCGTTTTCTCCCATGACCTGCCTTCGGATCGAGACAAAGATGGCGTACTGGCCCATGATCAGCTCGTACAGCGCCTGGCCCACGAGTTTGTAGCCCGCCGCGGTGAGGTGGACGTAATCGCCTTGCGCAAGGCCGGCCCTCACCCATTGTTTCATGGATCCGGCCCCGCCCATGGCGGCGCGCAGGTTCCAGAAGGCGCAGCGGTGCTCTACCGCCGCCTGGCGCTGGGCGGCAAGGATCAGGTCCGTGCCGGCGGGCGCAACCGCGGAGCGGCGCGTCCGGACGAACTGGTCCGGCGCGCCCACCACCAGAATGCTCGCCGCGGGGGCGGCGCTGCGCACCAGGCGAAGCACGCCGTCGAGCGTCCTCTGGTAGCTCTCAAGTGTCCAGTCCTTGCGCCGCGATTCGTTGGTGCCGTAAGCGATCAGGACCAGCGCCGGGTTCCGCCGGGCGATGTGATCCTGGAGAACGGCGGCGTCCTGTTTCAACAGCAGGTCCGCCTGCGCGCCGTTGAGCCCCAGGGTCTCCCATGTGATGCCGCTGCGGCGCTCGAGAACCCAGCCAAAGATGCGGACAGGCGCGTCGTTCAACGTCTTCAGCGCCAATGCGTGGGCTCCGGCAACCAGTTCCTTGCGAAAATACCCTGGCCCGGGCGGACCATCGGTGGAAACTTCGCCGAGCGGCTCGCCATTGTCTTCCAGGGAGAACGAGCCGCCGCCGGGCTGGTTCCAGTAGAAGAATTCGAGCACCTCGCCTTCGCCCTCGAGCGTGACGGTTTCGCCGGCTCTGGAGGTGGCGAGGCTGACACCGGCAATGCCGTCGAAACCGTCGCCGCCGCGCACCCCTCCCAACGTTTGCCAGCCGCGGGACATGGTGGACTTCACATCGAGCCGACGGAACCCGGCAAACGGGCGGCCCGCCTGCACGAAGCCCGGGCCGCCGGGTCCGAAGCGCTGCTGGAAACGCGCGCGCAACTCGCCTGGCCAGTCGTCGGCGGCGGTATGGGAATCGCCGAACTGGAGCACACGGAGCGGCTCGCCCTCATCCATGCGGTGCTCCTGCCGGTACATCAGCTCGTACAGCGGCACCATGGCGGCGGCGTTTTCGATGCCGGTTTCCGGAGCGGAACGGACGCGGGACTCGACACTCTCGGCCGCCTCGGCTCTGGCTTGTGGAGAAACCGGCGGCGGCTTCGGCACAGTCCGGCGGCGCTTGGCGGGAGTCCTCTTGGTGGTCTTCTTCGCTGTGGCCGGTTGCTTGGGCGCTGGAGACTGGGGCAGCACGGGAACGGCCGCAGCCGCCAGGACGAACACAGCCACGCGCAGGAGGCCCGCCCTCATTGCGGCTTGACGGCTCCTGGCTGGCGCCCGGAGGCTACGGTCTGCCGCAACACGCGCTGTTTGTACGCGTTGTAGCCGTCCATAAGGGCATTGTAGAGCAGCGTGCCGACGATGCGCCCCCCGGCCGGCAGCGGATGGATGAAGTCCGCGCTGACCAGCCGCGGCTCGGCCATGTACCACCTGCCCATGGTGCCCGGACCGCCCATGGCCTCAAACGTGTTGAAGAATGCGCAGCCGTTCTCGGCGGCGAGCTTCGCCTGCACCGCCACCAGGTGCGGAATCGTGGGCATGGTGCCGACTGCGCCTCCGGATTCGCGCACGCCTCTGTCCATCGGACTCATGACCAGAAGCGAGGCCTCCGGCACGGCGGCGTGGATGCGGCGGAGCACCTCGACGAAGTCCCGCGGGTAGGTGGAGTCGATGTACTTGCGGTAGCCGCTCTCGTTGGTGCCGTACTGGAGGATTACCAGGTCCGGCTGCGCCTCGCGCAACTGCTGCTCCCAATGGCGCGCGTTCATGTGCCAGGCGAGCACGCCCGCCCAGGTGCCGTTCAGGCCGATGCTGTCGTAGACGATCCCCGGCCCGGGTTTGAACAGCTCGACCTGGAAGAGGCGCACCTTCCCGCGCGTCACGCGCAGCTCGATCTCTTCCTCTTGGGGCGGAATGTCGAACCACTGGCGCAGAGCAGCCTCTTCGGGCGCCGCTGTATCCAATACGCCCACTTCCAGTTCGCCGGAGCGAACGGCGAGTTCCCCGCCGCCCGGCTGTCCCACATACGAGATGGCGATTCGCGTGTGGCCCGGCTTCCGGATCCGGATACGGCTCCAGGCGCCGGCCGCGCCGGTGAAGCTGACACCGCCGAGGCCGTACCAGCCGTCTTTTTGCCCTCGCAGCGTGGCCGGATCAGAGCGCCAGCCTTCCGACTTCACGTCCAGGCCGCGGTGGCCGTACCAGGCCCACGGTTTGGCAATCAGGTAGGCGCCGTGCCCCGCATCGCCGAAACGCTCCTGCAGCAACGTCCGTGCATCGGCCGTGATCAGGTCCGCCGTGACGGGCGAATCCCCGTAGTGCAGAATGCGCGTCACGGCGCCCGGCTCGCGCCGCTCCGTACGAAGGAGGCTCACATAAAAGGCCTCCATGGCGCCGTGCGGGTCGGCGATCTTCAGCGGGTCTTCCGCCGCCGGCGCCGTGGGACGGAGCCGCTCAGCTTCCTCCTCGAGCGGCTGCCCCGGGTGCCGGCGGGGCTGGAAATCCAGAACCGAGCCTGCCGTCTCCCATTCGTAAACCCGCCAGTTGTACCACTGCGGAACGAACCTGGGCACGGTGATGAGCACGGCAAAGGCCGCCATCACGGCGAAGGGTTTCCACGGCCAGGGGAACTTCATCGCCACCTCAAAACTGCGTGTAGAGGAACGGCGCCGCTCCGGTGATCGCCACGTATTCGATGGCAAGCACAACAAGCGCAAGCACGGCTGCCTGCGCATAGAACGGAGCCCGCACATAGAGCGCGGAACACCACTCGCTGTATTTCTTCGGCAGGAAGTGGGCGGCGATGCCAACGGCCGTCACCACCGCCACCGGCAGCGAGACATTGGCGAAGCTCACCGTCATCGAGGCGAGGCGGCCCAGAACCTCCCAGGCGTTGTCGAGCGAAGAGGCGCGGAAGAACATCCAGGCGAAGATCACAAAGTGCGCCGTCAGCAGGCGCGCGCCCAGCCGAGCCGCCCACCCGCCCGGCGGGGGGTTGCCCCGGGCGGCGCGGAAGCCGTGATGCACGGCCAGCGCCGCGCCGTGCAGCGCGCCCCAGACGACGAAGGTCCAGTTCGCGCCGTGCCACAGCCCGCCCAGCAGCATGGTGACGAAGAGATTGACATACGCGGGCCACTTCCGCCTCGACCGCAGGCCCGGCAGCGAGAAATACAGGTAATCGCGCAGCCAGTTGGAAAGGCTGATGTGCCAGCGGCGCCAGAACTCGCTGATGTTGAGCGCCAGATAGGGCCGGTTGAAGTTCTCCGGAAGCTTCAGCCCCAGCAGCAGCGCGCTGCCAATGGCAATGTCGGTGTAGCCGGAGAAGTCATAGTAAAGCTGCACGGCGTAGGCGTAGACGGCGACGGCCGTCTCCGTCCCTGTATAGAGGCCCGGCGTGTCGAAGACACGGTTCACCAGGTTCTCGGCCAGATAGTCGGCGATCAGGAACTTCTTCAGAAGCCCCACCCCGATCCGCCAGAAGGCGCGGCCGCCGTCTTCGGCCGAAAGCGCGCGACCCGTCTTCTCCATTTGCGGCGCCAGCGCCAGCACGCGCGTGATGGGGCCGCTGAGCGTCGTCGGGAAGAAGGTGACCGAGGCCATGTGCGCCAGAAGGCTGCGGACCGGCTTGCCGTCGCGGCGGTACAGGTCGATGGTGTACGTCAGCGACTGGAAGCAATAAAAAGACAGGCCCAGCGGAAACACCCAGTGCCACTCCGGGGGCTTTGCGCCCGTCGCCGCTCCCCACGCTCCCAGAAAGAACGGCATGTATTTGAAGGCCGCCAGCAGCCCGAGGTTCAGGACCATGCTCGAGGCAACCAGCCCGCGCCGCAGAAGCCTGCTTTTCGCAGCGCCCAGCCCGAGGCCGATGCAGTAGTCAAGGAAGGCGGCTGCCGGGACCAGGGCCAGATAATTCAGGTCCCAGCGCGCATAGAAAAAGAGATTCGCGAACAGCAGCACCGCCAGCGACGCCGCCCGCCAGCGCTGCAACGGCCAGTAGAGGAGAAAGACCGCAGCGAGAAATACGAAGTAGATGGAGCTGGAAAGAAGCATGCGCGCGGCCCGCAAGCCGCGTGTTTCCCATTCTAATCGGGAAGACAGGCGGCCCGGCTCAAGGGCGGTAGGTCTTCGTGAAACCGTTGCGCTGGTTGCGGACCGTGATCACGCGGTCCCGCCCCGCCTCCACTTCGATGCCGAATCCCTGGCACTGCGGCTCCAGGTTGGCGATCCGCTCCTCGGCCACATTGGCGTCCTTGCCTCCGGCGAGCGAATAGTGCAGCTGCCAGAGATCCTCCAGCCCCGGTGAAGAAGCCACGACGCGCCACGCCGCAGGCGAGCCGCCCTTGCGCGCGCCGTTGTTCATGATGGCCACGCGCGGCCTCATGCCATGCACGATCTGCGGGCAGCCGCTCTGGTCGAGCCCGTGATGCGTGGTCAGGTAGAGATCCACCGGCCCAATCAGGTGTTCCGGGCAGGCCAGTTCGAGCTCCTTGTTCCAGGTGAGATCGGCCAGATCCACGAAGCGGAAGCGTCCGAAGGTCAGCACGAAGCCGATGGACCGGGCGTTTTCGGTGGGATCGTCGGCCTTTCGTTCCGCTTCCGGGCAAAGCGGATTCTTCTGGCCACCGCCTCGAACCGCCCTTGTAACCCGCTCCCCGCGCGCGGCGACGATCTCGATGCGGACTTCCTTCAACGGGAGCGTATCGCCGGGCTTCACTGTGATACGCTTCGCCCCGGTGGCCAGAACCTTGCGGTAGCCCTCCTCAAGCGCCTGCGCCTGCGGCGACGTCTCCGTGTTGTCCCCGTGATCGATGAAGACCTTCACCGGAAACCTGGCTGCCAGCTCCGGCACGCCGCCGACGTGATCCAGATGGTAGTGGGTCACGAGCAGCCAGTCGATCTGCCGCAGCCCCAGCTTCTTCGCCGCAGCCACGATGCGGTCCGCATCCCGCCCGTTGTTGCCGGGAAAGCCGGCGTCGACCAGGAGCGATTCCCCGCGCGGCGTCACGATCAGGGTCGCCTGCCCGCCTTCGGTGTCGACGAAAACCATCCGCAGCGGCTGCGCGGAGAGGGCCGCCGCCAGCAGCGCAAAAAGGGCGAAAGCGCGAATTCCCGGCATGGCGGCATCTTATCATGCAGCCGGACGATCGAACTTCTGTTACAAAAGCCTCGTAGTACACTACGGGAATCAGGAAATGCCCTTCTGCACGCAGTGCGGCTCCAAGGTGGATGAACAGGCGATGTTCTGTCCCGCCTGCGGCGCGCCGCAGAGGGTGGGGGCAGCGCCGCCTCCCCCGCGCCCGGACGCGCCGCCCCAGGACCGGGCCGAGGATTTTCTCTCCCGCATGCCCTCCCGCCGCGCTTCGCTGCTGTGCTATGTGCCGCTCGTCGGGTGGATCATGTCGATTGTTGTTCTGGCGGCGGATCGCTTCCGCAACGAGCGCATCGTCCGGTTCCACGCCTTTCAGGGCCTCTACCTCTTCGTCGTGTGGCTGTTCGCCGATTGGGTGTTCGGCCCTCTGACCGGATACAGCCCGGTCATGAAATTCGCCGGCGGCACGCTGAAGCTGGCTGTCCTCGGATTGTGGATCTATATGATGGTGCGGATCCGGTCTGGCGAGGACATCCGTCTGCCTCTCATCGGAGACCTGGCGGAGCGGTCCGTCTCGGAGCAGCAGTGAGCCGCCCGTCATCGGCAGCCGCAGCTTCCAGGCGTCGCACCTGTCTGTTATAATTATTCATTGAGGTGAATAATTAACCAAACCATGAAGACCCGGGCGGGCATTGTCGGTTTCCGCGGTTACAGCGGCATGGAATTGGTGCGCATCCTGCGCTCACATCCACACGTGGAGCCCGTGCTGATGGAACACCGGTCGGATGCGGCGCCAGAGGCGCATCCGCTGGGCTGGAAAGGACCGGATCGGATCGAGGCGGCGCCGGAGGCAGCGCGGAACGCCGGCGTGGCCATAGTGTTGCTGGCGACGCCCGCCGACGTGAGCATGCAGCTTGCGCCCGGGTTTCTGGAGGCGGGGATCCGCGTGATCGACTTGAGCGGCGCGTTCCGGCTGCGCACGGTGGATCGCTACCGCCACTGGTACAAGGAAGAGCACACGCAGCCGGCTTTGCTGGAAGAAGCCGTCTACGGGCTGCCGGAGTTTTATCGGGAGCGGATTGCCGCGGCCCGGCTGGTGGCAAACCCCGGTTGCTACCCGACTGCGGCGAACCTGGCGTTGCGCCCGCTGGTGCAGGCCGGCTGCATCGACCGCAGCCATGGCGTTGTGTGCGACGCCAAGAGCGGCGTGAGCGGGGCAGGGCGCAAGCCGTCGTTGAAGACAAGCTTCTGCGAGGTGACGGAGAACTTCAGCGCGTATTCGATCCTCGGTCACCGCCATGTGCCGGAGGTATTGCTGAACAGCGGCCTGGAGGAGCACGAGTTTTCCTTCACGGCGCATCTGCTGCCCGTTCACCGGGGCATTCTGGAGACGCTGTATTTCCGCGCCTCCGAAGGGGTGACTGCGGAGCGCATTCTGGCTTCATACCAGACTGCCTACGGCATGGAGCGGTTCGTGAAGCTCTATGCGCCGGGCGTTGTGCCCGACCTGCGCCCCGTGCAGCACACCAACGAGTGCCATATCGGCTTCCGGCTGGATGATGCGACGCGGCGCGCGGTCGTGGTAGCCTGCATTGACAACCTCGGCAAGGGCGCCGCCGGGCAGGCGGTGCAGAACCTGAACCTGATGCTCGGGTTGGCCGAGGAGGAGGGCCTCGAATGCGCATCGTGATCAAAATCGGCGGCACCCTGCTGGATCAGCCAAAGACTTTGAAGTCTCTCGCGTCGCAGATTGCGGCGTTGCCATCGGGCACCGAGCCGGTGGTGGTGCATGGCGGCGGCCGGCAGATGACGAAATTCCTGGAAGAGCGCGGCGTGGAAAGCCGGTTCGTGAACGGACTGCGCGTCACTACGCCGGAGGTGCTCGACGCGGTTCTGAAAATCTTCGCCGGCAGCGTGAACAAACAACTGGTGGCGGCGCTCGTAGCCGAAGGCGCTCCGGCGGTGGGGCTGAGCGGCATCGACGCGAAGCTGGCCGAAGCCAGGCAGCTCAGCCCGGATCTCGGCGCCGTGGGCCGCATCACGCGCGTGAACGCGGAACTGCTGGAAGTGCTGTGCGAGGCAAGCTTCCTGCCCGTCGTCGCTTGCGTGGCGGGCGACTCCGACGGGCGCATCTACAACGTGAACGCGGACCAGATGGCTTCGGCGCTGGCCATTGCCTTCCACGCCGACCGGCTGGTGTTTCTCACCGATGTGGAGGGCGTGCGCGGGGCAGGCGGGGCGATTCTTTCCTATCTGACCCCCGACGACGCGAAGAAGCTGATCCAAAGCGGCGTCGCCACCGGCGGCATGCAGGCGAAGCTGGAAGCCGCCTGCGAAGCCGTCGATCAGGGCGTCGCCGAGGTGCTGATCGCGCCCGGGGCGGCGCCAGCGGTGATCGAGCGCATGAGCTCCGGTGATGCCGCCGGCACGCTGCTCGGCTGGGACTGGCAGCCAGAGGACGAGGCGGAGGACGAAGTTTGACGCTGCGCAAGGCGGGCATGGGCGACATTGCGGGCATCCTGCGCCTGATCAATGGCTATGCCTCGCAGGGCCTGATGCTGCCGCGCAACGGCTTCGAACTGGCGGAGAACATCCGGGACTTCACCGTCGCCATCTCCGGCGGCGCCGTGCAGGGCTGCGCTGCGCTGCACTTCTACGGCCCCACGATGGCGGAAGTGCGCTCGCTCGCGGTGGACCCCGCTCTGAAAGGCGCCGGAGTCGGAAGGCTGCTCGTGGAGGCACTGGAAGCCGAAGCCAGGCAGTTCGATCTGGAGTTGCTCTTCGCCTTCACTTACGTGCCGGGCTTCTTCACCCGGCTCGGCTACCGGCAGGTGGACCGCAGCGCGCTGCCGCTGAAGGCGTGGAAGGACTGTTTGCGGTGCCCGAAGTTTACCGCTTGCGACGAAATCGCGGTCCTCAAGTGGCTCAAGCCCGAATCCGAACTGTCGCGCCGCCCGGCTGAAGAGGCGGAAGACGCCCTGATCCAAATCCCTGTGTTCAGAACTGTTTAGCTGCAGCCAAAGGCGCTCGCGGCTCCTGTCGGAGATTTTGGGTACTACGAGTACCACATTCACCTGAGATTTTTCTGGTGCGCGCGCCACTACTGTGGCGAGAATGGCGGCCGCGCCGTTTTCAACGGAACTCGGTCCCGGGCGCGGCCGGGGAGGAAACATGCGCGCCCAGACGGTCGACATTCGCCAGGCACACGGCAGGGTCCTCTGCTGCACGATCTTCCGCCCGGGCGGAAAGAAGCTCCTTTCCAAAGGGCACGTCCTGAATGAAGAAGATGTGCAACTGCTGGAGACCGAAGGGCTGCGAACGGTCTGGGTGACTGAGCTCGAAGAAGGCGAGATAGCCGAAGACGAGGCGGTTGTGCAGGTGGGCGCCGCCATGGCGTGCGGCTCGGCGGAGGTGCGGCTGGCAGCCGGCGGGCGCGCGAACCTGCACGCCACTGAAGACGTGTGCGTGCTGGTGGATGACGAGCTGTTGCGGCAGATCAACTGCACTTCCTCCATCGTAATCGCCACAGCCGCCAACTTCGCCTTCGCCCGCGCAGGCGACCGCATTGCCACGGTGAAGAGCGCCCCCTTCGCGGTGGCCCGGCCTGAACTGGAGGTGATCCTTGGCACGCTGAAAGAGCGCGGACCGCTGCTGCAGGCGCGCCCGGTCCGGAATCCGGTCCTGGGAATCCTCTACAGCGACCACTACGACGGCGAGCGGGCGCGGATGCTGTTCGAGCCGATCGTGCGGCAGCGGATGGAGCGCCTGGGAGTGCAGCCGCGCTACCGGCTCGCCTGCACGGAGAACGAGAACGAAGTCGTCAAGGCGCTCGGGCATCTGTTGCGGATGAACCCGGACGTGGTGCTGGTGGCATCCACGACCGCGCCGGCGGGTCCTGAGGATGTCATCGGCCGCTCGATGCTGCGGCTGGGAGCGCATCTCGAACGGTACTTGGCCCCGGTGGAACCGGGCAACCTGCTGCTGCTCGGATACAAGGATTCGATTCCGATCCTCTCGGCGCCCGGCTGCTTCCGTTCGGCAAAGACCAACGTGGTCGACCTCGTCCTTCCGCCGCTGCTGGCCCGCTACCGGGTTTCCGGCTGGGAAATCGCCTGCCTCGGCCACGGGGGGCTGCTCGCCTGAACGGTTCAAACCACCTTCCGGGATCCCCCGCAATCTCCTCCTGAAGCGGACCCTGTGGCGAAAGGGCCGGATCTCCTCTCCCGAGGAAATCCGGCCCTCTTTGTGAATTGGCTGCAGCCCCGTGCCGCCGGCCTGCCCTCAACCTCACAGCAAGCCGCTTACCACGGCTCAGATCCAGCCACCGCCCGCGCGCCCGGGGCGTGCATTGCGCATGGGCGCGCGCGGCCCGAAGCCGGCGCCCGCGCCGGCGGGCGGCTGTGGCGGCGCGATCAGCCCCAGCGCCACTGCTTGCCGGGCTGCCTGCGCCAGCGCCATGGAC
Organism: uncultured Arcobacter sp.; assembly: GCA_964458495.1. Lineage (GTDB taxonomy): Bacteria > Acidobacteriota > Terriglobia > Bryobacterales > Bryobacteraceae > JANWVO01. The sequence goes on from CAYWJB010000009.1 coordinate 116,010, forward strand.
TTCTCCAGATCCGCCAGCTTCTGCTTCTGTTCGGCGGTGAGCAGCGCCAGAGCCTGCGTGCGCATCGTTTCCAGCTTCGCCAGCCGCTGGTCGTTCAGTTTCTTGATGTCCACGTGGAGCTGCCCGACCTTCAGCGGATCGGGATTGGCCGTCTTCATCAGATCGGCGATCTCCTGCCGCTTGGCCCGGATCTGCTCGGCGATCGAGCGGTTCTCTTCAGCCACCTGCTTGCGCAGATCGGTCAGCTGCTGCACCTGCTGATCGGTCAGGCCCAGGTAGTCTTTCAGAGCCGCCGGCGCAGGCGGCGTCTGCGCGCCAGCCGCCCAGCCGGGGCCGAAGCCGGGGCCGCGCCCCATCCGTTGAGCCGCCGCCGGCAGCGCCACCGCCGCGGCCAAAACCACCACCGGCATCCACTTCCACAACTGCTTCTTCATTGCTGTATCTCCTTCATCCTGGAATTCTCGGCAACGCCTTCCACCTCCCTGTGACGCGAAATTCCAGCCCAGGTTTACCTGCCATGCGGCAGAGGATTTTCAGGTCAAACCTGGAAACTTCGTATACACTGATGGAACCGGGATGCAGCTGGGGCAATACCAGGTCTGGGAGGAGATCGGCCGCGGCGGCATGGGAGTCGTCTATCGCGGCTATGATCCTCTGATCGGCCGCGAGGTGGCGCTGAAGACGATCCACCTGTACGCCATCGCCGACCCTCGCGAGCGTCAGGACATGCAGGACCGCCTCACGCGGGAGGCGCAGTCTGCCGGGCGGCTGTCGCATCCGAACATCGTCACCATCTACCAGATCGGCTACGCGGAGCTCCAGCCGGGACAGACCACGGCCTTCCTGGCCATGGAATTCGTTCCGGGCGCGAACCTCTCCGCCCTGCTCGACAGCCTGCGTGCCGGACCGCCCGGGCGGATCGTGGACTGCCTGCGGCAAGCCGCAGCGGCATTGGATTACGCGCACAGCCGCGGCGTCATCCATCGCGACATCAAACCGGCCAACCTGCTGGTGACGCCGGAGGGCGTGCTGAAGATCGCCGACTTCGGCGTCGCCAAGATCGTCACCCAAACCGTGACCCTGACCGGCACGGTGCTGGGCTCGCCGGCCTACATGTCGCCGGAGCAGATCAAAGCGGAGCCGATCGACGGACGCACAGACCAGTACTCGCTGGCCGTTGTGGCCTACGAGCTGTTCACCGGGCAAAAGCCGTTCGAGGCGGACACGCTCTCGGCGCTCGTCTACAAGATCGCCCAGCAGCCGCCGCCCCCGATGCGGACGGTCCCTCCGGAGTTGGCGGGAAGGGTGGGGCCGGTGCTCGCGCGCGCCATGGCAAAGGACCCGGCGGCGCGCTTTGCCAGCTGTACGGAGTTTGTGGACGCGCTGGAGGCCGCGCTGCGGTCACCGGCGTCGAAAAAAGCTGCCCGAAAGGAAGCCCCGCCCCGCGCCGCGCAGGCTGAGGCTGTTCCGGGGATGCGCCAGCGGCGCGCGGCGCGCTTCTCTCCGCGCGCGATGGCCGCAGCGGGCGCGGTTTGCGCGGGACTGGCGCTGATCGGCTGGATGGCCGTTTCCCTGCGCGAGGAAGCGCCGAAGGCGCAGTTGCCAGTGGTCACGGAGAATGCGGCTCTGTCCGGCGCGCCTCAGCCGCCTGCGGCGGATACGAGTGCTCCGGCAAGCTCCGCACCCGCGGAATCCGTCTTCGAAGCCCGGCCGCGACCGCCCGCCCCCGCGCAACCATCGGCGCCGAGACCCACGGAACCGGCGCCAACGCGGCTGGATCCCGCGCCCGGAAAGCCCGCGACACCCGGGAAGGCCACCAACGGACCGGCCCAGCCCGCCGCAGCGCGTGCGGGCAAGTCGGAATCCGCCCCCGGAACCAGCCCGCAGCCATCGGCTACTGCCAAGTCCGAGCCGCAGGCGTCGCAAATCGCGCCGGGGGTGGCGGAAGCCAAGCCGGAACCGGCGCCACTCGAGCCTCAGCCCAAGCCGCCGGAGCCGCCTCGCGAACCCGCGCGCACGCCGCCCCGGGTGATGCAGACGGCGCCCGCACCCTACACGCCCGAAGCCTTGCAGAAAGGGCTGGAAGGCTCGGTGCTGCTTTCGGTGGACATTGACGATCAGGGCATTCCCCGCCGGGCGAGGGTGTTGCGGTCTCTCGATCCGGGCCTGGACCGGAAAGCAATCGAGTCGCTGGGAGGCTGGCGGTTTTCGCCGGCTACGGAAGACGGGCGCCCCGTGGCTTCCACGGCGAACGTCGAGGTGAACTTCACGCTGGTGGGCGCGCCAAGGCGCACGCCGCCCTCGCTGAAGAGCCTGAAGAAGTAACGAGGGGCGAGAAGATCGGCTCGGCGGAGGTACTTCTTAAGTGCCCCCGAATGCCGCCGCGCAGCCGGCCCGAAACCCGGAAGAGCCGTTGCTGGAGCAAATTGAGCGGCTCAGCGCGCTGATCACCGCCCGGGACCAGGAACTGCGGCGGCTGCGGGAAGACCTGGTGATGCGGGATCTGTACATCGACGAACTGCACCGCGTCTTGCGCCAGCAGTCGGAACGGCTGGAGCGGATCGAGGAGAAGATCCGCCGGATCGCCGCCGCCGGGGGCAGCTGACGCGGCGGGGCTTCACCCCCGCGCAGGGGGCAGTTCATCGAACTCCACGACGCCGCAGCGCTCCGCCCAGCGCTGCCACTCGGCCGCCATCTGCTCTACGCGCCGGCGTTCGCGCGGGGCGAGATCGAACAGCTCGGTACGGTCCTCCGCCAGGTTGTACAGCTCCCAGCCCTTGCCGCGGCTCGAGACCAGCTTCCAGTTGCCTTGCCGGAACGCCTTGTGGCCCTGGTGCTCCCAGAAAAGCCCGGGCGCGTTTCGCGGCAGCCCGCCGCCATGCACGACGCAGGTGGTCAGCGAGACGCCTTCCGGCGGCAAGACAGGAGCGCCCTGATTCTCCCTGGGGTAGGACGCGCCGGAGATGCGAAGCACGGTGGGCATCAGGTCGACGATGTGGCCCACTTCGTGGGTGATGGTGCCCGGCTGCCGGATGCGGCGCGTCCAGGCAGCGATGGCGGGCGTGGAGATGCCGCCTTCGTGCGTGTACTGCTTGTAGAGCCGGAAGGGCGTGTTCGAGGCGTTGGCCCACGGACGCCGGTAGGAGGTGAAAGAGTCCGCGGGGCCGGGCCGCGGATTGGCGGCCTTTCGTTCGAGGCCCGAGCCGATGTTTTCTTCTGCGCACCCGCCGTTGTCTGAAAGGAAGAAGACGAAGGCGTTCTCCAGCCGGCCCGCCTTTTCCAATTCGGCAAGGACGCGGCCGATGCCGCGATCCATCCGGTCGACTTGCGCGGCGTAGACGGCCATGCGGAGATCCCACTCTTCCCGCTCCTTCTGCGAAAGCGAATCCCACGCCGTCACGGCGGCGTCGCGCGGCGCAAGCGGCCAGGAGCGGTCCAGCAGCCCCATGGCGATCATGCGTTCGTGGCGCTCCTGCCGCAGCCGGTCCCAGCCCTTCAGATAGCGCCCGCGGTACTTCTCGATGTCCTCGGGCAGGGCGTGGAGCGGCCAGTGGGGCGCGGTGTAGGCGAGGTACAGAAATAGCGGATTTTGTTTTGGCGCAGCCTCCCGCACCATGCGCACCGCATGATCCGTGATGGCATCGGTCATGTAGAAGCCGGACGGCGGGGGCGTCCACGGCTCGTTGTCCATGGCCATGGTGCGGCCGGGATCGAGGCGGAAGTAGTTCGAGGCGCCGCTGATCAGGCCGAAGTAGCGGTCGAAGCCGCGGTCGCACGGCCAGTGGGGGCGGCGCTCGCCCACGTGCCACTTGCCGGACATGAGCGTCGTATACCCGGCGGGTTTCAGCACTTCCGCCAGCGTGACGCACCGCCGGTTGAGATAGCCCTGATAGGAGGGCAGTCCGCGGTCCTGCACCATGTGTCCGACGCCCGCCTGGTGGGGGTGGAGCCCGGTGAGCAGCGAGGCGCGTGTGGGGCAGCAGCGGGCGGCGCAGTAGAACTGCGAAAAGCGGACGCCCCGGCGGGCGAGGCGGTCGAGATTCGGCGTCTCGACCTCCCCGCCGTAGCAGCCGATGTCGGAGAATCCCATATCGTCGGCGAGGATCAGCACGATGTCGGGGCGCTCATCGCGCGGAGGGGCGGCTCTCGATGCCAAGGCGGCGCCGGCGGAGGCGGCAAGAAAGCTTCGGCGATCCATCGCCGACATTCTACGCCCCTGCGGTGCTCACCCGAGCTTCTGCTTCAGCAGCTCGCTCACCTTGGCCGGATTGGCCTGCCCGCGCGTGGCCTTCATCACCTGCCCGACGAAGAACTGAAGCACGCTCGTCTTGCCGCTGCGGTATTGCTCGAGCTGCCTGGGGTTGGCCTCGATCACCTGATCGACGATCCGCTCCAGCTCGGCCGCATCGGACATCGCGCGCAGCCCCTCGCGCTCCATGATGGCGCGGGCGCTCTGGCGGGACTCGAACATCTTCGGCAGGATCTCCTTGGCGAGCTTGCCCGTGAGCTCGCCATCCCGCACAAGGGCGATCAGCTCGCCCAGCTGCGCGGGCGGCACCGGGCAGAGGGCGACGTCGAGCCCCTGCGCGTTGAGCAGCGCCGCCAGATCCCCGGTCACCCAGTTGGCGGAGGCGCGCGGATCGCCGCAAGACTTCACCACGGCTTCGAAGTATTCGGCCATCTCTCGCGAGGCAGTAAGAACCTGGGCGTCATATTCGCGCAGGCCGTACTCTTCCACAAAGCGGAGCCGCAGTTGGGCCGGCATCTCCGGCATCGTGCGCCGGATCGATTCCAGCCACTCCGCGCTCACCTCCAGCGGCAGCAGGTCCGGTTCGGGGAAGTAGCGGTAGTCGTGCGCCTCCTCCTTGCTGCGCATGGAGAACGTCTCGTCGAGATCCGGATTGTAGAGGCGCGTCTCCTGCACCACCGTGCCCCCGCTTTCAATCAGCGCCACCTGCCGGGAGATCTCGAAAAACAGCGCCTGGCGGAGGAAGCGGAACGAGTTCAGGTTCTTGATCTCGACCTTCGTGCCAAACCGGGAGGCGCCGCGCCGGCGGACGCTCACGTTGGCGTCGCACCGCAGGTTGCCCTTCTCCATGTCGCAGTTGGAGACGCCGGCGAACTGCATGGCGAGTTTCAGTTCGGTGAGGTAGTCGTAGGCCTCGTCGGGGCTGCGCAGGTCGGGGGCGCTGACGATTTCCGCCAGCGGGGCGCCGGTGCGGTTCAGGTCTACATACGAGAAACGGTCGCTGTCGCGGAATCCCTCGTGCGAACTCTTCCCGGCATCGTCCTCCAGATGGAGGCGCAGCACGCCGATGCGGCACGCGCCCGCGGGCGTCTGAATCTCGACCCAGCCGTTTTCGGCCAGAGGCTGGTCATACTGAGAAATCTGGTAGCCCTTGGGCAGGTCCGGGTAGAAATAGTTCTTGCGCGCGAAAACGCTGCGGGAGCGGACTTCGCAATGCAGGGCGAGCGCGGCGCGGATGCCAAGCTCGACGGCGGCGCGGTTCAGCACCGGCAGGGCGCCCGGCATGCCGAGACAGACGGGGCAGACGTTGCTGTTGGGCGCGGCGCCGAATTCGTTGGGACACCCGCAAAAGATCTTCGTGCGCGTGCCGAGCTGGACGTGGACTTCCAACCCGATGACCGGTTCGTAAAGCTCGAGCTGCTCGGGCGTGGCCAGCAGCGGCGCGGCGGTGCTCATGCCTTCGATTGTAAGGTCGGCGGCACCTTGCGCGTCACCCTTCGGCAGGGATGCGGATTTCCAGCTCGGCGCCGCGCGCGGGATGAGAGTCCACCGTAATGGTGCCATCCAGCGCGCGCACCCGGCGCATGATGCTCCAGGGGCCCAGACGCAGAAGCTCCAGCTCTTCCAGGCTGAAGCGCCCGGAGAAGGGGAACCCCGTGCCGTCGTCCTCAATGCGCAGAATGATGGCGCCATCCTGCCGGTCCAGGCTGACGGCGGCGCGCGAGGCGGCCGAATGCTTGCGGATGTTGTTCAGCGCCTCGCGCACAATCTGGATGATCTCCGGCCGGGCTTCGAGATCATCGTGCATCGCTGCGGGCGCGGCGCGGAAGGAAGCGGGGATGCCGGAGTCTTTCTGGAAGAAGCCCACCGTGGACCGCAGCGCGGCGGCCAGCCCGGCGCCGTCGACTTCCACGGGCCTCATGCCGCGGATGAACGTGCGCACCTCGGTCACCTGCCGGGCGCAGATCTGTTGCAATTCGCGCAGTTCCTGCATGCCGGCTTCGAGATTGCGCTCCAGCATCTTGCGCAGAATCTCGAGCCGCATCTGGATCGAGATGAAGCTCTGCAGCGGCCCGTCGTGGAAGTCGGCGGCAATTCGCTCGCGCTCGTCTTCGCGCGCTTTCTGCGCCTCCACGCGGCACAACACCGCCTGGCGCGAGGCCGCCGAAAGCCGCTCGAGCAGGCTCTGCCGCTGCAGGGCGACGATGCAGCCGAACATGCCAAGAATCAGGAGCAGCGGCTGCAGCCGGTCTATTCCGGCAGGCTGCAGGCTGTTGACAAAGGCGAGCGTGAGCACCGTGGTCAGCAGCACGTCGCGCCACTCCAGCAACGTGGCGGCGGCGAGGAACAGATAGAAAGCGGCGATCGCCTGGAGCCAGAAGTTCTGCTCGCCGGCAAGCACCACGCAGAGCAGGAACGCCGCCACGTCCAGCGCCGTATTCAGCAGCCCGCCCCGGTCGACGCGCTCCGCCCAGCGCCAGAAGATGGAGACGAGACTGTAGACGGTGACGACGGAGAGGATGAACACCCACGTGGCCGACTCGAGCCTCCCGCCCGCCAGCAGGATTCCCAGGCACGCGCCGGTCACCAGCGCCCGCAGCACGCTCAGATAGCGCCGCCAGAGATACGGCAGCACCATCTGGTCGGCGTGAATCATGCTGGCCTACCTCACATACAGATAGAGAGTGTGGGCGCGGCCCTCGCCGTCGTCTTCAATGTGCTCTTCCTTGACGGGCGTCCACCCCGGAATGCCGAAGTCGTGCGCCACCACGCGCGCGCCCTTCTTCAACTGCTTCTCCAGCAGCGGACGCGCCTTTTCCACTGCCGAGGGCAGCAGATAAATGGTGATCACGTCGGCGTCGGAGTAATCCTGCTGCAACAGGTCTCCGTGAATGATGCGGGCCCGCTTTTCCAGCCCGAGAGCGCGGATGCGGTCCGTCGATTGCTTCACCAGGTCCGCATCGAATTCGACGCCGGCGGCATTCGCCTTGAAACGGTCCGCCGCCATGATGACAATGCGCCCGTCGCCCGAGCCCAGATCATACAGTTTCTCGCCCGCCTTCAGTCCGCCGAGCTTCAGCATCCGCTCGACGACGCTCTCCGGCGTCGGATAATAGGGCGCCAGTTTTTCCCCTTTCTCCTGCGCCGTGACAAGAGACGCCGCCAGCACGGCGGGCAGGAGGATGTGCAAAACGTTCATCCCGACTCCTTCCATTTATGGAACGGCGTAGATCCGAACCGGGTTGCTGCGGACGCCGCCCGCCTCGACGACGAACTGGTAAACACCCTCGTCGAGCAGGGCGGGCAACTCCACCTCCACCAGGTAAAACCCGGTGTAACCGGGCGCCAGGGTGGCGCGGCGGACCTCCAGCGGGATGTCGTCGATCCAGGCCCGCACCGGCGCCACCACCGCCGGCGGGTTCTCCACCGGCGCGGGCAGCCCCGCCGGCCAGGCCGGCCGCACGCGGCCAAGGCCGCTCATCAGCACCTGAAGCGTCATGCCGGGACGCGCGGGGTTCATCAGTTCCACGGGCGCGCCCGAGTCGGCATCCAGCACCATGGGCGAACCGTCGCGATCCACCAGAATGGCCGGCGACGCCGGCGCCAGAGCAAACCCGAAGGCCAGCCTTTGCCTGCCGACCTCCACAGTGACCGCCACGCTCGAGCCGGCGAGTTCGAAGGGCAGCTGGATCTGCGACTCCTGCTCGGAAGCGGCCAGCACCGCAGCCGGGGCGCGGCCCGCCGCAGCCTGCGAGACTCTGCCGCCCACCAGCGTCATCAACGCACCGGGAGCGGCAGGGCGGGCGGAAAGGTCCGCGCTGTGCACCAACCTCGGTGCGCGCCGCCTGTGCGGCGCCGGTGCGGCAAATACTCCGTAGCCGTCCACAGCCGCCAGCAGGGTGACGCCCGTGTCGTCCAGCCGCACATCGCGCACGGCGCCGCGGGGCAGTCCTGTGCCGATCGCCTGCCAGGGAGTCGGAGGCGCGGGATTGCGCAAATCGGCGTATGTCAGGAACAGCCCGGCGGCAGTAGCCGCATACAGCGCGCCGGTGTCCCGGTCGGCAGCCACGGAATAGAGATCCCCGGCAGGCAGTCCGGAGGAAAGATCGTCCCACCAGACACCGCCGTTCAGCGTGCGCAGCAAGCGCGGCGCGCCTTCGTCCCCGGCGGCGAGCGCAGCCAGAGCGAAGCCGCGATCCTGCCCGTCGGTCCAGATCCGCTGAACCGCGCCCGCGCCCGGCGGAGAAAACTCGCGCCAGGTGTTGCCACCGTCCGGGGTGGACCGAAGGCGTCCGGCGGCATCGCCCAAGAACAACGTGCCGCCCGCTTCTCCCATAGCCGTGATCTCTGCCCCGAGCTCGCGGCCCCACCTCTGCCGCTGCGCCTCCTCGCGGGCCAGCAGTTCGCCCGTGCCTGGAAACCAGCCCAGGCGCTGCGCCGGATACCACTCCAGCTCCTCCAGAGTTCCGTCCCGCTCCACAGCCACCCGGACGCCGCGGCTGCCAGCGGGGGCGGCCAGGATCCTGCGGATGCGCAGCGCAGGCAGCCCCTCGTTCAGCCCGGTCCAGGAGCGGCCGCCGTCGGCGGAGATCCAGACGCCGGAGCCGGTGGCCACGGCTACGCGCTCCGAATCGGCAGGATCGGCCGCCAAGTCACTGACGCGCGCGCCGAGCAGCGATCCTCCCCGCCACGACGTCAGGCTGCGCCACGACACGCCCCCATCGTCGGAGCGCCAAACCTGGCTGCCGCCCGCGTACAGAACCGCCCCGGCAGCCAACAACCGCGCGCCGGCTTCTGGCGCCTGCGCCGCGGCGGGAAGCGCAGGGGGCGGCGCGCCGCCGGCGGGCGTCCACGAATCTTGCTCGCCGTAGACGAAAACCCCGCCGCCGGGCAGTTGAACGAACAGCCGCCCGGCGGGACCAAACCACACCCGGTCGGCGGGCCCCCCAGCCACGGACGCCTGCCCAGCCACCAGCGACGTGTTGCCGATCTGACGCCACGGCCACGCCTGGCCGGGGACGGCCGGCGCCGCCAGCGCCAGCAGGGCCGCCATCCAGATTGTGGACTTCTGACTCACGCCTGCGTCCATTCTACCCTGACAGAATCGGCCGTCCGCCCCCTTCGCTGGAGGCATCCTGTTGACTTTTCATTAAAATCAGGCACGGGACCTATTCTTGCAGAGCAAGTTTGGTGGTAGATTAGAGAGTTCGAGGTCCCGATGAGGAGGACCGTGCGCGAGCAGTCCGTCCGGAGACTGGCGACGCTGCTGGCAGCGGTGGCGCTGTCGCTGCCCGTGTCGGCCCAGTTCTGGAACAGTTCGGCGGGCGCGGCGGCGGCCACGGCGGTGACCGTGGAAGGCAACGTCTCGCTGCTGCGCGACTCCTATCTGTGGGCCGTGAACGCAGGGGACCGCGTCCAGCCGCAGCAGATCGTTGTTACCGGCCCCGACGGCTACGCCGTCTTCCGTGTGGCCGACGGCAGCACGTTCGAGGTCTTCCCGAACTCGCGTGTTACCTTCCGGGCCAACAGCGGCAACTGGCGCGACCTGGTGGACGTCTGGCTGGGGCGCATCCGCGTGCAGATCCAGAAGCTCGGCGGGGCGCCGAACTTCAACCGCGTGCATACGCCGACGGCGGTGATCTCCGTGCGCGGAACGGTGTTCGACGTCAGCGTCGATCCCAGCGACGAAACCACGCACATCGTCGTCGAGGAGGGGCAGGTGGCGGTGGAGCACCGTCTCCTGCCGCGTGACGGCGATCCGAAAATTCTGAACGCAGGCGAAGAGCTGGTCGTGTATCGAAACAGCCCGCTCTCGGCGATGCGGCGGCTGGATCGCGGACGCGTGATGCAGTTCATGGCGGATGTGGTGTGGCAGATTCTCGTTCGAACCCCCCGGCTCCCGGGAGGCGGGGGTGGCGCGCCGACCAACGTGCCAGTGCCTCCGCCTCCGGCCGGCGGCGGATTGCCGGGCGATACCGGCGCGACGCCTCCGCCTCCACCGCCCCCTCCACCTCCTCCGCCGGGCAACTGAGCCCCGGCGAAGGTTGACATCCGTGCAACCGCCACCCAAACGCGGCGCGAGCCTTGCAGGTACACTGGCTACAGAGTGTTCGCGCTTATCGCTGTTCTGTTGCTGGCAAGCCACCAAGCTGCTTCCGCGCCGGAGGCGGGGCTGTTGCCCGATTGGGAACTGAGGCCCCGCGTGGCGAAGCTCGTGCGCGGGCTGGGGGGCGTAAAGCCTCTGCTTGAGCGGCTCCAGCCGGAGCGGTGGACCGCCGCCGGCGCGCCCAAACAGTACGAGCAGCAACACCGGGATTGTCTGGCGGCTCTGGGCTCCGTGGAAATTGCGGCGGCGCGGCTCATGGAACGGCCCAACGGGCTCGCCGTGGCAGTGGAGACTTTGGTGCGGCTGGAGAACTTCGTGAACCTGGCCCGGTCGTTGAGCGAAGCCGTGCGGCGCTATCAGAACCCGGCCGTGGCCGATCTGCTCGAGAGCGAACTGGCGGCCGCCAGCGACCGCGAATGGCTGCGGACCCATGTGCTGGAGCTCTCCGCAGTGCGCGAACGGGAATGGGAAACTGCCGAACAGGAGGCGCAGCGGTGCAGAGAACGGACGCTGAAGCAAGCCCCGCGCAAGTGAATTCCGGCGCCACGCCGACTTTCCCGTGCAGCATCTGCGGCGAGCCGGCCATCCGCATCTGCCTCTGGTGTACAAAGGACGCCTGCGATAACCACCTCTGCACGAAATGCCAGCGGTGCAGTGATTGCTGCGAGTGCGAGCTGGTCCGCGTGGGCGCGGAGGAAAGCTCATGAGAATCGCCTGCATTCACGCCCACCCCGACGATGCCGAGTTCCTCGCCGGCGGCACGCTGGCGCTGCTTGCGCAGGCAGGGCACAAGGTGGTGATCCTCACCATGACCTCGGGCGACTGCGGCAGCACGGTGCTCCCGCCGGAGGAGATCGCCGACCTCCGCCGCCTGGAGGCGCAACGCGCCGCCGCCGTGATCGGCGCAGAACATCACACGCTGGGCTTCAAGGACCTGTCGATCTTCGAGGACGACTCCTCCCGCCGCAGGGTCACTGCGGCGCTGCGCAAACACCGCCCGGATCTTGTGCTGACGGCTTCCCCGCGCGATTACCATTGCGACCACGAAGCCACCAGCCGCCTGGTGACGGATGCCTGCTTCGGCGCCTCCGCGCCCAACTATCACACACAGGCGTTCGATCAGGCGCCGGCGCTGCCCGCCATCCCGCACCTCTATTACATGGACCCGGCGGAGGGCATTGACCGGGAAGGCAACACTGTTCCGGCAGACTTCTTTATCGACGTCGGCGGAGTGATGGAGCAGAAGCGCAAGATGCTGGCGGCGCACGCAAGCCAGCGCGAGTGGTTGAAGCGCCAGCACGGCATGGACGACTATCTGGAGACGATGGAAGAGTGGACGCGCAGCCGGGGCAGGCTGTGCGGCGTCGAATGGGCCGAAGGCTTCCGCCAGTACAAGGGCCACGCCTACCCGCGCACGCCGCTGCTTCAGGAGCTGCTCGAATCCTTCGTTCGCCCGCCTTTGGGCTGAGCCGCCCGGCGGTTCAGCAGCAGCCAGAGGCAGAAGCCGGCCACCGGCACGCCGGCTGCCGCGCCGAACGCCGCATCCCACGCGCGCAGATCCATCAGCCGTCCGAACACGGGCATCGTCAAAGCCACTACCGCCGACCAGGACCCCGCGCCCAGCCCCGCCATCAGCCCGGCGTGAGGCGGCGCCACCACGCGCGTGGCGTATGCGAGGCTCACGATCACGTTGCCGCCGGCGATGAACATCGCCCAGAACAGCAACACGAGCAGCCAGCCGAACGACGCGGTCCGCGCCCCCAGCGCCAGCGGAACCGTTCCCGCCAGCGCTGCCAGCGTCAGCCCGCGGAAAACCGGCGCCACATCGCTGCGCCCGCGTGCCAAACGGTCCGCCAGCCAGCCCCAAAAGAAGTAGCCGCACTCCCAACCGAGCGGGGGAATCCACAGCACGGCGCCGATCTCGGTCTGCGACTTGCCCCACGCGCGCCCGAAGTACAGCGGCGCCTGGTAGAGGACGAAGGCCAGCGGCAGGCAGCCCAACGCGTACGAGGCGATGAAAGCCCACAAGCGGCGGTCGCGCCATTCGAGCCGTTCCGCCCGCCGCGCTCCGGCCGCGTGGGGCGCGCGCAACTCCGCCCTCCGGCTGACGCGGCGCCACAGCAAGAGCCACGCGCCGCCGATCAGTCCGGTGAACAGAAACGCGGCGCGCCATCCGAAAGCGGCGTAAATGGGCGTCACGATCAGCGGCGTGAGCACCGCGCCCAGCGAGCCGCCGCTGTAGGCGAGCGCCGCGCCGCGGCTGCGCAACCCTTCCGGCAACGTCTGCACCACTGTGCGGAGCCCGCCCGGGAACGTGGCCCCTTCGCCGAAGCCCAGCAGCGCGCGGGCGGCGGCGAAGCTCCAGAAGCTGGACAGAAACGCGTGGGCGGCGCTGGCCGCGGTCCACAGCGCCACCGCCACCCCCATGCCCCGGCGTACGCCGGCACGGTCCAGCCACCGGCCCCACAGCGGATTGCCGGCCATGTAGGCCACCGAGAACGCGGAGAGGATCCAGCCGTACTGTTCCGCGCTCAAGCGGCATTCGGCGAGGATCGTCGGCGCCAGAAGAGCCAGTGTGTTGCGGTCGATGTAGCTGATCAGCGACGCAAGCAGCATCGTCGCCGCGGGCGCCCACACGGCGGCGGCATCGCGCAGCTTGCGCGATGGAGGCGTGCTCACGGCGCCGGGGCGCCTCCTTGCGGGGCAAACATCTCGCTCACAGTCAGGAACTCGTAACCATCCTCCAGCCAGCGGGGCAGGAGCCGCTCGAGCGCGCCCAGCGTGGAGGAGATATCGGGCGAGTGGCGCATCTCGCGCCCATCATGAAAACACAGGATCGCGCCCGGCGACACGCGCGGCGCCACGTGCGCCACGACGCCCTCGGCGTCGAGCGCATAATCGCGCGCGAGCACCGACCAGGCGACGTGCTTCAGCCCGAACTCGCGCAGCGCGCCGCGCAGGCCGAACCAGCGCACGCCATACGGCGAGCGGAACAGCCGCGGCGGCGCTCCCGCGAGGCGCGCCAGCGATTCCTGCGCGCGCCCGATCTCGTCGCGGATGAACTGCGGGCTCCGCAGCCAAAGCCCGTGGTGGCGGTCGGAGTGGTTGCCGATCTCGTGGCCCTCCTCCACGCAGCGCCACACCGTGCGAGGCAGCCGCCGGGCGTGGTGGCCGAGCTGAAAAAACGTGGCGCGCACGCCGTAAGTATGCAGAAGGCTCAGCAGGTCAAGCGTCGATTCGCTGGGACCGTCGTCAAAGGTCAGAGCCAGCGCGCGCCGGGACTTCGGCCCCCGCCACAGCGAAGAACAGAAAAGCTGCGCCGAGCGCGCCCGCGCGCCCCAGGCGAGCACGCCCCCGGTGGCAAGCAGCAGGCCGGCCGCTTCCGCCATCATCGCCGCGAGTGTACCATGCCGGATCGCCCCGGAAACGCCGGAGCCCCGCGCGGCCTGCGCCGGCGGGGCCCCCACGCATCAACACAAGGGAGAAGGGTGGATTACAGACCCTTCGACGCCATGTACAGGCAGAGATCGACGACGCGGCAGGAGTAACCCCACTCGTTGTCGTACCAGGAGACCACCTTCGCGAGATTGCCGTCCAGCACCTTGGTCATCTGGCCGTCCACGATCGAGGAGTTCGGGTTGCGCATCATGTCGGTGGACACCACCGGATCCATGGTGAAGGCGAGGATGCCCTTCATCGGCCCTTCGGCGGCAGCCTTCAGCGCGGCATTGATCTCCTCCGCGGTCGCGCTCTTCTTCAGAACCGCCACCAGATCGACGACGCTCACATTGGGCGTCGGCACGCGCATCGCGTAACCGTCGAGCTTGCCCTTCAGTTCGGGCATCACCAGGCCGATCGCCTTGGCGGCGCCGGTCGTGGTCGGGATCATGTTGATCGCGGCGGCGCGGGCGCGGCGCAGATCCTTGTGGGGAAAGTCGAGCACATTCTGGTCGTTGGTGTAGCTGTGAATGGTCGTCATCGAGCCTTTCTCGATGCCGAACTGCTCATGCAGCACCTTCACCACCGGCGCCAGGCAGTTCGTCGTGCAGCTGGCGTTGCTCACGATATGGTGCTTCGCCGGATCATAGGCCGTGTGGTTGACGCCCATCACGACGGTGATGTCTTCGTTCTTGGCCGGAGCGGAGATGATCACCTTCTTCACCGTGCCCTTCAGATGCGCTTTGGCGGCTTCGGCGTCGGTGAACTTGCCAGTGCTCTCGATGACGATCTGAGCGCCGAGGCTGGACCAGTCAATGGCGGCGGGGTCCTTCTGCTGGAAGACCTTGATCGTCTTGCCGTTCACCGTGATCGAATCCGGGCCGGCGCTGACCTCGGCATCGAGCGGGCCGAGGACCGAGTCGTACTTCAGCAGGTGCGCCAGGGTCTTGGTGTCAGTGAGATCGTTGGTGGCGACGAACTCGATGTCAGGATTCTTGTAACCGGCCCGCAGGACGTTGCGCCCGATGCGGCCAAACCCGTTGATCGCGACTTTGAGTGCCATTCAGGAGTATCCTCTCTGGAAGTAGAATGAAGTGCTCCTTTTCAGGATATCAGAGGAGAGAACGGCCATGACCCGCAAACTGTACCTTTGCATCCTGCCACTGGTTCTGGCGGCCCAGCCGCAGCCGCCGTTCACGAAGCAATATCTGCCGGTGAAGCCCTTCGATCAGGCGGAGAACGAACGGCTCCTGAAGCTGTACGAGGGGCTGCGCGTGGCTGACGTCAACGACGGACTGGACATCGCCGGACTGGCCAACGTGATGATCATGGACGCCGGCATCCTGCCCATGTGGAGGGACGAGAAAGACTTCCGGCACCGCATCACGGGCATTGCGGTGACACTGCGGATCGTGCCGGCGCAAGGCCGCACGCCTGACTTTCCGAGCCACGAGGCGTTCGCGAAATGGGAAGGGCAGTGGTACAGCCAGAAGACGCCGGAAGATTTCGCGCGCTGGCTGAGCCCCGGCACGGTGCTGGTGATCGACGCTCAAGGGACGCACGACTCGGGCTTTTGCGGATCCAACAACGCATTGAACTGGACCTCGCGGGGCATGCGCGGCATCGTCACCAGCGGCGGCTGCCGGGACTCGGACGAGAACATCCTCCAGCGCATCCCGATCTACCAGCGGCAATACACGCGCGGCATCAATCCCGGCCGCGTGATCGTGGAGAGCTACAACCAGCCTGTGTCGGTCGGCGGGGTGCTGGTTTTCCCGGGCGACATCGTTGTCGCCGACAGCGACGGCGTCGTGGTGGTTCCCCGCGCGCAGGCGGAGAAGGTGGCAGAGGCGGCGCGGAAGATCCTGGAAGGCGACAAGAAGGCGAGGCGCAGCCTCTACGAAAAGACCGGGCGCCCGCTGGATCACACCGTCAAGTAAGCCTTGCGGCGCGCATCAGGTGCGGTGCGCGTCTTCGAGATACGTGTAGCCGTACAGCCCTTCTTCGTAAAACTTCAGCAGCCGCCCGCTTTCTTCATAGCCGATCTTGCCCGCCATGACGGCTTCTTCCACGTCGCGGCGGAACTGTTCCAGCAGCTGCGAGGAGCTGAACTGGACGTAGGCGAGCACTTCTTTCACGCTGTCGCCGCGGATCACCGCTTCCAGCACGGGCTTGTTCTGGTCGTTCACGCGCACGTGCACGGCGTGCGTGTCCCCGAAGAGGTTGTGCAGGTCGCCCAGGATCTCCTGGTAGGCGCCTACCAGAAAAGCGCCCAGGTAGTAAGGCTCGCCGTTGAACCCGTGCAGCGGAAGTGTCTTTTTCACGTCGCGGCGGTCGATGAACTGATCCACCTTGCCGTCGCTGTCGCAGCTGATGTCGCCGAGCACGGCGTGCCGCGTGGGGCGCTGCCGCAGGCGGTGGATGGGCATGATCGGAAACAACTGCTTCACCGCCCAGCTGTCCGGCATGCTCTGGAAGAGCGAGAAGTTGCAGAAATAGGTGTCGGAGAGCATGCTCTCCAGCCCCTCCAGCTCCTCCGGGAAGACATCCAGCTGTTTGGCCAGGGACAACACCCGCCGGCAGATCAGCCAGTAGAGGTTCTCCGCCAGGCACCGTTGCCGCAACGGCAGGTAGCCGAGGCTGAACAGGTTCAGCGCCGAATCCAGCGCCTGCTGGGCGTCATGGAAAGTCTCGAGCAGATTCTTGAGGCTGAGGTTGCGGTACGTCTCCAGCAGGTCCACCAGGGGCTGCTCGGCATCTTCCGGCAGCTCCTCGGGCACCTGCTCCTCGCCGAAGCCGCTCACACCCAGGACGTTGAAAACCAGCACGCTGTGGTAGGCGGCGACGGCGCGCCCGCTTTCGCTCATGATCACCGGGTGCGGCACTTCCGCTTCGTCGCAGACGTTCTGGACGTGGTAGATGATGTCGTTGGCGTATTCCTGCAGCGTGTAGTTGACGCTCGACTCGAAGTCGGTTTGCGAACCGTCGTAGTCGATCCCGAGCCCGCCGCCGACGTCGAGGATCTCCAGCCCTGCGCCCTGCTTCTTCAGGTCCACGTACACGCGCGCCGCCTCGATGACGGCGCCCTTGATGTGGCGGATGTTGGTGATCTGGCTTCCCAGGTGGAAGTGCAGCAGCTTCAGGCAGTCCTCCATGCCGAGCAGCTTCAGCGTCTCCAGCGCCCGCATGGCTTCCGAGACGGTGAGCCCGAACTTGGAGCGGTAGCCGCCGGAGGACTTCCACCGCCCCGCGCCGCGGCTGGCCAGCTTGATGCGGATCCCGATGGAGGGCCGCACGCCGAGCTTCTCCGCTTTCTGAAGGATCAGCTCGAGCTCGGTGTACTTCTCCACCACCGGCGTGATGTCACGGCCGACCTTCCGTGCCAGCATGCACAGCTCGATGTACTCGTCATCCTTGAAGCCGTTGCAGATGATCGGCGTCCCGTTGTCGGCGATAGCCATCACCGCCAGCAGTTCCGGCTTCGAGCCCGCCTCGAGGCCGAATCCGTACTGCCGCCCCAGGGCGTAGATCTCCTCCACGACCTGCCGCTGCTGGTTCACCTTGATCGGATATACGCAGCGGTAGCTGCCCTGGTAGTTGTGGTCCCGGATGGCGGCGTCGAACACCTGCCACATCTCCTCGAGCTGGCGCCCGAGGATCTGCGGGAAACGCAGCAACAGGGGCGGGTCGATGCCGCGCAGCACCAGGGTGTCCACCAGTTCCTTCAGGTCGACGAAGCGCTGCGGGTCCTTGGTTGGATGGACGAGGACGTGCCCCTCCTCGCTGATCGAGAAGTAGCCCTTGCCCCACCGGTCGATATCGTAGAGCTCCCGTGCATCCGCCACCGTCCACCGGTCGGACGGCTCCCGCACGGGTGCGGCTTCAGGCAGCTTGAGGTTCAATTCTGGTTCGAGTGCCTCCGTCTACCAAGTGTGAATAAGATCGGGAGGAGGGAGCAACTTTTTTTTGCGTCCGACCCGCAGAATTTTGCTTCTCGGCGGCCTGGGCGGCGTGGCGGGAGCGGAGCAGCCCTTGCTGGCGCCGTGCATTGCGTCCACAGCGGCGGACGGCGCGCTGCGCCTGGTGTTTCGCGCGCCGGCGCCGCCGCCGCCGAGGCGGGCGCGCGTCGTTCTCCTTCTGCACCTGCGCAGGGAGCCCCCGGAGCGAGTGCTGCTCAATGGCAAGACGGCGCCTGTGGCGTCCCGCGCTCGCGGGTGGGCCACGGTGCCGCTGCCGCCCGGCGTTCGCTGGGAGCGGATCACGGTGGCGCCGGGCGCGCCGTTCGACGGCTGCTCGGATCCGGCCCGCGCGCCCTACCTCATCTTTGAGCCCGGCCCGCGGGCCAAGTAGAATCTTGTGCATGCCGGAACTGCCGCTGGCCAACAGGCTCGCTCTCGTGACAGGCGCCAGCAAGGGCGTGGGCAAGGGCATTGCGCTCGAACTGGCCCGCCGTGGCGCGGACGTCGCCGTGAACTATCACTCCGACGCTGCGGGCGCGGAGTCCACCGCCGAGGTGATCCGCTCCCTCGGCCGCCTCGCTTTCACCATACGCGCCGATGTTTCCTCCCGCGAGCAGGTGGACGCCATGTTCGAACGAATGCTCGCTGACCGGGGCCGGCTCGACATCCTCGTCAACAACGCCGGCATCCAGACCTGGAAGCCGCTGCTCGAGCTCACCGAAGAAGAGTGGGACCGCGTGCTCGACGTGAACCTGAAAGGCTGCTTCCTGTGCACACAACGCGCGGCGCGGGCAATGAAAGGCTCCGGCGGCGGCGTGATCGTCAACATCGGCTCCGGCTGCAACAAGTGGCCCTTCCCGAACCTGGTGAACTACACGGCCTCGAAGGGCGGCATCGAGCAGTTCACCAAAGTCGCGGCAGTGGAGCTGGGCCCCTACCGGATCCGCGTCAACTGCGTCGCTCCGGGCGCCATCGAGATCGAGCGCACAAAGCAGGAAGCGGGCGACTACGCGGGCACGTGGTCGCGCCTCACTCCCCTGCGCCGCATCGGACTGCCGTCGGACGTGGGCGCCGCCGTGGCCTTTCTCTGCGAAGACCGCGCCGAATTCATCACCGGCCAGACCGTCTGGGTGGACGGCGGGTTGTTCACCCGCCCCGTCTGGCCTTACGAATGATCAGCGCCGCAGCCGCGCCGGCTTCAGCGTCCACGCTTGCAGCCGCGCCATCTCGAGCAGCGGCTCCGGCGCGAAGCCTTTCGGGTGGATCACCCAGTTGTAGAGCCGCGCCGCGTCCCGCCCGATGCGCCGCTCGAAATCCGGCCGCCCTTTCCGCAATTCCACAGGGCCCTGTCCGCCATCGGCAGCCAGCGTGGCGGCAAAGTCCTCGATCGACAGGCGCCGGCTGCCGAGCCACACCGCGTCCGGAAGGCGCCCGTGGACCCGGATGAACTCCGCCGCCTCCTGCCGGGCGCGGCCGAAAACGGCACGCGGGATCTGCGGCTCCTGCCAGGTGGTGGACACGCGGCGCAGCGGTCCGTCCACATGCTGCGGCTCAAGTCCCAGCAGGCTCAACAGCAGATCGGCGGCGGAGAAGCCTTCGTGCGCATCCAGACTTTCGGCGAGCCTGCGCGCCAGCCCTGACGGCGGCGCCGCGTCGCGCGGCTCGAACAGCGCAATGGCCTCGCGCGCGGTGACGATCCGCAGGTTCGGCGTGCGCCGCACGTAATCCACCCAGTCGAAGAAAACGCGGAACGCCCGTTCGCGCGACTCGGGGCTCCGCAACGGCGGTTTCTTCCACTCGGCTCGCTCCGGGTTCGCGCCGTGGGAGAAGTTCACCCCGTCCCAGAAATGCGTGGCGACCCATTCAGTGGGGTGATAGTAGGTTTGCACCACGCCTCCGCCAAGCCGCCGCGCGGATTCCACCGCCTCGTCGAAACGCCTCTTCGCCGCATCGAGCGACGCAAGGTCGTTCAGCTCCGCCCGCACAGTGTGCCGGCCCAAATTGAAGATGTAAAGCAGGCCGCCGTACCAGAAGGGCTGGCCGTCGAAGCCCACCTGCCCGGCGTCATCCATGTAAACTTTCACGCCCCACGAGCGCAGGGCGAGGTTGACCTGCGGCGCCCAGGAGTTGCCGGGCTGTCCGTAGCAACTCGGCAGCTGTCCGAACAGCTTTTCCAGAAGCAGAAAGCCGCCCTTCTCGCGCCGCGTGAATTCGGCGGCGCCGTCGAGCAGTCCCATCAGCTCCAGATACTCGGCGGGCGCGGGATGGATGCTGTGGAACTCGGTGTGGTAGCCGATGTCATGGGCGGCGAGCGCGCGGATCACGTCCTGGCGCCCGCGCTGAACCCACACACGCGCCTTCTCGCCGACGATCTTGAACGTCGCGCGCACGCCTCGCTCGCGAAGCCCTTCCGCCAGCCGCAGCGCCGCGTCGTCTGAGCTCGGCTCGATGTAATCCTCGGTATCAAACCACAGCAGCCAGTAAACCGGCGGCTGCGCAAACGCAGCAGCCGAGAGCAGCAAGAGCAGACAGAGAAGACGCATGATTCACCCCGCAAGTCCCGGCACGCCGCCGAGCGTCCTGGCGTGGCGCACGGCGCGCAGGATGGCCTCGGCGACAGCCTCCGCGGCGGCGACGCCGAGCGCATCCGGCCGCGCTTCCAGCGCCCCCGCCGACAAACCGATGCACAGATCGCCATCCACCGAAGTGTGTACGGGCGAAATGGCGCGCACCAGCCCTTGCTGGCCCATCTGCGCCAGCCGCGCCGCCTGCACCTTGCTGAGCCGCGCGTTGGTGGCCACCACGGCCAGCGTCGTGTTGCGGCCGGGGATCGAAGGCGCGGCGCGCGTCTTCATCAGCGCGGCGGAATTGGCGAACTCCCGCGATCCGGGCGACTTGCGCGTGCCGGCGACGATGCGGCCGTCGCGCGGATCGACCACGTCGCCCCACGCGTTCACGGCTACCAGCGCGGAGACCTTCACACCGCCGCCCAGATCCACGGTGAACGTCCCCACGCCGCCCTTCATCGCGTGCGCCAGCCCCAGCGCCTTGCCGACTGTGGCGCCCGTGCCCGCCCCGACGCTTCCTTCCCCCACAGCGCCGTCGTGCGCCGCCGCGGCAGCAGCCTCGCCCATCTCACGCGTGGGCCGCACGTTTGCCTTCCCCAAGGCCAGATCGTAGAGGATTGCGCAGGGCACGATCGGCACCACCGCTGCGCCGGTCTGAAAGCCCACGCCCTTCTGCTCGAGATGGCGCCTCACCCCGCTGGCCGCCTCCAACCCGAAGGCGCTGCCGCCGGCCAGCACGACGGCATGGACGTGCGGCGTCAGGTGGAACGGGCTCATCACGTCCATCTCTTCGGTGCCGGTGGCCCCGCCCCGGATGTCGACGCCGGCGACGGCGCCCTTCTCGCACAGAATCACCGTGCACCCGGTGAGCGCCTCAAAGTCCGAGGCGTGGCCCACCCTCAGCCCGGCGATGTCGGTGAGTCCCTTCATCAGCGTGAAATTCCCGGCTTTCCCGAGCCTTTGTAACCGCTATGCTAGCATCAAGTCAGCGAGAGGAACCGCCCCTTGCTGGATCTCCTCAAACGGCCCGTCTACACGTTCCAGGAGTTCGTCCTTCTCGCGATCCGCTCTTTCCGCGGCCTGTTCCGCAAGCCCGCCTACTGGGGCGACACCGTCATCCAGATGGACCTGATCGGCGTGGGAAGCCTTCCGGTGGTGGGACTGACGGGCTTCTTCAGCGGCGCCGTCATGGCCCTGCAAATGGCGCGCGCGCTGCAAACCTACGGCGCCACGTCGCAGGTGGGCACGATCGTGGCCATCACAATGGTGCGCGAGATGGGCCCGGTGCTCACGGCGCTGATGGTGGCGGGGCGAAACTCCTCGGGCATGGCCAGCGAACTCGGCTCCATGAAGGTGACCGAGCAGATCGACGCCATGCGCGCTCTCGGCACGGATCCGGTGCTGAAACTCGTCAAGCCGCGGCTGCTGGCCACGGCAATCGTTCTCCCGCTACTCACCGTACTCGCCGATTTCCTCGGGCTCGTGGGCGGCTGGGTGGTCGCTTGTGTGATGCTGCAACTCACGCCTGGCACGCAATACTGGGAGACCGCCTGGCGCGCCATCGAGTACAACGATATCGCGCAGGGGCTGCTGAAACCTCTCTGCTTTGCCGTCGTGCTGTCGCTGGTGGGTTGCTATTACGGCATGCAGACCACCGGGGGCACGCAGGGCGTGGGCCGCTCGACGACGCAGGCCGTGGTGGTGGCGAGCGTCTGGGTGGTCGTGCTCACCTTCATCATCGGCCGGATCTTCACGAAGTTGTGAGCGGAGATGGGCGCGCAGGACGGCACATCCGTGATGCGGTTCGAAGGCGTCTGCCTCGCCTTCGGCGAGGAGTGCGTTCTCGACGGCATCACCTTCGAGGTCTCGCGCGGCGACACGCTGGTCATCCAGGGCGCCGCCGCCAGCGGCAAGACGCTGATCCTGAAATTGGCCCTCGGCCTGCTGCGGCCCACGCGCGGGCGCATCTGGCTCTTCGGAGAAGATGTCAGCGCCTGCGGGGAACAGCAGTGGAACGACATCCGGGCGCGGATCGGCATGCTGTTCCAGGAAGGCGGGCTCTTTGATTCGCTCACCGTCGAAGAGAACGTCGCCTACCCTCTGCTCAACCAGAAGCGTACGCCGTTGTCGGAGGACGAGATCCGCCGCCGCGTCCAGCAGTCGCTCGACTTCGTCGAACTCGGCCACACACTGGACAAGTTCCCCAGCGAGCTGAGCGGCGGCATGCGGCGGCGCGTCGGCATCGCTCGCGCCATCGTCACACAGCCTGAGCTGCTGCTGTACGATTCGCCGACCGCCGGGCTGGACCCCATCACCGCCACCACCATCATGGCGCTGATCGTCAAAGGTCGCGACGCCAGCCACGCCACCACGGTGATGGTGACGCACCGCCACCAGGACGGCGAGCTGCTGGACCGCTACTGCTGGGACGCCGCCGCCGGACGCCTCGTCCCCGCCGAACCTGGCAGCACCCGGACCCGCTACATGGTGCTGCGCGAGGGAAGAATCGTGTTTCTGGGCACGCCCGCTGAATTCGACGCCTGTCAGGACCCCTATGTCGCCAAGTTCTCCAGCCGATAAGGCGCGCCACGAATCCCTGACAATCATGGGAAGCTAGGGAGAAGAGCCATGCCGTCTTCACAGAAGGTCGCCTGGTCGCAGCTCCGGGTAGGAATCATGGCCATCGTCGCGCTGTCGCTGCTGGCCCTGCTTATCTTCCTCATGACCGGCGCCGACAACCCGTTTGAGGAAAAGGCCACCCTTTACACCTTCATGATGGACTCGGCGGCGATGACGGAAGGTTCCGCCGTCCGGCTGAACGGCATCCTCGTCGGCAAGGTCAGAAAGATCGAGATCACCGGCGAGAAGGACAACACCCGCGCCGTGCGCATGACGCTCGCCGTCGACCTTGACGCGCTGCCGCTCATTCCGGAAGATTCCGTCATCGGCTTCAGCGCAGAAAACGTGCTCGGCTCGAAGTTCCTCAACATCCGCCGAGGCACAAGCCAGAAGACCATTCAGAACGGCGGCACCCTGCGCGCGCGCGACGACAAGGATTTCCTCGAGGTCGTGCAGTCCGCCATGCCCCTGCTGGACTCAATGCAGTCAATCCTCAGGCGGGTGGACGGGCTCATCGAACACATCGAGTCCGGGCGCGGCAACCTCGGCCGCCTCATCAAGGACGAGCAGCTCTACGCCCGCATCAACAACACCCTGGCCGACGTGCAGCAGATCACCGCCGCCGTGCGCGAGGGCAGAGGCACTGTCGGACACCTCGTCTACGACGAGGGCCTCTACCAGGATCTGCGCCGCACGCTGGCGCGCTTCGACCGCCTCGCCGAGGGGCTGGAGCGCGGCGAAGGCACCGCAGGGCGCCTTCTCAAGGACCCCGCGCTCTACGACGAGCTGCGCGCCACTTCCAAAGAGCTGCACACGCTGGTCGAGAACCTCAACAAGGGCGAGGGCACCGCCGGCAAGCTCCTGCGGGACGAGGCTCTGCACCAGCGCCTGGTGGCCACACTCGACAAGGTCAACCTCACCATCGACCGCCTCAACGCCGGGCAAGGAACCCTCGGGCAGCTGATGACCAACCCGGCGTTGTATGAAAACCTCACGGCCACCTCTTCCCAGATGACCTCCCTGATGCGCGACTTCCGCGCCAACCCCAAGAAGTTCCTCACGATCCAGCTCAAGCTGTTCTGATGGCCGCGCGCACTCTTACGGTCAATGCCGACGACTTCGGATTCACGCGCGGCGTCAACCTCGGCATCCTCCACTGCCACCTGAACGGCATCCTCACCTCTGCCACGCTGATGGCCAACGGCGCGGCGTTCGAGCACGCCGTGGAGCTCGCCCGGTCGCATCCTTCGCTCGACGTGGGCGCGCACCTGACGCTCGTGCAAGGACTCTCCGTCCGGAGCGGGATGCCGTTGCCGCAGAGCATCGCCGAGCTGGTGCGCGCGCTGGCGCTCCGCCGCCTGAACGCTTACGACGAGTTGAGGGCGCAGCTGGAGAAGATCCTGGCCTCAGGCCTTCGCGTCACACACCTGGACACGCACAAGCACACCCACCTGCTGCCTCCCGTTCTGGAGGCGGTCTTGCGTCTGGGCCGCGAGTATGGCGTGCGCTGGGTGCGCCGTCCCTTTGACTTGCCCATGCCCGCCTCCCCCGCCCCCGCGCCTTTCGCCGTGCGCCTGGTGCGGCGCGCCATGACGCCTTTTCAAGGCGGTCTTGAACGGCGAATCCGCGCCGCAGGCTTGTGCGCCACGGATCACTTCGCCGGGTTCCAGTGGACCGGACGTTTCACGGCCGGGGACGTCGCCGCGCTCTTGCGCACACTGCCGCCGGGTACGACAGAGTTCATGACTCACCCCGGATACTGCGACGAGGACCTGAGAAGCGCGCCAACCCGGCTGAAGGAGAGCCGCGAGGCGGAATTGCGTGTGCTGACCGATCCCGAGGTGCGGCGCGCCGCCCGAGAGTGCGGCATCCGCCTCGCCGGTTACGCGGACCTGGAGGCGGCGTAGGCGCGGCGCGAGTCAGCGCCCGTAATAGGCGGCGTTCTTCTGCGCGTAATCCTTCCACTTCTCCGGCAGGTCGTCGAGAGCGAAAATGGCGCTCACCGGGCACACCGGCACGCAGGCGCCGCAGTCGATGCATTCCACCGGGTCGATGTAGAGCATCTCCGCCTGCTCATAGGCGGGCTCGTCCTTGCGCGGGTGGATGCAGTCCACCGGGCAAGCGTCGACGCAAGCGGTGTCCTTGGTGCCGATGCACGGTTCAGCAATCACATAGGCCATGATGGAATCCCCTCTCGTGCGAAGTGAAACCCAGCTACCTCTCTCCACGAAACTAGCACAGGGCAGCGATCGCTTTCAATTTCAGGCATTTCCGGCTGATTCTCGGGTATCGGCGCACCGTGCGCGGCGCTGCCTGTACCGGATTTATTGCGGCCGCGTCCCTGCTCCGGGTGATGGGCTGCCGAGGCGCCGTCTTCTACAATGGGCATGATGATTCCGCCCGTACGCAAGGCCGTCTTCCCCGCCGCGGGCCTGGGCACGCGCTTCCTGCCCGCTACCAAAGCCATGCCGAAAGAGATGCTTCCACTGGTGGACAAGCCTCTCATCCAGTACGGCATCGAAGAGGCCATTGCCAGCGGCATGCGGCACATCGTGATCGTCACCGGCCGCGGCAAGACCGCCATCGAGGATCACTTCGACGTCTCCTTCGAACTGGAGCAGTTGCTCGAATCCCGGGGCAAGACGGAAACGCTTGAGGCTGTGCGCGCCATCTCGGACATGATCGACGTGGCCTACGTGCGGCAGAAGGAGGCCCTCGGACTGGGTCACGCCGTGCTGCGCGCCAAGGAACTGGTGGGGCCGGAGCCGTTCGCCGTCGTGCTCTCGGACGACGTCATCGACGCCCCTGTTCCCTGCCTGCGGCAGTTGCTGTCCGTGTATGAGTTTTACGGCACTTCGGTGGTGGCCCTGATGGAGGTCCCGCGCGAGCAAATCAGCGCCTACGGCGTGGTCGCCGCCGAACCGCGCCCGCACGTGGGAATGGACGGGCAGGTCTTCCGCATCCACGATCTTGTCGAGAAGCCGCGCCCGGACGATGCGCCCTCCAGTCTGGCGATTATCGGACGCTACATTCTGACACCCGAGATCTTCACCTCGATCGAAGCCACGCCGCCGGGGCGCAACAACGAAATCCAGTTGACCGATGCGCTGAAGCACCTTCTGAAGAACCGCCCCATCTATGGCGTGAAGTTCAGCGGCAAGCGGTTCGATGCCGGCGACAAGCTCGGCTTCCTGCAAGCCACCGTCGAGTTTGCGCTCAAACGGCCGGACCTGGGCCGCGAGTTCCGTTCCTGGCTGGCAGGACTCGACCTCGCATGAGTCATCCAGCCACCGGCACGGGCAGCAGCAGCGCCAGCAGCAGAGCCCCGATCACCGCCGCGAGCACACGGATCGCCATCGCGCCATCCTCCGCCCGGCATTGTGGACCTTCCGGGCCCGGCTGTCAAGCCTCCGGCGCTTCCATGTAGGGCATCGGCGGCACCTTGCCGCGCAACCGGGCGTACACGGTGAGCGCGCCGCGGTGGTGAGCCGTATGGTCGCGGATGGCGCCGAGAACGGTGAACCGGGGCGCGCCGCCCATGATCGGCCCGTCCGGAAGCGGCGCACCCCACTCTTCCGGGCTGTGGGCGCCAATGGCAGCCTTGCCTGCGGCAAAGGCCCGCTCCACCCAGCGCCGGGCCTCGGCGAGAGACTGCACGCTGCGAACCTCGCGGTCCATGCCCTCCCAGTCCATCGAGAAGCCCGCCGGGTTGAAGGCGCCATCAAAGAACCATTCGATGGTCTGCGCGACGTGCGCCATCTGCTGCGCGGCGGTGAACGTGCCTTCCGCCGGCGCGAAGCCGGAGTCTTCCTCGGTCAGACTGCGGGTGGAGCGCTCGAAATACTCCTCGATGTTGGCCAGATCCTGCTCGAGGTCCGCAAGAATGAAATCCTTCACTGAACGCCCCCTCCCCGGAGGCAGGCTTTAGTGTCGCGCAGCAGCGGGGGAAGCGCAAGCCCGCCGCGCTGTTCTTCAGCGCACGGCGGCGCAGGCGGGCGCCTGATGGCTGGCTGCCAGCAGGCGGAGCACCACGAGATCGGATGGCTGGAAGTACATCCTGGGGAGGTTCGCCATCTCCTCGTCGTCCTCGAGCAGGTGAGCGCGCACCAGCGCGCGGAAATCGTCAAGCGTCAGTCCAAGGGCGCGGGCGGCCTCGGGCTCGCTGTAATAACCTTTGGGCGGGCGATGGGTTCTCATGCCGGTTCGCCTGATGTCACCCCGATTGTAGCCCACCGCCCTGCGACGGCTGAATCCGCAAATTGTCTGAGATGCCCTCAAATGGGGACGGCGGCGCCTGGACGCAGGCGGAACTATCGTACTAAGGTTCCCCTCGCGGACCCGGCACGATACACTGTTGGGGCGGAGGCACCCCGGCCATGGCATCTCGCCGTATTCTTCATGGAGCCCACCCGTCCACCGAAGTCCTCACGCGCGGGTTCGATCCGCGGCTCTCGGTGGGCAGCGCCCGTCCTGCCGTTTTCCGAAGCTCGACCTATGTTTTCTCGAGTCCCGAAGCCGCGGAGCGCGCCTTCGCCCTGCTCACCGGCAAGGCCGAACTCGAGCCCGGCGAGCAGCCGGACCTGATCTATTCGCGCTTCAATCACCCGAACGCCGAGATTCTGGAAGACCAGATCGTGCCGCTTGAGGAGGGAGCCGAGTGGGCGATCGTCTTCAACTCCGGCATGGCGGCCATCATGACCGCGCTGCTGGCGTTGCTGAAGCCCGGCGACTCCATGGTTTACACCGTGCCGCTGTACGGGGGCACGCAGCATATGGTTCACGACCTGCTCGAGCCTCTCAACATCCGCTGCTTCCCCGTCATCGCCGGCCATTCGGCGGAGATCGACGAGGCCATCCGTACCGCGCCGGATCTCCGGACCGTCTACATCGAAACACCCGCCAACCCCACCATGGTGATGACCGACATCAAGAGGGCCGCGCTCACCGCCGCGGCGCGCGACCCCAAGCCCGTGGTCATCGTGGACAACACCTTCCTTGGGCCGGCATTCCAGCACCCCATCACCCTCGGCGCGGACCTGGTCATTTACTCCGCCACGAAGTACCTGGGCGGATTCTCGGACCTGCTGGCCGGCGTCGTGCTGGGCGCGGACAAGTCCCTCGACCACCCCATCCGCGCCCGCCGCGGTCTCTTCGGCAACATCCTCCAGCCCGACGAGTGCTGGATCCTCGACGGGCGCCTGCCTACCGTCAGCCTGAGGATGAACCGCCAGTCGAAGAACGCGCAGCGGATCGCTGAGAGCCTCGTCAAGCGGCCCGAAATCCGCCACGTGTACTACCCCACGCTCTTCGACGATCCCGAGCAAATCCGCATCCGCCTTTCCCAGTGCGATTATCCAGGCGCGATGATTGCGCTCGACTTGTATGGCGGCAAGCCCGCAGCCTTCGAGTTCCTGCGCAGCATCCGCCTCGCCCACAACGCGGTCTCCCTCGGCGGCATGGAGACGCTCGTCTGCCATCCGGCCACCACCACCCACGCCGGTTGCAGCGAGCAGGAGCGGCGGATCGCCGGCATCACCGACGGCCTGGTGCGCATCTCGGTGGGCGTGGAGGACTGGCGGGACCTGTTGCAGGACTTCGAACAGGCTCTCGACCGCGTCTCGGAGTTCCTGGCCGCGCAGCCGCAGCCCTCGCGCTAGCGGAAAAACGTCCGCCAGAAGGCCACCGTGCAGGCGTGCGTCACCATCGCGGCCCGGATGCCGCCCCCGGCACGGTACGCCAGCCCGTAGAACACGCCCGCCACTGCAGCCACCACCGCGAACCGCCAGTTCGGAAACTCGCGGAAGCCCAGATGCGCCATCCCGAACAGCGCCGACGCCGCCCAAAGCCCGATCCGCGGCTGCAGCAGCCCGCGGAACAAGAACTCCTCGCTCAGCGCCACCACCCACAGAATCCCGAAGAATGTCGCCGCGGCGCTCAGCACCGTCAGCGGCCACGGGCCTGACGGCCACACGGGACGCGCGAAGCCGGTCAGCAACGCCAGCACCAGCGCTACAGGCGCCAGCAGCAGGAAGTACCGCGCTCCCGTCTTCCACTCGCGCGGTTCCGGCCAGAAGCCGAAGCCCGCGCCCTCCGGCTGCCAGTCGCGCAGGATGGTGACCAGAGTTGTGCGGATCCACATCAGCTGCCCCAGAAACTCCATCCGCAGCTCCCCGGCGGGCGGGTACAGCGGCCGGAAGACCTTGAACAAGACCGGCGCCGCCGCCAGCGCCACCAGGATCGCCCAGCCGTGCCGGACTTCGCGCAGCGCCGGACTCAACAGGACGAACGCCGCGGCCATCGCCCCCAGCGCCAGAACGCTCGGCAGGCTGCTCTGGGGAACGGCCACATGATACAGCGCGCAGGACAACGGCGCCGCCGCCACCAGCAGTCGCGGCTGCCACCGCTCGCGCCACGAGCGGCGCGCCATGCTGGCGTACATCGCTGCCTCCACCACTACGGCAATTGCGACCCAGGCGAGCAGCGACGCATCGCCGCCCAGCTTTTCCAGCCATGGCATTCCCTTCAATCATAGGGCGCGCCGCCGCCCGAGCGCCCGCGCCGCACAGGTGTACAATCAGGGCAAGCTCTTGAGAAAGGCTTTCCCATGAACCGTCGTGAATTCCTAGGCTCCTCCGCCGCGTCGCTCGCCGCAGCGCAGACATCTTCCCAGCGCCTGCCCATGCGGAAAGGCATCTATTGGAGCATGCTGCCCGCGAAGCTCTCCATCGAGGAGCGCTTTGCGCTGGCGAAAGAATGCGGCTTCGAATCCGTGGAGTGCCCCACCGAGGACAACCCTGCTGTCGTCGAAGAGATCCTCGCCGCCAGCCGTAAGACGGGCCTGCCCGTACACTCGGTGATGAACCGCGACCACTGGAAGTTCCCGCTGTCGAGCCCCGATCCGGCTGTCGTGGAGAAGTGCGTCCACGGCATGGAGACCAGCATCCGGAATGCGAAGGCGTGGGGCGCGGAAACCGTGCTGCTGGTGCCCGCCGTGGTCAACGCCGAGGTCGGTTACAAGCAGGCGTGGGACCGGTCCACCGCGCAGATCCGCAAGCTCATCCCGCTGGCTCGCGAGAACAAGGTGATCATCGGCGTCGAAGAGGTTTGGAACAAGTTCCTGCTCAGCCCCCTGGAGTTCGCGCAGTATGTCGATCAGTTCGAGAGCCCGTGGGTGCGCGCCTACTTCGACGTCGGCAACATGGTGCTCTACGGCTTCCCGCAGGACTGGATCCGCACTCTCGGCAAACGGATCGTGAAGGTGCACCTGAAGGACTTCGGCTGGCGCACTTACACGCTGCCGGGCGATCCGCCGCAGCGCAAGCGCGTGCCGGAATTTGTCGACCTGCGTGAAGGCGAGATCGACTGGAAGGCAGTGCACAAAGCGTTCCAGGAGATCGGATACCGCGGCGATGCAACCGTGGAACTTCGGGGCGGGGACGCCGCGTACCTGAAGGAAGTGAACCGGCGCGTGGATCTGATCCTGGAAGGCGCGTGAGCGGGCGGCGCGGCGCCGCAGAGGCGCGCAGGAGTCCGCGGAGGAGGGGATCGTGAAAAAGTTCCTGCTAGGCATTCTCGCCGGCTTCATCATCGCCGGCGTCACTTTGGTGGTGGTCGTGTTCGCCGCGGCGAAGTTCGCTCGCCGCGCGCCGGAGCCGCCCGAGGCGGCGTACCTGTCCCTGCGGCTCGGCGGCGACCTGCCGGAGCTGCAGCCGATGATGCTGCCTCTGCCTGCGCTGGAGTCGAAAGCGCCGCTCACAGTCGGCGAAGTGTGGAGCGCCCTGCGCCGCGCAGCGCGCGATCCTCGCATCAAGGGCGTGCTGCTGCGCCCGCGGGGGCTCGCCCTCGGCTGGGGCAAGCTCGAGGAGATCCGCCACGGCATCGAAGAGGTCCGCAAGGCGGGCAAGCCCGTCCATGCCTGGCTGGCAGGCGCGGGGACGCGCGAGTTCTACCTGGCTTCCGCCGCCGACCGGATCTACATGGCGCCGGAGGACGTGCTCGATATGCGCGGGCTCCGGGTCGAAGCCATGTACATCAAGGGCACTCTTGACAAGCTGGGCGCCGAAGTCGAGATCGAGCACGCCGGCAAATACAAGGACGCTGGCGACATGTTCACCCGCACCGGCATGAGCCCGGAGACGCGCGAGGCGCTCGACGCCATCCTCGACGACCAATACGCTCGCATCTGCCAGACCGTGGCCGCCTCCCGCAAGACCACGCCGGAGAAGGTGCGCGCATGGATCGACGATGGCCCCTATATCGCGCCCAAAGCCGTGGCAGCAGGGCTCATCGACGAGCTGCTCTACGAGAAAGATGCCGAGCAGAAACTTGTGGACGCCGCCAGCGCCGGACTGAAGGACAAGGCCAAGCCGCTCGCCGTGCGCGACTACCTCCGCCTGCCGCAGGACCTCAAGGGCAAGCGTGTGCGGCAGTTCGCGTTCCTTGTGGCTCAGGGCAACATCCTCCGCTCCGCGCCGGCGGACCTGTTCGGCGAGGAGCAGGCCATCACGCCCCGCAACATCGAGCAGCAGGTGAAGCTGATCGAGAAGGATCCGGCAATCCGCGGCGTCATCGTGCGCGTGGACAGCCCCGGCGGCGACGCCGTGGCGTCGGACGAGATCCTCGAACACCTGAAACGGCTGTCGAAGAAGAAGCCGGTCGTGTTCTCCATGTCCGACGTTGCCGCGTCCGGCGGCTATTACATGGCGATGACGGGCGACCCCATCGTCGCCTACCCGGGCACGATCACCGGATCCATCGGCGTCATCTACGGCAAGGTGAACCTGCGCGGGCTGTACGCCAAGCTCGGCATCAACAAGGAGATTCTCAAGCGCGGGCGGTTCGCCGATCTCGACTCGGACTTCCAGAGGCTCACCCCGGAAGGAAGGGCGAAGCTGCGCGACACGATCGACTTCATCTACGCCGGCTTCCTGAAGCGGGTCGCCGAAGGACGCAAGAAGAAGGTGGAGGAGATCGAACCCTTCGCCCAGGGACGCGTCTGGTCAGGCAAGCGCGCCCTCGAGCATGGGCTGGTGGATGCCGCCGGAGGCATCGATGCGGCTGTGGCTCTCATGCGCCAGAAGACCGGCGTCAAGGAAGACGAGCCCGTCCGCCTCGCTGTATTCCCGTCCCCGAAGAGCTGGTTCGACGTCTGGTTCCGCCCCGCGCCTTCCGATGAAGCCTCCATGGACATGGAAACGGCGATTCTGGCGCGCAGCCTGCCCGCCGGGCTGGCGCCATGGCTCGAGGGAGGGTTCCTGCGCGTGCTGCCGTATCAGATCCGGATCCAATAGCGCGCCGCGGCGCCGCTCACCGCTGGTTCGCCTTCAGCACTTTCTTGCGCAGCCGGATGGAGCGCGGCGTCACCTCCACCCACTCGTCGTCGTTGATGAACTCGATCGCCTGCTCCAGGTTCAGAAGGCGCGGCGGCACCAGCCGGATGGCTTCATCCGCGGTGGAGGCGCGCATGTTGGTCAGCTTCTTCTCCTTCACGATGTTCACGTTCAGGTCGTCAGGGCGCGCGTTCTCGCCAACAATCATGCCTTCGTAGACCTCCGTGCCCGGCGTGACGAACATCTCCCCCCGCTCTTGCAGGTTGAAGATGGCGTAGGAGGTGGCCGTGCCCGGCCGGTCCGCCACCAGCGCTCCGGTGGTGCGCATCGGAATCTCGCCCTGCCATTCGATGTAGCCGTGGAACAGCGAGTTCATGATCGCCGTCCCCCGCGTGTCGGTCAGCAGCTCGCTGCGCATCCCGATCAGGCCCCGCGAGGGGATCAGGAACTCCAGCCGCACGCGCCCGGAGCCGTGGTTCACCATCTTCGTCATCTTCGCCTTGCGGATGCCGGTCTTCTCGATCACCACGCCCGCGTAGGCTTCCGGCACGTCTACCACCAGCAGCTCCTGCGGCTCCATCGTCTTGCCGTCCATGGTGCGCGTCAGGATCTGCGGCTTGCCCACCATCAGCTCGTAGCCCTCGCGCCGCATCATCTCGATCAGAATTGCGAGCTGCAGCTCCCCGCGCCCCATCACCAGAAAGGCGTCCGGCCCGCCCGCCTCTTCCACTTTCAGCGAAACGTTCGTCAGCAGCTCCTTCTCGAGCCGCTCCCGCAGGTGCCGCGAAGTCACCCACTGCCCCTCGCGCCCGGCGAACGGGCTCGTGTTGATTGTGAAGACCATGCCGATGGTCGGCTCGTCGATCTGAATGGGCGGCAGCGGACGCGGATCGTCCACGCTCGTCACGGTCTCTCCGATCGTGATGCCCTCGATGCCCGCCAGCGCCACGATATCACCCGGCCCCGCCACCGTCTCCTCCACGCGATCGAGCCCTTCGAAGGTGAACAGCTTCGTGATCCGCGCCTTCTGCGAGGAACCGTCCAGCTTGATCACCGCTGCTTCTTCGCCCACGCGCAGCTCGCCCTGGAAGACGCGCCCGATGGCGATGCGCCCGAAGTAATCCGAGTAGTCGAGGTTGGCCACCTGGAACTGCAGCGGCGCCGCCGGGTCGCCCTTCGGCGGAGGAATGTGGCGCACGATCGCCTCGAACAGCGGTCCGAGCGTCGTGGAGCCGTCCTCCAGGCTTGCGCGCGCGATGCCGTCCCGCGCGATGGTATACAGCACCGGGAATTCGAGCTGCTCTTCTGTGGCGTCGAGATCAATGAACAGGTCGTAGACCTCGTTCAGCACTTCCTGAGGGCGCGCGTCGGAACGGTCGATCTTGTTGATCACCACGATCTGCGGCAGCCGCGCCTCCAGCGCCTTCATCAGCACGTAGCGAGTCTGCGGCAGCGGACCTTCGCTCGCGTCCACCAGCAGCATCACGCCGTCCACCAGCCGCAGCGCCCGCTCCACTTCGCCGCCGAAGTCGCTGTGGCCCGGCGTGTCGACGATGTTGATGCGGATGCCGTGGTAGCGCACCCCGGTGGTCTTGGCCAGGATCGTGATGCCGCGCTCCCGCTCCAGCTCGTTGGAGTCCAGAACGCGTTCCTCCACCTGCTGGTTGGCGCGGAAGATGCCGCTCTGGCGGAACATGGCGTCCACCAGCGTCGTCTTGCCGTGATCGACGTGCGCAATGATGGCGAGATTGCGGATGCCGGCTTGCTCGATTGTCATGGGAAAACTGCGGGGGAACCTTCATTGTCGCATGGCCGCTCTCCTCCGCGGCGCCGCATGACGCCTGAGCTAGACTGAAATTGCATGCCGCAGTCCACCGGCCTGCCCACAATTGTCATCGTGGGACGGCCCAACGTGGGAAAGTCCACCCTCTTCAACGCGATCATCGGCCAGCGGAAAGCCATCACCGGCGACGAACCCGGCATCACGCGGGACCGCATCGCCGGAGAAGCCGTCCACCGCCGCCGCCGCTTCCGCCTCATCGACACCGGCGGCATCATCCCTGACGACGAGGCGCTCATCCCTTCCGAAATCCTCCGCCAGGCCCGCGTCGCGCTCGACGAGGCCGCCCACATCGTCTTCCTCATCGACGGACGCACCGAAATCACCGCCGCCGACCGCGACCTCGCCATGCTGCTCCGCCGCCTCGGCAAACCGGTCACGCTCGCCGTCAACAAGATCGACGCCCCCAAACGCGAGGTGCTCGCCGCCGAGTTTTACTCGCTCGGCTTCGAGCGGGTCATCCCCGTCTCTGCCGAACACCGCCTCGGCATCGACGAACTGCTCGACGCCGCCACAGACGGCTTTCCGGAAGCCGAAGCCGGCACAGAAGAAGAGGCCGAGGAAAAACCGCGCGCCATCCGCGTGGCGATCATTGGACGCCCCAACGTCGGCAAGTCCACCCTGTTGAATGCCCTGCTCGGCCAGGAACGTGCCATCGTCAGCCCGATCGCTGGCACCACGCGCGACTCCGTCGACGAACGCATGGTCATCGACGGCCGCGAATACGTCTTCGTCGATACCGCCGGCATCCGCCGCAAGGGCAAGACCAGGCTCATGGCCGAAAAGCTCAGCGTCGTCATGGCGCGCAGGCACATCCGCATGGCCCACATCGCCCTGCTCGTCCTGGACGCCGAGGAAGGGCCGGTCGGCGGCGACGCCACCATCGGCGGCTACGCTCACGAGGAGGGCCGCGCCCTCGTGCTCGTCGTCAACAAGTGGGATCTCCTCGGCGACCGCCGCCGGAAAGAATACGAAGCCGCCATCCGCGCCCAGTTTCGCTTCCTCGACTACGCCCCGCTCGTCTTCGTCTCCGCCAAAGAGAAGCGCGGCATCCAGGCGCTGCTCGAAGAGATCGACCAGTGCTGGGAATCCTTCAACCTGCGCGTGCCAACCGGCGAGCTGAACCGCCTCGCCAGCCAGTTCCAGCTGGAACGAGGCCGCCGCATCTACTACATCACCCAGCCCTCGGTGCGCCCGCCCACCTTCGTCCTCTTCATGGACAGCGACGAGCCGCTGCACTTCTCCACCGAACGCCACATCGTCAACCGGCTGCGCGAACGCTTCGGCTTCGCGGGCACGCCCGTCGTGCTGAAAGTCAAGGCGCGCCGCTGAGCCGGCGCGGCACGATCCACTCCACCCGCTCGATGCGCCCGGCGCGGATCTGACGCGCGAGCGCCGGATACCGCAACAGCCCCGCCGCCGCCAGCACGCGCTCCCTCCCGTCCGCATCCAGCTTCAGCGCATAGTGGTCCGCCCGCTCCCGGTAAGAGTAGCCCGCATAGCCAGGCTCGCCCAGCCCGCCCATCAGCGCATCCCAGAAGCTGGTCCGCCGGAACAGCCGCCGCGCCGCGCCCGCGCGCTTCTCGATCTCGATCCGCGTGAACGGGCCGCTCAGCACCACCCGCTCGCAGCGCTCGAACGCGCAAGGCCGCTCCGGCTCCGGCTGCGGCAACGCCCGCACCGCCTCGCTCACCTCCTCCACCGTGCACTCGATCCGCTCCCAGCGGAACCGCGACGCCCCGCTCACCAGCGAGCCGTGCGTCAACAGATGGTGTACCCTCGCCGCATCCGCGCCCACCGACGCAGCGGCCAGCTCCAGCAGCTCCTCCAGCGCCATCTCGCTGGCGACAACCGGCGTGAACGCGATCGCTCCCGCCGCCTCGCTCGAGATCCGCACGCGAATGGTTCGGGGCAGCGCCATCGGCCTGCTCTCATCGTACAATCGCAGGCAATGACCGATCTCGAAAGGATCCGCTCCGAACTCGCCCGCTACGAGCACCTGCTGCTCGACTTCGACGCCGGGCAGACCGCGTCCGGCGTAGAGCTGATCATCCGCCTGCGTGCGCCCGTGGAGGGCGCGCACGTCTACCGCGCGCCCCTGCATCCCCGCGACATCGCGCACCCGCAGTTCCCCTGGACCTTTCAGCGCCATCTCTACGACTGCATGCACGACTACCTTTGCGAACTCTTCGTCCGCAATCCGCAGGAGCGGACGCCTTCCACCGGAGAAGGGCGCTGATGCCCGGCCCCAACCCGCTGGCCGAAATCCTGGCCGGCCGCATCCGCCGCTCCGGCCCTCTGCTGTTCTCCGAATTCATGGAGGCGGCGCTGTATGATCCCGCTCACGGCTATTACAGCGCCGCGCGCCGCGCCGTCGCCGAGCCCACCGGCGCCGCCGGCGACTACTACACCGCCACGCAGGTGCAGCCTCTCTTCGGCAGGCTCGCACGCGCCGCGCTCGCCCGCTTGCGCTGCGAACTGCGTCTTCCCGAGCGCTGCACCGTCGCCGATTGGGGCGCGGGCCGCGCTCTGATGCGCGAGTCCTTCGCCGGCTTCCAATACGTCGCCGTCGAAGCCGGCCAGCCCGCGCCGCCGCCCCTCGAGGGCATCGTCTTCGCCAACGAACTGTTCGACGCGCTGCCCGTCGACGTTGTGCGTTGCAGCCGCGGCCATGCCCGCCTGCTGCGCGTCGGCTTCCACGATGGCGCCTTCTGCTGGGTCGAGGCCGAGCCTCCGGAAGACTCGTGGCTCGCCTACGTTGAACGCCTCGCGCCGCACTTCCGCGAACACGCTGAATTTCAGATCGAGCTGCCTGTGCGGATCGAGCAGGAACTGCGCCGCATCGGCGCCTCGCTCCGCCGCGGCTCGATGCTTGTCATCGA
Organism: uncultured Arcobacter sp.; assembly: GCA_964458495.1. Taxonomy (GTDB): domain Bacteria; phylum Acidobacteriota; class Terriglobia; order Bryobacterales; family Bryobacteraceae; genus JANWVO01. Next base: position 152,999 of record CAYWJB010000009.1, read on the forward strand.
CTACGGCTTCACCGAACGCGAAGCCGTGCGCTTCCCGCGCGGAACCCTGATGAGCTACCGCCGCCACACCGCCAGCGAAGATGTACTGCGCGATCCCGGTTTGCAGGACATCACCGCCCATGTGCCCTTCACCTTCCTCGAACAGCTCGCCGCAGCTGCGGGATGGACTCCTCGCGGCCTTGAGAACTTCTCTTCCTGGCTGTTGCGCGCCGGCGAGCCGGACCACTTCGCCTCGGCGCTCGCCGCAGATTCGGAAGCGGAGGCGGCGCGCCTCCGGCTCCAGCTCAAGACGTTGCTGTTCGGGATGGGCGAGGCGTTCCGCTGCCTTCGCCTCGACAAGGAGGGCTGAAAAACACTGCGGCCCCGGTTGCCCGGGGCCGCGCTTTGGATCTTCCCTGGCGGCGCTTCGTCTCCGAAGCGCTCCGCCTTACTTCTTCTTCTTCGCGGCTGCCTTCTTGGTGGCCTTCTTCGCCGCCTTCTTCGCAGCCTTCTTGGTCGCGTTCTTCATCGATCTGTTCTCCGTGACATCAGAATTTGCAGTCGCAGCGCGACAGCATTGTGATCCTTTTATAAACTTGGTCTCCAAGTGTTGTCAAGAAAAAAATGCAATGTAGGCGCGCGAAGGAGCGTTTTCCGCGGCCGGAGAGGAGTTAAAACAGAGATGAGGCGTTTTGTTTTGCCCTTCCGGCGCCTGAACCCGGTTCTCTTCGCCCTTCTCGCTGCGCTGCTCCTGCTGCCCGCCGGCTGCAAGCGCAAGCCGCGCGCGCCGCGCGCGCCCGCCGCTCCTTCACCCGGATGGACGGAGACGGGCATCGCCAGCTGGTACGGGCATCCCTATCACGGCCGCCGGTCGTCGAGCGGCGAAGTCTACGACATGCATCAGCTCACCGCCGCGCACCGCACGCTTCCCTTCGGCGCCACCGTGCGCGTCACCAATCTCGAGAACCGCAAAAGCGTCCTCGTCCGCATCAACGACCGCGGTCCGTTCGTCGAGGGCCGCATCATCGATCTCTCCCGCGCCGCCGCGCAGCAGATCGGGCTCATCGGCCCCGGCACCGCGCTCGTCCGCATCGAACTCGCCGGCTACGAGGACTCCGCGCAGAAGGATGCGCCGCCGCTGTTCACCGTCCAGGCTGGCTCCTTCGCCGACCGCGCCAACGCCGAACGGCTCCGCGAGCGCCTCCGCCGCCGCTTCGAACCCGTCGATATCTTCTCCTCTTCCGCTTCTCCACCGCTTCACCGCGTCCTGGTCGGCCGCTTCGGCGATCTGCGCGAGGCCGAAGCCGTCGCCGGTTCGCTCCGCAGCGAGGTGAAAGATGTCTTCGTCGTGCGCATCCGCTGACTCGCACCTTCTTTCAAGGCGGGTCCGGCCCTCGATCGGGCTTACAATGAGGCTTGGCGCAGATTCTCGTAGAGAATTCCTCCTTCTGGACCACTACATACCAGAGGAGACATGTCTTCCCACGCGGCTGAAGAGTATGGAGACCGGCGCTGGATGATCCAGGAAAGCAGGGCGCGCCGCTATGAACTGGTGGGCCAGTCGGCCCGCCTCAGGAACGTTCTGCGCCTGGCTGCCAAGCTCGGCCGCGGCCACTGGCCCGTGCTCCTGCTTGGCGAAACCGGAACCGGCAAGGAGCTGGTGGCCCGCACCATCCACGGCAACGGCCCCGGCGGCCCCTTCGTCACCATCGACTGCTCTTCCATGGTGGGCACGCTGATGGAGAGCGAGCTGTTCGGCCATGTGAAGGGCGCCTTCACCGGCGCCAACTCCAACAAGATCGGCCTCATCGAGCAGGCCAACGGCGGCACGGCGTTCTTCGACGAGATCGGCGAACTCCCGCTGGACCTGCAGGCCAAACTGCTGCGCGTGCTTCAGGAGAAGGAGTTCCGCCCGGTCGGCTCGCTCCAGGTGCGGAAATCGAGCTTCCGCATCATCGCCGCCACCAACCGCGACCTCGCCAAAGAAGTCGAGAAGGGCGCCTTCCGTCAGGACCTCTACTACCGCCTGAACGTTGTGACCCTGCGGCTCAGCCCGCTTCGCGACCGCAAGGAGGACCTGCCGGCCTTGATCCGGCACTTCCTGGAGATGTACGGCAACGGCCACACCATGAGCGGGGAATTGTTGGAGCTTATGATGAGCTACGACTGGCCCGGCAACGTGCGCGAACTGGAAAACTGCATCCAGCACATGGTGGCCGTCAACAGCGGCCCGGTGCTCCACCTGCAGGACGCGCCGTCGCAACTGCTGCACTTCCACGAGCGCCGCCGCGCCCCGCAGGCGCTCTCGCAAGCCGCTGCGGCCGCCGTGGCTCCGAACGGCGAAGATGCCGGCGACTCCTTCGTCACCCCCGTGCTCCCGCTGGCGGAGATGGAGCGCCGCGCCATCATCAACGCGCTGCGGTACACCAAGGGCGACCGCGTCATGGCCGCGCACCTGCTCGGCATCGGGCGCACCACGCTCTACCGCAAACTCAAGGAATACGGGATCCGCGATTGACCTTCGCCCTGGACGCCACATACAGCCTCGGCGGACAACTGTCCGGCATCGGCGTCTACAGCCGCGAGTTGCTCCACGGGCTGGCGCAGGCGCATCCCTGCGCCCGCTTCGAGTGGCACTACCGGCCGCACCGTTTCCTGGAAGGCTGGCGCGCCCCGAAGCCCGCCAACGCCGCCGCCCGTCCGCTGCTCGAACACATCCGCACCGGCGGGGCGCGCCTGTTCCACGGCATCAACCAGCGCCTGCCCGCCGTCCGCTACCCCCTGCGCGTGGTCACTTTCCACGACCTGTTCGTCTTTACGGCCGAATACTCGACCCCCGAATTCCGCGCACGCTTCCAGCGCCTGGCGCGCGAGGCAGCCGGGCGCGCCGACCTGGTTCTCTGCGTCAGCCGCTTCACCGCCGCACAGGTGGAGGAGATCCTCCACGTGCCTGCGGCGAGGATTCGCGTCGCTCCCCACGGCGTGCATCTGCCAGCCAGCGGGGAGCCTGCGCAACGCGAGCCTCTCGTGCTCCATGTCGGCGCCGTGCAGGCGAGGAAGAACCTCGTGCGGCTCGTCGCCGCCTTTGAACGCGCCGCGCCGCCTCCCTGGAGGCTTGTCCTTGCCGGCGGCAACGGGTATGGCGCGGAGCAAGTGCATGAGAGGATCCGCCGCAGCCCCGCGGCGGAACGGATCGCCGCCACGGGATGGCTCCCCGATGAAGAGATCGAACACCTGTACCGCCGCGCCTCGGTCTTTGCCTTCCCGTCCCTCGACGAGGGCTTCGGCATTCCGGTGCTCGAGGCGATGGCGCACGGCGTCCCCGTGCTGTCTTCCCTCCGCGGCGCGCTGCCGGAAGTGTGCGGCGACGCGGCGCTGCTTGTCGATCCCGTCCGCGAAGACGGCATCGCACGGGCGCTCGAGTCCCTGATTCGCGATGACACGCTGCGGCAGCAGTTGAGAGACGCGGGACTCCGGCGCGCCGCCCAGTTCCCCTGGCGGCGAACCGTGGAGGAGACGTGGAAAGCCTACGCCGAACTCGGGGCCGTATGACAGATCTCCGCCGCTCCGCTGTCCGCGGTCTGCGTTACCCGCCGAGCCGCAGCGCGAAGACGGCATTGCTGAGGCGCCTGAATCTCTGCTTCGCTGTAATGCGCCGCGGCCGGCTACGGCTGCACTGCTGCGCGCCGTCGGGTTCCCTGGCAAAAAAGGTTGGCGCGGGTGTGGGGAGTTTGGGAGGAACTCGGAGGGTCTCGCTAAGATCGTCCTGGGGGACTCAGGTGTTGTCTTCGTCGATGGCAATCTTCAGGGCTCGCAGGAACTTCTGGTCCTGCGCCGTCCAGCGGATCTTGCCCGCACGGCGCTGGCGCGAACGCTTGCGGTTCTGTTCGAGCTCTTCTTCGAAGTCGGTCTCCACCCGCGTCTCCACCACCGTCTCCGTGTCGTCCGCCTCGCCGGATTCATCCCGCTTGTTGAACCCGATGGTGGCTTCCAGAACCAGGAACACGTCGTAGCCGGCGCGTTTGATCTCGCCGATGGCTTCGGCGATGCGGTCCGAGTCCGACAGCGATTCATTGATCGCGTGGCCGAGCTCCTGCATCAGTTCTTTGAGCCGTTCGTCCAAGGTTTGGCGAAGATCCTTTCTTCTTTCAGGATACCATCCCGCATACGGCACGTCCCCGTTGAGCCGCGCCACCTCTCGTATCGGCTGCAGGCGCCGGTTTCGTGAGCGGCAGGTCTGCTAGCATGGCTTTCGAAGGGGCGATCCAGCCATGATCGATGTGGCGAAGAAATTCCTGGCTGCGGTGCTGCCGGGCATCGTCCGTCCGCTCCACTCCCTCTGGAACGAGATCCTGGGCTTCCTCTTCTTCCTGCTCGCCGTGCTCATGATCCGCCCCGTCTGGCAGGGATGGAAAGAGTTGCATCAGGGGCCCGAGCACGTTCTGCGCTTTCTGCTCAGCGCCTTCATGCTTGCGGTGATGCTGGGCTTCTCCCTCCACGCCTTCTGGAAAGCGCGGCGCATCAGCCGCGGCTCCTGACCCGGCGTCCCGCAAGGGTGCCGCACTTACTGCTGAGGCTCGGGAGCTCGCTGCGCCGACGGCCGGCTCGCCACCAGCCGTTCGAGTTCCACAATCTGCTGCTTCACCGTATCGGCGTCGGGCGCGTTGGGCGCGAAGCTCAGGTAGCCTTTCATGTGATCCAGCGCCCCGGCGTAGTCGCCTTTGTCCCTGAGGATGAACGCCATCAGGCTGTAGACGCGGGGATTCCGGTGGTTCGGGTCGAGCTTCATCGCCTCTCGCGCGCTCTTCTCCGCGGCATCCCTGCGCCCCAGGTTGTAATTGGCGGCGCTGTTCACGAACCAGACCTGCGGATAGTTGAAGGGGTTCAGCTTCAGCACCGTTTCGCTGCGCTGCGCAATCTGCTCCCAGTCGCGCGAGTTCAGGGCAAGCTGAAGCAGGTTCAGGTGCGGCCCGATGAACTTCGGGTCCGCCTCCACAGACTTCTCCCACGCCGTGCGCGCCTCTTCGGTCTTCTTCTGCGCATCGAGCGCGATGCCCAACTCCAACCACGCCGCGGCGAACTTCGGATAGATCTCCACTGCCTTTCGCAGGTGGGGCTCGGCTTCAGCCATCTTCTTTTTCTTGATCAGCGACTGCCCCTTCTCAAACGCCTTTCTGGCCTCTTTGGGCGCGTTGGCTGTCGTCAGGCTGAAGGTGAATCCCTCGACGTTCGACATCCGCCTCAGCACGATGACGCCGATCTCGGGATTGTCCAGCACCCGCCGCCCGGCCAGTTGCACGACATCGCTCTGATGGCCAGCCAGTTCCGCCCGGAACTCGCAGCCGATCAGATCCCGCTCGGAGATGCCGCGCGTGGGCCCGGGGTTCATGATGCTGCGCATGTCCGTGCTGTCCATGCTGGCATCGGCGAACACGGCCTGGTTCTGGCCCAGTGCGATGTTGAAACGCCCCTTGGCGTCGGTGTATCCCTGCGGCCGGGGCCGCCCGTTGCACACCATCACCATCATCACGGGCTCCGGCGGCGCCGTGCCGTCCTCCATCATCACGCGCCCGGAGATGTAGATGGGACGCTGGAAGTCCTGAAACGTCGGCTGCTGCTGTTGGCCGGGAATCGGCGTCGGAGTGGTAGGTTTGGTCGGTGACGGCGTGGGCGTTGGAGTGGGCGTGGGAGTGGGCGTCGGCGTAGGAGCTGCCCCTCCTCCCCCCGTACCGCCGCTCTGTCCTCCGCCCTGCTGCTGGGCGGAAGCGAAAACACCAAGCGTCAGCGCCAGCACCACGGCCAGTGCTACCCTTCTCGGTCCGGCTGAGTTCATGGGGGACCTCCCTGGTCGGGACGGATGTCAACTGCTGTTGCCCGTATTATGGCACAGCTTCGCCGCCGCGGCACCCCGGTTTCTTGCACTGGAGTTGTTGCGGCTTCGTAAAACTTCAATATGATTGATGGAGACGAGCCATCCCCATGAAACGCATCCGATTCTCCCATTGCACGGCAGCGCTCCTGCTGCTGTTGCCGGCCTGCTCCCAGGCGCCGCAGACAAAGAAGGAACCGCCCAAGCCGCCGGAGCCCGCCACCGGACAGTCGGCCATTTTCCAGACCTACCAGGTGGCGCGCACCTGGGCGCCGGATGCCAAGCTCCTGCGTCTGGAGAGCGGCAACATCCCGGAAGCCGCCGCCGGCGGCGGCAAGTACGGCTTCTGGCGGGCGGCTTATGTCAGCGAATCGAAGCGCGCCCGGCGGGAGTTCACCTGGGCCGCAGCCGACAGTGAGGGCGGAATTATCAAGGGAGTGCGCGCTGGCGCCGACTCCGGTTACCTGCCCAACCCGCGCATCTTCCCGATGGCCATTCAGGAAGTCAAGATCGACACGCCCAAGGCGCTGGAGGCCGCCATGGCCGAAGTGGACAAGGATGCCAGCATGAAGAAGGTCCTGGCCGACAACAAGGACCTGCCCATCCACTTCTTGCTGGAGTGGGTCGCTCCTGACGTCAAGCCCACCTGGCGCGTCATCTTCGGCCCGTCGGTTTCCCAAAGCAAGTTCTCTGTCTTTGTCGACGCCTACACCGGCAAGTTCGTCAGGAAGCTGCGCTAGACCGCCTGTGCGCCCCTAGTCCTGCCCGCGCGCCGCGCGCCGCCGGGCGCGCGGCTGCGTCCCGGCAGCGGGCGGCTCGGAAGGAACGGGACGCGCCACCGGAATCAGGGAGTGCTGCGGCTCCGGCGGCGCCTGGCGCAGGTTCCGCGCCAGTTCCGTGTTCAGCGACTGCACGAACTGCTCGATCTGCTTCTGCATCGCCGCCATCTTTTCCCGCATGTTGAGGATGATCTCGACTCCTGCCAGGTTCACGCCGAGCTCCCGTGTCAGCTCCAGCACCACCTCCAGCCGCTCCAGATCCTCCTCCGTATACAGCCGCGTATTGCCCTCGCTGCGAGAGGGCTTGATCAGCCCCTCGCGCTCGTACATGCGCAGCGTCTGCGGATGGATCCCGTATTTCTCGGCCACCGCCGAGATCATGTAGCCGGCTTTCCCTCGCTGTTTCGGCACGGCGTCTACACCTTTGACCAAAGCTCGGCGCGCGGGTCGCGCGGGTCATGCTTGGACAGCTCTCGCAGCAGTTCGCGCACGCGCTCGTCGCGCACGTCGGGCGTCTGCAAATCGATCTCGACGATCTGGTCGCCGCGGGCGTTCTTGCGGGCGTTGAATACGCCCTTCTCCCGCAGCCGGAATTTCTGGCCATTCTGCGTGCCTTGCGGGATCTTTAAAAGCGCCCGCCCGTCGACGGTGGGCACCTCGATCCTCGCTCCCAGCCCCGCCTCCCACACAGCCACCGGCACGCGGACATGGATGTCGTCCCCTTCCCGGCGGAACAGCGGGTGGTCGTTCACCTTGACCGTGATATACAGGTCCCCGGAGGGAGCGCCCATCGTGCCGGCATTGCCCTTCCCGGCCACGCGCAGCCTCGAACCCGTGGACGCGCCCGGCGGAATGCGCGCCTCCACCGTCTCATTCACCGCCGCCCGTCCGTCGCCGCCGCAGGCGTGGCAGGCGCGCGCCATTCTGCCGCTGCCGCCGCACCGCGGGCAGGCAAGCGAAAACCGCATCGCGCCCACCATCTGCGTCACGCTGCCGCTGCCGTTGCACTGCGTGCACAGCGTGGCCCCGCCGCCCGCCTCCCCCGTGCCGCCGCAGCTCTTGCACGTGTCGAGCCGGGAGATGTTGAGCCTGACTTGCGTGCCGCGGATCGCCTGCCAGAAGTCGATCTCGAGCGCGTACTCCAGGTCTGTGCCCTTCTCGGGCGTCCGGCGCCGCGCCTCCCTGCGGCTGCCGAAAAACTGGCTGAACAGGTCTCCGAAGCTCGAACCGAAGCCGCCTTGCGCGCCGCCAAAGGTCTCCGAAAAATCGAAACCGCCGAACCCGAAGCCCTGCGGCCCCGCACCCGGCTGCCCGGCGCCCGGGAAGCCGGATTCGGAATAGAAGCCGTAGGTGTCGTACATCTTCCGCTTCTTCGCGTCGGAGAGGACCTCGTAGGCCTCCTGCACCGCCTTGAAGCGCTCCTCGGCCGCCTTGTCGCCCGGATTGAGGTCGGGATGATACTTGCGGGCCAGCCGGCGGTACGCCTTGCGGATCTCGTCCGCCGAGGCGTCCCGCCTCACCCCGAGCGTCTCGTAGTAGTCCTTGCTGGTCGTCATATGCCGGCCCGGCGCCGCACTCGTTTCGCCGGATTACTTCCTCTGGTCGTCCACGTCGACGAACTCGGCGTCCACAACGTCGTCCTTCTTTGCGCCCTCGGCCTTGGGCCCGGAGGCGCCGTCGCCGGCGGAAGGCTGCTGCGCCCCGGCGGCGCGGTACATCGCCTCGGCCAGCTTGTGGCTGGCCTGCATCAGCCGGTCCTGCGCCGCCCGGATCCGCTCCAGCCCGCCTTCGGCTACCGCCTTTTTGGCCTCCGCCACCGCATCCTCGATGTTGCGTGCGTCGGCATCGGAGATCTTGTCGCGGTGCTCGCGCAGCATCTTCTCCGCGCCATAGACGGCGTTGTCGAGCTGGTTCTTCGCTTCGACCTCCTGCCGCCGCCGCTCGTCTTCGGTCCGGTGCGACTCGGCGTCCCGCGCCATCTTGTCGACCTCGTCCTTCGACAGGCCCGACGACGACGTGATCGTGATCTTCTGCTCATTGCCCGTCGCCCGGTCCTTCGCCGTCACGTGCAGGATGCCGTTGGCGTCGATGTCGAAGGTCACCTCGATCTGCGGAATGCCGCGCGGCGCCGGCGGAATGCCGACCAGCTGGAACACCCCCAGCAGCCGGTTGTCCTGCGCCATCGCGCGCTCGCCCTGGTAGACCTTGATCTCCACGCTCGTCTGGTTGTCGCTGGCCGTCGAGAACACCTCTGATTTGCGCGTCGGAATCGTCGTGTTCCGCTCGATCAGCTTTGTGAACACGCCGCCCAGCGTCTCGATGCCCAGCGACAGCGGCGTGACGTCCAGCAGCAGCACGTCCTTCACCTCGCCGCCCAGCACGCCGCCCTGGACCGCGGCGCCCACCGCCACCACCTCGTCCGGGTTCACCGTCTTGTTCGGCTCTTTCCGGAACAGCTCCTTCACCAGCTGCTGCACGCGCGGAATGCGCGTCGAGCCGCCCACGAGCACCACCTCGTCGATCTGGTCCGGAGTCAGCCCCGCGTCAGCCAGCGCCTGCTTGCAGGGCGGAATCGAGCGCTGCAGGATGTCCTCGATCATCTGCTCGAACCGGGCGCGCGTCAGCGTCTTCACCAGGTGCTTCGGCCCCGTCTGCGGATCGCCATAGATGAACGGCAGATTGATCTCGGTCTCCATGGCCGAGCTGAGCTCGATCTTCGCCTTCTCCGCCGCCTCCTTCAGCCGTTGCAGGGCCATCCGGTCGCGCGACAGGTCCACCCCCTCTTCCTTCTTGAACTCCTCGATCAGCCAGTCCACCAGCCGCTGGTCGATGTTGTCCCCGCCCAGGTGCGTGTCGCCGTTGGTCGACTTCACTTCCACCACGCCCTCGCCCACCTCGAGAATCGAGATGTCGAACGTGCCGCCGCCGAAGTCGTAGACCGCGATCCGCTCCTCCTTCTTTTTGTCCAGTCCGTAAGCCAGCGCCGCCGCCGTCGGCTCGTTGATGATGCGCAGCACCTCCAGACCCGCAATCTGCCCGGCGTCCTTCGTCGCCTGCCGCTGCGCGTCATTGAAGTACGCCGGCACCGTGATCACCGCCCTGGTCACCTTCTCCCCCAGATACGCCTCGGCGGCTTCCTTCAGCTTCGTCAGGATCATCGCCGAAATCTCGGGAGGCGCATGCTTCTTGCCCGCAATCTCCACGCGCGCGTCGCCGTTTTCGCCCCGCACCACGTGGTAGGGCACCAGCTTCATCTCTTGCGTCACCTCATCGAAGCGCCGCCCCATGAAGCGCTTGATCGAGTAGATCGTATTCTCCGGGTTGGTCACAGCCTGGCGCTTGGCCACCTGCCCCACCAGCCGGTCCCCGCTCTTGGTGAAGGCGACCACCGAGGGCGTCGTCCGCGCCCCCTCCTGGTTTGGGATCACAACGGGCTGCCCCCCCTCCATCACTGCCACCACGGAGTTCGTGGTTCCCAGGTCGATGCCAATGATCTTGCTCATGTCCCTTCCCTTGCTAACCCTCGGTTTGTTTTTCTTCAGACTCTTCGGCGCCCGGCTCGACGGATGCGCCTGCTAGTATTATCAAAGTTTAGTGGACTGATGTCAAGTTGTAACTGCGTGTTTCACGCTAACCCCTTGATACCAAGCGTCGTTTGTGCCATTTCTGAATCGTGGACTGGAAACCTCTTTTGCTCCTCCCCCTCGCCTGGATCCTGCTCTCCTGGATGGCCCATCGAGCGGCCTTTTACCCTATGCGGTTCCCGGATGGCCGCTGGCAGGAGGCGCGGGATCTTGCTGTGGAGGATGTCTGGCTCCGCAGCGGGAAGCACCGGATCCATGGCTGGTGGGCGCCGCTCGAGGGCGCCCCGGGTGCCGTGCTGTTTCTGCATGGAAACGCGGGCAACGTCACCCACCGGATCCGGCACATCCGGGCCTGGCGCGCCGCCGGCGCCTCTATTCTGGTAGTCGACTACCGCGGCTACGGACGAAGCGAGGGCCGGGCCTCGGAAGCCGGACTGTACGAGGATGCCTTGGCTGGATATCGCCACCTGCACGGGCGCGGGTACAAACCGGAACAGATCGTCGTCCATGGGGAATCGCTCGGCACGGTGGCCGCCGCCCATGTGGCTTCCGTGGAACCGGTGGCCGGTCTGATCCTCGAAGCGCCCTTCCCCTCGGCTCGCGCAGTGGCGCACACCGTGTTGCCCCTGCTCGGCCCGTTGCTGGTCTGGGGCTTCGACCTGAGGGCGCGGCTTGCCCGTGTCGCTGCCCCCCTCCTGGTCATCCACGGCGAGCAGGATGAGGTGATCCCGTTCCGCCTTGGGCGCGCCGTCTTCGAGGCGGCGCCACAACCCAAAGAGTTCTGGGCCATCCCCGGCGCCGGCCACAACGACATCCCGGAGACCGCCGGCCCTGCCTACCCCGCACGCCTCCGCTCCTTCCTCCTCCTCACCACTCCACATGCCGAGGGGGACAGCCTGAATTGAACGCTTGGCGCATTTTTCCAAATGGACGGAGCGCTCCGACACTTTCGCAAAATCCGGCCTCACGCGGCGCGATCCGACGAGTGCCGCCGGATTCCCGACCGCACTCACAGCGGCCACCGTCGCGCACATCGCCTTGGCATCCGGCCCGCCGCGCCGTAATTGTCTGAGCAGCCTTGCTTGAACTCACCCTGGTAGCAACGGCAGGTCGGCACGGGGGGTTCGGCGCTCAAGTCAAAGCCAGCTTCGCTAACCCATTGGCGCTATTGGCCATTTTCGAAGCGAACCCTGCTTGGTTGTCAGACTTGCGCACGGGACAACACTGGCGGGAACGTGAGTTGCGATGCTGTGACAGACACGTACTCCTGACAAGGCTGCTTTGGGCCCAACGCTGGGCCTACTTCGGGGGTTTTCAGTCCACGCCATGTGTGAGATATGAATACGCTGCGGGGAGTGCATCTTTAAATCCTTGGGGGAGAGGACTCTCGCAAAGGGGGGTATCGGGTGCGGAGGGCGGTTCCGGCTCCACGTGGACGGATCAATCTGCGCCCATCCGGAGGTATTAAGTGTTCAAGCACAAGCTGGCAAAACTCGCCTGCCCGTCTTGTCAGTGCTGCCGGATGAAGGTTGCCGGGGGCCATTTCTGGCTACTGACCCGGAGGCATGCATCGCGGCGTGGGGAGAGGCCCCCCGGAGGCATCGAAAGCCATCGTGCGTGTGGCGAGGCTGCATCCAGGGCGTTGGCAGGAGGCAAAGCGCACGGGCCGAAATCGCGAAAGTGACAGAGCGCTCCGTCCACTTGGGGAAATCCGCCAAGTGCTCGATTCAGGCTGTCCCCCTCGTGGGGTTGTGCCGGGCGCACTGTTCTGCTGTGATGAACCCATGCGGCGCAGATCATTCCTCCTGCTCCCTCCGGTGGCGGCACTGGCTCAAAGCGGCAAGCCGGCCACCCCGCCGCTCGCCGAGGAGATTGAAGCCTTCGGCCTCCGCTGGCAGGTCATCTCCGCCTCAGACTGGAAGGTCGAGGACGGCGAACTGCACCTGATCACCGCCCGCCCGCAGCAGGCCAACCCCCGCCGCCCCATCCAGTTCGCCCTTGCGCGGACCGAACCGCTCGCCCGCTTCACGCTCGAAGTCGAGGTGCGCCGATCATCGCCGAAGGGTTCGCTGATCCTCGTCTACTCCTGGCAGAAGGACGGCTACTTCAACTACGTCCATCTCTCCGACGACGCCGCGTCGCAGGTGGAGGTCCACAACGGCATCTTCCACTGCTTCGGCGGTGACAGGGTGCGCATCAGCCCGCTCGAAGGCCCCGGTTCGCTGCCCACTGCCGGGTGGCATTCCGTGCGCGTCGACTACGACGCCACATCCGGTCTTGTGCAGGCGTGGGTCGACGGCAAGACCTCGCCCTCGCTCAAGGCGGTGGATCTGAGCCTCGGCGCCGGCCGAATCGGGCTCGGCAGCTTCTTCAACACCGGTTCCTTCCGCCGCTTCCGGCTCACGCGCGGCTGATGCCGGCGGTCTTTGCAACACCGGCTGCTATTCTGGAATCAGATCCTCTGGCATGTTCCTGAAAATCCTGGCCCACCCGGTTCTCGTGAACCTCAACTTCCATGTGCCGCTCATCGTCGATCTGCGGCACCCGCTCATTCTGCTCACCGGAGAAAACGGCTGCGGCAAGTCCACCCTGCTGCACTCGATTTACTACGCCATGCGCGGTGAGGAAGTCGAAGGCTTCATCTACCGGGTGGAGAGCAAAATCGAATCGCCGCGCGTGTTCCTGTTCGACGCCGAGCACCACAACCCGCGCATGCACCTCGAACTCTTCCAGAACAACCCTCAAATGCGCGAGTTCATCCAGATGGCCTCCCACGGACAGGTCATGCTCTCGCTGTTCCGCGAAACCTTCCCCGCCCTGCCCGAAGGCACCATGCTGCTGCTGGACGAGCCGGAGATGGCGCTCTCGGTATCCAACCAGAAGCGCATCCTCAAGATGCTGCTCGAGCTCGTCGACCAGAAGAAGTTCCGCATCATCTGCGCCACCCACTCTCCCGTGCTCATCGACGCGCCGGAAACCTACGTCATCAACCTCGACAACTACATCAACCGCAACGTCGCTGACCTGACGCTCGGCGTCGAGGGCTCGAGCACCATCCAGTGAAGCCCCGCCCTCCCGGCGGCTACGATGGATGAGGATGAAGCGCGACACGCTCATCGATTTCTTCCAATCCATCGTGGCGCAGAAGGGCGTGTGCCTTGTCTACGACGACGGCATCCGCCCCCGCTCTTACACCTACGAACAGCTCGGCGCCGCCGCCCGCCGCTTCGCCCTGCGGCTGGCGGAAGCCGGCGCCGGGCGCGGCGACCGCGTCATCCTCTGGAGTGAAAACCGCCCTGCCTGGATCGCCGCCTTCTGGGGCTGCCTCCTCCGCGGCGCCGCCCTCGTCCCCATCGACGAGAAGCACTCCCCCGACTTCCTCGCCCGCGTCGTTCGCATCACTTCGCCGAAGGCGATCCTCGTGGGCGATGCTGTCCGCCTCGGCTCTCCTCCTCCGGGCATCCCCGTCTGGCGTCTCGCCGATCTCGATTGGAGCACCCCCGCGCCCGAGGCGCCCGCCGCCGAAATCTCCGCCGCCGACACCGCACAGATCCTTTTCACGTCCGGCGCCACCGCCGACCCCAAGGGCGTTGTCATCACCCACCGCAACATCCTCGCCAACATCGTTCCCGTCGAGCTCGAGATCCGCAAATACCTCCACTACGCCCGCCCCTTCCATCCCATCCGCTTCCTCGATCTGCTCCCGCTGAGCCATATGTTCGGACAGGCCATGGCCGCCTTCATCCCGCCCATTCTCGGCGGCACGGTCGTTTTCCTGCGAACACAGGATCCCCGCGAGATTGTGCGCCAGATCCGCACCCGCCGTATCAGCGTCCTCGTCTCGGTACCCCGCATCCTCGAGCTGCTCCGTGAATATATCCTCGCCGTCACCCCCGAAGCCGCGGAACCCGCGCCGCCCGGCGAGAGGTTCTGGCGACGCTGGTGGCGCTACCGCCGCGTGCACCGCCTGTTCGGCTGGAAGTTCTGGAGCTTCATCGTCGGCGGCGCCGCGCTCGACGGCGCGCTCGAACAGTTCTGGGGCAAGCTCGGCTTCGCCGTCATTCAGGGCTACGGCCTCACCGAAGCCGCGCCCATCGTCACTCTGAACCATCCCTTCCACGCCCGGCAGGGCTCGGTGGGCAAGCCCATCGCCGGCGTCGAAATCCGCATCGCCCCCGACGGCGAGGTGCTGGTTCGCGGCCCCAACATCACGTCGGGCTATTTCAATGACCCCGAAGCCACCGCCGAAGCCTTCGAAGACGGCTGGCTTCATACGGGCGACGTCGGCGAACTGGACGCCGATGGACGCCTCTACATCAAGGGCCGCAAGAAAGAGATGATCGTCTTGCCTGACGGCCGCAACGTCTTCCCGGAAGACGTCGAAAAGATCCTGAACTCGATCCCCGGCGTGCGCGAATCCGCCGTCGTCGGCGCGCCGGGCCCTGGCGGCGAATCCGTCCATGCCGCGCTCGTCCTCGATCCCGGCACAAGCCCTGAAGCTGTCCTTCGCGAGGCCAATGCAAAGCTCGAAGAGCACCAGCGCATCCGCTCCTTCACTCTGTGGCACGATCCCGAATTGCCCCGCACCGAAGGCACCCGCAAGCTGAAACGCCGCCTGGTCCGGCAGCACGTCGCCGGCGGCGCGAAGGAAACCGCGAAACCCAGGGCGGAAGATCCCGTCGCTGCGATCCTCGCCCGCTATTCCGGCGGGCGCGAGCTCTCGCCCGAAGCCTCGCTCGAAGAACTCGGCCTCACCTCGCTGGACCGAATCGAACTGATGGTCGCTCTCGAACAGCAACTCGGCCGCACGCTCGACGAAAGCTCCTTCGCCTCCGCCCGGACTGTCGGCGATCTGCGCAAGCTCGAATCGGCGCCGCCCGCGCCGCCTGCCGGGCCCTTCGAGTTCCCCCGCTGGAGCCGCTCGCGCTGGGCGCGCTGGCACCGCGTCTTCCACCTCAACAGCTGGGCGCTCTGGCTGGCGCGCCTCTTCGCCTGGGTTCGGGTCGAAGGCCGCGAAAACCTGGCCGGTCTCGAACCGCCTGTGCTCTTCGCTTCGAACCACCAGGGCTACTTCGACACCCCCGTGCTCTTCATCGCCATGCCATGGAAGTGGCGCCACCGCCTCGCGCCCGCCATGCGCAAGGAGTTCTTCGACGCCCACTTCCACCCCGAGCGCTTCCCCTGGTGGAAGCGGCTCACCAACTCGCTCAACTACTTTCTGGCATGCCTCGTCTTCAACGCCGTGCCCGTTCCTCAGCGGGAAGCCGGCGCGCGCGAGGCTCTCCGCTATCTGGGCGAACTCGCCGGCGAAGGCTGGTGCCCGCTCATCTTCCCGGAAGGCAAACACAGCCGCGACGAATCCATCCTTCCGTTCCTGCCGGGCATCGGCATGATGGCCGCGCGCCTCGGCATCCCCGTAGTTCCCATCCGCATCCGCGGCTCCAACCGCGTGCTCCATCCCGACTGGAAATTCCCGCGCCCGGGATTCGTCCGCGTGAAGATTGGCAAGCCCGTCCGTCTCGAGGGCGAAGATCACGCCCAACTGGCGCGCCAGCTGGAAGAGATCATCCGCTCAATGTAGTAAGATGCGCCCGAGGAGGGCTGCCGTGGCTCTGGCGGCAGTGCTGGCTCTCGCTGTTGTTCTGCCCCCTGCGGCACAAAAGGGCGGAATCCGGGCGGCGCAAAGCGCCTATGAACAAGGGATCCGCCTGGAACAGGGGGGACAGCTCGAAGAAGCGCTGGCGGCGTTCTCCGAGGCGCTCCGGCTGAATCCGAAATCCTCTGCCGCCCTCCGCCGCCGCGCCGCCGTGCTGTTGCAACTGGAACGGCCGGAAGAAGCGGAGAAGGAACTCGCCCGGCTGCTGGAGTTGAACCGCTCAGACCCGGAAGCCATCCGGCTTCAGGGCGAACTGCGGCTCCGCCGCGGGGACGCCTCCGCTGCGCTGGAGGCCTTCGATCAGTGCCTGAAGCTCGGCCACGAAACTTCAGCCGTGCAGCGCGGGCGCGGCCAGGCACTGGCCGCTCTGGACAGACGCGAGGATGCCCTGTCGGCGCTCGGCCGTGCCATCCAGCTGAGGCTCGACGATCCGCAGGCTTGGCTCGCCCGCGGCCGCCTCCTCGCCTCTCTCGGCCGCCACCACGACGCCATCGAAGACTTCGACCGCGCCCTCGCTCTCCAGCCAACGCTCCTGGATGCGCTCTTCGAGCGGGGCCGCTCGCAGGGCGACGTAACCCGCTTCGACCGCGCCATCGACGATTTCACAGCCGCCCTCAACGCCGCGCCTCCGCGCTGGGCGCGCCGCAGCGAAGCCTTCCTCCTGCGCGGCGCCGCCCGCGAAGTGCTCGGCGACACCCGTCAAGCCCTGGCCGACTACAGCGCCGCCATCGAAGCGCGCCCGGACCTCGTCCGCGCCCTCCTGCTCCGCGCCGACCTTTACAGCCGCCAAGGCCTGCACGAACTGGCGCTCGCCGACCGCAACCGCGCCGTCGAACTGGAGCCTGCCAGCGCCGTCGCGCTCGTCGCCCGCGGCGGTTCGCTCCACGCCCTCGGCATGCACGAACTCGGCCTGAGAGACCGCACGCGCGCCATCGAACTGGAACCGCAAAACCCGCTCGGCTGGCACGCGCGCGGCGCCGCGCTCTATTTGCTGGGACGCTATGAGGAAGCCCTGAAAGACCTCGAAGAAGCGCAACGCCTCAGGCCCGGCGACGGGGACCTGCGGACTTTCGTCGCGCAGGTCCGCACCGCCGCCGACGCCCGCCGCATGGCCGCCTCGCCCGCTGCCTCGCCCCCGCAGCGTGAGCCAGGCCCAACCGTTGCGCCTCCCGTTCCGGAGCCGGCGAGCGCGCCCTCCCGACCGCCCTCGCCGCCGGATCCTCCCGCAACGGCGCCAAAGCCGTCCGCGCCTGCTTCGCCAACAAAAACAGAGCCTGCCCGCGACGCGCGCCTCCGCGCCGAAGCCTGCCACAGGCAAGGCAGGCGTCTCCTCGAGGAACAGCGCTTCCAGGATGCGCTCGATCCCCTCACCTGTGCCGTCACGCTCGATCCCGGCTCCGCCCTGGCATGGAACGCCCGCGGCTACGCGCTCCTCCGCCTCGGCCGCTACAAGGAAGCTCTGAACGACTTCGACCGCGCCCTCGCCCTCAAGCCCGATTACGAAAACGCCCGCCGCAACCGCGAGGCAGCCCTGCGCCGCCTCCCGAGCCCCTGAATTGCCGCGCTCACGCCGTCAGCCGCAGAATGAACCGCTCCATCACCAGCCGGTCGTCCGGGCGCGCGGACTTCATCGCACTGTCCGCCTCGAAGATCGCCCGGATCCCCGCCGCCAGTTGACCGGCGCCGAACCGCGACGCCGCCGTGTGAATCTGCTCCGCCCGCGAGCGCCACATCGGCACCCCCAGCCGCTGAAAGTAGCCCTGCACCTCCTGCGCCGAGCGCAGCTTCTGCTCTCGCGCCGCCAGCGCCATCCGGAACACGCCCTCCAGGAACATCAGCGCCAGCGGCAAGTACTCGCCGGCGCGGATCAGCAGATCCAGCAACTGAAGCGCACGCATGCGGTCGCGCCTCGCCAGCGCGTCCACCAGCTCGAACACTGTGGACTCCTCCGCGTCCGGCACCAGCGCCGCGATGTCTTCCGCCGTCACCGCGCGCTCTGCGCCGCAGTACAGCGCCAGCTTCTCGATCTCTGACTCGATCCGCACCCCGTCTGCAGCCGTCACCGCCGCCAGCAACTCCGCTTCGCGCCGCCCGAGCTTCAGCCCGCGCTCCCCTGCCAGCGCCAGCGCCAGTTCCTGCGCCTGCCGCACATCCAGCCGCCGGAACTCGACCACCGCCGCCCCCGCGTAGAACTTCAGCAGCCGCTCCATCCGCGCCTTGTCCTCGCCCTCGAAGTCCCAGCGCCGCGCATCGAACACGAGCGTCACCCCCGGCGGCGGGTCCTTGGCCAGCTGCGCGATCATCTCCGGCGCGCCCGTCTTGCTCTCCGTCCCTTCCTCGTCCTGCCCGCGCCCCCGCGGCAGCGCCGCCTCCGCCGACGCCACCCAGATCAACCGCCGCGGAGCAAACAGCGAGAACGACCGCGCATCGTCCAGCGCTTCGCCCAGGGAAATCTCCTCCAGGTCGTGCCGCACGAAGCCCTGTTCCCGCTCGTCCTCTCCCAGGCACTTCCGCAACAGCGCTTCGCGGCACCGCCGGCGCAGGCAGCCTTCCGGCCCCGCGAACAGCAGCACCGCCGGCGGCGCCTTCCGTTCCAGCTCGCGCAAAAACTGTTCCGGCGTCATCGCGTCAAAACGCCTCGAGAATCGAACTCACCACCTGCCGCGCCACCTCGCGGCTCAGCCGCTCCAGCGCCGTGGCGCTCTCGTCGAAATACTGCGCCTGGTCGGTGGCGATTTCATAACGGCCGCGAAACTCATAGTTCTCCCGCTCGAACAGAACGTTGCCCGTCGCCCGCTCCACCAGCTTCACGTCCAGGAACACATGCACCTGCACGCCGGAAGCCCGCCCCGTCCGCTGGTCGAACAGCGTCGGAAAACTGAAGTAGTTGCGGACCGTGCCGTAGAGCACCGCGTCCGCCTCGTTCGGGTCCGCCACCACGCGGTACCTTGTGCGCGTGAGAAACTCGCGCGTGATCGCCCCGGGCAACTGGCTGGTCAAACGATACCGGGGGCTCGCGTTTCCGAAAGCCGGGATTGCGATCGTGTGCAGCGTCGAAGGCAGCAGGTCCGCGCGCCCGCCCACGTGATAGCCGCAGCCGGCCAGCACCAGCGCCGCCAGGCACGCCGCCGCGGCACGCTTCACTTCGCATCCCTCCCGCGCACAAGCAGCCCTGCCGTCAGCAGCGCCGCCTCCGCATGCGCCCGCAGGTTGTCAAACGCCAGCCAGAACCATGCCGCCTGCGGCGCCGAAAGATCCTCGGAGATGTCGCTCACCGTCAGCCCCACCTGCCCCGCCACAGCCACGTTGGAGGCAGGTTCCGCCCCCGCACGGCGGATGTCGATCCCCGCCTCCTCCAGCAGATGCTCCAGCGCGCCCGCGGAAGGGCGCTTCGCGAACTCCACCCACACGTTCATGCAGTAGCCGTGGAACACCGGCGCCTGAATCAGGCGCACGGAGGGCAGAGGCACGTGCCGCGCGCCCAGCAGCGTCGCCAGATGACGCTCGATCCGCGCCGCCGCCTCGCCCAGCGCGCGCGGCGCGCCGCTGCCGTAGCGCGGCAGCAGGTTGAAGCTCACCTGCGCATCGAACACCTCTTGCGGCGCCGGGCGGAAGTTCAGCAGGCTCAGCGTCTGGTTGTGCAGTTCGTCGATTCCCGCCCGCCCCTGCTGGCTCACCGGCTCCAGCACCGTCGCCACCGCCCGCACCACCTCGTGCCGCGCGTGCAGCAACACCAGCAATCTCGCCAGCGCCACCGCCGCCGGATGCGCCAGCGTGTGGATCGCCTCTCCGGCCGCCGGCGCTTCGCCCGCCTCCAGCAGCGGCGCCCGCAGCCGCGACTCCGGCAGATCCTCAAACTGCCCCGTCAGGTCCACCAGCGCCGGACGGTTCGAACACTCCCGGGCCAGCGCCGCCGCCCGGTCATTCGCTTCCCGCTCGCCGCACAGCAGCAGCACGTCGGCCGCTTCCACCAGCGTCCGGTCCAACGGATGCATCACCTCCAGGTCGTCGTCTTCGCCCTCCGGGGCCGACACAATGTGCTCGCCCGCACGGCTCGAGGCCAGGTGCAGCCTCACGGGCAGATCCTGCTCCTCCACCAGGTCCCGGATCTCGCGCCCCAGGATCGTCTCGCCGCCCACCAGCAGCCAGTCGGTCTTACGCATGACCCGCTCCGACTCCGGCGCCGGGCCTGGCCGCCGCGGCCGTGCCGCGCCGGAAGAGGCCCCCGATCCGCACTACGATCCCGCTGCCCACATACGCCGTCGCCATCGCCAGCAGCACGGGCTGCGAGAAGTTCCAGATCAGGTAAAACAGCATCCCCAGCAACACGACGCTGCGCGGGCTCCGCGGGCTCAGCAGGTTGATGTCCTTGAAGCTCCGGTAGCGCCATGTGCTCACCATCAGGAAGCTCAGCAGCCCGAGCAGCAGCGCCCACGCCGCGCTCAACGGCCACCACACCAGCGGCTGCGAGCCCGCTGCGTAGACCACCGCCGCCACCATGCCCGCCGCCGCCGGAATCGGCAGCCCCACGAAATACTTCCGGTCCGGATGGCCCGGATTCCGCGGCACGGGGTTGGTGGCAATATTGAAGCGCGCCAGCCGCATCGAGCCGCAGCAGACGAACATGAACAGCAGGAAATAGCCCGCCTGCAGCACGTACTTCCGCACCTCCGGCGGCGCCGCCGGGTCCAGGAACTGGAATCCGTACACGAACGCCAGCACCGCCGGGGCGATGCCGAAGCTGATCACGTCCGCCAGCGAATCCAGCTCCCTGCCAAAGTCCGACGTCGTGTTCGTCAGCCGCGCGATCCGCCCGTCCAGCCCGTCGAAAAACACCGCCACGCCAATGACCTTCGCCGCCAGCTCCCAGTGCGGGTTCGGCCCCAGGTGCCCCGCCCCCGCCCAAAGCGCGCCTTCGATCGACTTCAGAATCGCCAGGACCCCCAGAAACAGGTTGCCCGCCGTGAACAGCGTCGGCAGCGCGTAAGCCGCCCGCCGCGGGCGCCGCTCCGGCGACTTCGGATCGATCAACTTCTCCCGCAGGTTCATGCGCGGCGTCATCATCGCCTCATCACTCCCTCGGCGTTCGTTCCGCCAGTATCGACTCGCCCGCGCGCACGCGCTCCCCTTCGCGCACTCGGACCCGCCACTCCGGCCCCAGATGCACGTCCACGCGCGACCCGAAGCGGATCAACCCGATCCGCTCGCCGGCGGTCACAAACTCCCCCGGCTGCTTGTAGCAAATCACCCTCCGCGCGATCAGCCCGGCAATCTGCGAAAACTTCACCACGCCTTCCCGCCCGTCGATCACCACCGTGTTCATTTCGTTCTGCACGCTCGCCTCGTCGCGGCTCGCCACCAGGAACTTCCCCGGCTTGTACTCCACCTCCACCACCTTGCCCCCCACCGGCGCGCGGTTCACATGCACGTCGAATATGTTCAGGAAGATGCTGACCACCGTCTCCCTCGGGCCCGCCTTGATCCTCACGATCTTCCCGTCGGCGGGCGACACCGCATACGGGCCCTGCGGCGCCTCGCGCTCCGGATCGCGGAAAAACCACAAACAAAACAGGGCGAAAATGTAGAATGGCGCGCCCGCCCACGGCACGAGCAGCCACCCCAGCAGCGCGCCCGCAGCGGCCGAGGCCAGCGCGAAATACAGCCCTGTGATTACCATCGCAGTTCCGGGTCCCTTCCTATTGTCCCAGATGGCGCGCAAGGTGGGCCAGAAGCGCGATCCGCACCGGCGACGCATCCGCAACGATGCACTCGTGCGGCGCATGCGCCCCCTCCCCGGCGCCCCCCAGCCCGTCCAGCGTCGGCACCCCCAGCGCCGCCGTGTAGTTCCCGTCGCTGCCTCCCCCCGTCGCCGACTCCTCCAGCTCCACCCCCAGCCGTTCGCGCGCAATCTTCTGCGCCAGCCGGAACAGCCCCGCCACGCCGCGCGTCCGCTCCATCGGCGGGCGGTTCAGCCCGCCCTCCACCTCCAGCCGGCACCGGCGGTCCACAACCCGCAAGCTCCGGAACTTCCTGTCAAGCCGCGCCGCATCCCGCATCCTCGCCACCCGCACGTCCACCACCGCCTCCGCCTCGTCCGGTACCACGTTCGATCTTGATCCGCCCCGCACCACGCCCGGATTCACCGTCAGCCCCCGCTCAAGGTCCGTGAACGCCGCAATCCGCTCGATCTGCCGCGCCAGCTCCACGATCGCGTTCGCTCCCGCGGCGAAGTCCACGCCCGCATGCGCCTTGCGCCCTGTCACCCGCACCCGGTACGCGCCCACACCCTTGCGCGCCGTCTTCGGCTTCCCCTCCAGCCCTGTGCCAGGCTCCAGCACCAGCGCCGCCGCGCTCGCCCGCGCCAGCTTCTCCGTGTGCGCGCGCGACTCCATGCTGCCAGTCTCCTCATCGGAGACCACCCATAGCTCCACCGCGCGCTGCACAGGCACGTCCAGCTCCCGTAACAGCCGCATCGCGGTCACAAAGAACGCGAGCCCGCTCTTCATGTCCAGCACGCCCGGCCCGTAGATGCGGCCGCCTGACTCGCGCCACGGCATCGTGCGCAAGGCGCCGGCCGGCCACACCGTGTCGCCGTGGCCCACTGCCAGCAGCCCCGGGCGCGCCTTGCGCCGCCTGCCCGGCAGCCGGAAGCTCAGCAACAGGCACTTGCCGGCGCCCGGCATGCGGATGAGCCGCGCCGTGGCGCAGTCTCGCGTCTCTTCCGCCAGCAGCTCCATGAAGCGCGTCACCGCCGCCGCGTCCTCCGTCGGCGACTCGCACTCCACCAGCCGCCTTAAGAGGCCGCGCGCCTCCGGCCACGCCGCATGCGCTTTCGCAAGGATCTCGTCCATCGTTTGTTAGAATAGCGGTCTCATGGCTGTGCTCGAAAACATCGAGATCCGCGACATTCTCCCTCACCGCTACCCGATGCTGCTGGTCGACCGCATCCTCGAAATGGAGGAGGAGCGCATCGTCGGCATGAAGAACGTCACCGCCAACGAACCGTTCTTCATGGGCCACTTCCCCGAATACCCCGTCATGCCAGGCGTCCTCATTGTCGAGGCGATGGCGCAGGTGGGCGGTGTCCTCGTCCTGAAAACCGTCCCCGACCGCAAGTCCAAGCTCGTGCTGTTCGCCTCGATCGAAGAGGCCAAGTTCCGCCGCCCGGTGTTGCCCGGCGACACTCTCATCATCGAGTGCAAGACGCTCAAGCGGAAGGAAACCGTCGTGAAGATGCAGGGCACGGCCACGGTCAACGGGCAAATCGTCGCCGAGGGCATCGTCATGTGCAAGCTCGTCGACCGCCCGGCGCCCTCCGAACCTCAGGGCTGAGCCCATGGCCATCCACCCCACGGCGATCGTGGATCCGTCGGCGCGGATTCACCCCGATGCCGAGGTGGGGCCCTGCTGCGTCATCGGGGCCGAAGTGGAGATCGGCGCCCGCACGCGCCTCATGGGCCATCTTTTTGTAGAAGGCCCCGCCTGGATCGGCGAGGACAACCTCTTCTTCCCCTTCTCCACCATCGGCGTCGCCTCGCAGGACCTCAAGTACAAGGGCGAGCGGACCGAAACGCGCATCGGCCACCGCAACCGCATCCGCGAATTCGTCACCATCCACCGCGGCACTGCCGGCGGCGGAGGCGTCACCAGCCTCGGCGACGACAACCTGATCATGGCCTACGCCCACGTCGCCCATGACGTCCGCATTGGCAACCATTGCATCCTCGGCAACGCCGCCACCCTCGGCGGCCACGTCACCATCGGCGATTGGGCCATCGTGGAAGCCTTCTCCGGCGTCCATCAGTTCTGCCGCATCGGCCCTCACGCCATCGTCGGCGGCTACAGCGTCATCACGCAGGACGTGCTCCCCTATTCGATGACCGTCACGCCCCGCGAATCCCGGCTTTACGGCGCCAACAAGGTGGGCCTCGAACGCCGTGGCTTCGCGGCGGAAACCATCCAGGCGCTGCACAAAGCGTTCCGGCTGCTGCGCAGCGAATCGCTGAACACGGCCCAGGCCATTGAGAGAATCCGCCAGGAGGCGCCGCCGCTCGAGGAGTTGAGTGAACTCATCGAGTTCATCCGCACCTCGCAGCGCGGGATCATCAAGTGAGATACGGCCTCATCGCCGGCTCCAGCCGCTTCCCCGTCCTCGCCCTCGAAGAGGCGCGCCGCCTCGGCCACGAGGTCGTCGTCGTCGCCCTCAAGGACCACGCCCCGCCCGAGGTCGAATCCCTCGCCGCCCGCTGCTATTGGATCACCATCGCCGAACTCGGCCGCCTCATCGAAATCCTCAAAGGCGAGGGCATCACCGAAGTCATCATGGCCGGGCAGGTGAAGCACGTCTCCCTGTTCAGCTCCCTCAAGCCGGATTGGCGCCTCTTCCGTGTCCTCATGTCGCTCGAGGAGCGCAACACCGACGCCCTCATCGGCGCCGTCCAGCGCGAACTCGAACGCGAGGGCATCCGCCTCGCCGACTCGACTCTGCTTCTGAAGCCCCTGCTCGCCGCCGAAGGTCCGCTCACGCGCCGGAAGCCCGACGCCGGGGAACGCAAGGACATCGACTACGGCCGCCGCGTCGCCAACGCGCTCGCCGGCTTCGACATCGGCCAGAGCGTTGCCGTCTGCGAGCGCGCCTGCGTCGCCGTCGAGGCCATGGAGGGCACCGACGCCATGCTCCGCCGCGCCGCATCGCTTGTCAACGGACGCCCGCTGCGGCTCGTCAAGGTCTCCCGGCGCCGTGCCCATCTGTTGTTCGACGTCCCCGTCGCCGGTCCCGGCACCATTCGCACCATGATCGAAACCGGCGCCACCGCCCTCGCCGTCGACGCCGGGCGCACGCTCCTGCTCGACCGCGAAGAAATGCTCGCCCTCGCCGACCAGCACGGCATCGCCATTGTCGGCTGCCCCCCGGAGGAATCATGAACCCGCAAACGATCCGGCTCGGCGTCGCCGGCGCCGGCGTGTTCGGCCGCAGCCATCTGCGCGTCATCGCCGCCAGCCCTCGCGCCTCCCTCGCCGCCGTCTACGATCCCGACTTGGCGCGCGCCTGCGCCGCCGCGGCCGAATTCGGCGGCACTCCTTGCGAATCCCTGGATCAGCTCGCCTCGCTCTGTGACGCCGCCGTGGTCGCATCTCCCACCGTCACGCACGCCGAGGTGACGTGCCGGCTTCTGGATGCCGGGCTCGACGTGCTGGTGGAAAAACCCATGGCCGCCTCCAGCGAGGAGGCCCGCCAGATGATCGGCGCCGCCGCGAGCCGCGGGCGCATCCTTCAAGTCGGCCACCTCGAGCGCTTCAACCCCGCCGTGGAAGCCGCCTTCCGCCTCCTCCGCCTCCCGCTCTTCTTTGAAATCCACCGCCTCAGCGTCTTCTCGCCCCGCAGCCTCGACGTGGACGTGGTCGCCGACCTCATGATCCACGATCTCGACCTCGTCCTCTCCATGACCGGCGAAGAGCCCTCTGAAGTACGCGCCGCCGGCATCGCCGTGCTCTCTCCCAGGCCCGACATCGCCAACGTCCGCCTCGAATTCCCCGGCGGCTGCATCGCCAACCTCACCGCCTCGCGCGTCTCCACCGAGCGCGTCCGCAAGCTGCGCTTCTTCCAGCCGCGCCAGTATGTCTCGGTCGATTACGCCAGGCAGGAGTGCCTCTCGATTTGCGTCACCGAAGACCGCCAGGTCCGCTTCGAGCCGCAGCCCGTCGAAAAAGCCGAGCCGCTGGCGCTTCAGCTGGCGTCGTTCCTCTCCTGCATCAGCTCTCGCAGCCGCCCGGTTGTGGATGGTGAGGCGGGCGCCCGAGCCCTCTCGCTCGCGCTCCGCATTGCGGAAAGGATCGCCGATCACGGCAAATTGGTAGCCGCACGCCTCGCCTCCGCGTCAATCTAGGAGAGGAGGCCCCGCCTCCTGCCGCGGATGACCACCCGAGCCGCTTCCTGCGCCGCCGCCGTCGACGCCGCCCCGCGCCTGCTGCTCGAACTGCGCGATGAAGGCGCCGGCTCGCGCCATGCCTGGGCCGCCCTTGGCGCCGTGGCGTTCCACGCCGCTGTCGCGGCCCTGTTGTGGTGGATGCCCTCGCCACGCGTTCCCGCCCGGAGCGCCACGGAAGTGCTCGTCGATCTGCGCAAGTCCACGCCTCTGGTGGCGCCGCCCGCCCCGTTCCGTCTCACCCAGAAGGAGCCGCAGCGCGGAAAGCCCGCCGCTGAGGTCGATATCTCCGCCTTGTTGCCGCGCCCCGCCATCCGGCAGCCGCAGCGCGGATCACCCCGTCCGTTCCAGCCTCCGCCCGGCGCGCCCGTCCCGCAGCGCAGCCGCGAGTTGGATCTGGACGTTCCGGAGGTCCCCGTCGCGCAAGCCCTCCCGCCCCCGGCAGCCCTGCCCGGCGCCGGGCTGCCCGAGGCCGCCAGGCCCGCCCCGCCGAAGCGGGAAAGCCCGTTCGAGCCGCTCGCCTCCGCTCCGGCTCCTTCCGGCCAGCCGCGGCTGGCTCTGCCCGGCGGCACGGTGCAGGAATCGGTCAAGTCTGTCGTCCGCGGCGCCGGCGGCGCAGGCATCACGGTCGGCGACACGCCCGGCTCGGGCGGCATCACCGAAGGCGTCGTGCAGACGCCGCGCCCAGGGCGCCCCGGATCGACTCTGGAGCTTCTCAGCGATCCCCGCGGCGTCGACTTCCGGCCCTACCTGGTGCAGGTCCTCGCCTCCGTGCGCAGGAACTGGTACGCCGTCATGCCGGAGAGCGCCCGCCTGGGCGCCCGCGGCCGTGTCGTCATCCAGTTCGCCATCAGCCGCAACGGACAGGTCCCGAAGCTCGTGATCGCCATGCCTTCCGGCCTCGACGCGCTGGACCGCGCTGCCGTGGCCAGCATCAGCGCCTCCAATCCGTTCCCGCCCCTGCCGGGCGAATACGGCGGCGCCGAGATCCGCCTCCAGCTCGTCTTTTCCTACAACATGCCCAGGTGATCCGCATGGACTTCGAACCAGGCACGCTGCGCCGCAAGCTCCGCCGGGCTCTCGCCGCTTATGCCGCCATCGCCGTCCTCGCGGCGCTCACCCTCGACGGTGCGCTGCTCTACGCCGTGCTCCTGTTCCTCGGCGCACTCGCCTTTCGCAGCTGGGTCGTCGTCAAACGCGACGAACTCTCGTGAATCGCCAAGACCGCGAGGAAGCGGACAGGTACGGCCCCGCCTCGTCCCTCTCCCGTCCGCGCCCGGGAGCGCAACAACCGGGCGGCTTCGAACATCGGGGCCGTGAGCGGCAGTCCGGCGGTGCGCCAGGAATCCCACGGCAGTTCATTTCCCGGCGGCTCAGGCAGAAAGCCCCTGATTCTTCAGTGTTTCCCCTTCGCGAAATCAGCAAGTTCATTTAATGGAAACTCCTCAGTTTCGCGCTAGCATCGGCGCAGGAGACCTCGGAGAGGATTTCACTTACCGGTGTCGACACTCCGAATTTGTACCGATATGAAACTCGGTGTTCCAGCTTGGAGGGTTCAACCGTGAGTCGTCGGGCCAAAGTCGGATCGAAACGGGAAAGTCTGGCTGCCCGTCCTTCTCAGGCCGCATTGCCCTGGGCTGGAGACGAGCCAGAGCAATTCAGCAACAGCCTTTTAAATCTGTCACTTGCCATCTCAAGCGGAAATAGCGCCAGTCGCCGGCCAGCCCCCGGCAACAATGGCCTGACGATTGCCCTTCCTGTCGTGTCGGGCGCACGGGCAGCCAGCCCGGACGGTCCGAAAGCTCCTGAAACAGACGCCGACGCCTCCGCGAGAGAGGCCGGCGCGGAGCGAAAAACTGGCAGGAAGGATGATGCGATGGCGGCAAGAGCGACGGCAACGGTGGTGGCAAGGAAACAGGGGCAGGTTCCGGCGTCCAATTTGGACAAGAAGAAGGCGGCAAAGCTCGAGCAACGCGACCGTGTGGTGATGGAGCACCTCCCTCTGGTCAAGGCGATTGCCGTCCGCGTCCATGAGGGACTGCCCGTGCATGTCGAATTGGACGACCTGGTGCACGCCGGCATTCTCGGACTCTTCGACGCCGCCACCAAGTACAACCCGAACAAGAAGGTGGCCTTCGCGAGCTACGCCAAGCACAGGATCAAGGGGGCAATCCTCGACAGCTTGCGGCAGATGGACTGGGCATCGCGCGATATGCGCCGCCGCCACCGGCAGGTGGAGCAGGTCACCCGCGACTTGTGCGCGCTGCTGCACCGCCAACCCACAGAGGATGAACTGGCCGAACGCCTCGGCGTCGCCGTCTCCCGCTGGCGCCAGATGGCGCTCGATCTCCGCAATGTCGGCCTCGTCTCCGCAGACACGCGCAGTCACGAGCAAGAGGAACTCCCCCCTCCCGACTACCCGGGATCTCCCGACAGCCAGCCTGACCAGATGTGCGCCCGCGAGCAGATGCGCCAGCGCCTCGAACAAGCCATGAGCGTGCTTCCCGAACGCTACCGCAAGGTGGTCATCCTGTACTACTCCAACGAACTCACCATGAAGGAGATCGGCGGCATGCTCGGCATCAATGAGAGCCGCGTCAGCCAGATCCACAAGGCGGCGCTGGAAAAGATGGCCGCTGCTTTGCAGGAAAACGGCATCACCTCGGTGCGCGCCTTCTGACCGCCAGCGCATCCCGATGTTTCCCGGCTCTCCGGAGCCGACACAGCACGGTTCGCCCCGGGCAGCTCCTTCTCCGCGGTTCGGCCCGGCGCTCACACCCGGGAGTGCCATCCCACAACGGCCAAAGAGGAACTCTCGGCAAACTCCCGGCCACGGCATGACCGTGAGGGAGCGGAATCGAATCTCCTCCCCAAATCCTCGACGCCCCGCCACCTGCCTTGGGCCGCTGAGTTCCTCCTCCGGCCGGGAGGGGCTCGCCCTCGTTCGCGACGTGGAGGCCGGCAAATGGTCGTGGACCGCCTCCGCAACTCATCACACTCCGGCCCAACAGGACTGGTCTGGGACCCAGAAAGGGCGCACGACGAGCCCAGCCTGCTCAAGACCCGGAAACCCTGCGCCACCAACCCTTTTCTTGAGGCCTGAAGCGCGGAAAAGCCGTGGCGCAAGGGCTCTGGCACGTCAAGAATGCGGGGCAGGACCCCCCGGGCGGCCGTGGCCGCCCCGGCCCGTGATAGACTCGGCGGACGCATGCGTCTGAATGCCACTCTGGTCAAGTCCACCGTCGTCGCCGCACTGGGCGGCTTGCTGTTCGGCTTTGACACGGCGGTGATCGCCGGCGCTACCAGCGCGCTGCAACAGTTGTTCGTGCTCTCGCCCGGGATGCTGGGCTTCACGGTGGCCAGCGCACTGTACGGCACGATTGTGGGAGCGATGTTCGCCGGCATTCCGGGAGACCGCTACGGGCGGCGCGCCAGCCTGCGGCTGCTGGCGTTGTTCTACCTGGTGTCGGCGCTCGGATGCGCGCTGGCGTGGAACTGGTGGTCGTTCGTCTTCTCGCGCTTCCTGTGCGGGCTCGCCATTGGCGGCTCGTCGGTGCTGGGCCCCATGTATATCGCGGAAATCGCTCCGGCGCGTTGGCGCGGCCGGCTGGTCGGATTCTTCCAGTTCAATATCGTCTTCGGCATTCTGCTTGCGTATTTTTCGAACTATCTGATCGGGCTGGCGGGGTTCGGCGGCGACGAGTGGCGCTGGAAGCTCGGCGTGGCGGCGGCGCCCGCCGCGCTGTTCCTCTTCATGCTGTTCACGATCCCAGAGAGCCCGCGCTGGCTGGTGAAGCGGCAGCGCGTGAGCGAGGCGGGAGAGGTGCTGCGGCTCAACGGAGAGCCCGACTGGGAAAAGGAGCTGGCCGACATCGTGGCCTCCATCGACGCCGAGCACGGCCACGCCGACGAGCCGCTGTTTCAGTGGAAGTACCGCCTGCCGGTGTTTCTGGCCATCGCCATCGGCATGTTCAACCAGCTCAGCGGCATCAACGCGATCCTGTATTACCTGAACGACATCTTCGCCCGCGCGGGCTTTGACAAGGTCTCCGGAGACCTCCAGGCAGTGGCGGTGGGCTTCACAAACCTGGTGGCGACGATTCTGGCGATGGCGGTGATCGACCGGATCGGGCGCAAGACGATGCTCCTGGTGGGCAGCGTGGGCTGCGCAGCCAGCCTGGCGGGCGTGGCGTGGATCTTCTCCACGCAGGCGCACCAGCACCTGCTCGTGTGGCTGCTGGTGGCCTTCATCGCCTTCTTCGCCTTCTCGCAGGGCGCGGTGATCTGGGTGTACTTGAGCGAGATCTTCCCCACGCGCGTGCGCGCCAAGGGGCAGAGCCTGGGCAGCTTCACGCACTGGGCGATGAACGCCCTCATCAGCGGCATCTTTCCGGTGGTCGCCGCATCGTCCGGGGCGGCGCCGTTCGTGCTGTTCGCCGCCATGATGGCGCTGCAGTTCTTCGTCGTGATGGCGATGTTCCCCGAGACCAAGGGCCACACGCTGGAGGAAATGCAGCACCGGCTGGGCATCGAGTGAGGCGGGCGCGGGCGCGGAGCGCTGTGATAGATTCGACGCGTCATGCTTCTTCGGACTCTTCTGATTTGCGCTTGCGCCGCTGTGGCTTCTGCGGGCGCCGACTGGATCGACCTCACGCCGCCGGATACGCCGCTTGGCAAGGAAATCCCCGGCTGGACGCGCGTTCCCATCCCTCCCGTGGGTCCTGTGAACTCCACGCCCCAGTGGAAGGTGGACGCCGCCTCCAGGACGATCCTGTGCACCGGACAGGGCGGGCACGAATGGCTCCGTTATGACCGCGAGTTCGGCGATTTCCTGCTCCAGGTGGAATGGCGCTTCACGCCGAAGCCGGGCGAGACGAAATACAACAGCGGCATCGGAGTGCGGCTGTCGCGTTACGGCGAGCTGTGGACGCAGGCGCAGACGGGACTCGCCGGCGGATGGCTGTTCGGCGTGACTCTCGCCAACGGCGAGATGACGCGCGTGAACCTGCGCGAGCAGATGAAAGAGAACCGCGTGAAGCCCGCCGGCGAATGGAACCTGTATGAAATCCGCGCCGAGGGGGATACGGTCACGCTTTCGGTGAACGGGGCGGTGGTGAACACGTGGACCGGGGTGGCGTTGCGGAAGGGATACATCGGGCTGGAAGCCGAAGGCTTCGAGATCGCCTTCCGCAATCTTCGCATCCAGCCGCTCGGCAACTGATTGCAGGTGTGCGCGCCCGCCGGTTGCACATTCGGGACGGATCTTCCGCCCCGCGTTTTCCAGGCAGCGGAGGGCGCCGGGGCAGAGCGCGGGAGGTGAGGGCCGGACTCGACCGCTCTCTTCAAGGCCGGGCAGCGGGCGGGGGGCGCAGAGATGGACGCCACGCGCTCCCGTTCGCCCCTTGGCGGGGACTTTCGATTGCTTCCCGTCCGGCTAGGGCTTGCGTGGAGGCTTGGGCTTTTCGCCCACGAAGACAAGCAGAACGTCGACGCTCTGGCTCTTTTCGTCCACGTTTTCCTCCTGCCGGATTTCGCTGAGGAAGTCGAACAGATCCATCTCGCGGATCCGCTGCGCGAAGAGGGCTGCATAGCCGCCCTGGTAGGGTTCGCCGGGCTTGATGGCCCAGAGTTTGCGGATCGCCGGCTCGGAGATCACATCCAGACCCTGGATCCGGAGCCGTCCCATGGTGTAGACGGGTCCCGGGTCGACGTCGACGAAGAGCTCCACCATCTGGCGGTCCTCCCACAGGCGGCGCGACGCCCTGTAGGAGGCCTTCATATGGCCTTTTTCTTTCAGACGGTCCAGAATGCGCAGAATTCCTTTCCCGATTTCCGACATTCCGGCGGTTTCTCCGATCCGGAACTGGCCGATTTCCTGAATTTCTTCATCGCTGAACGGCGTCCCGCGCACGTGGATTTTCTCCAGCTTGAAGACCGGCCCCTCGTCCACCTCCACAGTCACCACAACGCCGGATACGCCCTCGGCGGGCGCCGCAGTGATCTTCTTCCACGACGCCTGCAGGCGCCCCACGGAGTCGTAGACGGGCCGGATCTGGTTTTCAAGCAGGAAGCGGAAATTCGGCTCGAAAAACGGCGTGCCGATGGCCAGTTGGACCATCTCTTTCTGGAGATAATCCGCGCGGACTGCCTTCGTGTTGACGAACCGCACATCGGCGATATTCGGCGGCGGCGCCTTTGGGCCGAGGACGATGGTGAGCTGGTCCTTGCCCACGAGCGTCACGCGCCCCCCCATCGGCTCGCTGACGCCCTTCTCCGCCGCCGCCCGCCCGAGGATGCTCGCCAGTTTTTCCAGAACCAGCTCCGAGGGCGGGAGCGTCTCCCGCAGCAACGGGAATTCCTTCCGCGCCCGGGCTTCGAATTCCTCCCTGGAGACAGGGACGCGGTCGAGCATCCACGGGAGGAACTGGCCGGGCTCGGTGACCTCGAGGACCACCTCCAGCGCGCGCGGCGGCAGAATCTCGTAGCGCCAGCCGACCCCTTCGAAGCAGCCCGTGGCGAGGAGGCGGTCGCGCGCCTTCTCGATGTCCGCCATCCGGACCTGCTGCTCAACGGCGAGGCCAAGGATCGGGGCTGCCTGCTCGAATGTGAACCGCTTCAACCCCTCGACGCGCAGGGAGCGAAGGACGAAGGTCTCATCCGCGGCAACCGGCTTGGCTGCGGAAGCCTTCGGGCGTGGCTTCGCTTTGGGCGTCTGAGCGCTTGCCACGGAAGCCAGCAGAAGCGCACAGATAAGGCGGAATGTCATTTGCTTTCATTATGTTCGAAAATGCCGGATGTTACACTGGAAAGGATGTCCTACGATGTCATCGTCATCGGCAGCGGCCCCGGGGGCTATTCGGCGGCGATTCGCGCCGGCCAGTACGGCCTGAAGACGGCGCTGGTGGAAAAAGACCCGTATCTCGGGGGCACGTGCCTCCACGTGGGCTGCATTCCCACCAAGGCGCTGTTGCATACGGCCGAGGTATGGGACTACTTCCGGAACCCCGCGGCGCAGGGCCTGGCCTGCGAGAATCCGCGGCTGGACTACCCGAAGGTGCTTGAGCGGAAGTCGAAGATCGTCACGACTCACGCCAAGGGCATCGAGTTCCTGATGAAGAAAAACAAGGTGGAGGTGGTACGGGGCTACGGAAGGCTGCTGGGGCGCGGGCGGGTGGAGGTGCTTTCGGGCAACGAATCGCGCACGCTGGAGGCGAAGCACATCATTCTGGCGACGGGCAGCGAAGCGCGGATGCTTCCGGGGCTCGAGGCGGACCAGAAGACAGTGGTAACCAACGTCGAGATCCTGTCCCGGGGCGGGGTGCCGCGGAGCCTGATCGTGATCGGCGCGGGCGCGGTAGGAGTGGAGTTTGCTTCGATCTTCAAGCGGTTCGGCAGCGAAGTGACGATCTTCGAGATGCTGCCGCGGCTGGTGCCGGTGGAAGACGAGGAGGTCAGCAAGGAGCTGGAGCGGCAGTTCCGCAAGCAGGGCATCGCGTGCGAGACCGGCGCGAAGGTAGAGCGGATCGAAAAGACGGAAGGCGGCGTGAGGGTGGAGGTGCAGCTGGCAAGCGGCAAGAAGCAGCAGTATGAGGCGGAGACGCTGCTGGTGGCGGTGGGGCGGAAGCCGAACACGGAGAGCGTGGGGCTGGAGAACACGCGGGCGGAGCTGGACCGCGGCTTCGTGAAGGTGGACGCTTACCAGCGAACGGCGGAGCCGGGGCTCTACGCGATCGGGGACATCGTGGCGGGGACGCCGCAGCTGGCGCATGTCGCCACGATGGAGGGTCTGGTGGCGGTGGGCCATATTGCGGGGAAGAACCCGCGGCCGGTGCACAAGAACCGCATTCCCGGCGCGACATACACGGAGCCGGGCATCGGGAGCGTGGGGCTGACCGAGAAGCAGGCACGGGAACAGGGCTACGACGTGAAGGTGGGCAAGTTTCCTTTCGCGGGCAACTCAAAGGCGTCGATCCTTGGCAGCCACGGCGGTTTCGTGAAGGTGGTGGCCGACGCGCGCTACGGTGAGATTCTCGGCGTGCACATCATCGGACCGCACGCCTACGAGCTGATTGCGGAAGCCGTGGCTGCCATGGAAGCCGAGGCCACGGTGGAGACGATGATGTCGACGATTCACGCCCATCCAACGCTGTATGAAGCCGTCGGCGAGGCGTTCAACAGCGTCTACGGTCTGGCCATCAATGCGTAGGCTGGTCACCCTGGAGCCTGGCCGGACGCCCTACGGCGAGGCCTGGCAGCTGCAGAAGGAGCTGGAGAGCCGCCGGAAGGCCGGCGAGATTCCCGATCATCTGCTGTTGCTCGAGCATCCTCACGTCTTGACGCTGGGGCGGAACGGCAGGCAGGAGCATCTGCTGGTGAGCCGGAGCCGGCTGGAGGAGCTGGGCATCGAATACTTTGAGATCGACCGTGGCGGCGACATCACCTACCATGGCCCTGGGCAGATTGTCGGCTACCCGATTGTCGACCTGAGGGAATGGAAGCGTGACGTGGTGGCCTATGTGCGCGGCGTGGAGGAGGCGGTGATCCGCACGCTGCGGCGATTCGGCATCGAATCCTGGCGCGAGCCGGGGGCC
The DNA here is from genome assembly GCA_964458495.1 of uncultured Arcobacter sp. Classification (GTDB taxonomy): domain Bacteria; phylum Acidobacteriota; class Terriglobia; order Bryobacterales; family Bryobacteraceae; genus JANWVO01. The sequence continues at coordinate 187,383 of CAYWJB010000009.1, forward strand.
ACGGGAGTGTGGACGCGGGAGGGCAAGATCTGCGCCATCGGGGTACACATCTCCCGCTGGGTGACTACGCACGGTTTCGCCTTGAACTGGACGACGGATCTGAAATACTACCAGTACATCGTGCCGTGCGGGCTGGCCCGGCCGGTGACGTCGATGGAAGCGTTGGGAGTGCGCCCGGAGCGCAGCGAGGTGCATGCAGCGCTCGCCGGGGAGTTTGCGGAAGTTTTCGAATACGATACGGCGCCGGTTGCCGCCGGCGCATGACGAGAAGAAACGGTACCAGGAGAATACGATCATGGCCGATGTTGTGATGCCGCAGATGGGCGAAAGCATCGTGGAAGGCACTCTGACGAAGTGGCTCAAAAAGGTGGGCGACCGCGTGGAGCGGGACGAGCCGCTGTTCGAGATTTCCACGGACAAGGTGGATACCGAGATCCCGTCTCCTGCCGCGGGCGTGCTGCAGGAGATTCTGGTGCAGGAAGGGGCCACGGTGGCCATCAATACGGTGGTGGCGCGGATCTCCGAAGCGGGGGAAGCGGTTGCTGCGGCGCCCGCCCCTGCCGCGGAGGCCCCCGCACCAGCGCCCAAGCCCGAACCTGCGGCTGCGCCTGCGCCCGCCCCCGCTGCCGCCCCGGCTCCTGCTGCTGCTCCTGCTCCGGTTCCGGCCGCGGAAGCGGAGGAGGCGTTGGGACCCGTGTCTCCGCTCGTTCGCAAGATGGCGCGCGAGCACAACATCGACCTGCGCGAGGTGAAGGGCACCGGCGCGGGCGGACGCATCACGAAGCAGGATGTGGAGAACTACGTGGCGGCGCGCGGGGCGGCGGCGGCTCCGGCACCCGCGCCCTCTCCCGCCGTTCCGGCGGCCGCGCCTGTGCCTGCCCCTGCGCCCGCGCCACCGGCTGCGGCGCCTGCCCCGTTGCCGCGCGTGGAGCCCGCCAAGGTGCGCGTGGAGCCGATGTCGATCATGCGCCAGAAGATCGCCGAGCACATGATCCACTCCAAGCACACCTCGGCGCACGTGACCACCGTGCACCGCGTGGACATGACGCGGATCGTGCGGCTGCGGGAGCGGATCAGGGGCGACTTTCAGCAGCGCTACGGCTTCTCGCTCACTTACCTGCCGTTCATCATGCGGGCCACGGCGGAGGCGCTGCGCGCGTTCCCCATCTTCAACTCGTCGATCGAGGGGACGAACGTCCTCTACTACAACGAGATCAACATCGGCATTGCTGTGGCGCTGGACAACGGGCTGATCGTGCCGGTGGTGCACAACGCCGACGAGAAGAACATCGTCGGGCTCCAGCGAGCCATCGTCGACCTGGCCGCGCGGGCGCGCTCCAAGCAGCTCAAGCCGCAGGAGGTGCAGGGCGGGACGTTTTCGATCACGAACTTCGGCAGCTTTGGCTCGCTGTTCGCCACGCCGGTGATCAACCAGCCGCAAGTGGCCATTCTGGGCGTAGGCGCGGTGGAGAAGATGCCCGTGGTGGTGGAGGGCGACGCGATCGCCATCCGCCACATGGCGCACCTGGCGCTCACGTTCGACCACCGGCTGATCGACGGCGCGCTGGGCGATCAGTTCTGCCAGAAGGTGAAGTCGATTCTGGAGAACTGGAGCGAGGACGTGCTCTGAGTTCCGGTTCGCCGCTGCGGCGTCCCGCAGCGGGGCGCCGTGGCGCGCAAGCCGTGGAAGGAAGCATGGTCTCCGCCGGACAGGTCTTTCTGGAATTCTCTGTGGCGAAGCTCCGCCAGTACCTGGCGCGGATCCATGCGTGTCTGGAGCTTCTGGACGAGGAGCAGGTGTGGCGGCGTCCGGCGGAGGTTTGCAACTCCACGGGCAATCTGTGCCTCCACCTGGCGGGCAACGTGCGGCAATGGATCCTTCATGGCATCGCCGGCGAGCCGGACGTGCGGCGGAGGGACGAGGAGTTTGCCGCGCGGGGCGGCATCAAGAAGGCGGAGTTGCTTGAGCGGCTCGATGATACGGTCCGCCGGGCCTGCGCAGTGATCGAGTCGCTGCCGCATGAGCGGCTTCTCGAAGTGGTGCGCCCGCAGAATTACGAAGTCACCGTGCTCGAGGCGGTGTATCACGTGGTGGAGCACTTCTCAGGACACACAGGCCAGATCATCGCGGCGACGAAGGCAATGACCGGGGCGGATCCGGGGTTCTACCGCCATCTGAGCGGCGCCGCCAAGGCGCCGCCCCCTCCCGCCGGGCACGAAATCCCCTGAAAGAGCGAAGCCCCCGCTACGAGGGCGGGGGCTCCGGAGAACGCAGCAGCCTGGCGGAGCTCTAGAAGAGGCTCCACAGATACTGGTTGTAGACCTCGTGGTGGTACTGCACCTCGGGGGTCTTGACGAAGGTGCCGAGCAGGCGCGGGCAGCGGTCCGCGCTGGCCTGCTTGAGGTCGGCGTAGCGGGCCTTGACGTCCACTCCGAGCAACTCGTCGGTCCATCCCGCCTTGCGGAAGTCCTCGATGGCATCGTAGATGTTGTCCGGCAGGTAGCGCTCGGCCTGGCGGAGATTCTCCATGGCCGACTTCTCGCCTTCGAGCCCGGTGCGGAAGAGCGAGTAAAGGACGAGGTAGGGGTTGGCGTCAGGCCCCACGGAGCGCACCTCGACGCGCATGCTGCGCGAATTGCCGATGGGGATGCGGATCATCGAACCGCGGTCCACCGCGGAAGCCTTGATCTGGTTGGGCGCCTCGAAGTGCGGATCGAGGCGGCGGTAGGCGTTCACGCTGGCGTTGAGGATGAGGCAGATGTCGTTGGCGTGGGTGAGGATGCGGTCGACGAACTCCCAGCCGAAGACGCTGAGCTGCTCCTCGCCCTTTTCGTCCCAGAACAGATTGGTCCCGTTCTGGCTGACGGAGACGTTGGTGTGCATGCCGCTGCCGTTGACGCCAACGACCGGCTTGGGCAGGAAGGATGCCGTGAGGCCCATGCGCGTGGCGATCTGGCGGCAGATGAGCTTGTAAAGCTGGATCTGGTCGGCGGCGGAAACGACGTCGGCGTAAGAGTAGTTGATCTCGAACTGCGAGGGGGCGACCTCCGGGTGGTCCTTTTCGTTTTCAAAGCCCATGGCGCGCTGGGCTTCGGCGGTGGAGTCGATGAACTCGCGGAGCGGATCGCCGGGCAGGGAGTGATAGTAGCCGCCGGTGTTGACGTACTCGAACTTCTTCGTCTCGTGGTAGGTGCGCTCGGCGTCGACGCCCTTGAACAGGAAGCCTTCAATCTCGTTGGCTGCGTTCAGCGTGTATTTTTTCTCCTGGTAGAGCTTCTCGGCGTAGTTCTTGAGCACGCCGCGGATGTCGGCGGTGTACTGTGAGCCGTCCTTGTCGCAGACAAGGCCGAAAACGAGGACCTTGCCCGGACCGAAGATGTCAGCGGGCGCCCAGTAGAACGACGGCCAGTCCACGGCGAGCCGCAGGTCGCTTTCGCGCTGTGCGGTGAAACCGCGGATGGAGGAGCCGTCAAAGGTGAGATTGTCCCAGTTCTTGACCAGGAATTTCTTGTCGTAGTCCAGCATGTGGAGGCGCCCCTCCAGGTCGCTGAACAGCACGGTGACGGCTTTGATCCGCCGTTCGTCGGTGAGGTACTTCAGCCGCTCTTCCTGGATCACGTGAAGGGGCACGCGGTTTCTCCGCTGCTCCTTCGCTTTCAGATTCAGTTCCTCGAGCTCGGCGTAGGTGAGCATCAGGAATTCACGCAATGAGGTCGGCATCCTTACTCCTGTTGTGTGCTTCGGTGGTGTGTTGAGGAACCTCTCGTCGTGGAGAGCGCAGGTCGCGGGAGGCTGACGTGTGTTCCGGCCTGCCTCAACCGGGCCGGCGCGCCTCAGGCTTACCTGTCATTATGCGAACACGGCATGCGCGTTTGGCAACGCCGGAAGGCCTCATTGCCGATCGTTTTTTTCTATGACCCGTGTTTGTCGAATGAATCAGTGGGCGCATCCTTCCGGGGATCAACAGGATGCGGCCCCTGGCCGCAACCGGGGCAGCGGGTGGCGGGCTCTCGCCGGCGCGACCGCGCTTTGCTAGACTGCCCCGTGAGCGGCACTCCCCAGGACGCCGCCGAAGGGAGATCCATGACCCCGAAGGATGTTCTTGAAATTGCCCGTCAGAAGAATGTCCGCCAGGTGGACATCCGTTTCACGGACTTGCCCGGCCTGGCCCACCACATCTCCTATCCCGTGAGCCAGCTGACCGAAGCCAGCTTCGAGGAGGGCTTCGGCATCGACGGATCGAGCATCCGCGGCTGGGCGGCCATCAACGAAAGCGACATGCTGCTGATCCCCGATCCGGCGACAGCCTACGTCGATCCTTTCTTCGACGTGCCCACGCTGTGCATGGCGGGCGATATCCAGGACCCGATCACTCGGCAGCGGTACGACCGCGACCCGCGATGGATCGCCCGCAAGGCGGAGCTGTACCTGCAGAACACGGGCATCGCCGACGCAGCCTACTTCGGGGCCGAGGCCGAGTTTTTCATCTTTGACAACATCCGCTTCGACCAGAACGCGCAGAGCGGCTTCTACTTCATTGATGCCGAGGAAGGCAGGTGGAACTCGGCGCGCGAGCAGAACAACCTGGGCTACCGCCCGCGTTACAAGGAAGGCTATTTCCCGCTGCCGCCGACCGACCATTACCAGAACCTGCGAGCCGAGATGGTGGAATGCCTGCAAAGCGTCGGGCTGGAGGTGGAGTGCCATCACCACGAGGTGGCGACTGGCGGGCAGGCGGAGATCGACATCCGCTATGACACGATCGTGCGCGCGGCCGACAGCATGATGCTGTTCAAGTACGTGGTCCGCAATGTGGCCTACCGCCGGAACAAGACCGTGACCTTCATGCCCAAGCCGCTGTTTGGCGACAACGGCAGCGGGATGCACTGCCATCAAAGCCTGTGGAAGAACGGGCAGCCGCTGTTTGCGGGAGACGGCTACGCGGGGCTGAGCCAGCTGGCGCTCTGGTACATCGGCGGGCTGCTGCACCACGCGCGGGCGCTGTCGGCGATCATCGCGCCTACGACCAACAGCTACAAGCGCCTTGTGCCCGGCTACGAGGCGCCGGTGAACCTGGCCTATTCGCGGCGGAACCGCTCGGCGGCGATCCGGATTCCCATGTACTCCGCCAATCCCAAGGCGCGGCGCATCGAATTCCGCCCGCCGGATCCTTCGGCCAACCCGTACCTGGCCTTTGCGGCGATGCTGATGGCGGGGCTGGACGGCATTCTGAACCGCATCGATCCGGGCGAGCCTCTGGACAAAGACATCTACGACCTGTCGCCCGAGGAGCTGCGCGGCGTGCCGGCGATGCCGGCGTCGCTGGACGAGGCCCTGGAGTGCCTGGAGCACGACCACGAGTTTCTGCTGCGCGGCGACGTGTTCACCGAGGAGCTGATCGAAACCTGGATCAGCTACAAGCAGAAGAACGAGGCCGATGCGGTGCGGCTGCGGCCGCATCCCTACGAGTTCGCGCTCTACTACGACATCTGATATGGAGCGACCTTGTCAACCCTCCGGGGCTGACGGGTTTTGCATCAGGC
>CAYWJB010000010.1:0-131339 GCA_964458495.1 uncultured Arcobacter sp.
CCCAAGAAGGCCCAAAATGGCCAAAAATGCACACGCCGTGACGAACTTGGGCTAGGGCGCGCGCTTCAGATTCCGAGAAGGGATGATCGAGGACACCGGCGGCCTCCAGTTCGCGGTGGTGTGCCAGGAACGAATCGATGACCTCAGCCGATCGAAGCGAGAGGGCGGTGTCGAAAAGGTACTGCGTGAAGCAGTCTGTCCGTCCGAAGCGCTCCAAGGTTCCAAACTGGATCTGATCCTGGAAGACGTACAACCCGGCTGGCCTGCTGTAGGGATCGAACTTGCGGCTGATGCAGGTGCGGGGGAAGAGTATCCGGGCCAGTTCGCAGCCTCGCCCCGGGGGGTCCAGCTGGTAATCAGGGTGCTCGGTTTCATCAGAGGCGCATGGGAGGTTGGCCGGATCGAGAGCGATCAGGGTGGCGGTCTTGTAAGAGTTGCTGACGCCGGCCAGCAGGAGGTCCGGCCCTTCGCGCCCTGCGAGCCGGGCCGCCTCACCATAGGCAATATGCCCCGAGTGCCAGTACTCGCCCCGTACTTCGCCGCGCGGAGACAGCACAACGACCTGTGCGGGGAAGTAACGCACATGGTGGCACACGTACACGATACTGCGCGTGCCGTCCCGGCCGGGAGGGAGGGCCAGGATGAAAGCCGCCATGAACGGTGGAGCAAAGGTCTCCTTCGGGGTGGAAACCGTGCGGCGCGCCGTATATTGCCACCGGATCTGCCCGCGGTCAGAGAAGCAGAAGAGCGTGCTGCCCCGGGTGGCCTCGGAGACCGGACGGTACACGAAGAGGAGCTCGGTTCGGCCATCCCCATCCAGATCGGCAAAGGAGGCCAGGCGCATGGCGGCCAGATCCGCCGGGGTGACGCCCCGCGCGAACGGCTCGTCGAAGGTCTTGCTCCAGATCGCGCGGCCCTTGTCGTCCATGACAATCAGGGTCCGTACATCGAGGGCAAACCGTGCCGGCGGGCCGTTGCGCGCATTGCGCCACCCGTAAACGGAGGCCGCAATGAGGGCGGCGGCCATCGTCAGCCCCGCCGCGCCGAGGATGCGCCAGAAACGAAGGCTGACCCACCAGGAGGGTTTGTCGAGCACCGATGCGCGCCACTGATCGAGTTCGTCCTCCCACGCGAGAACCCGGCCCCTCTCCCCCGGCAGACGGTGGACCGGGAGACCGTGGTCACGCTCCCAATTCTGCGCAGTGCGCTCCGTGACCCCGAGGTGTTTGGCAATCTCCTTCCAGGAGCTCAATTGGCGGCGAGACTGCATCGGCCTGCTATGGACACTCTGCCGGAACGCCCCGCAGCCTGTGCGGACCGTTCCGCAGACTGCCTGCCGCAGTCATCATGACACATCCTCATTTGGGCGACAAGAAACAGCGAACAACCGCCCTCATTCCCGTCCTGCGAGGGAAAGCGCTTCTCGCAGGGAACCGGCGATGGATTGCGCCGCCCTCTGTTGTGCCTGCGCGGGATCGGCGGCGGAGAGGTCATAACTTTCGGACCAGACAAGGCGTCCGGAGTGTACATCGGAGAGCCGGGCGATGACGCGCACCTGCGGCCCAAGCACAGCCACGCTTCCCTCCAGCAAGACTTCCAGGCCGAGCAGGCGCGCCATCAAGGCCGTGGGGACGCGGTTGTCCCGGTAACGGTGAACCGTTGAGGGCGACACAAGGCGAACGCGGGCGGAGCGGGAGATTTCCGCCGCCAGAAGGTCCTCGAACGGGCGCGCGAAGGCGGAGGCGCAGAGCGCGCCGCCGGAACACTCAAAAGGGATCACCGCCATGCGGGGCGCGCCGGGAGACGCGGACACAAAGCGCGACGAGCGGTAGAACTGCCAATACACGAAGAAGCCCAGGGCGAACAGGACGAGCAGAGCCATGCCCAGCCTGGGGGCGGCGCGGTGCACCGCGCGCGCATCCGCGGGAGACTCTTCCGCCAGAAACCGGTAGCCGCGCTTGGGAATGGTTTCGATGAAGCGGCTCTCCGCGCCCTCGTCGCCGAGGGCTTTCCGGAGCAGGGAGATGTTACGCGCGAGTCCGGTCTCTTCCACCCGGGTGTCGGGCCAGACAAGTTCCATCAGTCGCGCCTTTCCGACAACCTGCCCGCGCCGTTCCAGCAGCGCGTGGAGCAAATCGGCGGTCTTCGGCATCAGCGGGATGAGCTCTCCCTCGCGGTACAGCAGCCGCTGCTCCGCGTCGAACTGGAAAGGGCCGAAGCGGTAGAGTGGTCCGGGCATTTCCGCCGGGCTCCCCGATTATCTTAGACGGTTGCGGCGCACCCGCGTGCCCGGGGCAAGGGGAAGCCGCCCGATACAATGGTCTTCGTGGCATTTCTTCCCGTTGACGAGCAGCTGGCCTACTTGCGAAAGGGTTTCGAGGAGATCATCCGCGAAGAGGAGCTGAAGGAGCGGCTGGCCGAGTCGATCCGCGACAACCGCCCGCTGGTCGTGAAGGTGGGCTTCGACCCGACGGCGCCGGACCTGCACCTGGGGCATACCGTGTTGCTGCGGAAGATGAAGCACTTCGAGGACATGGGCCACCGGGTGATCTTCGTCATCGGCGACGCCACCGGGCTGATCGGCGACCCCACGGGACGCAACACGCTGCGGCCGCCGATGACCCGCGAGGAGATCAACCGAAACGCCGAGACATACAAGCAACAGGTCTTCAAGATCCTGGACCCGGAGAAGACGGAAGTCCGTTTCAACTACGAGTGGCTGGGGCGGCTGCGGTTCGAGGACATGATCCGGCTGGCGTCGCGCTACACGGTGGCGCGGATGCTGGAGAGGGACGACTTCACGAAGCGGTTCCAATCGGGCGTGCCGATCGCGATCCACGAATTTCTCTACCCGCTCGCGCAGGCTTACGATTCGGTGGCGCTGGAGGCGGACGTGGAGCTGGGCGGGTCGGACCAGAAATTCAACCTGCTCGTGGGGCGCGATGTGCAGCGCGAGTACGGCCAGCGGCCGCAGATCATCGCCACCACGCCTCTGCTGGAGGGCCTGGACGGCGTGGAGAAGATGTCGAAGTCGAAGGGCAACTATGTAGGAATCGCCGAGCCGCCGGACGTGATGGTGAAAAAGCTGATGTCGATCAGCGATGAGCTGATGTGGCGCTACTACGAGCTGCTGACGGATCTGACGGCGGCCGAGATCGCGGCGCTGAGGAAGAGCGGGCGCAACCCGCGCGACCTGAAGCTGGACCTGGCGGAACGGATCGCCGCTGACTTCCACCCGGCGGCGGCGGCGCGGGCGGCGCGCGAGCAGTGGATCCACGATGTGGGCCAGGGCCAGACGCCTGTGGATCTGCCTCTGGTGGAATCCAATGACGCCCGCCTGCGCCAGTGCCTGCTGAGGGCCGGAATCGCGGCTTCGGGCGCGGAGGCGGACCGGCTCGCCAAGGCGGGCGCAGTCGAGGTGGACGGCGCCGTAGTGAAGTCGCCGGCCGAACGGCTGGGGCCGGGCGAGCATGTGATACGGGCGGGGAAAAAGTGGGCGCGGGTGCGGGTCTGAGCAGGGCGCCCGGCAGGGCCCCGGTGTGGTTTCAGAACATGCACAGCCGGGATCGCGTCTGAAGGAGTGAGAAGTGCTGCGGCCGCAGGACACGCTGGCGCTGGCCGTGGACGCGTTGCGCGCCCACCGCTTGAGGAGCGCTTTGACCATCCTGGGGCTCATGATGGGCGTGGGCACGCTGATCACAGTGGTCACCATCGTGCAGGGCGCCAACGTCTACGTGGAGACCAAGATCGCCAACCTCGGCAGCGACGTCTTCCAGCTGTCGCGCATGCCTTTCGCGGTGACGGACTTCGATGTCGTGAGGAAGGCTCTGCGTTTCAAGCGCATCCAGTGGGAAGATTACGTGGCGGTGCGGGACCTGTGCGCGGATTGCACCATCACTGGCGCCACCGGGCGCATGACGACGAAAGCGCAATACCGCGACCAGGAGGTGCCTGACGTCACGCTCACGGGGCAGACGCCCTCGATGGAGCGGATCGATTCCTCCACCATCGAGCTCGGGCGCTATTTCACCGAAGTGGAGAACAATTTGGGGCGGCGGGTGTGCCTGATCGGGTACACGCTGCATGAGCGGTTTTTCCCGGGGCAGGATCCGCTGGGACGGGTGATCAAACTCGAAGGGCGCGAGTTCACGGTGATCGGATTATATGAAAAGAATGGCGCCGTTTTGGGTCAGGATGCAGATAATTTCGCCGTGGTTCCGCTGAATACATATCTGGATATCCGCGGCCGCCGCGCGTCGCTGACGATCAACGTGAAAGTGCCGGGCGACCCGGCGCGGTTCGAGCGGGCGATGGATCAGGCGAGGCTGATCCTGCGGGCGCGGCGGCACATCGGCCCGAACCAGGAAGAGGACTTCTTCGTCGGCACGAAGGACTCCTACATCAAGCTGTGGAACCAGATTTCCGGGGCGTTTTTCGCCGTGTTCATCATGGTGAGTTCCATCAGCGCGGTGGTGGGCGGCATCGTCATCATGAACGTGATGCTGGTGAGCGTGACGCAGCGGACGAGCGAAATCGGCGTGCGGCGGGCCGTGGGCGCCTCAGCGGGCGACATTCTGCGGCAGTTTCTCACCGAGAGCGTGTTGCAGTGCCTGGCCGGCGGGCTGCTGGGAATCGGGTTGGGTTTTTTGTGCGCGGAACTGCTGGACCGCTTCACGTCGTTCCCGGCAGCCGTTCAGGGGTGGGTGGCGGTCATGGGCATTGTCCTGGCGTCGTCCATTGGGCTGTTTTTCGGCATCTACCCGGCGACGCGGGCGGCGCGGCTGGACCCGGTGGAGGCGCTGAGGTCGGAGTGACATGACGCGCGCCGAGTTCCAGGAAAACCTGATGGTGGCGCTCGACACGCTGCGGGCGCACAAGGTGCGCAGTTCGCTGACGCTGCTGGGGATTGTGATTGGCGTGACCTCGGTGATCAGCGTGGCGGCGATCATCAACGGGCTGAACAAGTTCATCTCGGACAAGGTGGAGCAGCTCGGTTCGCGGAGCTACTTCGTGGGGCGCATGGGGTTCGGCATGGATCCGGGACGCCTGCCCGAACGCATCCGGCGGCGGAAATACCTCGAGTACGGCAACGCGGAAAAGATCAAGGAACTGGCGCCGGCGGTGGAGAAGATCACGGCGCTCGGCACACGGGCGTTCTTCTTCGGCGCCGCCAACGAGGCGCGATATGGCGGGCAGCGCGTGGAAAATGTGATCCTGCGCGGCGCCAATGCGGACTACTGCGAGATCATCCCGCTGTTCACCATCGAGCAGGGGAGGATGTTCACGCCGGCGGAAGACGCGCGCTCGGCACAGGTGGCGGTGATCGGCTCCGGCATTGCCACTTCGCTGTTCGGCAGGGCGGAACCGCTGGGCAAGATGATTCTGGTCAATGGGGCGCCGTACGAGGTGGTGGGGGTCTTCGCGCCTGACGAGGGTTTTCTCGGCGGACCCGGTGTGGACCAGTTCGTGCTGGTGCCGCTGAACACCTTCCGCAAGCACAATCCCGACATGAAGGAAGTGTTCCTCGCGTTCACAGTCTACCGGGACGTTCCGCCGGAAGTGGCGATGGACCAGGTGACTGAAGCGCTGCGGCGCATCCGGAAAGTCCCGCACAACGCCGAAAATGATTTCGAAATTTTCAGCTCGGACTTTTTGACGAATTTGTGGAACCAGCTCACGGGCGCCATCGTGATATTGACGACCGTGATTTCCTCCATCGGGCTGCTGATCGGGGGCGTCGGCGTGATGAATATCATGCTGATTTCAGTGACCGAGCGGACGCGCGAGATCGGCATCCGCAAGGCGATCGGGGCGAGGGCGGCCGACATCCGGGTGCAGTTCCTGCTGGAGGCGGTGACGCTGACGATGCTCGGCGGGCTGATCGGGCTGGCGGCCGGCTACGGCATCGCGTATGCGGTGCGCTCGGCGGTCCCGTCGATCCCGGCGTATGTGAGCGTGCTCTGGACGGTGCTGGGGGTGTCGCTGTCGGCGCTGACCGGGATCGTGTTCGGCTACTGGCCGGCCGACCGCGCAGCGCGTCTCGACCCGGTGGTGAGTTTGCGGTATGAGTGAGGCGCGCCGGACGCGTGCCGCTTGCGGCTCCGCATCGGCGGGCCGCAAGCGGCTTGGGGGAATCAGCGAATGCTGAAATCCAGCTTGGGGTAGTAGTCGCTCTGCACCAGGGTCTTGACTGCCGCTTGAACAGCCGCCGGGGAGTCCTCGGAAGAAGGCACGACTACGATCATCGGGATCGCATCGCGCTTTTGCCGGAACGCCTCGGCGGCGGCAGGCCCCTCTGCGACCGGCCGCGCGCAGCCGCACCGGCATCCGGCTTGCCCTTCCTGGCAGGGCCGGCCGGATGAATCAAAACAGCCCTTGGCGCCGCCGGCGCATCCGGCAGCAGCCGCGCTGAACGCCACGCGCACCACCGTTGCCGAAAGGCCCTGGTTCGGTTGCGGGGGAGTTCCGCTGTTGGCCCCTCCGCCGTTGTGGGGGTCACGCCCGCCAACCACTGCGCCCTGGATCTGCCGCTGCGGCCGAGGCGCCGCCATCCGGGGAGGCGAGCTCTTCGTTTTGATCGTAAGCTCCCCGATAGCGCCTTGGGACACCCGTCCTGTGGCGGACAGGTCGGTCTCGGCCTTCTCGGCGAAGGCCAGAACGTCGGCCTTTTCGAACATCCCTGCCGGCCAGGCGACGAAATTCCCTTTCGGCGTGGCAGCAACCTCGTAAGCCTGTGCGGGCACCTGCCAGGCGGCCGCCGGCATCGCTGTTGAAAGAACGCAAAGAACCGTTGTGGAAAGCTTCCAGTTCATCGCAAGCACCTCTCTGCTAGCAATATACGGCAAATGCGAGGAATTTTGTTTCGGGCGAAAGCCTGAGCACGGCCACTGCCGGGGGAGCGAGGTGTGCTCGGGCGTCCGCGGGTTCACGAGATTCGCAATCCGGATTACATGCCGGGCGGCGGAGGTTGTTGTGTACCCGCGACGGTGGCGGGTTTGCGGTATGAGTGAAAGACATGGTGGTTGATGAGCTGGTCTCTCTGATCACGCACCCTGCCAAGCAGGACTGGGCGCGGCGGCACCAGGCAATCCTGGAGAGGCTCTTCGGGGCCGAGGACAGACGCTACCCGGCGAATGCAAAGGGCTCATTGAAGCTACGAGCGCCGGAAGGCATTGAAGTCCCCTACGCTGCCTACATCAACCCACAGAATCCCGACAGCGGCGCATACGGGGGCACCTCCCTGGTCTTCTTTCCACAACCGCAGTGGGAGGACAAGCCATGCCTGTTGGGAATGGTGGTGGGCACGCAGGGGCTGAGCCCGGATGAAGGGATCTTGAGCCGTCCCGGGCATGCAAGAAAGGTCCGGAGCATTTGTACCTGGCTAAACAAGCAACTGCCCGATTCGGCGTGGGCGAAACAAGACCCGACGCGGGCCGACATCCGGATTCCCACCGTCGTGACGGAGCGCTGGCCGGAGATGAAGGACGCGCTGGACAAATATGGTGGAGAGATCTATGCGCTGTTTCGGCCGGGCGAACAAGATGAACTGACGCGAGACGCGATCCTCGCGTTCCTGGATTTGTTGGTGGAAGAGCGAGGGTATGCACCCCTCAAGGACGCCGCTGCAGATGCCGAGCGGATTCGCTCGAAGTGGTTCCGGTACCTGATGCCCGCAGTGACGGAAGCCGAATTGGTCGAGTTGCTCGAGCAGAGGAGGTTCGTCATCCTGCAAGGGCCACCGGGCACCGGGAAGACCCATCTTGCCAAGAAGCTCTTTGCGGAAGCCTATTCCGGCTGCGGTGAGATTGTGCAGTTCCACGCCAACACGACCTACGAGAACTTCATTGGCGGGCTGGCGCCGGTGCAGGACGGCTCGGAAGTGGGTTTGCGATTTGCGCCGCGCCGCGGGTATCTGATGGACTCGGTCGCGGCTGCCGACGGCAGAAAGCAGTTGCTGGTTCTGGATGAGATCAACCGCGCTGATCTGGCCAAGGTATTGGGAGAGGCAATATTTCTCTTCGAGGCGACCGACCCGGACCGGGAAGTCTCCCTGCCCCTCGATTTCGGTCCTCCAATCGGTACCAAGCTGCGGTTACCGCAGCATCTGCATGTGCTGGGCACCATGAATACGGCTGACCGCAGCATTGCGCTGGTGGATGTGGCGGTTCGGCGGAGATTCGCGTTTGTCGATGTCTGGCCTTCTTACGAGGTGGTGGAGCGGCATGGCTGCGAGCTATCAAAGAGTTTCTTCCGGAAGACGATCTCGCTGTTTCTTGAGCATGCCTCCGAGGAATCAATGCCGCTGGTTCCGGGCCACTCCTACTTTCTTGCCGGAGACGAACGGACGGCGATCCGGCGGCTGAAGTTTGAGCTCGCGCCCTTGCTGCAGGAGTATCTGGCGCAAGGTTTCGTAGCCGCGTTCGCCGAACACGTCCGGGCGCTGATTCAGGAGATCGATTCCCTCTGATGGCGAGGCGTTCCAAAAGAACAAGCGCAGAAGAGAGAGGCTCGGCTCCTCTGGAGAGGGTCAAACCGGAACAAGCATTGTGTTTGGAGATGGAAGACCACTCCACCAGGCAGTTCCCGGCGAGTCAACTGTTTCCGGCTCAGGACCGGCGTTCGGCCGCAGTGGCGCACGCCCGGCTGGCCGAGCAGCTTCTTGAGCAGAATCGCCGACAGTTTGAGGCACTCGCGTTGCGGCCGCAGTGCCGTTACGACGGCAGTGCTGTGTGGTTGGTCCTAGAATCCACATCCCCAGTGGGTGCGGTTCCCCTCTATTCCCCTTTGTCGGGGAGACCGGACTTCGGGCTGGTGATCCAGCCGAGATTCCCATGGCGGGGATTGGGGCCGATGCTTGGCCAAATGGGATGGCGCGTAGCGCCTCGCCCCCTGCGGCTTCCACTGCTCAGGCGCTCGGAGCGCCGGGTGCCGCCTTGGGTGATCTCGCTTATGGTTTTGGAGCGGCTGGAACTACTCGTGCAGCAACTCCACCGGCGCTTCGAACTCACGCACGGCGTGTTGCCGGCGCCCAAAGGGACAGTGCAATGGGGGGCGTATGTGTCTCGCGAACTCGCCTTGGGGAGGCCGCACCACGTCCCGTGCCGGTTCCCGGATCTGCGGGATGACCGGCTGCTGAAGGGAATGATCCGCTGGACGGTGGAAGCGCAGGCGCAAAGTCTCAGCACGCAGATCGGGCACGGAGCCTTTATCCATCAGCTCCTGGAGCGTGCTCATGCCCTTCTCGTCCGCGTACGCGACGTGGCCCCTGTGAGGCCAACGGTTGCGCTGACACAGGGAATAGCCCGGACACCCTTGAGGAGCGACGTTTTTCACGAGGGACTGGAAGCCATCGAGTGGACTGCCGAAGAGCGGGGATTGGCCGGACTCTGCGATCTGGAGGGGCTTCCCTGGGTTATGGATATGGACAAGTTCTTCGAGGCATGGGTGGAATGCGTGCTGGAGCGAGTCAGCCGGCACACTGGAGGCGTTCTGCGCCGCGGCAGATTGCGGCAGACACTGGTACCACTCCGGTGGGATCGCCCGTCCGCCGGAACGCAGCTCAGCCTGCTACCTGACTTTCTGCTCGAAGCCCCGGATTTCACTTTGATCGTGGATGCGAAGTACAAGCGTCATTTCGAGGAATTTGCGGCCACGGTGCGATATGAAGTGCTGAAAGAAACCCGGGAAGCGCACCGGGAAGACATCCTTCAGGTCCTTGCGTACTCGGCGGTGTTCGCATCAAAACGACGCCTTGCAATGCTGGTCTATCCGTGCCGTAAGGAAACGTGGGCTTCACTGAAGAGGCGGGGGCTTCTGATCCAGAAGGCAAGCGTCCAGATGACGGGGCAGGGTTGTGATTTGTGGCTGAGCGCCTTTCCGATGCAGGCGCGTGCAGAAGAAGCCGCGGAGCCGTTGATCGAGGCACTTCGTGAGCTTCGCCTGCAAGCCGCGTAGGATGAAATGAGATGCCTCGGAACAAGGTCGAGTGGAAGGTCGGCAACGAAATCTGGCGGCTGGGCGAGCGGACGCTGGTGTGCGGCGTCGTCGAAGCCTGGGCGCCGCCCGAGCGCGGCGTCCGTACCTATGAAGACCCGGACCGCGCCTTCGTGCGCGCCAACGAACTCGTGGACGCCGGCGCGGACTTCATCGAGATCGCCGTCGAGCGCTACGCCGCGGGCGTGCCGCTGCTCGGCGAAGCCGACGAGCTCCGCCGGCTGGTGCCGATCCTGAAGCGCCTGCGCGGGAAGCTGGCTGTTCCCATCGCCGTGCAGACCTGGAAACCCGCCGTGGCCGAGAAGGCCATCGAGTACGGCGCGCTGGTGATCCGCGACCCCTCCGGCCTGACTCTGGACCAGGATCTGGGCCGCGTGGTGCTGAAACAAAATGCTGCGTTTGTGTTGCAGCATATGCGCGAGACGCCGGAGAAGTGGGCCAAGCTCGGCGCCTGGAAGAACCCGGTGACGCTGGTGCTGGCCGAGCTGACGGCGGCGCTGAACCGCGCCAACCGGCTCGGCATTGAACGCACGCGCCTGGCTGCCGACCCGGGCTTCGGCATGGGCAAGCGCAAGGAGACCAACACCGAGCTGCTGGCGGCGCTGGAGGAATTCCAGAGGCTGCGCATTCCGGTGACGGTGAGTCCGGACGGGCAGGCTTTCGACGCGGACGTGAAAGTCGATCCATCGCCCTCTACCGCCGCCGCTGTCACAGCCCTGTGCGTGACCCGTGGCGCGCACATTCTCCGGACCGCCGATCCGGCCTCCCTGCGGCCCGCGGCGCTGGTGGCCGACAGCCTGCTCCGCGCGGAAAGCTTTCGCGCCTGAATCCGAACGGCGCCCTTACACCATCGTCAGCCCGCCCCCGGCCTGAATGTTCTGGCCTGTGATCCAGCCGGCATCCCCGGTGCACAGCCACGCCACCACGGCGGCGATCTCCTCCGGCTTGCCCGCCCGGCCCAGCGGCGTGAGCTTCGGCGCCAGCTCCGCAAGGTGCGGCAGCGAGGCGAACATGTCGGTCTCCGTAAAGCCCGGCGACACCGTGTTCACGGTAATCCGCCGCGGCGCCAGCTCGCGGGCCAGGGCGCGGGTGAACTGCTCCACCGCCGCCTTGCTGGCGCAATAGACCGACCCGCCTGTGGTGCCGCCGACCGTCGCGCCGGTGGAGATGTTCACGATCCGCCCTCCGTTGCGCAGCCGCCGCGCCGCCTCGCGGCAGCAGTAGAAAGCCCCGCGGGTGTTGATTGAAAAGACGCGCTCGAACTCCTCATCGGAAAAGTCGGCCAGCGGCTTCATGAGCGCCACGGCGGCGTTGTTGACGGCGATATCGAGGCCCCCGAAGTCGCGTTCGGCGGCATCGAACATTTCGAGCACTTCCTGTTTTTGGGAGACGTCGGCGCGGAGGGCGATGCCGCCGAGGCGCGCGGCCAGCTCTTGCGCCGCTTCCGCAGAGCGCGCGTAGTTCACGGCCACGCGCGCGCCATAGGCGGCGAGCCTCTCCGCGATCGCCCGGCCGATGCCGCGCGCGGCGCCGGTGACAATGGCTGTCTTTCCTGTCAGAGGGGCCATGCCCCCAGAATAGCGGGGCGGCTCAAGGCTCCAGCGAGAGCTTCACAATGGTGAGCGAGTGTTTCGGGAAGCGGTACGAGAAGCCGTTGCGCTCGACCTTCAGCGTCTCGCTCCAGGTGCGCGGGCGCACGCGCCGGTCGTCGCCAAACTTGTGCACGGCCTTCAGGTCGTCGTGATACATCTGCCAGAACCCGGCCTGTGGCGCCAGGCGCCCCTCGACGTTCTCGATCCGCGTCACGATGTCGCGCGAGGCGCTGCGGTTCAGCACGTTCAGATACAGCGCGCGCTCCTTCGCATTCCATGTCACGCTCGCGTCCAGGTAGCCCAGCTCGCCCCGGTTGCCCGCCTTGTAGCGGGGAGATTCCACCAGCGCGTCCAGGGCCACGTTGCCCTTCTGCTTGCCATATTCGGCGATCGGAAAATAGATGGGCTGCAAGAACAGTCCTTCTTTATTGGTGAAAATCGGTGCAATCACATTCACCAATTGGGCGAGATTGGCCATTTTCACTGTGTCGGCGTGCCGGAAAAACGAGTTGAAAAACATTCCCATCGCCAGCGCATCCTCGAAGTTGTAAATCTCCTCCAAGCGCGTGGAACCGGTGTCGAATTCCGACCCGCCGCGGGCGCGGTACCAGACGTTCCACTCGTCAAAAGCGATGAAAACCGGGCGTGAAACACGCCGTCCCGCCAGCGCCGCACGGATCAGACCCGCCGTGATCTCGATGCGCTGGTCGATGTCGGCCGAGGCGGCCAGAAAGCTCTCCAGGTTGTTCTCGCGGTTTCCGATATAGGTGTGCAGGCTGATGTAGTCGATCTCGCCGCGGAGCCGTTCCAGCACGGTGCGGTTCCAGGCGATCCAGTCGGCGCCCGGGCCGAAGTTGGACGAGCCGGCGGCAATGAGCTTGATCGACGCATCGGCGCGGCGCATGGCCTTGGCGGCCTCGAGGGCGAACTTGGTGTAGTCTTCGGCGTTCTTGTGGCCGAGCTGCCAGGGTCCGTCGATCTCGTTGCCGAGGCTCCAGTACTTCACGTTGTACGGCTTGTCCCGCCCGTTCTTGCGCCGCAGTTCGGCCCAGTAGGTTTTGCGCGATTCATTGGTGTATTCCACCCACTCGCGCGCCTCATTGATCGATCCAAGGCCGGCGTTGATGCAGATGTAAGGTTCGACCCCGATCCGCTCGCAATATTGGAGGAATTCGTCCGTGCCGAAGCGGTTCGAATCGATGTCGCCCCACGCGTGGTCGGGCCTCGCCGGCCGCTGGTCCTTCGGCCCGATGCCGTCCTTCCAGTTGTAACCGGAGGCGAAATTGCCGCCGGGCCAGCGGAGGATGGTCACGCCGAGGCCCCGCACCGCCTCCGTCACGTCCTTGCGGTAGCCCTTCTCATCCGAGAGCGGGCTGCCCTCTTCGTAGATTCCGCCGTAGATGCAGCGGCCCAGGTGCTCGGCGAAGTTGCCGAAGATATGGGGATGGATCTCGCCAATGCGGCGGTCCGTGTCGATCTTGATCCGGGCTTCCGGCGTCTGGGCCAGAAGCGAGCAGGCTGCGAGCACGAGGATCGAAAGCGGTTTCATGGAGGCATTGTATCCCGAACCGCCCGCAGCGGCGCACTCTTCTCTCAGACTTTTCCCTAAGCCCACTCTAATCTTGTCGCGCCTGCCCGCCGAAAGATCAGGTAGCCGTGGCTGAGAGTCACCCAACCCGGTGCCGCTACTGCCAGGAACCATCTCCTGAGGAAGCCCTCCGTGTGCATGGCGGATTTTGCTCCCGGGAGCACGCCGAACGGTACCGCTCGCGTCAGCCGGCGGCTCCGCTCAAGGACCCGGAAGACGAGGAGTCCGGGCCCGGCGGAAAAGAGGCGGCCGGAGAAGGAGGATGCCAGTGGTGCGGCCAGCCCCTGCCGCTGCTGGTGCGATTGAAGGGCGGCCTCTTCTGCTCGGTTGAACACGAAGAGGCATTCGTCCGGCGGCAGGCGGAGACTTTCCTCGAACGCGTCAAGCGATACCGGCGGCAGGGCGGCGGTTCCCGGCTGCGCTCGGAGACGGCGAAGATCACGATCCGCCCAAGCGCGCCCGGGCAAGCACGCGAGGCTCCCGGCGATCCACTGCCACAGCCCCGACCCGGCGACCAATGGGCCGGGCTCTGGCCCTCGAAGCCCGAGCGCGCCCTCGATCGCCCGCCTCATTACATCGGCGCCTTGTCTCGCGGGGAGGGCTGCAATCTGGCTGCTGTGGGGCGTGCCATGGGCGTGTTCCTCAAGGTACAGGCTGCGGACTGGAGGACGAAGGAAAGGACTCCGGCGGCACGAGACCCGGAAGGAGCCCGGCCGGTACCAGCCAGGCCAGCACGCAACACGGTGGAGTTCGCTTTCGTGCGGGGATATCATGCTGGTCACGGAGCCGGAGTGATGCAGCACGCTTCCCGTCCGGAAGATTGGCAGGCCGTGGAGGCACCCTGGGGCAGGACGCGTGGCGGTGCGGGTGGGGCTTCAACCTATAGGATGGGCGGCGCGCTTCCGGCAGGACGGTTTCTGAAGACCCATGCAGTCCCTGCGGCCGCGCCAACCGATCATCCGGCGGAGGTGACGGCAGAGTGGGGCGCGCCCGTGGGGCCTGAGGGGATCCCGATTCCCTTGCCCCTCCGGAGTTGGGCAGGTCCCGAACGGATGCGCGTGGCCTGCGTCCTTGCCGCCGGGATGCCCGTCGACGAGGCGCATCCCCGGCTCAGGTTCGGGGCTGAGGCATGGACGAATACCGGTGCCTGGAGTTTTGCTGCGGGACAGCCGGAGGCAGCCACGGGGAGCAAGGGGGGGCGGTCGTTCCGGATCGGGAGGCGGCCCTGGCTTCTCGCCCAGGAATCTCCCGGCGCGGCAGGCTCAACAATGAAGGACGGCACCGCGGGGATCGGGAGATCCTCGGCATCGCAACCGGTCTGGCTGGCACCGCAGCCGTCCCGGTCATGGGAAGGATGGCGCCTCGCGTTGGTTCCGCTTGGGGCATTCTCGTTTGGACGAGCGCCCGCGCGGACGGCCTGCAAGCAGTTTGATGCCACACCAGCGTCTTCAGCCGGCCTTCCGGGATCCGAGCCGGGGAAAATCTTACTCCCGGCCGACGGGTGTTTCCTGAAGGGGGAGGTTGCGAGATTCCCTTATCTGCCAGTGATTTGGCGGTGCGACAACGAGATCTGGCGTCCAGGTCGCGTCGAGGTGTTTTTCACGAAGCGGGGACACAGGACCGGCACCACCGAGATGTCGGCCATCGGCCTGCTGTCAGCGCAGACCTGGGATGAAGCAGCGTGTGCGGGTGAGCAGCCGGCCCTGAGCCCGGAGCGCGCAGGGGTGTCTCGAAGGCCGGGACGGACCGGCTGTCTGGCGCCGGCCTGGAAGGGGGTGGCTGGACAAGGGCATGTCGCTGCTACCTGGCTCGACTCGGGATTCGAGCGATGGATTGTCCCGGGAGCGGACGCGGTTGAGTTGGCGTATCCAGCCGGGCTGCGGGGAGTCCGGGAACAGGGGTGGTTCTGGCCAGAAACGTCTCTGTCAGCTTTGCCCTGCCGCCGACTGGCTGATGCCTGGGACGACGCCATACCGGCCAGCGACCGCTGGATTTTCATCCAGGCCGAGCCATGCATCCGCGCCTGGACGAACCCGGCAGGGCAGTGGCGGCGTAAGGCGGGCAAGCTGGTGATGGTTCCGCGGGCGGTGATTGAACCTGCGACGCTGCCAACCCCTCGCTGGCAGCAGCCGGAAGGGCTTGTTGAGATCCGCGCGGAACTTGTAGCAGTCACAAGCGGGCATTGGAAGCCCGCCAGCCCGGAATGGCAAGTGTTCAGCGCAGGGAGAGTGATCGCCGCAACTGGATGGCACGGGAGCGGAGGCAGGGATTGGCGCGATGGCAGGCTGGCGCTGCAAACCCCGCCTCGGCGGGTGGCGTCCCTCCCGTGTCCGAGGTGGACACGAATTGCCGCGGAGGTGTTTTTGCCTCGCATCCAGAAGGTCGGGATGCCGGTTGGCAGCGGATATCTGGAGAGGATGCGGCTGCCGCTGCTGGTGTGCCGCTTCCCGCAACCGATGGTTTCGAGCAGTCCGGGGAGAGCCGGCGTGGATGCGCCGCTGCCCCCCTTTGCGAGGCCGAAGTGAGGCAGTGAATCAACCGGGATCGGAGAGGAACTCATGTCGGAGTGGAACACTGAAATGCAAATGGCGCAGGCCGCAGAAGCCATGGCGGCCATTCCTGTGGAGTTGGGCCGGGCCGGGGCCCTTCACTTGCTCGGAAAGAAGGATGAGGCGCTGGCCGAGATCGACCGGCTGTTGGAGCGGCGGCCGGACTACGCCGCGGCCTACCGCGTGCGGGCGATGCTACGCATGGAAGCGGGCGACACGGCGCCCGCGCTCGAGGACTGGGAAAGGTTCCACGGTCTCGGCGGCGGCGACGCGAAGTCCCGCCTGGCGTGGGCGCAATGCATGCTTCAGGCGGGCCGCTGGGCCGAAGCCGGGGAGCGCTTCCAGGCGCTGCTGGACGCCGATCCGGCGTGCGATGCGGCCCTCCTGGGTCTCGGAATGGCCCATTTGCGGCAGCACCACCTGGAAGAAGCGCTCTCCTTGCTGGGGCGGTACCTCCAGGAACACCCCGAGGACGCCTCGGCGCGCTTCGGAAGGGCGGTCGCGCTGCAACTGGCCGGGGAGCTGGATCAGGCGGTCGCGTTGTACGAGCAACTGGCCTCGGATCCGGATTACGGCGCCGACGCACTCGTGAACCTGGCGTCCGTCTACCGGCAGCAGAGGAATGCCGGGAAGCTGGAGGAGTGCAGCCGGAGATTGCTGGAGCGTGATCCCGACTCGGTGGTGGCACGAGAGGCGGCCGCTTATGCCGCGTTCCTCAACGAAGATTATGGCCGCGCGGCCGAGTACCTGGATTGGCTGGCCAGCCGCGGGCCTCTGCCGGTCGAGATGTGGATGAATCTGGGCTTGTGCCGGCGCAAGGAAGGCAAACCCGAAGCAGCCCTGGAGGCCTATCGCCGCGTACTCGAGATGGAGCCTAACCTGGCCGAGGCGCACGTTCGCGTGGCGGAAGCGCTTCGGGACGCAGGGCGTGAGGAAGAGGCTCTGGAAGCTTGCCGGCGTGGCATCGAAGCCTGCCCCGATTCAGGCGACCTCTATTTCCTGGCAATGGGCATCCACGAAAAGGCCGGACGGCGCGAGGACGCCGAAGCGTTGCTGGAGGTGCTGGCGATGCGCCAGCCGGGCAACGCCGAGATCTGGTTCCGCCTCGGCAACATGAAGTACGATCGCCAGGCGTATGGAGAAGCGGTGGACGCTTACCGCGCGGCACTGGCGGCGAAGCCTGACTGGGCGGAGGCCCACCTGAACCTGGGTCTCGCCGCCTACGAGGCGGCCCGTTACGAGGATGCCGCCTCGGCCCTGAAGAGGGCCCTGGAGCTCAAGCCCGGCTGGGAGCCGGCCCTGCGCGCCGCGGCGGTGAACGCGTTGCGCCAGAACAATTTCGATGCAGCGCTGCAATACCATCGCGAGTTGATCGACGGCGGCCACAGCGATCCCGAAATCCTCTACAACGCCGCCATGCTGCACGAACAACTCGGCCAGAAGGAAGAAGCCGAGCTGCTGTACAGGCAGGCCCTCGAGTGGAAGCCTGACTTCGCCGAGGCGCTCGTGGGCTTGGGCTACGTGCTGGAAAGCACGGGACGCAGCGAAGAGGCACGCCAGTGCTGGGCCCGGGCCATGGAAGTGAAGCCGGAACTGGCCGAGGACTACTTCGGCCTGAAGGGCTGACCGGCGCCTCGCGTCTCTGGAAGCTGGCGAGACATCGCCTGCTTGATTCATTCTCGCTCCGCAGGATCTCTTTCCCTCGACCAGCCTTCCTGCAAGATCGGGGGAGCATATGGCGGGCGGTCTCCGAAGATGGACGTGGGCTCCGGCCCCAGAATCCGCGCCGCCTCTGCGCGGTTCCGGTTTTCGGGACTCGCCTCGTTTGAGCCAGGTTCGGCAGCCCCTTCGCCACTCGTACGGCGCTTTGTCGCGGCGCAATGACAGCCGCCATGAGCGCATACGCCGCACCCGGAAAGCAAGGAGAACCTGAATAACTGGCGCGCCGGGCGCTGCAGGGCGGCCGCGCCGCGCTTGAGCGCAACGCTGCAGCGATCCAGGCGGATCTGTTCGCGCTGGCACTGCGAATGCCGGGCCGCCTGGAATCGCCGCGGGAACCCTCTTCCCGTGCGGCCTTGTTCCCTGACGGGTGCAAAGGCAGCAGAGGCCATGCCCCGCCCCCACGGCTCTCGCCAGACTTCCGGCTCCCCCTCCTGCGGAATCCGACGCATTCAGCGGGCTTGCGAGAGTTCGCCCCCTTCGGGGTCGATAGCGCCTCACGCCGCCGCCAGGAAGTGCCTGCATGAATTGCCATTCGAGCCGCGGCGAATGGCGCATTCGGCCGGAGATCCCACCCGTTGCTTTCCGGGACCCGCACCGCGCCCGGTCGGGAACGCGCATCATCCCGTCAGGCACCGGCCTGTCCTGCGCCGCTGCCGGTCGTTGCCTCAACGGGAGCCTCGTCCGCAGCCGTTGCCGACACGGGGCCGCGAAGCAACCATCCATCGAAACCCGGTCTGGCACAGCGCCGGCGCAGGGCAGGATTGGTGCCCGGGGCGGGGCTCGAACCCGCACGGTTCTCTCGAACCAACGGATTTTAAGTCCGTTGCGTCTGCCAGTTTCGCCACCCGGGCGGATGCGTTGGCGCGGCGCCGGTCCGGCACTCTTTCCGTAGCGTAGCGCGAATTCGCATCCGCCGGACACAAAAAGGGCGTCCGCGCCCGGATGGGCGGGACGCCCTGCAACCGGCATTACTTCTTCAGGGCAATCTTCACGGTCTTGGGCTTGGCCACTTCCTTCTTCGGCAACGTGATTTTGAGCACGCCGTCTTCGTAGTTGGCCTCGATCTTGTCGGTATCGACCGAGTCCGGCAACGTGAAGGCACGATGGAAGGAGCCATAGCTGCGCTCGATCCGGTGATAGCCGCCCTTCTGCTCCTGCTTCTGGAACTCCCGCGAACCGCTGATCGTCAGCGTCCCGTTCTCCACCTTCAGTTCGATATCGTCCATCTTCACGCCGGGAACATCCGCCGTAAGGACGATCTCGTTCTCGTTCTCGGCGATGTCGACCGCCGGATACCACGGACGCGCCGAAACGGGCTCGTTGAAGAAGCGGTTCACCATGTCCTCGAACAGAGCCAGCGGGCTGGAGAAGAAGGGATCCAGCGTGGTGTCAGTCCGACGAGCGATGTTTGCCATAGGATCTTGTTCACCTCCGTTGTGAGTCGCTTTCACAATTCCACTATACAAGACGAATCGAATCGTGTCAAGGTTTCTGCGCGTACAACGCTCAGATTTTTTCACTCGCAATAGGAATGTGGAGTGCAGATCCTTTTTTTTCAATCACTCAAGGATTATCGCGATTCCTGCGCCGGGGACAGCCGCAATCCGGCACCCCCGCACTGAAGGACACCCTTGGCGGATCCGCCAGGCCTGGGCCCCGCCACCCTCACGCCGCGCAACAGAATGCAAACAAACAAGAAACGGCTGGCCCCGCGGGGCCAGCCGTGAGTGTTCACACCGAATGGAGTCAGTGGGGGAGTCAGTCGCCGAGCGCGCCTGCCGTCTCTTCCTGCTTCTCCTTGTCAGGCGCGGCGGTGGCAATGCCGTTGATCTGGACCAGCCCGGTGTCGGGCTCCTTCAGCACATGCTTGCGGTACAGCGCCATCATGCGCTCATGTTCGGCCTGCTGCTGCATCTTCAGTTTCATGTCGCGCTCGCGGATCTTCTCCTCGCGGGCGGTCTTGGCGATGCCCAGCCGGTCGAGATCGGTCTGCCGTTCCCTGGTCACGATTTCATCCCGCAGCACCAGGTGGTGCTCGGTGGTGCTGAGCTTCACGCTCTTGTTGCCGGCGAAGATCTCGTGGCGGCCATGCTCCTCATACCACCTGGTGAGCGTGGCGGTCATATGCATCTTCTCGACGATGTTGCGCCAGCCGACGCCCGTATTGTAGGCGCAGAAGCTGATCTCGCCTTCCTGCGTGGCGTAGGGGATGATGCACTGCTCGGTGCGGCGGAAGTCGTAGTTGAACAGGTCCTGGAACCACATGCCGGCGATGAACAGGAAGTTCCAGCGGTCGGCGCGCCGCTTCTGGATGTCCTGGATGGTGCGGTCGCCGCTCACCTTGCCGTAATCCCGCCCGGTGGCGCCGAAAGTCTTGTCAAACTTCTTCAGCAGGTCGCCGAGCTTGAAGTGCGTGGGCGCCTGGAAAGGATCGTAGTTCCGCATCAGCGCCAGCGCCATGCCGACCACGGAGAGGAACTTGCCGCGCGCGGCGTCGTTGATCCGCGCCACGTCCCTCGCCAGCCGGTCGCCGTTCAGGAACTTGGTCACCGGAACGGCTTCCTTCGTCTCCTTGTCAACCATCACCGCCATGCCCACGCCGCAGTTTGGATGGCAGCCGCAGCTCAACTGCCCCCACTGGGCGCTGGGCCCGTGAACCAGATCCGCCCAGTCGGTGAAGGTGGACATGAAGGAGATCGGATACCAGTCGCGCACGGGTTCGCCCAGCCCGGTCTGGTTCTTCACGTCATGGGCCAGGTGGCTCAGCGTGTAGCGCTGCGCCTTGCGCCGCTCGTCGCTGATGGCTTCGTCGCGCCCGGTGAACGAGACCGGCTGGAAGCTCAGGAAGCTGATCTTCTTCGGGTTGTCCAGCGCGAACTGAATCACGCGGCCCACCTGCTCGTTGTTGATCCCGTTGATGATCGTGATCACGGGAACGATGTCGACGCCTGCGTTGTACAGGTTCTCGATCGCGCGCAGCTTCACATCGAACAGGTTGCCCACCGCGCGGTGCGAATTGGCCGCGTTGCCGATGCCGTCAAACTGCAGGTATGCGTACCGCAGCCCGGCTTCCGCCGCCGCCCGGGCGAACTCGGGACTCTTGGCGAACTCGATCCCGTTGGTCGCCGCCTGCACAGAGTTGTACCCCACCTTGCGGCAATATCGGATGGCGTCGAGGAAGTAGGGCGAAAGCGTGGGCTCGCCGCCCGAAAACTGGACCGACATCTGCCGCCGCGGCTTGATCTTCAGCGCGTTGTCGAGCATCGTCTTGATGTCGTCCCAGGTGAGCTCATGGACGAAGCCAACCTGGTTGGCGTCCATGAAGCACGGGTCGCACATCATGTTGCAGCGGTTGGTCAGGTCGATCGTGAGGACCGAGCCGCGCCCGTGGGTGATCGTGGAGGAACCGTGGCGGTGCAGGTCCTCGTCGTTGTGAGCCCGGATGTCGCGCCCCGGGAAAACCTCCTCCAGGTGGCGGAAGAAGTCCGGGTCGATCGACATCACGTCCTCGAAGTGGCCGTGCACGGGGCAGTCCTTTATCATCAGGATCTTGCCGTCGCGCTCGATGATCTGCGCCTTGATCTCGCCAGGCCGCTCGTTGACCAGGATGCTGACGTCCTTCTTGCCGTCCAGGATCTCCTTGCGAATCTCGGGGATGCACTTCGGGCAGAGGGAGTCCGTCTCACGGGGCCAGCCCAGCGGCGGCTTCATCTTCTCCCAGGATTTCAGCAGTGGCTTGTCCGACCATTTCGGCGTGAAGCTGGGGTTGGGGCGGATCGAGTTCAGCGTGTCGAACACCGGCCAAAGCGCCTTGGCCGCCAGCGTCACGGCCTTTTCTGCATACTTGATCGGTTTGGGCATCTTTCGCGTCCTTGTCTCCTCGTGTCGGACTCTCTGGTCTTCTTGCCAGATGACTCGTTCGGTGTGGGGTCTCCGGGACAGGCTGCCTGCGGAGACACTTCTCTTCCCTTCTTATTGTAAGCAAAGCCCGTTTTCAGGCTACTCCGATCCATCGAACAGCGCTCTGGCGGGGCCCGGCGGCGAAATCCGGGGGCCCAACGGGGAACCGTTGATTCGCGATAGGATGGGCGGGGAGCTCCCGTGAGCGAAGCTTGGCGAATCCGGGACGTGTTTCTCGCCGCCGCCCGCCGCGCCGGGTTTCAGCTTGCCGGCATTGCCAAGGCGGCGCCCGTGGCCGACTTTCCCCTTTATCAACAGTGGGTTGCCGGCGGCCTGGCGGGCCCGCTCGAATACATGGCGGATCACCGCTCCGCCCTCCGCGAGGATCCGCGCCGCCTGATGGCCGCGGCGCGATCCGTACTCTGCGTCGGGCTGCTCTACCATACCCCCGGCCCCGAGCGGCACTCGGTCTCCCGTTACGCCTGGGGCGCCGGCGACTATCACGACGTCATGCGCGCCATGCTCGAACGCGTCGTGGCGGAACTCCAGCAGGAGGCCGGCCCGTTCGAGCACCGCATCTGTGTCGACACGGCCCCCCTGCTCGAACGGTCGCTCGCGCGCGAAGCGGGGCTCGGCTGGATCGGAAGGAACACCTGCCTGATCCATCAGCCCTCCGGTTCATGGTTCTTCCTGGGGGAGGTGTTGACGGCGCTCGACTTGCCCCCGGACTCGCCCCCGCCCGACCGCTGCGGCACCTGCCGCCGTTGTATCGACGCCTGCCCCACGCAGGCGCTTGTCCCGGCAGGCGGCGGCCGCTACCTCCTCGACGCCCGCCTGTGCATCTCCACCTGGACCATCGAACAGCGCGGGCCGCTGCCCGAAGCGGCGCGGCAGGAGTCCGGCTCCTTCCTGTTCGGCTGCGACATTTGCCAGGAGGTCTGCCCGTGGAACCGGCGCGCCCCGATTACGGCTATGCCCGAGTTCCAGCCTCTCTATCCCGATCCGGACCTGGCCGAACTCGCCGGGCTCACCGAAGAGGACTTCCGCGCTCGGTTCCGCCGCACGCCACTGTGGCGGGCAAAATACGCGGGCCTGCTGCGGAATGTGGCCACGGCGATGGGCAATTCCGGCGACGCATGCTACCTGGCGGTGCTGCGCAAGCTCGAAGGGATCGCCGACGAAGGCGTGCGCGAACACGCGCGGTGGGCCATCCGGAGGCTGGAGGCGGCAGCGTGACGGTTCTGCTGGCGGCGCTGTTGCTGGCGCAATACGAAGACCCTGTGATCGAGCGGGGATTCGACCATTTCTACAACCTCGAATACCCGCAGGCGATCGCCTCCTTCCAGAAGGCGATCGCGGCGAAGCCCTCCGATCCCCACCGCCACAACCACCTC
The DNA here is from genome assembly GCA_964458495.1 of uncultured Arcobacter sp. Classification (GTDB taxonomy): domain Bacteria; phylum Acidobacteriota; class Terriglobia; order Bryobacterales; family Bryobacteraceae; genus JANWVO01. Next base: position 22,739 of record CAYWJB010000010.1, read on the forward strand.
GCGCAGGCGGTGCTGTTCCAGATGATGTTCCGCGCCGGGGCGCTGGAGACGGAACTGGTCACCGGCGGCAACCCATTCCTGCGGCGGGCGCGCATGGAGCCGACCGGCGACGAGCAGAAGCAGTTTGCCGCGTCGATCGGCGAGGCGCTGCGGCTGACGGCGGCGGCGCTCCAGAAGAACCCGAAGGACACTGATGCCATGTACGCCCGCGGCGTGGCGCTGGGCTTTCGCGGCACCTACAACTTCCTTGTGCGGCGCGCCTGGATGGACGCCCTGCGGGACATCACCGACGCCCGCAAGCTCCACAACCGCGTCGCCGAACTGGAGCCTTCCAACATCGACGCCCTCATGCTGCAAGGCGTGCACGACTACATCGTCGGCTCCCTGCCGTGGTATTACCGTACGCTCGGCTTTCTGGTCGGATTTCGCGGCGACCGTGAACGCGGCGTGCGCACCGTGCGGCTTGTGGCGGAAAAGGGCAATCTGAACCGCGTGGATGCGAAGATCCTTCTGGGTGTTGTGGCGCGCCGCGAGCGCCGCCCGCAGGACGCTGTGCCCATTATTCTCGAGCTGCTCGAGAAGTACCCGCGGAATTTCCTGCTCCGGTTCGAGCTTTCCCAGATGTATGCCGACCTCGGCCGCAAGGACGACGCGCTTGCTGCGCTGGACCGTATAGAGGAACTCAAGCGCGGCGGCGTGCCCGGGTTCGTCCATCTTCCCTTCGAGCGGATCGAATGCGCCCGGGGCAACCTGCTGTTCTGGTACGACGAAGCGGAAGCCGCCATCGAGCACCTGAAGCGCGCCACTGCAGGCGCGGCACGGCTCGATCTGAACTCTGCTGTCACGTCCTGGCTGCGCCTCGGCCAGTGCCTGGATCTGCTCGGCAAGCGCGAGGAGGCGCTGGAAGCTTACCGCGCGGCGGTGAGGACCGCCCCCTCTGCCTATGAGGCGAAGCTGGCGCGCCGGTGGCAGAGCAAGCGGTTCGACGCCTCCGAAAAACAGGCCCTCGCCCGCGGCGAACTCTGAAGTTTTCGGTCCCCGCCGGCGGGGAGACGTTATATACTCGCTCTGCTATGGGTTTCGTACAGGAGTTCAAAGAGTTCGCCCTGAAGGGCAATGCAATCGACCTGGCTGTGGGCGTGGTGATCGGCGGCGCCTTCGGAAAGATCGTGAATTCGATGGTGGCCGACCTCATCAACCCGCTGCTCGGGCTGCTGACTCGCGGCGTCAACCTCGCCGACAAATGGGTCGCTCTCGACGGCAACACATACGCCTCGATGGAGGAGGCAAAGAAAGCGGGTGCCGCCGTGCTCACTTATGGCAACTTCCTGAACTCGGTCATCGAGTTCTTCCTCATCGCGCTGGCCATTTTCATCGTGATCAAGCAGATCAACCGGCTCATGCGCGTGAGCGGCGACAACCTGCCGAAGTAGGGCGCCGCAGACTCCATCCACGGCATCCGCGGCGCCGGGGCCCGCACACTCCTGCCGGCGCCACGGCGGCAGGCCGTGCGCCTCCGTGCAGTAGAATGGCGGCTGTGAATGCCCTGAAACGCAGTTCCTGGTCCCCTTACGCCGCAGGCGCGCTGATCGGCGTGCTGAGCTGGTTCGCCTTCCTCACCGCCGGCCGCCCGCTCGGCATATCCTCGGCGTTCGTGAGGCTGGTGGCTTGGGTCGAAGGCGTTTTCGCGCCGGCGCACGTCGCCGCAACACCGTACCTGGCGAAGCTGAATCCGGTCTTCGACTGGGAGTTCTTTCTGGTCATCGGAGTGGCGCTCGGCGCGCTGGCTGCCTCCCGGCTCGGCGGCTTGCGCAGCACGGACCGCCCCACGGGCAAGCGGATCGCCGAGGCTGTCCTCGGCGGCTTCTTCCTGATGATCGGCGCCCGCATCGCCAACGGCTGCACCAGCGGCAACGGCATCTCCGGATCGCTGCAACTGGCGCTCTCCGGCTGGGTGTTCTTCCTGACGATCTTCGCCTCCGGCGTCGTCACGGCCCTGCTCTTCAAGAAGGAGGTTCGCTAGCCATGTTCGATCCCTTGCCGCGCCTGCTCCTCGGCCTGTTGACGGGCTTCCTCTTCGGCTTCTTCCTCCAGAAGGGGCGAGTCTCGGACCGCCGCGTCATCGTCAGCCAGTTCCTGCTGCGCGACTTCACGGTGATGAAGATCATGATGACGGCGATCCTCGTCGGCGGCGCCGGCGTCTACGCCATGCATGCCGCCGGATGGGTCCAGCTCTCGGTGAAGCCCGCGCACCTGCTGTCGATTTTCATCGGCTCGCTCGTCTTCGGCCCCGCGATGGTCTTCCTCGGCTATTGCCCGGGCACTGCCGTGGCGGCTGCCGGCGAAGGCAAGCGCGACGCCTGGTGGGGGCTGCTCGGAATGACGCTCGGCGCGGCCGTCTATTCGGAGTTCGACACAGTCTGCACGCGCGCGCTGCGCGCGCCCGTCGACCTGGGCCAGGTGACGCTGCCGCAGCTCACGGGCGTGCCCGCGGCTGCGTGGTTCGCGGCGCTCGCATTGTTCGCCCTGCTGTTTTTCCGCTGGCTGGACCGGCGCGCCGAGTCCTGAGGCGGCCATGCCGCACAAGCTCCGCTGGGGAATTCTGGGCGCGGCGAAGATTGCCGTGACGAAGGTGATCCCCGCCATGCGCGGCTGCCAGTGGTGTGAGGCCGCCGCCATTGCTTCGCGGGATGCTGACAAGGCGCGGCGCGCGGCGGAATCGCTGGGACTGCCCCGCGCCTGCGGGTCCTACGAGGAACTGCTCGCCGACCCGCAGATCGACGTGATCTACAACCCGCTGCCGAACCACCTCCACGTGCCGTGGTCGATCCGCGCCATGGAGGCGGGCAAGCACGTGCTCTGCGAGAAGCCCCTCGGGCTCTCCGTGGCGGAGGTGCGGGCGATGATCGAAACCCGCAACCGCACCGGCAGGCGCGCGGGCGAGGCGTTCATGGTGCGCACGCACCCGCAATGGCTGCGAGTGCGCGAGCTCATCGCCTCAAGCGCCATCGGCCCGTTGCGGCAGATCCAGGCGTGGTTCAGCTACTTCAACCGCGATCCGGCGAACGTGCGCAATGTGGCCGCATGGGGTGGCGGCGGGCTGATGGACATCGGCTGCTACCCCGTCTTCCTCTCAAGGTTTCTGTTCGGAGAGGAGCCCCGGCGCGTGGGGGCTTCCATGGACTACGATCCGCAATTCGGGGTCGACCGGCATTGCGCGGCACTGCTCGAATACCCCTCCGGAACGTGCGTGTTCACCTGCTCCACGCAGCTCGCTCCCGCTCAGCGCTTTGTTGTCTTCGGCGAACGGGCGCGCATCGAGGCGGAGATCCCGTTCAATGCGCCGCCGGACCGCCCGTGCAGGCTCTTCGTAGACGATGGCAGCAGCCTGGACGGCGCGTCCCGGCGAGTGGAAGAGCTGCCGGTTTGCGATCAGTACACGATCCAGGCGGATGAGTTTTCGCGCGCCGTGCTGGGGCTCCGCGACGTGCCTGTGCCACTGGAAGAGTCCCTGCGAACCATGGCCGTGATCGAAGCCATCCGCGCCGCGGCAGCTTCCGGAAGGATGGAAGCCGTGGCTTGCCGGGGGGAATAAAGAGAGGGCCGCGCCCTCTTCGGGACGCGGCCCTCTCCCGGCACAGAAAAGTGTTTAGCTGCGGCGGGCAGGACGCGCCGGCGCGCCCGGCTTGCCCATCTTCTCGATCTCGTTGAAGTAGACCATGCGCCCTTCGTCCAGCGCCAGGTTGGAAAGGATCACGGCAATCGAGTCCTGGAGGCCGATTTCCAGATCCGCCTTGGGGTGGCCGCCCGTGCGCACGTCGTGGAAGAAGGACTCCAGCTCCGTGTCCACGGGGTTCTTCTCCTCCTCAGGCACAAGAATGCCCTTCTGATACAGCCACAACCGGGCGTACTTGAGTTCCTTTTCGAGGAAGCTCTCCTTGCCGGTCATGAGGTCTTTGCTCAACAGAATGGGCAGCGGACGGGAACCGGCTGCCGCCACCATGGTGGCGCCGGCCTTGAACTCCTCCTTCTTGGCCGCTTTCTTGGCCTCTTCCGCCTTCGAGGGCGGGTTGGGCTCGCGGAACCACATGCCGATGGGGCGGTTGTTGTCGTCGCCGATGGTGATGTGAATCGTTCCGTGCGTGCCCTCGATGATTTCGCCCATCTCGGTCCGCGCGCCGCCGACGCCGGGCCAGTGCGTCGAGCAGGGCACGCTGGTCCAAACCAGCCGCCGCCCTTTCGGGTACTTGTAGATCAACTGCACGTTGTCGAAAATGTCGCGCCCGTCGTGCATATAGTCGCGCGACCCAAGCCCCATCACGGCTTCCGGCGTCATGCCCATCATCCAGTCGGCGACGTCGATCTGATGCGAAGCCAGCTCCGCTACCAGCCCGCCGGAGTATTCACGGAAGAGCCGCCAGTTGGCCATCCGCTCGTTCGGCACGCCCTTCTTCATCTTCCAGCCGGGGTTGCGGTGCCACTGCGCCTGCACATAGCCTACCTCGCCCAGCAGCCCCTTCTCGATCATCTGCCGCGCCGCCTGGTACATGGCGCTGTAGCGACGCTGCAAGCCCACCTGAAGCACCTGTTTCGGTTTCGAAGTCGCCAGGGCCTTCGAGGCATGCACCTCTTCGGGCTTGAACACCAGGCTCTTTTCGCAAAACACATGCTTGCCCGCGTCCAGAGCGTCGCGCGTCACGGGGAAGTGCAGGAACAGCGGCGTGGTCACGAAGACGGCTTCGACGTCCTTGTCCGCCAGCAGCTCGCGGTAGTCCTTGTAACGGCGGGGATTGCCGCCGATGGTCTGCTGCGCCTTGTTCAGCGCATCGTCGGTGATGTCGCAGATGGCGACGCAGGCGCCGGTGTCGATCCCCTTCAGGTGCTTCAGCAGGTAAGTGCCGCGGCTTCCGGTCCCCACCATGCCGTACTTGACAGGGTCCGTGGCGGCGCGCACTCTCAGGATGGCAGGCGCGCCCTCCAGCTTTGTGATGGCGGCGCCGGCAGCGGCAACGGCGCCTGCCGTCTTGATGGCGTCGCGGCGGGTAATCTCCCTCGATGTGGCCATGAACGTCAACCTCTGGATGCAAAGATAGGAACAGCGCGGATCGGCGGAGTCAGATCCCGCCAACATTCTATCTAGATTGGACGCACACTGCACCTCCGGGTTCCAGCGAGGAACCCCAAGGGCCGTCAGATCTCCGGCAGGATCAGCTCTGCGCCTGCTTTTCGGCCAGCGGGCCGATCACCGGCAGCACCAGACGGTCCCCGTTATAGGCTTTCCACATCAGCAGCAGCCACAGCACGAAGCCGCCCAGCGCGATGGCCATCATCAGCAGGAGGCTCAGAATCCAGCCCAGAACCGGAATCGCCGCCAGCACGGCGCTCAGGATCATCTCCACGATCCACAGCGCGATCCAGGCGATGTTGAAAAAGATCGACTGGAAGGCGTGGAACCGCACGTTCCGGTTCGTGCTGTATGGCGCCACCACCAGAAAGATGATCCCGGTGATCAGCCCGGCCAGATAGCAGAGCGCCCCGGCTGCGTTCTCGCTCAGCCCGGCTTGGGCAGGCTGGGCGCCATACCCCGGCGGAGGATACGCTCCCTGTTGATAACCCTGTTGGTAGCTTCCCTGCGGAGCCCCTCCCGCCGGCGGCGGGTATCCTCCTCCAGAAGCCTGTCCAACAGGTTGCCCGCAATTCGGGCAGAAGGCGCCCTCGGCGGGCGAACCGCAGTTGGCACAGTAAGGCATAGTGGCCCTATTAGATCACGCCGCCTGTCCGGACTCAACCGGATTTTCGCCGGCCCCTTGCCGGGTTCGCCAGGCGATCCACTCCGCCCCGGCGAGCACCACCATCGCCGCCAGGAAACTCCACGTCAAGATTGTCACCGAATGTTTGAAGACGCCGAACTCGCGGTCGAACTTGCGGAACAGCCACGGCCAGATGGCCAGGTTCACCCACTTCAAGACTTCCAGCGCCAGCCCCACAACGACTACCCGCGGCAGGATCGCCCGCCGCGGCACCCGCGTGTTCGGCAGATAGGCGTAGATCAGGAACAGCGCCAGAATCGTCACCGGCAGCGACGCCGCCTTGGCGATCATCTTGATCACCAGCGGCGCGCTCGTCCCCGTCTGGCCGAAAAACGCCTCCCACACCTGCACCCCCGCGCCGGTGAGCGCCGCCGATAACAGCGCCAGCCAGCCGCAAACGAAGATGAGCGCCATGCTTACGGCCTGGTTCTTCAGGAGGCTCCGGTTCTCCTTCACTCCCCACGCGCGGTTCAGCGCCACCTCCAGCGGCAGGAAGATGCCGTTGGCCGTGAACAGCAGCAGCAGCATCGACAGCCACTCCACGCGCCGCCGCCACTGCGTGATCGTCTCCAGGTTGTAGGCGAGGAACTCGCCCGTCGCGCCCGCGAAGAAATCCTGGATCGTCGCATACAGCGCCGTGACCGCCGCCGGCCAGCCCAGCACGTTGCGGAACAGCGCGATCAGCACCAGCATGAACGGCCAGAACGACAACAGCACGTTGGCCGCAATGGCGAACGCGTAAACGTGCGATTCGGTCGACAGCACGTAACGGCCGATCTGCCGCGCGTCCTCCTTCAGTTCGGACAGGGCGGCGCGGACTTCCGCCCACAGTTGCTTCACAGCAGCGGTCACAGTTCGATACTATCCGTCCGAGGGAGCGCCATGCCGCAGTTTGAACCTGTGCTTCATTCCGTTTCCTATGCGGGCGTCTGGCCCGGGCAGGCGCGGCTCTCGCTGGACGATTTCCTGGTGAAAGCCGCCTCGCTCGGCTTCCGCGGCGTGATGCTGATGGCCAAACGGCCGCACCTGTCGGTTCTCGATTACGGGCGCGAGGAGTGCCTGCGGCTCCGCGAGCGGATGGAATCGCTCGGCCTCCACTGCGCCGTGCTCGCCGGCTACAACAATTTCTCGGCCGGCGCGGACCGGCCCGACATTCCCATGGCCGAGATCCAGCTCGCCCACATCGAGGCCCTCTGCCGCCGCGCCGCCGACCTCGGCGCGCCCGTGGTCCGCATCTTCACCGCATACGAGCATCCGGAGTTCCCTCTGCACCGGCTCGCTGACATCCTGCGCGAAGCCGCGGACCGCGCCGCAAAGTTCGACGTGATCCTCGGCGTGCAGAACCACCATGATTCGGCTTCGCACTACCTGGCTTTGCGCGATCTGCTCGACGCCGTCGATCACCCGCATTGCAAGGCCTGCTTCGACGCCTGGACCCCGGCGCTGCAGGGTGACAACCTCGAAGCCGCCGCCCGGATCATGGCCCCTTACACGGTTCACACGACCGCCGCCGACTATCAGCTGCGCCCGCGCTTCCGCTACCTGCCTGCGCAAGTCAATTTCGAGCCGCTGCCGCCGGCGACGCTGGCCGTCCCCATGGGCGAAGGCATCATCCAGTACCGCGCCTTCTTCGCCGCCCTGCGCGACGGCGGCTACCGCGGCCCCGTGGCCTACGAGATGTGCAGCCCTTTGCGCGGCGGAGGCAGCATCGAAAACCTCGACCGCTGCGCCCGGAAGTTCCTCGAATACATGGACGGGATTGCCGACTGAGTTCCCTCGGGCGGGACGATGACGCCTTGCCGCGCGGCTGCCGGCGCGCGCCGATCACGCCCGCACCAGCCGCCGCACCTCCGCCACCAAGCGCGCCATCGTAAAAGGCTTGTGCAGCAAGCGCGTCCTGGCGTCCTCCACCGCAAGCTCCTGCTCCTCGGCATAGCCCGTGATGAACAGCACACGGAGCTCCGGCCAGCGCATCCGCAGCCGCCCGGCGAGTTCCCTTCCGGAGATCCCCGGCATCGTGAGATCCGTGACCAGCGCCGCCGGCGGCGATCCGCGCCGCTCGCATGCCTCCAAAGCCTCGTGCGCCGAGCCCGCCTCCAGTATCGCGATCCCCTCGCGCTCCAGCGCGCGGCGGACCAGCGCGCGAATGCCCGGCTCGTCGTCCACCAGCAGCACCGCTGATTCGCTTTCCTCCCCGCCCCTCGCGCGCGGGCACCCGGCCACCAGTGCGCGCTGCTCCAGTTCCAGCGTGCCGCCCATCCGCTCCCAGCTCTTCACCACCCCGGCGAGCCCCAGCGGCGGGTCCGTGCCCGCCTTCTGTCCGGCGAACGGCTCGAACATGCGCTCCCGCGCATCCCCGCTCAGCTCCGCGTCGGCCCATTCCAGCCGCAGTTTCACACGGTCATCGTCAGCCTCCTGTACGCGCAGCCGCAGCGTCGCTCCCGCTCCCAGCGCATGCCGCAGATAGCGCGCCGCTTCGAAGACCACCCGCGACAGCAGCTCCTCCGACGTGTGTGCGCACAGCTCCGGCGGCGGCAGCTCCGGATCCACGCCCCACTCCGCCCACTCCGCCATGTGCTCGCGCATCCACTGCGCCAGCCGCACCGGCGCAGTTTCAAATTCCTGCACGACGGTCAGCGCGTTCAGGTCCTTCGTGATCCGGCCCAGCCGTTCCGCCGCGCGCAGGATTTCGGCCATTCCGGCCCGCCGCACGTCGCCTTCGGGCAGGCTCTCCAGGATCTCCTCTCCGTAGCCTCCGATAATCATCAGCAGATTGTTGGCAACGTGCGCCACCCGTGCAGCCAGCCGCTCCAGGGCGGCGCGCTTGGCACGTTCGATCTCGGCGGCCGGGACGGATGGCTTGGCTGCCTCCGGGGCCGCCGGCGCCCGCTCCTCCTCCGGTGCCTCCTCGCCGGTGTCCTCCTCGCCGGCTTCCTCCCCGCGCAATTCCAGCACGGTGAGCAATGCCTCTTCGCGCCGCTCTCCTTGCCACGCGGGCGCCGGATCCAGCATCAGCTGAAACCGCCGCGCCTCGTCGCCCCCGCCCGTCATCAGCTCGCATTCTTCCACCGGCTGGCCCGTTTCGATCACTTCCCGGATCCACTCCGCCACGGGCGCGCCCGGAAACAGCCGGCTCACGTCCGCCTGAGCCACTTCCTCCGGCCGCAGGCCGAACAGGTCCCGGAAGGCCTGGTTGGCGGCGCGCAGCGAGCCGTCCTTCGCCGCTACGGCCACCGCCACCGGCAGCGCCGCCAGAATCTCCTGGAAATACCGGCGCTCGGATTCCGCCAGCGCCAGCAGGCGCGCCACGTCGGCGCGCTTCCAGAACTCGTGCTCCACTCGCTGCATTTCGGGCGTCTGACTCCAGTCTCCGGCGCAGCCGGGGGCAGGCACAACGGAACCAGCCTCCCAATCTTACTTCGGCAGGTACTGGGACTCGGGTTCTAAGGTGTTCAACGAAGGGGACAGCCTGAATTGCCTCCTTCGCGGGTTCCCCAGGACGCCGGTTCAGGCTGTCGCCCTTGGCCGAGCGTCAAGCCCGCGGGTGCGCCTTGTCGTAGACTTCCATCAGCTCGCGCAGCGAGACCTGCGTGTACTTCTGCGTCGTCGATAGCGACGCATGGCCCAGCAGCTCCTGAATGGCCCTCAGATCGGCGCCCGCGTTCAAAAGATGCGTGGCGTAGGCGTGCCGCAGCGAGTGCGGGTGGATGGAGGAGTCGCCGGCGAGGGCGATGGCGTACAACCGCAGGATCTTGTGCGCGCCGCGCGCTGTGAGCCGACGCCCGCGGTGGTTGACGAACACGGCTTTCTCGCCCGGCGCCGCCCTGCGACACTCCATGTACCGGCGCAGAGCATCCAGCGCGCGGGCAGGGATCGGCACCTGCCGCTCCTTCTTGCGCTTGCCGCGCACGCGCACCCAGCCCTCGCGCAGGTCCAGATCCTCGATGTTCATCCCCTCCAGTTCGCTGATTCGCAGGCCGCAACCGTAGAGCACCTCGAGCAGCGCCAGGTCGCGCTCCGGATAGGGGCGCTCGATCTTGCGCTCCGCCACGCCGTCGATCAGCGTGTTGGTCTGCTCTTCGGTCGGCACCACGGGCAAGCGCTTGGGCAGCCGCGGCGTCGCCAGCAGCTTGGCCCGGTTCACCGTCACCGCCCCGCGCCGCAGGCAGTGCTCGAACAGGCTCCGCACGGCGGCCAGTTTCCGCCGGATCGTTGTCCTGTCCAGCCCGCGGCCATGGAGATGCGCCAGCCACTCGCGGAGCTCCAGCACATCGAATTGCGCAGGCTCCGGCGGCCCCAGCCCGCCGCGCGAGAAGTACTCCAGGAACTGCCGCAGATCCACGCCGTAGGTGGCCAGCGTCTGTTCGGAGGCGTTTTGCCGCTTCAGCTCGGCCAGATAATCCCGGATCCAGCGTTCAAGCTCGCTCATGGCGTGTGAGCGCCTCCAGTGCGCGGCGGCACAGCTCCGCGTGGCGCGCCTTGCGGTCCTTGCCCAGCTTGCGGCGCGTCTCCTCGTCCAGCTCCGGCAACAGGTCGAAAGAGATGTTGGCCGGCTGATAGGACCTGCCCCGCGCGTGCGACACATAATGCGCCAGCGAGCCGAGCGCAGTCTCTCGCGGCACCGGCTGCGGCTCCTCGCCGCGAGCCATGGCCGCCGCCGCGCGCCCGGCCAGCAGGCCCGTGGCCATCGACTCGACGTAACCCTCGACGCCGGAAATCTGACCCCCGAACAAAATACGCGGTTCCTGTTTCAGCCGCAGGTTCGCGTCCAGCAGCGCCGGAGCGTTGATATACGTATTGCGGTGCACCTGCCCGTACCGCAGAAACTCGGCCTGCTCGAGCCCGGGAATCATGCGGAACACGCGCTTCTGCTCTCCGAATTTCATGTAGTTCTGGAAGCCCACCAGGTTGTAGCTGCCCGCGCGCAGGTCCTCCTGCCGGAGCTGCACCACCGCCCACGGGCGCCTGCCCGTGCGGGGATCGACGAGCCCCACCGGCTTCATCGGACCGAAGCGCAGCGTGTCGCGCCCGCGGCGCGCCAGCTCCTCGATCGGCAGGCAGGCTTCAAAGAAGGGAACTTTGCCCTCGCGCAGCAGCCGGTCTTCCTCGATGTGCGCGTCGGCGGGCTCCGCGCTCAGCACGGCATCGACAAACGCTTCGTACTCGTCGCGCGTGAGCGGGCAGTTCAGGTAATCGTCTCCGCCGTCGAGCGACTTGCCGTAACGTGACGCCGCGAACACCTTGCTGCGGTCAATCGTGGCCGCATCGACAACCGGGCTGATCGAATCGTAGAAGTAGAGCCCCTCGCTTCCGGTGCGGCGCGCGATATCGGCGGCGAGCGCGCCCGAGGTCAGCGGTCCGGTGGCGACGATGACGATGCCATCGGGAGGGATTTCGGAGGCTTCTTCGCGCTCCAGCTTGATGCGCGGCTCGGAAAGGATCGCCGCCGTGATCTCGCGCGAGAAGATCTCGCGGTCCACGGTGAGTGCGTGTCCGCCGGGCACGCGCGCCCGCGCCGCCGCCAGCATCCCCAGCGAGCCCAGCCGCCGCAACTCCTCCTTCAGCAGCCACGACGCGGTGTTTTCGGCATCGCTCTTGAGCGAGTTCGAGCAGACCAGTTCGGCCAGCTCCCCGGTCTTGTGCGCCGCCGTCTGACGCACCGGGCGCATTTCATATAGGATGCATTCCAGCCCGGCGCGCGCGATCTGCCAGGCCGCCTCCGTCCCGGCCAGGCCGCCGCCCAAAACATGAATGACCGGTTTTGATCCCAAGCTGTCTCCATTGTAGAACCGCCATGACCCGACGCCTGCTTCTTTTCTTCGCCATTTCCGCCTCCGCCTGCGCGCAGGAGCCGCTGCGGTACACGCTCCGGTTCCCGCAGCCGCACACGCATTACGTGGAGGTGGCGGCGCAAATCCCCGTCTCGGGGCCGGAAATCGAGTTGTACATGGCCGTCTGGACGCCCGGCTCCTATCTGGTGCGCGAGTATTCACGGTTCGTGGAGGACTTTCACGCCCGTGGCGCGCAGGGTCGCGCACTTCGCTGGGAGAAGACGCGCAAGAACCGCTGGAAGATCCAGACCGGCGGGGCTTCCTCCGTGGAGGTCTCCTACCGCGTCTACGCGCGCGAGATGAGCGTGCAAGGCAACTGGGTGGACGCCGGGTTCGCCATGCTGAACGGCGCTCCGACGTTCATCACGCTTGCCGGCGGCGAAAAGCGCCCCCACGAAGTGCGGCTCGAGCTGCCCGCTGCGTGGAAGAAATCGATCAGCGGGATGAAAGAGCGCCCCGCGCCGCACACCTGGATCGCCGCGGATTTCGATGAACTCGTCGACTGCCCCATCTATGCAGGCAACGCTGCCATCCACGAATTCACAGCAGCAGGGAAGGAGCATTATCTGGTGAACGAGGGCGAAGGCCCGTGGTGGGACGGGCCGGCATCGGCGCGCGACGTGGCGAAGATCGTCGAAGAGTACGCGCGCATGTTCGGCGGGCTGCCCTACGAGAAGTACGTCTTCTTCAACCTGCTCACCGGAGCTGGCGGCGGTCTCGAGCACCGCAACTCGACCTGGATGAACACGAGCCGCTGGGCGTACGGCAACACGCAGGAGGCGCCGGCCGCCGCGCCGGACCCTTCGGCGCCGCGCGTGCGGCGGCCGACGCGGCTCGGCTGGCTCGGCTTGGTCAGCCACGAGTATTTCCACCTGTGGAATGTGAAGCGCCTGCGCCCCGTCGAGCTGGGGCCGTTCGATTACGAGAACGAGAACTACACGCGCAGCCTCTGGCTGGCCGAAGGCGTGACGTCGTATTACGGCCCGCTGGCACTCGCGCGGGCGAAACTGTCTACGCGCGAGCAGCTCCTTCAGGCGATGTCGCAGGCGATCGGGCAGTTGCAGTCGACGCCCGGGCGGCTGGTGACTCCGGTGGAGCAGGCGAGCTTCGACGCATGGATCGGCCTGTACCGGACGCACGAAAACACGCCGAACACGACGATCAGCTATTACACGAAAGGGCAGGTGATCGGCCTGCTGCTCGATGCCAAAATCCGCCGCGCGACCGGCGGCCGCCGCTCGCTCGACGACGCCATGCGGCTTGCTTACCAGCGCTACGGCGGCGCGCGCGGCTTCACGCCGCAGCAGTTTCGCGCGGTGTGCAACGAGGTGGCGGGCGCGGATCTTTCCGAATGGTTCCGGCGCGTTCTCGAGACCACCGAGGAGCTGGATTACGCGGAAATGCTCGACTGGTTCGGGCTGCGCTTCCGCCCGGCGCAGGGCCGGCCGCAACTGGTCACCGGGATCAGCGTCAGCGCGAACACGCCCGGCCGCATCGTGATCTCCGGCCTGCGCCGCGGAACACCGGCCTACGAAGCGGGCTTCAACGTGGATGACGAGATTCTCGCCGTCAACGGTTTCCGCGTGCGGCCCGAGCAATGGCCGTCGCACCTGGAAAACTACAAGCCCGGCACGGCGGTGGAAGTGCTCGTCGCCCGCCGCGACCAGCTCATGACGCTGAAGCTGCCGCTGGAGGCGCGCACCCCCGAGTCCTGGACGCTGGAGATCCGCCCCGACGCCACCGAGGAGCAGAAAGCCCGCCTTGCCGCGTGGGTCAGCCAGTAGTGGATTCTCGTCTCTTCCATCGGCGTCCCGAATCGCGAAGCCCCCTTTTCTTTCGGGAATGAAAACCGCTTGACGTTTTAAAGGGGGGGTAAAATAAGGATGCCTGGATCCTCATTGGGGAGGATAGCGATGCGTTTCAATACACAAGCGCGGACTCCGGCTTGTCGCATTGCTCTGCGTTTTGGCCGGGGCGCCCAGGTTTTGGAGGGATCCGGATATTTGGGTTGTGCCGAGGGCTGCCGCGGCGCTGATAGCTGGGGAGGCAACACCGGTTCGAAAGGATGCATGGAAGCGGCTTTCAACACCTGTGTGCCTTTTTATGCACAGTTGTGCCCTGAGGAATGGCAGTTGTTCTCGTGGAATTCGAGGCTCGCCTGAGGAGGCCCGTCAGGAGCAGGTTTCCGTCTGTGAGGATGTGCCATGAGGCAGCGGCTCTTTTCCCTTGGCAATTCTTGCCTGGCTGCCGGCCTCTTGTTGTATGGGCAAGGTGCGGCACCGGCCCAGCGGCCCGGCGCTGAACCTTTCAAGACGTTGTCCGACAAGTACGGGCATTTGCAGGATGTGCTGCGCGGCAGTTCCGGGCTGTTACGACTCAATACGACTTATGCGCCATTGCCGCCGTACCCGGAGAGCACCCGCAAGAAGAAGCGCCAAGGGCTGGTCGTGGTCGAAGTGGTGGTGTCACCCGAGGGGAAAGTGCAGGAGCACCTTGTCCATGAATCCTTCGATGAGGATGCAGCCAGGAGCGTCGTTGAGACCCTTCGCACCTGGCGATTCCATTCCATCGAGGAGATGAAGCGCAACGGCGCCATGGAGGATTGCGAGAAGTGCATCCGGATCGGCAGGCTCGAATTCCGGTTTGTTCTTGAGGGAGATACCGCCCGGGTGGTGGATTTGGCCGACGAGGAGAATCGCCGGATCCAACGTCCAAACCCGTTTGAAAAGAAGCGCCCTTGACAGGAGGGATCGCGACTCTCATGGGACCCTTCACCCGGCGCCAGGCTGCACAATCAGACGCTTGTCTTGCCTCGTCTCCAGGGGCTTGGCTCAAGCTTCGGGGGCGCTCCAGCGTGGTTCTGGACTGCGCCCCGCTCGACGACGCCAGTTGTGAACTGGCCGTCGAGAAACTGCGGGCAAGGGGAATTCCGGCAATTCCCGCGGACCTGAGCAGGTGAGTCATGAAACCGTTCCTCCTGCATTCCTCAAAACTCCATGCGGCTGCTTTCGCCGGGTGGGTGCTGGCAGCCGCCTTAATAGCCATCCTGTCCGGCGCGCCCCAGGAATCCCCCTCCGGGGAAAGCCGCTTTATCAAGGGCAAAGTGATCCGGGCGGCGGACGGGCAGCCTGTGGCCGGCGTGGAAATTCGCGTCTTCGGCGCGCCGCAGCAAGACGGCGTGCGCACGGATGAATCGGGCGGTTTTGCCATTCGCGGGCTGCCTCCGGGGAAGTACGGCCTGATGGTGGCGCCGTGGTCGGGCTACCGCGCGCCCGAGGTTGCTGTGGATTTGCGGTTCCTGCCCGGCGCCGACGGCATTGTGATCCCGCTGCGAAAATCAGCCCGAATTTCCGGACGAATCGTGAACAAGGATGGAAAACCGTGGCCGAAAATCCAGGTCTCGGCCCTGCGCGATCCAGGCAGGAACCCGTGGCGCGTGCCGGATCGCGCGATGGCCGCGCTGACGGACGAGGAGGGCAGGTTCGTGCTCGAGGGGCTGGATCAGGGCTCGTACCTGCTGCTGGCGGAACCCCCGCCCGCGCGCTGGACGCAGAAGAGCTGGAGCGTGGACGAGGCTTTGCCGGAACCGCGCCGGGCTGTCGTTCCCGCCTGGTATCCCGGGGTTCCGGACAGAGACTTGGCCTCGCCGGTTTCACTCGCCGCAGGGGAAGAGAAGGAAGGCCTGGAATGGGAGCTTGCCGAAACCAGGGTCTACTGTATGCAGAGCAAGGCGCCGGCTTGCCCGAAAGAAGCTGACGGGGCGGTTCTCGAGTTGACGAACGAATTGTATCTGGGCAGCGCCAGCATGGCGAAAGAGGTTCTGCAACCCGGGCAGGCGTGGGAGGTGTGCAGGTTGGCGGAAGGGGAATATGTGCTGACGGCGGTCTGCCGGGCGCCCGAAGGGCAGGAGTTGTACTCCATCCACCCATTGGAGGTTCGCGGGCGGAGCCTGAGAGTGCCTGAAATGGTGTTGCGGCCGCCGATGTTGCAGAAGTTGAGAGTCCGGGCCGAAGGCGACGAAAAGGCGGCCGCGCAGGACTTTCCCTCTCCGATGAGAATCTGGTTGACCCCCGTGGGACGCCCCTTGATGTTGTTTGAGAAGCCGATGCAATCGCTCCCGAGGGCGGGCTCGGCGGAGATCGGCCCGATCGCCGGCGGCCCGAATCTGCTTGAGTTCCGCACGCCGCCGGGCTATTACGTCGCGTCCGCCACTCTGGCCGGCCGCGATGTCTTGCGCGCGCCTCTTGACCCCGGCGAGGACTTGCTCGACATCACGTTGCGGCGCGATGGAGCGGAGCTGAGCGTACAGACGGTGGATTCCGAAGGCCGGACTTTCGCGTTCGCCGACGTGCTGGCCGGCCGCGATCCTTTCCCGGATCCACCGTCCCAGATGGATCTCTTCCTGGCGAACTCCGGCCAGAACGGGCTGGCCACGCTGTCCGGCTTGCCGCCGGGAAACTACCGGATTGTTGGTTTCCCTTCCGGGGCAGTCACGATCCCCAACGCCGCCGCCGCGTATCGCGCGGCGGTGGGGGATGCCGAGCGCATCCGGCTCGAACCTGCCGCCAAGATCACCCGGCGCCTGGTCATCCGTTTCGCGCGCCGGTAAGTCTCACGGCGCAGCAGCGGGAACCGCGCGGCGGCTCCTGGCGATTGACCTCTGCCTGCCGACACGGTTCCATGAAGGGTGTCCGCGGGGAGGCTTCTCTTGGCCTCCAGCGCCGCACGACATTCCGGATCCGGCCGGACCGCTGCGCAATCCGCGCCCGCCTGGAGGGCAGGCCGCCCGGGGCCGCGTGCACGCCGTTCTGAGTCGCCCGCCTTGCCGCGTGGCTCGTTCCGTGAGATTCTGGGGGCGGCCTGCAACGCCTGCTGGCGCGGCAGCGTCGGAAAGGTGTGATCGTGCGGCCTGCGCTTCTGGCTGTGGCGCTGGCCCTCGCGCCGGCGGCGAGGGCGCAGCAGGAGCAGGAGACGTTAGTCTTCCGCTCCGATGTGAGCCTCGTGCGCGTCGACGTGCTCGTCTCGGGCCCGGACCGGAGGGCGATCCCCGGACTGACGGCGCGGGACTTCCTCCTGTACGACAACCAGCGCGAGCAGCCCGTCCGCAGCTTCGCCGCCGAGGAGATGCCGCTCGATGTGCTGTTCCTGATCGACGTCAGCGTGAGCATGAAGCCGCATGTGGAACGGATCGCGCGCGCCTCGCGCTCCGCGCTGCGCACGCTGGCGCCGGGCGACCGCGGCGCCATCATGGTGTTCGACCGCCGCTCCAGGGTGCGGATGGGCTGGAGCGATTCGCTCGAGGTCGTCGCCAACGGGCTGGATGCGGTGGTGAACGAAGAGCGGTTCAACGGCGGCACCGACATCACGCGGGCGCTGCTCGACGCCGCGCGCTACGTGCAGTCCTCCGCGCGGCGCGACGCGCGCCGCGCCATCGTCATCCTGACGGACGATCAGACCGAGCGCGACCGCAACGAGCAGCGCGTTCTGCGCGCGCTCGAAGACGCCGACGCAGTGCTGAGCGCCCTCATCGCGCCGGACGCCCTTGGCACGGGGCGCCGCCAGCGCAGCCCCGGCTGGGGCGACATCATACTCGGCCCACGCTACCCGCGCCGCGCGCCCGGCTCGATGCGGCCACATACACAATCCGCCGGAACGCCCGAAATCGCCCGCGAATCCGGCGGCGACAGCCTTCCCGTGGATCACGCCTCGGCGTTGCTGGATACGCTGGAAAGCCTGCGCCAGCGCTATTCGCTCTTCTTCTCCGTGCCTGCCGGCGCGAAGGTAGGCCAGCGGCGCACGATCTCGGTGGCGCTCTCGCGCGATGCCGCAAGGCGGTATCCCGGCGCGCAGCTCAAGTACCGGGCCCAGTATGTGGTGCCCGCGGATTGGGCGCCTCCCCCGCCGGACGAAATCACTTCCACCTCTGCCCCTGAAGTCATCTCCACGCAGGACTCCCCGGTTGCCGGGGAGGATACGCGCGAACCGACCGCCTCAGGCACGGCGCCGCCGGTCCGCCGCCGGACTTCCGAGGAAACCTACGGCGCCCGCGGCCCCGACCCGCGCCTCGGCGTGCCCGCCCCCAACGAACCGGTCTCCGCTTCCGGGAAGACGAAGCAAGCCTCGGGCGGCTGGCGCGAAGCCGACGCAGCGGACTATGAGCAGGCAAAGGCCGCGGAAGAAGCCAAACGCAAGAAGAAGCCTTGAGCAGCGCAGGTCCCGGCGTCAACTGCGGAGCCGGCGGAAAGCGAACACTGCAACCAGCCCCGCTGCAAGCAATCCCCATGTGCCCGGCTCGGGAATCTCGGAACTGGCGGGCGAGCCGAAGGTCAGGGTTGCCTGGTACCCCCAACCCGAAGAGCCTCCTCCGCTGAATCCCCAGTCCGGCCAGCCCGTAACAGCGACGGTCCACATGCCGGCGGTTGTGATGTTGTAGGCGATGTATGGGAGCAGGCCGTAATAGTCATCGTTGGCCACCACAATATTCCCCGCCGGGTCGAACAGCGCGAGCATCGGATCGCCGCTGCAACAGACCGTCCCGGTGAACAGACCCGGCATTGCCGGGAAGCGGAAGTAGTCCGCCGAAGATTCGCTGGCGCGCGACCCATTGATGATCAGCGTCCCGTCATGGCCGGCAATCACGTTCGCCGTGGCCCAGGTGTTGTTCGGCTCGGTCTCGTTATAGATCACCGCGGCCGGGGCTTGGGCGCAAGCCAGAACCGCCAGCACGAGGGCGGCAGCAAATCTCTTCATCGCTGTGGTCTCCTCCATTGGAAGCAATCATAGCCAGTCTAGTACCATGCCCCAGAAATGTAAAGGATAATCAGGTGTTTTGATCCACGATTTTTCAGTCGTGCAGGACGCCCGCCTTCTCTGAGAGCCTCCGGGCTGCTACCGGCCGTCGAACAGCGGTCCCAGCCACCTCAGGAGCGGCCAATCCTCGGGCCGCTCCACCACGCGCACCCACGTGCGCGGATACTCGGGCGCGCTGCTGCGGCCTCCTCCAGGCGCGCGCGGGTCCACAAGCCAGAGGGGGCGCGGCGCGATCAGGTTGACGAGGTCCGGCAGGTCGAAGTCTCTCAACACGCCTGGCACGATGATTTCGGCCGTGCCCTCATGGAGCTTCGCCTGCGTCACCGCATACCAGCTTGTGACCGTCTGTTCCGCCGCCACGCCCGCCACCTGTTCGTCGAGCGCCGCAGCGATCAACGCCGCCACGCCTGCGGCGCCGCGGCCATAAAGGAATATCCGCTTGGGATCGACTGACGGGTCACTCTTCAGTTCGGCTGCCGCGCGCAGCAGCGCCTCCACGTGCCGGCTGACCAGGCTGCGCCCGTACAGCCACTCCCTCGCCGCCGCCTGATAGGCTGCGGAGTAGCCGCTCCGCCCCTCCGGCAGCGCGCCGAGCTCCGCCTCGCGCACGACGAAGCCTGCCTGCCGCAGATCCTCGATGTCCGCCTTCGGCACGCCCGCCGTGACCACACCCGCTGCCTTGCCGCCGCCGCTGGGCGGAGCCGCCGACGCCTCGCCCAGCCGGAGCCGTTCGCGCACCAGCGCTCGCAACTCTTCCGGCCTCCGTATCGAAAGAGCCTTCCGGCGCGGATACAGCTCCCCCGCCACCGCGCGGTTCAGCGTGAACACCGTCTCGCTGCCGAAAGAGTTGGCCAGATACCCGGTGGGCGTCACCCACAGCAGCGACTCCGGCTCGGTTTCGATGTCAGGCTCCTGGTAGGGCTCCTCGACGCCCCGCAGGTGCTTGTCAAAGAAACGCACCGCGGCCTCGCGCAGCGGCTTTGCCCAGCCGTGCGGGCCGTCGTGCTCCACCATCTCCACACGGCCCGGGGCATCGATCTGGCGATAGTGCTCCACAGCTGTCTGGAACGTCGCCCGCGCGCCGGCAATGGGGAAATAGTCGCGAATAGCGGAGGAAATCAGGAATGGTTTCGGCGCAAATGCGCGAATCAAATCGGCGAAATCGAATTTTGAGGAGAGAAACCCCGGCCACACCTGCTCGGCGTCTTGCGGCCCGGGTCCGTCCCACAGTTCCTTCCAGCGCGTGATGTAGCAGCTTGAAACGGCCGCCGCGAGCCGCGGCTCGAACACCGCCAGATACGCCGCCTGCGTCCCTCCGCCCGAGTTGCCCGCCACGCCGATGCGCTTTGCGTCCACCTCCGGCCGCGTCGCCAGATAGTCGAAGGCGCGGATGCCGTCCCAAACGAAATAGCGCGCGATCGAGTGGCCCACGAGCAGGCATTGCAGTCCGGCCATGATGTGCTCGTCCACGCCGCCGGGGCGGAGCCGCGGCCGCTGCATCTCAGGGTCGAAATACTCGATTCGCTCCCCCTGCCCCGGCGGATCCCAGGCGAGCACCACATAGCCGCGGCGCACGAGCGAGATCCACGCCCGCTGGTAGGTCGCTCCGGCCTTGCCCGCCTGGCTGTGCCCCGCCGTCCCGAGCACCGCCGGGAACGGCCCCGGCTTGCCCAGCGGCACATAGAGATTCGCTGTGACATGGAACCCCGGCAGCGAATCAAACAGCAGCTTCTCCACCCGGTATCCGGGACGTTCCACCACGCCGGTGACGCGGGCGTTGAGCGGCGTGCGGAACTGCGGCAAGCCGCCGATCAGCTCCAGCATCCGCGCGCGCAAATCCTCCGGCGTCTGAAGAAGGAATGCAACAAGCAGGACTGTGGTGGTCACGCCTGCATTATTTCGTGATCCGCAGCTCCTGCCAAGCGGCCCTCGATCTCCGCCTCTTGCCCGTCAGCCCCTTTGCCATCCTGCCTTCACTGCTGGCGCTTCTGGTAAGACCAGTAGACCTCGTCCAGGTGGCCGGCGCCTTCCCGGCAGCCTCTGCACTCCCGGCCTGTTCTTCGCGCCACCTCTGCCATGATTTCACCTGGACTCATCTCCCGATAATGGCGGGGAACTTCGAAAAGGCCGTAATCCACTTTCCCGATTTCCACACTCAGGACAGTCCGCTCGTTGGAGGCCAGTTCCACGCCATTCCCGATCAGCCTGGCCTTTCCTTCCAGCGCCAGGCAGCGAAGATCCGGCGCCAGCCATTTCTCTGTCAGCAGCGTTGTTCCATCCTGCATATCCAGGCGCCGTTCGACCCTGTAAACCGGGAACCCATGGCGGAAAGACGCCGGCGCACCCTCTGGCACGCCACACCGCGGCGGTGCCTCCAGCAATCTCCGCAGGTCCAGGTCCGTGAGCGGATAGGTCGTCACGGCTTCCGCGCGGGGTTCGATCACGATCCGCGCCTTCCGTGAGGGGTCGATCACGACCCGGTTGCCGATCTCCTCTCCGCCCAGCTCCTTCCGCATGCTCATGGTGGCGCCGTCACGGCGAACCATATGGACGAGAACCTCTCGCACTTCCACGCCGTCATCACGCCGGTGTCGGATCTCCTCGACCATGGTGAATTCATCGCCCCCTCCCCCGGCGCCGCCACTGTGGCCCAGCATCAATGCAACGGCACAGCATCCGATTCCTGCGGCCCCAAGCCAAAGAGCTTTCCTTGCCATGTGTTTATTCCCTGCCCGGACATTGTATGGAGCCCGGTGGATTGCACCCCGGATAATAACCGCAGAACTCGGGCGCAACACAATACTTGATATATCCCGTTGCAGCAGTGGATTCGCAGTAGCACTCGTCGTATTCGCACGCGTCCTGGTGAGCGCAGACGTTGCTGAAATACATGCATTCGTGTGCGATAAACCACCCAAAGTTGGAACGCGCGGAGTCGCAAGCGCCCGAAGCAAGCCAAGGGAGAAGGCCGGTTGCGGCCGAGGCTGCAACCACCGAAGCGAGGGGCCGCCAGGCGTGTCGCAGCACTGGCCGCAAATTCTGCCAGTATGAAGCGCGCCCCGCCATCTTCTGGCTTCCGGCCTGATTCTACCCCCCCCCTACGCGAGTGTCAAGCCAAATAAAAGGCGAAATTCGGCTCTGACGCGGCTTTACTTCTCACTCTCGTTCGAACCCGTCAACAACCAATCGAAGATAGGCATTTCTTCCCCGGCTGCCGGCCATTTGCCGTTTGAATATGCGAGTCATACAAGGCACGACCGCCTTTTTCCCGCGCGTTCGCGGACACGCCGTGGTTCCGTCACCCTGCCGGGCCTCAGCGCCGCCGCGTCCACTTCACTATTCGCGCAACTTCCCTGGCAGCGGCACGGGCACATCCAGACGGATCTCCTTCAGCCGCCGGGTGCGCATGTCGCCGAGCCACGCATCGGTGTAGCGGCGCGACAAGTCGACTTCGGCGATGGCCACTTCGCCCCGCTGCGGCGCCTGCGCCACGCGCTTCCCGTCCGGGTCCATGATGTAGGTCGGGTGATCGTAGCCCGAAGCGACCAAAAACACTTTGTTCTCGATAGCGCGCGCCGCCGCCAACGTCTCGTCGCCGCCCCAGATCGGCAGCAGGATCACGTCGGCGCCCTGCGCGGCCAGCGCGCGCGCCGGGTCGGGGAAGAACACGTCGTAGCAGATCATGAGGCCCACGCGCCCGAAGTCCGTCTCGAAGACGGGATAGGAATTGCCGGGCGTCAATCCGCGCTCCACCTCCTCGCGCGGGAGATACACCTTCCTGTACTTGCCCGCCACGCGCCCTTCGCGGTCCACCAGCACCGCCGTGTTGTACACTGCGCGCCCGTCGCGTTCATAAATGCCCGCGGCCACCCACGCCTTGTGACGGCGCGCCAGCTCGCCGAGCTTCTCTGTTGTGGGCCCGGGCACGGTTTCGGCCACCTCCACGTACGACTTGCCTGTGCCGACAACCGTGATGCCCTCCGGCAACACGATCAGATCGGCGCGCCCTTCCACGCGCTCCTTCACGGCACGGAGGAACTGCGCCACGCTCTCGGCGGAGCTGGCCGTGCGCTCCGGCTTGAGGTTGACAGAGGCGACGCGGACACGGCGGGGCACCGGCGCGGGGATCTCCTCAAGCCGTGCGTCTCGCCAGCGCACTTCGCCCGAGGGGGCGTTGGCAAGCAGGAGTTCGAGTTTCGCCGCAATGGCATTGGCGGGTGCGGGCGCTGACACGGACAGCCGCGCTGCGTCTCCCTGCTTCTCCATCCACGCCGCGTACTCCGGCTGCCCCGTGCGCCGTCCCTGCGCATCGAGCCAGTCGACGCGCGCCACCACCTGCCAGTTCTCCGCCTGCACCCCGCGAGCGACATATTCGGCGGTGAAGCGGTGCCACGCGCCGCCGCGAATCCCGTCCACGCGCCGCACCCAGCCGCCATAGATTTCCGGCCGGCCGCCGCCGCGGATCACCAGCCATTCGCCTTCTCGAGCCGTCTCGGGCCGCAGTTCCTCGCGCGCGCTCCAGACGCTCCAGCCGTCCGGCTGCGCCAAGGCAGCGGACAGGAACAAGGCCGCCCACGCTGCATGCTTCATGCGTGGGATCTTATCAGCACCCGGCGGCCGAGGCTAGAGGTTCTCGTCAAGCTGTGCAGCGAGCTGCTGAAAGAGAGGATGCCTCGCGTTCTCCTTGAGGCGTGCCACGAAACGCTCCGCCCAGCGCAGGTGCTCTTCCTCGAACTTCTCCAGCGTCTCCGCCGGCTCGCCGTCCGCCAAGAGCTTGGCGTAAAAGAGCAGCAACAGGCCCAGGTGGTCGGCCGGCTCGTTCTTCGCCGCCGGCTCGAACCCGTAACGGCGGTACCAGCCAAGCGCGCGGTGGTGAGCCTCGCCGAAAAGCTGCGGCGGCTTGCCCTCTTCCTTCTCCCACACCGACTGCCACAGAGGACAGGGCGAGCCTTGCGGATTGAAGAAGAGCCGGTAGTACTCGATGGCCGCTTCCTGCTCTTCGGGCGGCTTCAGGAGCGCCTGGCCCAGTTCGGCATATAACTGGGCCAAGCGCTCGCGCATTTCGCTCATAAGGGTTCAATACTACAGACGGCATCCATGATGCAGGAGGAGCCGCCGTAGTTGCCAGCCGCCACGAAGTCATCGATCGACGCATCGGGGATCAGGTCGCCGTCGCGCGCCCCGACGCCGCCCGCCAGGCTCATCGCGCGGCTCACATGGCCGAAGCCGTGCGCCACCATGACGACGTCCGGCGGCACGGTCTCGCTCAGGTGCGCCGGCAGCTCGATCTGGCCGGCGCGAGAGCGCACCAGCACGGTTTGCCTTTCCACGATGCCGTGCTTCTTCGCCATCGCCGGGTTGATGATGGCGTGGTTGGTCGGCATGATCTCGTGCAGGATCGAGTTGTTCTCGGTCGTGTTGCGGCGGTGGATCGCCGGGATGAAGGTCATGTAGTAATAGGGGTAAGTTTCGTCCGGCAGGTCCCGTTTCGGGATCCACTTCGGCAGCGGGTCCGCTCCCTTGGCCGGGAACTGCGGGACGTAGATCTGGCATTTGCCTTCCGCGCCGGCGACGGAAACGAATGTAGTCCGCGGCGTGAACGGTTGCTGCTTCTCGACCAGCCCCTTCGCGGCGAAGTCGGCGAAGTTTTCGCCGAGCCCGGCGCGTTTCACCTTCTCGTCGAGCAGGGTCGAAGGGTTGATCCAGCTTCCGTCCGGCGTCTTGAAATAGTCCGGGCACAGCCGCTTGCCCAGCTCGATGGCGACGTACGCAATCGACTTCGCCTCGAAGATCGGCGCCGAGACGGACTTTCGCGCCACAGTCTGCGGGTACTTCGCTATGTAGTCCCGCGCCACGGCGTCGTTGCCTTCCAGGTACATGGCGGAAGGCAGCACGATATCAGCCAGCGTCACCGTGTCCGTGGGCAGGAAGTCCATCACCACCGTGAAATCGACGGTCTTCATCGCCTCAACCATCTTCGGCGGGTTCGGGAACCCGAGGATGGTGTAGGCGTTCCAAAAGGCGAACTTGATCATGCCGGGATACTTGTTCAGCATCCCGTCGGCCAGAGTCGAGAAAATCCCTTGGTCGACTTCGTGAACCAGCGGCAGTTTGTCCCGCCCGTCCACGCGCCGGCCTTTCTTGGGCGGGTACGCGGGCGGCGGATAGACGGCATCGACGCCCGGAATGCTGTGCATGCGCGGGAAGTACCGGCCGCCGGGACGGTCGACGGTGCCCGCGAGGATGTTCAGAATCGAGATCGCGTGCACCAGTTGCGTGCTGTTCATGTAGTTGGCGCAGAGGCTCTTCTTGTGCGCCGGGACAATGGCCGGCCCGTTCGAGGCAAACTCCCGCGCGATGCGGCGGATATCAGCTGCTTTGATGCCGCTGATCTGTTCGGCCCATTCCGGCGTGTATTGAGCGAAATGTGCCCGGATTTCCGTTTCGTATTTGCCGAAGTTCGTGTAATTGTCCACGAACTCCTTGTTGTAGAGGTTCTCGCTGACGATCACCTGGATCATCGCCAGCGCCACGGCCAGGTCCGTGCCCGGCTTGATGCTGAACCACTCGTTGGCGAACCGGCTGGTGGCGGTGTAGTTGGGCGAGAAATGCACGACCTTGGCGCCGTTCTCGCGGGCCTTCGAAATCCCGGTCGCATAGGCCAGTTTCGCCTTGGCGAGGATGTCCCATCCGAACAGCAGGATGTACTTCGAATTCTCGAAGTCGTTGCACCAGGTCTTGCCGCCGGTGGTGTATTTCTGGATGATCGTGTCCGTCTGAAAGCATTCGTCGCGATGGTCGATCCGGTTCATCACCCCCATCGCGTTCATGAACCGCGCCCACAGGTCCGGCACCGGCAGCGTGACGAACAGCAGCGCCTCCGCGCCGTAGTTGTCCGCGGTTTGCTTCATGCGGAAGGCGATCTCATCCAGCGCTTCCGTCCAGGAGATCCGCACCCAGCCCGGGTCCTCATACAGCCCCTTGCGAGGGTTGGTTCTCTTCATCGGGTACTTCAGCCGGTCCGGATCATAAAGCTGCATGGCGCCTGCCGCGCCTTTGCCGCACAAATGCCCGCCGCCCGAAGCATCGCCGGGCAGCCCTTCCAGGAAGCGGATCCGGCCATCCTGAACCCATGCCTGCATGCCGCAACTCGGAGAACAAATGCCGCAGGCGGTGGTGACCCGCGTCATTCCCGCCGGCGCCGCGCCCGCCGCCTGGAAATAATCCTCGAACGCTCCCAGCGCCGCCGGCGCCGCCAGCAGCCCCGTGCCTGTCGTCTTGAGCCAGTTTCTTCTCGTCAATGCCATGGCTGCCTCCTTCCCTTCACTTGGCTACCGGAAACGCGTCCTTGATGAACCTGGCCTTCGGCCGGGTCTGCCGCGGCGGAGCGAAATTCTCGGTCGTCTCCGAGCCCTTGCCCCGGATCTCGTCCCACGGGCCATATTTCAGGGCCCCCGTCGGGCACAGCGTCACGCAGGCCGGATCCAGCCCCTGCTCCAGACGGTCAAAGCACATTGTGCACTTGTCCATTTTGCGAGTCCGCAGATTGAACTGCGGCGCTCCGTATGGGCAGAACATCGCGCACTGCTGGCAGCCCACGCACTTCTCCTGGTCGATCAGCACCACCCCGTCTTGGTCCCGGCGCCAGATCGCCTTCACCGGGCAGACCTTCATGCACCATGCGTTCTCGCAGTGGTAGCAAGCCCCGGTCAACGCCTGCTGCCGAACCTGGGGAAACACTCCGATTGTCGCTACCCTCACCTGCCGGCGCCGCACCCCGACGCCGGTCTCCACCTGGTTCCACATCTTGCAGGCCGATTCGCACGCCCTGCATTCGATACACAGCTTCTCGTCTATCAGCCAGCCGTATGCATGCATAGAATGACTCCGTCAGAACATTCTGAGCCGCCCGTTCCGTATGCAATTCACTGCCCTACGCAGAGAAGCAGATCCGGAACACTGATTCTGTTGCGAGATTCAGCAGTCCGTCACAGGCTGGGTGGCGGCAATGCAGGTTTTGCATACCTGGCGTGCGGATCGCCGCCCACGCGCAAGATTTTCACTGCGTGTGGTTCCCCACCCGTCAGATCGTCATGGCCAGAAATCCCCCATCCACCCGCAAGATTGAACCCGTAACGAAGCTCGACGCCTTGTCCGAGGCCAGATAGACCACCGCCCCCACCAGCTCCTTCGGCTCGCCAAACCGCCCCATCGGTGTGTGCCGCATGATGTCGGCCACCCGCTCCTCGGTCAGCAGCTTCCGGTTCTGCTCCGCCGGGAAGAAGCCCGGCACGATTGCGTTCACCCGCACGCCCTTCTGCGCCCACTCCCGCGCCAGAAACTGCGTGATCTGGTTCACGCCCGCCTTGGCGATGGAGTAGGTGAACACCTTGGAAAGCGGCGGCCCCGACGACGCCGAGCTGATGTTGATGATCGAGCCGCCGCGCCCGGGCTGCGTCATCCAGGCCCCGAAGACCTGACAAGCCAGGAACACACTCTTCAGGTCTACGTCCAGGATCCGCTGCCATTCCTCCCCGCTGATCTCGAAGAACGGCGTGCCGCTGTTGATCCCTGCGGCGTTGATCAGGATCTCCACGTGGCCGAACTCTGCCAGGATCCGCTCCAGCGCCGCCTCAAGATCGGCTTTCTTCGTCGCATCCACCCGGACCGCCAGCCCCCGCCGCCCCAGCGCCCCCACCTGCGCCGCCCGCTGCTGCGCCGCCGCTTCGTTGAAGTCGAGAATCGCCACATCGGCGCCCGCCGCCGCCAGCCCCAGCGCCATCTCACCCGCCAAGACGCCGCCGCCGCCAATGACCGCCGCCGCCTTGCCTGTCAGATCGAACATCTCCTGCATGGGCCTCTCCTCTTTCGGATGTCGTGATCCGTTATAGCACCTCTCCGCCTCCGGTGTCCCGGCCGCCGCAGGCGGGAAACGCAATTGAAACGCGAGTCCGATTTATTATATGGGTCTATTGACCCCCTTCGGGAAAAGTGATTAGATGATGGAGCGCGCTCCTGGCACGGCATAGGAGTGCGCCCAGGAGGTCTTTGCAACTCATGAAGAAACGTCTCTTCACGGGGATCGGTCTCGCAATGCTGATCCCTGCACTGCTTGCCGCCCAGGAATCCCGCGGCGCCATCACAGGGCGCGTCACCGACCCGCAAGGCGCCGTGGTTCCCAACGCGCAGGTCCTCATTACAAACACCCAGACGAACGAAACCCGCCGCACGGTCACCAACGAGACGGGCTATTACGAAGTGAACTTCCTCGAGCCGTCCACCTACACGGTGTCGGTGGAGGCGCCAGGGTTCAAGCGGCTGGTCCGCTCCGGCATCACGGTGAATGTCGGCGCGCGCCTGGAGATCAATCTCGCGCTGGAAATCGGCGCGGTGGCGGAAACCGTCCAGGTGACCGCGGAAGCCCCTCTGCTCGAAACCACTACCGCCAGCGGGGGGCGCGTACTCGACCAGCAGCAACTCATCAACCTGCCCTTCTCCGACCTCAACCCCTTCGCCCTGGCGACACTGGCGCCGGGAATGCAGTGGACCGGGCAGCCGGAATACCGCCGGCCGTTCGACAACGCGGGCACATCGTCGTTCAACACCATGGGCGGCGTCGGGCAGAACGAATACACCATCGACGGCATGACGGTCACCGGCTCCGGGCGGCGCGTTGGCTTCGTTCCGCCTGCCGACTCGGTGAGCGAGTTCAAGCTGGAAACCTCCAACTTCGACGCCAGCCAGGGCTTCACTTCCGGCGCGTCGATCAACGTCAGTTCCCGCTCCGGCACCAACACGCTGCACGGCTCGGTCTTCAACCAGCACTGGCAGCAGCGCTGGAACGCCACCCCGTTCTTCCAGCGCGAATCCTATGACGCCAAGGTGCGCGCCGGCCAGATCGACCCCAACGTCACCAAGAAGCAGGCGCCCGGGCGCTCGAACAACTACGGGCTGTCCGCCTCCGGCCCCGTCTGGATCCCGAAGATCCTCAACGGCAAAGACAAGCTGTTCTGGACCTTCACCTGGAACGGCATCCGCCAGTCCAAGGCGGAAACAACCAGTTCCACCGACCGCACCGTGCCCACCATGGACATGCGCCAGGGCGACTTCTCCTACTTTCTCACCGTGCCCAACGGCGCCCGCCTCTACACCATCTACGATCCCCGCTCGGCGCGGCTGGAAGGCAACACCGTCGTGCGCACGCCCTTCCCCGGCAACAAGGGCGTGCCCATCCTGAATCCTACATATAACTACTTCGTGAAACTGTTCCCGACGCCCAACAACGTACCCGGCAAAGTCACCCCGGAGATGTTCAACAACTACTACGCCTTCGCCATGCCGAAGGACGAGAAGTTCAACTCCGTGGTCAACCGCTATGACTGGGTGATCAACCAGGATATGCGGTTCAACTTCCGCTGGCAGTGGAACGACCGCCTCGCCGACGAGTACGACTGGACCTACGAAACCGTCCGCGGGCTTCACTCCAACGGGCTCACGCGCATCAACCGCGGCGGCAACATCGGCTACCTGTGGACGCTGAGCGCCAGCCACATCCTCGACCTCAACTTCGGCATCTCCCGGTGGGAGGAGGGCAGCCGCAACCAGACCCGGACCAAGGTCAAGGCCGCCGACACTGGCCTGCCCGCCTACATCGACCAGCGCGCCGACCGCTTCACGCAGTTGCCGCGCATCGACTTCAACAACATCACCGACATCGGCGACAGCTATCCGGTCATCGGCACTCTGCTGACCAACGGCGAACTCCGCGCCAGCATGACATCCATCCGCGGCAACCACACTTTCAAGTACGGCTGGCAGGAGCGCCGCCACTACTTCGCCGGCGCCGGTCCCGGCTCCAGCACCGGCATCTACCAGTTCCGCAACAACTGGACTCGCGCCACCAACGTCGACAACCAGGCTTCCAACCACGTCCACGACTGGGCTGCGTTCCTCATGGGCATGCCGAACAGCCTTTCCATCGACTACAACGACACCTTCTACTGGCGCACGCCGCGCCGCGCGCTCTACTTCCAGGACGACTGGCGCGTCACTACAAAGCTCCGCCTCTCCCTCGGACTCCGCTATGAGCGCGAGGGAGGCACCGACGAGAAGCTGAATCGCGGCCTCTCCTGGGTCCTGCTGGACCAGAAGAGCCCAATCTCCAGCCTCGTGGAGGCTGCTTACGCCGCCAACCCGATTCCGGAGGTGGCCGCCAGCCAGTTCCGCGTCTCCGGCATTCCGACTTTCTTCGGCCAGGAGGGCTACAAGTACGCCACCCAGGGCACGCACGTGCTCCTGCCCAAGTTCGGGCTGGTTTACTCGCTGAACAACAAGACCGTCATCCGCGGTGGCTGGGGCATGTATCAGGACACGCTCAACGTCTCGAACGACAGACCGTACACCGACGGCTATTCCCAGCCCACTACCACCCCCATCACCAATGACGCCGGGCTCACCTTCTGCTGCGGCGTGGGCAGCGCCGCCGGCATCGCCCAGGGACGAACGATCATGAACGATCCGTTCCCGGTGCGCCCCGAGGTCAACAACACGCGCTTCAACGAGCCCTTCCGGACCGCTCTCCAGGGCGTCGCCCGCTTCGGCACCGATTTCAACTCCCGCCCCTGGGGATACAAGCCCGCGCTCCAGCACCGTTGGCGCATCGGCTTCCAGCGCGAGATCCTCGCCAACACCATGGTCGACTTCTCCTATAACGGCGCCTACTCCTACATCCCTGTCACGCGGCGCCTCAACGCGCTTCCGGAACAGTACTGGACCAAGGGCATGGTCCGCGACCAGGCCAATGACAATTACCTGAACGCGAACCTGGCCAATCCCTTCAACATCAAGTACCTTGCTCCCATCCAGCAGTCCAATCCGGAGCTGTACAAGTATCTCGCCGGCACCGGGTTCTTCACTTCGGGCAACCTCCAGCGCAACCGTTTCCTGCGCCCCTATCCGCAGTTCACCACGCTCAACACGGTGGGGGACCGCGAAAATTCGCGCCAGGGATTCGTCACCTACCATGACATGCAGCTGTTGGTGGACCGCCGCATGACACGCGGCTTGCAAGCCACGTTCATGTACACCTGGGCCTCCAGCTACGTCGCCGACTACTACTACAACGAGTTCGACGCGTTCCCGTCCGAGCGCGTCAGCAACAACATCCGCCCGCACCGCATCGCCCTCAGCGCGGTCTATCAACTGCCTTTTGGCAAGGGCCGCGACCTGGTCAAGGAGGGCTTCGTCAGCTACCTGATCGGCAACTGGAACCTCTCTGGTGTCTGGCAGGTGCAGTCCGGCCCTGCGCTGGACTGGAGCAACCGCTTCTTCTACGGCGACCTGAAGCAGCTCAAGGCGCTGATGAAGAGCGAGGAGACCCGCAGCAAGGACATGCTCCAATGGTTCGACGGCTCCATCGCCTGGCGCGGCTCCACCGCGCCCCCGGCCGACTTCGTCGGCTTCGAGGGCCGCACCGCCGCGCAGCCCGGCTCCTACCACGTGCGCATGTTCCCCTACCGCACCGACGCCGTGCGGGCCGACGGCATCAAGAACCTCGACCTCAAGATCGAGCGCCTGTTCCCCATCAAGCAGGAGCGGGGCGTGCAGGCGCGCTTCTCGGTGGACCTGCTGAACGCCACCAACCACACCAACCTCAGCGCGCCCAGCACAGATCCCACCAGCGCCGCGTTCGGCCGCGTCACGTCGCAACGCGGACTGTCGCGCGTGATCCAGTTCAACCTGCGCGTGGAATTCTGAGTCCCGCCAATCCCCTTTCACCTCCTGGCCCGGTCCGCCCGCGCGGCGGCCCGGGCCTCTTTTTTCGCCACGGGCGCCGCCCCGGCCCGATCTGCTGAAATGGAAGAAGCGGAGCCGTCTTCCCCATCGTGTCCACTCTCTTTCTGATCCGTCACGGCCAGGCAGGCCTGCGCGACGACTACGACCGCCTCTCCCCGCTCGGGCAGGACCAGGCGCGGCGGCTCGCCCAATGGTTCCTTCGCGAGGGCATCGCCTTTGAGCGCCTCATTTGCGGCGGGCTGCGCCGGCAGAAAGAGACTGCCGCCATCGTCGCCGACGTCCTGTCTTCCCGTGGCGCGGCGCCCCCCGCGATGGAAGAAGATCCCCGCTGGAGCGAGTTCGATCTCGACGCCGTTTATGCCGGCCTCGCACCGCGCATCGCAGCCGAAGACGAGGATTTCCGCCGGCAGTACGACGAGCTGCTCGCGCGCATGCGCTCCGGCGAGGATGGCATCCACCGGCAGTGGACGCCTGCCGACACGCAAGTCGTGAAAGCCTGGATCGAGGGCCGGTACCCGTTCGAAGGCGAGTCCTGGCCTGCGTTTGTGGACCGCGTCCATTCGGCGCTCCGGGACGCCTTCCGCCACGGCGCCGCTCACACCGCCGTCTTCACGTCCGCCACGCCCGCCGCCATCGCCGTCGCCTCGGCTTTCGGAAGCCGCGAGCCCGCGCACATCATGCGGCTGGCCGGAGCAGCCGTCAACACGAACTTCACCATCCTCGACTGCCGTGGCGGCGAGCCCGCGCTCGCCTGCTTCAACTCGACGCCCCACCTGGACGAGGCGCGTCTGCGCACACACCGCTGAGCCCCGCGCCACGCCTCGCAAAGCGCTACAATCCGAATCTTGAAGCGCCGCGCCAAGGCCGCCGACCGGCAGAAGCAGCCCGAACCGCGTGTCCAGAAGACTCTGGACCGCGCCCTCTCGCGGCTCGGCTTCTGCTCCCGCACGGAGGCCGCCGCCTGGATCCGGGCCGGACGCGTCCGCGTCAACGGCCGCCCGCAGACGGATCCGGAAACCTGGGTCGAAATCGGGCGCGACCGGATCACCGTCGACGGCAAGCCGCTGTTCGAGGGCCGCAAGCGCTACCTGCTGCTGTACAAGCCCAAGGGCTACCTCACCACGTGGCGCGATCCGCAGGGCCGTCCCACCGTCTACGACCTTCTGAGCGGCGTCCGCGAGTGGATCTTCCCCGTAGGACGCCTCGATCTGGACACCTCCGGACTGTTGCTGATGACCAACGACAGCGAGTTCGCCGAGCGCATCACGAACCCCGCCTACCACGTCCCCAAGACCTACCTCGTGAAGACGGCCACGCTGCTCGACGATGCGCAGCTGGCCGCGCTGCGCCAGGGCGTCGAGCTGAAGGACGGCCCTACGCGGCCCGCCGAGGTGGTTCGCCTGCGCGACTCGAGCGGGCGCACGTTTCTCGAGATCACGATCACAGAAGGGCGCAACCGCCAGGTGCGGCGCATGATCGAGGCTGCAGGCAGCAAGGTGCTGAAGCTCGTGCGCACGGCCATCGGCCCGGTGCGCATCGGCAAGCTCGGCATGGGCCAGTGGCGCGAGCTGACCGCCCAGGAAGTGCAGATGCTGCTCCAGTGCGCCCGCAGCGGCGCGCGGCGCGCCGCCCGCGAGGCCTCACGCCGCGCCGGTCCGCCCCAGCCGGTCTGACAGCGCCGTCCAGCCGAGCGTCATCGCCAGCACCTCGCTGTCGCCGAGGTTGTATTCGAACAGCCCGGTCACCAGCACCGCCGCTAGCACGGCCGCGGCGGCATGATGCACCCAGCGCGTCTCCGGCGCCGCGGCGCGGGCGCGCCGCCAGGCGGCAATCAGTTGCCACACGAAGAACAGCACTGCCGCCAGCGCCGCGGGCACGCCGCGCTCGGCCGCCCAGTGGAGGTAAATGCTGTGCAGGTGCGCGTAGTAGCCGGGCGGCGGCTCCGGCGGCAGATCCGCCGGGATGTGCTCGCGGAAGCGGGCGCCCACGCGCTCCGGCCCCACCCCGAACCAGGGATGGCTGCGGATCATCTCGATCCCCGTGCGCCACGTGTAAATGCGGTGCAGGTTGGAGTCGGCGACGCCGTGGGGCTTCACAATCGAAACTGCGCGCTGCCGGAGTTCGGCCGGCCCAAGCAGAAAAACGAGCGCGGCCGCCACGGGAAGCGCCGCCGCTGCCAGCCGCCGCCACTGCCACAGCAAATAGAGCGCGCCGGCGAAGGCGCCGATCCACACGCCGCGCGTCATCGCCAGCACGAGCGCCGCCGCCATCAACGCCGCGCACAGCCAGGCCGCAAGCCGCATTCGCCCGCGGGGCAGAACCCACAACGCCAGCGCCGAGCCGGCCAGCAGCGCGATCATCATCTGTCCGCTGAAGGTCATCCAGTGGCTGTTGAACCCGGTGATCCGGCTGCCCACGTAGGCGAGATAAAAGTCCGCGCCCGCGCGCTGCGCGGCCAGATACTTCCAGACGAATTGCCCGCAGCCCCAAGCGGCAGAGGCGGCGCCGCCGGCCAGCCATCCCCAGGCCAGCCACCGCGCTTCCCGGATCGTGCGGACGGCCGAAAGCACGGCCACCAGCGTCAGCCAGGCGTAAAACTTCCGCACCTGCGGCCAGCCGGCGGCGGGCGAGTCGCTCAGCGCCAGCGACGCGAGAGTCCAGAAGACAAAGGCGGCCAGCAGCGGCCAGCCCTGCGGAAGCCGCCATCGCATGCGCGCCACCGCCAGGCACAGCAGGGCAGCGCCCAGCAGCGTCTGCGATGCGGCGATGGAGACCACCGCCGCCGCCGCCGCGCCCACGGCGCAGCGGAGCGCGCCTTCCTGCCAGAATTCACCGCCCGGCGAAACTGCCATCAGCGGGGAGTATGACACAATACGGACAGAGGACGGCGCCCGTGGAGATCCTGCTACTGCGGCATGGAATCGCGGCCGACGCGCGTCCCGGGCAAGCGGACGCCGACCGCGCCCTGACCGGCGAGGGCAAACAAAAGCTGCGGACTTTGTTCCGGCGCCTGCGCAAGGCGGGCGTCCGCCCCGCGTTGATCCTCACGAGCCCCTACCTCCGCGCGCGCCAGACGGCGGAAATCGCTCGCGACGAGCTGGCGCCGCAGGCGATGATCGTGCCGGCCCGGGCGCT
This sequence comes from uncultured Arcobacter sp., assembly GCA_964458495.1. Taxonomy (GTDB): domain Bacteria; phylum Acidobacteriota; class Terriglobia; order Bryobacterales; family Bryobacteraceae; genus JANWVO01. The sequence continues at coordinate 57,120 of CAYWJB010000010.1, forward strand.
CTCTCCCGCCGCGACGGCGCAGGAGGCGTGGGACGAGATCCGCCTGTACGCCAACCAGCCTTCGGTGCTCTGCTCCTCCCACGAGCCGCTTTGCAGCGAACTGGCCGGCTTCCTGCTGGGCGCGGCGGAGCTTCAGATCGACTTCAAGAAGGGCGCCATGATGCGCATCGACCTCGAGAGCACGGGCGCGCGCCCGCGCGGCGTGCTCAAGTGGATGGCGACCCCAAGACTCTCCTGACAAATTCCTCCGCTTGCTCGCGCCCGGTCACCCGCCCGGCCAGCTGTTCCTCCTCGAGCGCCTTCAGGGCGCGCGAAAACTCCGGCCCCGGCGCGTACCCCATCTTCACCAGGTCCCGCCCTCGCAGCAGCGGCGGCGGATGGAGCGCTTCCGGCGGCAACTCATCCAGCCGGCGGCGCACCGCCTCGTAAATGGCCAGCGGACGGCCGCTCGCCGCCAGATCGATGCGGTACAGCTCGAGCAGCGTGTCGAAACCGGGCTGCCGCACGAAGCGCTTGAACGTGGCCTCGGTCATCTTCTCCGCGTCTTTGAAACGCATGTGCTGCGCCACCAGCCACGCCACTCGATCGACGAACTCCCGCGGGTAGCGGAGCCGCGCGAGGATCTCGCGCGCCATGTCCGCGCCAACCTTTTCGTGCCCGGAAAAGCGGATGCGGTCCTCGAACGTCTGCGTGACGGGCTTGCCCGCGTCGTGCAGCAGGCAGCCCCAGGCGAGGTCGAGCGGCGCGTGGCTCAAACGTTGCAGCATCAGCAGCGTGTGCGTCCACACGTCGCCTTCGGGGTGGTAGTCAGGCGGCTGCTCGACGCCCTTCATCCGGGCCACCTCGGGCAGGACGGGATCGAGCAAGCCCGTGGCGTCCAGCAGCTCGAGGCCGCGGCGCGGGGCTTGCCCCGTGAGGATGCGCGACAACTCGTCGCGGATCCGCTCGGGCGAGATGCGCGTGATCGAGGGCGAAAGCTCGCGGATGGCGTCGAACGTGCCCGGTTCAATCTCGAAGCCCAGCGCCGAGGCGAAGCGCACAGCGCGCAGCATGCGCAGGTGGTCCTCGGCGAAGCGCCCGCGCGGATCGCCGATGGCGCGCACCAGGCGCGCCTCGAGATCGGCGAGCCCGCCGACGTGGTCGGTCACCTCCCCGTTGAAGGGATCCTCGAGCAGCGCGTTGATGGTGAAGTCGCGCCGGGCCAGATCGGCGCGCACGTCTTTTTCGAAGCGCACCTCGTCCGGGTGCCGCCCGTCGCGGTAGCTGGACTCGCTGCGGTAGGTGGCGACCTGGAGCTCGGCACCTTCGCGCCGGACGAGCACCACGCCGAAGTGCGCGCCCACCTCGAGCGCGTCGGGGAACAGGCGGCGGAGCTCGCGCGGCGTGGCGTTGGTGGCCAGGTCGCGGTCGTGCACGGGACGGCCGAGCAGCCGGTCGCGCACGCAACCTCCCACCAGCCAGGCCTCGTATCCGGCGGCGCGGAGCGCTGCGGCCACCTCCCGCGCCAGCCGGGCGCCGCGGTCTTCGCTCATGTCTTGATCGTAAGATAGGGAATGCGGCCGCCACCGGCTGCCGCTCAGATGCCGGAGTCTCAACCACCCTCTTCTGGTCTTCCAAAGAGCCTGCCCAAGATCGTGGTCGCCACGACGGTGGCGCTGACCTTCATCTCCTTTTGGCGTGGCGCGGCCATCGTGCTCAGCGACCTGGCCTCCACGATGTTCTACGTGGGAGGCATCGCCGAGCACGCCCTCGGCAAGTCCGCCCCGTGGTTCGTGCTGGCCGTGCTGTTGTTCGGCTTTGCCATCCGCTCCATTTACCTCGAGAGCTGCGGCATGTTCGTCCGCGGCGGCGTCTACGTGGTGGTGCGCGACGCCATGGGCCCGCGCATGGCGAAGCTCTCCGTCTCCGCGCTGGTGGTGGATTACGTTCTCACCGGCCCCATCTCTTCGGTTTCCGCCGGGCACTACCTCGGGCGGCTGGTGAACGAGCTTTCCGCGCAGTTGCACTCGGATTTCCGGCTGCCGCCGGACTGGTTCGCGGTGGCCTTCGGCGTCTCGGTCACGCTCTACTTCTGGTGGCAGAACGTCAAGGGGATCCACGAAAGCTCGGGCAAGGCGCTGCGCATCATGCAGGTGACCACGGTGATGGTGGGCTCGCTCATCCTCTGGTCGCTGCTGACCCTCATCATGCGCGGGCGCGCCGAATTGCCGCCCGCGCCCACGCTGGCCAACATCAGGTTCGATTCGCACTCGCTCGGCTGGCTGGAGGGAACGTTCTGGCCCACGCTGTGGCCCGCGGCGCTGGTCATCGGCTTCGGACACACGCTGCTGGCCATGAGCGGCTTCGAGACGCTGGCGCAGGTCTACCGCGAGATCGCCGCGCCCAAGATGCTCAACCTGCGGCGCGCGGCCAACATCGTCTGCACGTACGCGCTGCTGTCAACGGGCTTCGTGACCTTCGCCGCCGTGATGATCATCCCCGACAAGGCGCGGCCGGAGTACTTCGAGAACCTGATCGGCGGCCTGGCCATGTTCCTGGAAGGACCGGAGCTGCTGCGGCTCGCGTTCCATGTCTTCGTGGTGATCGTCGGGGCCATGATCCTCTCCGGAGCGGTGAACACGTCCATCATCGGCGCCAACGGCATCCTGAACCGCGTGGCCGAGGACGGCGTGCTCACCGGCTGGTTCCGCAAGCCCCACCCGCGCTTCGGCACCTCGCACCGCCTCGTCGGGCTGATCACCGCCGCGCAGCTGCTCACGATCCTCGCCTCGCGCGGCGATGTGTACCTGCTCGGCGAGGCCTATGCGTTCGGCGTCGTGTGGAGCTTCGCGCTGAAAGGGCTGGGCGTTCTCGCGTTGCGGTTCCAACGCTCGGACCAGGAGTACAAGTTCCCGCTGAACTTCCGCTTCGGCCGCGTGGAGATCCCCTTCGGGCTCGGCGTCACCACGCTGGCCCTGCTGCTGGTCGCCGTCACCAACCTCCTCACCAAGCAGATCGCCACCATCTACGGCGTCAGCTTCACCGCGGTGCTGTTCGCCGTGTTCACCATCTCCGAGCGGCTCAACGCGAAGGCGCGCGCACAGGCGGCCGGCCAGGCGCTCGAGGAGTTCCATCTCGACCACGAGCCGGATGTGGATCCGGACCGCGTGCAGGCGCGTCCGGGCTGCATCCTGGTTGCCATCCGCGACTACAACCGCATGGACCATCTGAAGTCGGTCCTGCGGAAAACGAACCTCCGGCGGCACGACATCGTCGTGATGACCGTTCGGCCTGTGGACGCAGGCTCGGGCGAGCACGAGCTGGCCGTGGACCAGTTGTTCACTGACTACGAACGGGAACTGTTCACTCGCGTGGTGGCGCTGGCCGAGAAGGAGGGCAAGCCGGTGGAGCTTCTGGTGGTGCCTGCGACGGATCCTTTCATGGCCATGGTCCACACGGCGCAGAAGCTTCAGGCCTCGAGGCTGGTGACCGGCGTGTCGCGCGCCATGCCCAGCGAGGAGCTGGCGCGGCGCATCGGGCTGGCATGGGAGCAGCTGCCCGAGCCGCGGCACGCCTTTTCGCTGGAGATCATCGCTCCGGACCGGCCTTCCACCTACGTCAACCTCGGCCCGCACCCGCCGCGGCTCTGGCCGGAGGACGTCGAGCGCCTGCACGAGCTGTGGCTGCGGCTCACCACCAGAGAGGGCTTCTCCGCCGCGCTGCACCATCGCGACGTGGTGGGCGCCTCGCTGCGCTATCTGGAAAAGAACCTCGACGGAGACCGCCGCCAGGAAGTGCTGGACGAAATCCGCAAACAGATCCCGGGCGCGTAGGCGTGCGTCAGGACTTCTTGCCGCGCGCCTTCTTCGGCGGCGGCGCGGGCGGCGCCTGCGGCGCCTGCTCGAGCATCTGCTTCATCAGCGCGGCCTTCTGGAGTTCCCGCTTCGAAGGCGGCGCGACGCACTTGCGGTAAGGCCCCTCGTTGTAGCAGGTGCGGCAGCGCACCTTCACGGCCTCGCCGTCGACGATCGCCAGAATCGAGTGGTTCGTGACGCGCTTGCACTTGATGCAGAAGTCGTCGATGTCGTCGCCGAGGCGCAGCGCTGCCATGGGGAGCCTCCTCCCCGCTGAGGCTATCACTGGCGGCAGGCCGCCATCAATCCCTGCCGCGGCGGTTGGCCTATGATCGAATCAGGATGCGCGGCAAGTGGATCCTCTTCGCCGGCGTGGTGGTGCTGGGCGCGGCCGGCGCCGGCGCCTACGTCTGGCACCGCAAACAGTCCCAGCCGCCGCCCGTGGCGAACGTGCCGGCGGAGCTTCCCGCCGGAACGGAAATTTCCCTGGAAGGCGAGATCCGCCCCGTCGAGCGGATCTCGATCGACGCGCCGGTGTCCGGCGTGCTGGAGGAGTTCGCGGTCGCCCCGGGCGACGAGGTGAGCGAGGGTCAGGTGATCGGGCGCATTGCCAACGATGCGATCCGCGAAGACGAAGTGGAAGCCCGGCTGGAGCTGGAGCGCGCCGAAGCGCGCGCCCGCGCCGTGGAAGCCGAACTGACGGCGGTGCGCCTGGAGGAGTCGCGTCTGGCAGCGGAGGCATCGCGCGCCCGTGGCGAGCTGGCGCGGGTGGAGAAGATCTATCAGCGGCAATCGGTGCTCATTCGCGAGGGCGCCACGCCGCGCCTCGTGTTCCAGCGGGCCGAAGAGGACTACCAGCAGGCGCTGAAGGAGCGGGACCGCGTGGAGGCGCTGCTTGCCGCGGCGCAGGAGCGCATGCGCGCCGTCGCGGCCGAGTTCGAGAACGCCCGCCGCAACGTCTCCGACAAGCAGGCGCTGCTGGAAGAAGCGCGCAGCCGCACGGAGAGCTGCAACCTCGTTGCGCCGGCGGACGGCATCGTGGTGCGCATCCGCAAGAGCGCGGGAGAGACCGTCGAGCAGGGCTTCCAGGGGCTGGTGGAGATCGCCGCCGATTGGAGCGAGCTCGAGCTGGTGGCCGATGCGCCCGAGCCGTACGCGAAGCGCCTGGCGCCGGGCGACGAGGCGCGCATCGTTCTGGCGGAGCTGCCGCAAGGGGCGCTGGCGGCGCAGGTGAAGAGCGTGGACAAGCAGCAGGTGGTGATCGCCTTTACGAGCCCCTCTTCGCTGGTGCGCCCCGGCATGACTGCCATCGCGCAGCTGAAGCTGCGCTGAGACGGGCGCGCCCGGCGCGGCCCGGGCGCTAGGATGGTTACGAACAGCCTGAAAGGAGCCGCTCTCATGGAATTCCTCCGCGACAGCCTCATAGAACTCATCACGCAGACCTCCGTGAATCTGCCGCCCGACGTGCGCGCCGCCATGGGCCTCGCTCTCGAGGGGGAGCAGCCCGGAACACAGTCGCACCAGGCGCTGTCGATCATGGCGCTGAACACCGACATGGCCTACGAGGACGAAGGCCCCATCTGCCAGGACACCGGCATGCCCACCTTCTTCGTGCACACCCCCGCGGGCGTCAACCAGATGGCGCTGGCGGCAGCGATCCGCGAGGCTGTGGCCGAGGCCACCCGCCGCGGCAAGCTGCGCCCGAACAGCGTGGACTCGCTCACCGGCAAGAACTCCGGCGACAACCTCGGCCCCGAAACCCCGGTGATCCACTTTGAACAGCACGAGCGCGGCGACATCGAGATCCGGCTCATCCTGAAAGGCGGCGGCTGCGAGAACAAGAACATCCAGTACTCGCTTCCCTGCGAGCTGCCGCGGCTGGGGCGCGCCAACCGTGATCTGGAGGGCGTCAAGAAGTGCATCCTGCACGCCGTGTGGCAGGCGCAGGGGCAAGGCTGCGCCCCCGGCGCTCTGGGCGTCTGCATCGGATCGGACCGCGCGCACGGCTACCACCTCGCCAAGATGCAGCTGCTGAGGACACTGGACGACACGAACCCCGACCCGGCGCTGGCGAAGCTCGAAACCGAGATCATGGAAGAGGCCAACAAGCTCGGCGTGGGCGCCATGGGGCTGGGCGGACGGGCGGCGTTGATCGGTTGCAAGATCTGTGCCGCGAACCGCCTGCCCGCGTCCTTCTTCGTCTCGGTCGCCTACGACTGCTGGGCTTTCCGGCGGCTGGGCGTGCGGTTGGACGCCTCGAGCGGCGCCATCACCGAGTGGCTCTACCGCGACCCGTCCCGTCCGGTGGACAAGCTGGCGCGGGAGAGCGGATTCCCGCTCAGCGGGCGCGAGATCGTGTTGACGCCGCCGCTCGCGGCGGAGCGGATGCGCGCTCTCAAGGTGGGCGATGTGGTGCTGATCCGCGGCGAGATGTTCACCGGGCGCGACGCCGTGCACGCCCACTTGATGAAGAACCCGCCGCCGGCAAGCCTGGAGGGCGCGATCCTGTATCACTGCGGGCCGGTCATGCTGAAGCAGGGCGACACCTGGTATGTCAAGGCGGCGGGTCCGACGACGTCGATCCGCGAGGAGCCCTATCAGGCGGAGATCCTGCGCCGCTACGGCGTCAAGGCGGTTGTCGGCAAGGGCGGCATGGGAAAGAAGACCCTCGACGGGCTGAAGGAGTGCGGCGCCGTGTACCTGCACGCCATCGGCGGAGCGGCGCAGTTTTACGCCCGCACGGTGAAGAAGGTGCTGGGCGTGCATCTGCTCGAGTTCGGCATCCCGGAGGCGATGTGGCACCTGCTGGTGGAGGACTTCCTCGCCGTGGTGACAATGGACGCCAACGGCAACTCGCTGCACGCCGAGGTGGAGGAAGCCACCGCGGCCAGGCTCGCCGAAGCCCGCATTTGAGCGGGCGCGCGCTGCGCCGCGCTCAGGCGGCTTCGTCGATGATCGCTTTCACCACCGACTCGACCTCCTCGGCGACGCCGGCAAGCCCGGCGGTCCGGAACAGCTCCATCATCGCCGTGGGCAGGAGCGTGGAGACCACTTTTTCTTCGCCACGCTGATAGACGGCGATGCGGCACGGCAGAACCGTCGAGATGGCGGGGTTGGCTTCCAGCGCGCGCTTGGCCTGCTGCGGGTTGCAGACCTCGAAGATCATGCACTCGCCGCCGTAATCCACCCCCTTTTCCTTCATGGTTTTCTGGAGATCGTGGACGTGGATCACCCCGAAGCGGTGCCGCGCGGCAGCGTCTCGCAGCGCCAGTTCGATTTCCGCGGCGCTCTTCTGGGAAGTCTTTTCGTACAACATGGACGAGTTCACCTGCCCCTAGGATAATCCGCGCGGGGCGCTCACTCGTCGGCGGGAATCTCGAAGCGGATGATGTCGCGCCGGAAGCCTCCGGTCTTCCACGCGCCGTAAGCGACGCCGAAGGCGAGCCACGCGAAGCCGGCGATTTTGGCGATCCAGCTCAGGCTGAGCCAGAGGTACAGGCAGACGAGGAAGCCCGCGGCGGGCGCCACGAGGTGCGACCAGTGCCGGTCCCGCTCCCGGATGTAGTAATGCACGAGGCTCGAGACGTTGACCCCCATGAAGCCGATCAGCGCTCCGAAGTTCAGAAGCTCCGCGCCCGTCTGGTACGAGATGGCGAAGGCGCCGAGAAGCGCCAGCGCGCCCATCAGGATCACGTTGCGGCTGGGCACGCGCGATTTCGGATGCAGGTAGCCGAAAAAGGACTTCGGGATGGCGTTGTCGCGCCCCATGCCATAGAGCAGGCGGGCTCCGGCCAGCAGCGCGCCCGAGGCGGAGCCGATGGTGGCGACAACAAGTGTCCAGGAAAGTGTTTGAAACAGAATCTCGCCTCCTGCGCGCCGCGCCACGGCCAGGTAGGCGGTGTCGGGGTCGGGGTAGGGTTCGGCGGCGGGCCAGACCAGCTGCGCGGCGTAGACTTCGACCGCCGAGAGCACGCCGATGACGAAGCAGGTGGCCACCATGGCGCGCAGCACGTTGCGGCGCGGGTCCTTCACCTCTTCCGAAAGCGTGGCGATGCCGTCGTAGCCGATGTAGGTGAGCACGGCGATGGAGGCGCCGTTGGACAGAGAACGCCACGAGAACCGCTCCGGATCATAAAAAGGCGTCAGAAAGCGCTGCGCATCAAGATCCGGCAGGTGGAACAGGTAGCGCGCGCAGGCGCCCAGCGTCCACAGGATCACGACTCCCATCAGGGCGGTGAGCACCTCGTTGGTGCGCGCCGTGGCGGTGATGCGGCGCAGATTCAGCACCGTGAAAAGCGAGGCGAACGCGCACGCCCACATCCAGAAGGGCGTGCCGGGGAACAGCCCCATCAGCGCCTTCGAGCACCAGATGACGCAGATGAGCGGGTTCACCATATAGTCGAGCAGCATGCTCCAGCCGGTGAAGTAGCCGAGCGCGGGGTGGAGCTCGCGGGCGACATAGGTGTAGGCGCTGCCCGCCGCCGGCCAGGCGCGCGCCATGCGCCCGTAACTGAGCGCGGTGAGCATCATGGCGAACATGGCGATGAGCACCGTGGTGACGACGTGCCCGTTGGCGCCGGCGCTGATGGCGCCGAAGGGCGGCATGGGCGCGGTGGGCTGCACCATGATCACGCCCATCACGATGAGCTGGAACAGGCCCAGCGATCGCATCAGGCGCACAGGCTGTGCGGGTCCGGATGGCATGGGAAAACGGCCATTATGACAGAATGAGGGCAGCCGCATGATGGAATGGCTGCGGGAACCGGCGGCGGGCGCGCGGCGGTGGCTGCAGCGCCGCGTGCGCGAGCGCATCACCACGCGCGGGCTGCTGTACCTGTCCGCCTCCCTGCTGGTGGGCGGCGCGGGCTTCGCCTCCGGCAACAACCTGCTGTTTCTGCTGCTGGCGGCGATGCTCAGCCTGCTGCTGGTGAGCAGCTTCATCAGCCGCATCGGCATCGCCGGGCTGGAGCTGGAGATCCGCCTGCCGGAACACGTCAGCGCGCGGCAGCCCGTGCCGGCGCGCCTCGTGTTGCGGAACATGAAGAAGCGGATGCCCTCGTTTTCCATCCGGCTGTCGGGCGCCGGCTCGGAAGTGTTTTCGAGCGAGCTGTATTTCCCCGTCGTGCCCGGCGGCGCGGCGGTGGAGACCACCGTCGAGGCGCGCTTCCCGCGGCGCGGCGTCCATGCCGAGGACAGCTTCCTGTTCTCCACCGCGTTTCCCTTCGGCTTCGCCGAACGGCGGGCGCGCGTCACCATGCGGCAGGATGTGCTCGTCTATCCTTCCATCGAGCCGCAGCCCGGATTCGAACTGCTGCTGGCGGAAGTGCAGGGCGACGCGGAAACGCTGTTCCGCGGGCTCGGGCACGACTTCTACCGCATCCGCCCCTACATCCCTTTCGAGAGCGCGCGCCACGTCGACTGGCGCGCCACGGCGCACACGGGCGAACTCCAGGTGCGCGAGTTCGCCCGCGAGCAGGAGCACCTGGTCACGCTCGTGCTCGACCTGGAAGCCGGCGAGACGCAGCGCGAGTGGTTCGAGCGCGCGGTGGAATGCTGCGCTTACCTGGCGTGGCGCATGGCGCAGCGCGGCGCCCGCATCCGCTTCCGCGCGCAGAACTGGGAGACGCTCGTGCCGGTAGAGAACGACGTCTACGCTATCCTGAAATATCTGGCGCTGGTCGAGCCCCGCCGCCGCGCCGCCCCCCTGCGTCCCCTCGATGAGCCTGCTGTCTCGGTTGTCTTCAGCGCTTCGCCCGCTCGCCTGGAAGAATGCGGCTGGGTGGATGCTCGCATCGTGTCTCCTGGCCACTGGGCAACCGGCGAGCCCGCCGCGCCCCGGCCCTCTTGAGACTTCCATCACCGTCACCGCAGCCGTTTCTGCCGAGGCGCCCGCCAGCGTCACTCTGCTGGACAAGGCGCGCAGCGAGGCGCTCGCGGGCGTCAATCTCGACGACCGGCTTCGCATGGTGCCCGGATTCACGCTCTTCCGCCGCACGTCGTCCCTGACGGCGAACCCGACCACGCAGGGCGTGAGCCTCCGCGGGCTCGGTTCCACCGGCGCCAGCCGCACGCTCCTGCTGTGGGACGGCGCGCCCGCCAACAGCCCGTTCGGCGGATGGATCTACTGGACGCGGCTCGATCCGGAGCTGATCGACCGGATCGAAGTGGCCCGCGGCGCGCCAGTGAGCGTCTTCGGCGACAAGAGCATGGGCGGAACCATCGCGCTGTTCAGCCGCGAGCCCGGCGCGCGCACCGCCTGGTTCGGATACGAGGGCGGCAACGCAGGCACGCACCAACTCTCGGGCGGCGCGGAAACGCGGCTCGCGCCGCGCTGGGCGGCGGGCGCAAGTTTGCGCGCCCTGCACACAGACGGGTTCTTCGTTGTTCCGGAGGAGTCCCGCGGTCCGGTCGACACGCACGCCGCCTTGCGCTTCGCCGCCGGCGCCCTGCGGGCGTCTTACAACGACGGCTCGCGGCGCATCTTCCTGCGCGGCGACGCGCTGGCCGAGGAACGCGCCAACGGCACTCTGCTGACGGCCAACTCCACCGGCGCGGGCGCGCTTGCGGCGAACTGGTGGCAGCAGGCAGGACGCGGCGCCATCAACGTCCTGGGATGGCATGCCCGCGAGGAGTACCGCGCCACGTTCAGCTCGATCGGCGCGGGGCGGCAGACCGAACGTCTCACCTCGCGGCAGAGCGTTCCTGCCGATGCCACCGGCGCCGCGCTGTTGTGGCAGCGCGCCGGCGCCCGGTGGAGCCTGACCGCCGGAGGCGACGCCATGCGCGCGTGGGGAGAGTCTCGCGAAACCCTGTTTCCTGCGGGCTCGCGCAGCGGCGGCGGCTCGCAGACACAGCACGGTCTGTTCGCGCAGGCGAGCGCCGCCGCGGGTCCGCTGCGACTCTTTGCAGGTCTGCGGCGGCACGATCCCGGCCGGGGCGCGGCGTTCTGGATGCCGAGCGCCGGCGCGGCGGCGGGCGGCGAGCGCTGGCGCGCGCGCATCTCCGCCTACCGCGCCCTGCGCGCGCCGACGCTGAACGAACTGTACCGCGAGTTCCGCGTGGGCAACTCGGTGACGCTCGCCAACCCCGCACTCGGACCCGAGTCACTTCGCGGCGTGGAGGCTGGCTGGGACTATGCGGCCGGCATGTGGCGGCTGAGCGTCACGGCGTTTCACAACCGGCTTGGCGATCTGATCACCAACGTCACGCGCAGCGTCACGCCGCAGCTCATTACGCGGCAGAGAGACAACGCGGGCGAGGCTCGCGTGCGCGGCGCGGAGGCGCTGGCGCGGTGGCGGCGGGGCGCGGCGTTCGCCGAAGCGGCGTGGCTCCTGTCGGACGCGCGCTTCGCCGCAGGCGAAAGGATCCCGCAAACGCCGCGCCATCAGGGCTCGTTCCTCGCCGGATGGCAGCGCGGGGGCACGGCGGTGGCGGCGGGGCTGCGCGCCTCCGCATCGCAGTTCGAGGACGACCGAAATCTGTTCCTGCTGCCGGGATTCGCCGTCTGGCAGGCAACGGCTCGGCAGAGGGTCCATGACGGCGTCGAGATCCACGCTGGAATCGAGAACGCCGCCAACCGCCGCGTCATCGCCGGATTCAGCCCTGCGCCGCTGCTGGCGAGCCCGCGCCTGTGGCGCCTGGGGCTCCGCTGGCGCCTGCATTGATCCCCGGCGAAAATCCGCCGCCGATTTTTTGCATCCGCGTGACTCTGCCGCGCACCTAGATTGGCGTTAGCGGATCTTTCCCAGAATCCGATTAGCGAATTCCCATAAAAGACGAGGAGTGGAGATGAAACGTTTGTTGTTTGCACTGGCAGCCGTGTGTGCGGTTGCGGGACTGACCTTCGCCCAAGGCAGCGGCGCGCGCGTGCGCATTGTGCATGCTTCGCCCGACGCTCCTGCGGTGGACATTTACGTCAACGGCGGCATGGTTCTGGAAAACCTGCCGTTTCGCGAGTATTCCGAATACCTGAGCCTTCCCGCCGGCACCTATAACGTCGAGATCAAGGTGACGGGCACAAACACCGTGGTGAAGCAGCTGAGCGTGCCGGTGATGGCCGGAAAAGACTACACGGCGGTGGCCGTGGGCTACGCCGGCGGCGGACAGCCCGGCTTCGACGTGATGCTGCTCGAGGACGACAACAGCGCTCCCGAGGACGGCCGCGTGAAGATCCGCGTCGCCCACACCGCTCCTGGCGCGCCTGCGGTGGACATTTATGTGACCACGCCGTTTGAGACCCTCACGGGCAAGGAGCCGGTGCTGACCAACGTGCCTTTCAAGGCGGCGTCGGGCTATCTGTCTGTGCCGATCGGCATGTACCAGGCTCGCGTGGCTGTGGCGGGCACGAAGACCATTGCTATTGACAGCCACCGGCTGGTGACCTGGGGCGGCATGATCCGCACCATCATCGCGGTGGACAACAAGGGCGGCGGCGCGCCGTTCGACCTGATCCTCCTTCCGGACCGGAACTAGGTCTGCTTTTCGCTTCCCTCTACCGGCGCGGGCGCCAGCCCGCGCCATTTTTCATTTCAGGGAAGGCCAGCACGGCTTGCGGCGCTCGCGGGCGGCTGCAAGGGCCTCCCGAAAATCCGGCGAGCCGCTGGCCGCCTCCCACCATTGGCTCCCGGACACGGCCGTCGCCGAACAAGCCAGATCCAGGCCGGCCGCCACGGCGGCGGGACTGAGCGAGGCCAGCCCCGCGGCCATTTGCAGGGCCCGCTCTTCCAGTTCGAATGCGGGTACAAGCTCATGGACAAGGCCCCAGGCCTGCGCGTCCGCCGCGGAGAATACCCGCCCCGTGAGCGACAATTCGCAGGCGCGCCGCGGGCCGAATGCGCTGACGAGAGAATCCCAGTACAGCGCCGGCCAGGCGGCGGAATGGATGTCGGTGACGGCGAATTTCGTCCCCTGTGCGGCCAGCACGAAGTGGCACTGCAGCAGCAGCCCGATGCCCGCGCCTGCGCAAGCCCCGTGCACGGCGCCAACGAGCGGCTTGCGGAGCTCCCCACGCAGGCGGAACAGGCGCGCGGCGAGGTCGAGCCAGGCGCCACCCGATGCGGCGAGCGAATCGTAATCGATGCCGGAGCAGAAGACTTCGCCTCGCTGTTCCAGCACGATGCAGCCCGTGGAGGAGTCTTGCATGGCTTGATGAATGGCCTCCAGGAGCGCGTCCGCCAGCGCGGCGGAGAGACGGTTGCGGTCCTCCGCCCGGCTCAGTGCAATCCGCAGGACGCGATCCTCGCGCAAGATTGTCACCGCGGTGTTGAAGTTTTCTTCAATTGGCATTGGATTCCCTGCCGAAACATATCATGCCGTATGCGTGAATCGATGATCAGCGGAGAAGATTCTTGCACCTCTGGCGCGGGCAGCCGAGTCTTTTCAAGTAGCAGGCTGCGAGTCTCCGGCCGCACCGGCGGTGTTCTTTCCTCCCGGAGGATCTCCCGTTCAAACGGCAGGGCCGCCATTGCACAAAGATTGACGATCGCATCAGGAGTGGTAGTTGTGAAGGAAAAGGGCGTTGTGAAGTGGTTCAATTCCGCCAAGGGCTATGGCTTTATTCAGCGGAGCACCGGTGAAGATGTTTTTGTGCATTTCTCGGCCATCCAGATGCAGGGCTACCGCACGCTGGAAGAGGGCGCCGAGGTCGAGTTCGAGGTGAAAACAGGACCGAAGGGACTCCAGGCGGAGAACGTCGTCCGCGTGCAATAGCCCGGCGCAGGGGCAGCTCCGGCCGCGGTATGTTGTGCCCATGCGGCTGTGGCTTCTCCTGGCATGTCTTTCGACTCCTGTTTTCTCCCAGCCTCCGGCGCCGCGCGCCCGGGATCTGGGCATCGCCCCCGGCAGGCTGACGCCGGGCCGATGGAACGCGATCACCGACGTCGCGGGCGTGCGCGTGGGCCACAGCACGCTGATGCTCGGCGATACCGTACGCACCGGCGTCACCGCCGTCCTTCCACACGGCGGGAATCTCTTCCGTGAGAAAGTACCCGGGGCCGTGTTTGTCTTCAACGGCTTTGGCAAGCTCGCCGGCTCCACGCAGGTGGAGGAACTGGGCGAGATAGAAACCCCTATCCTGCTTACATCCACGTTGAACGTGCCGCGTGTGGCGGATGCCCTGCTGGACTATGTTTTGTCCCTTCCGGGCAACGAGGGGGTGCGCAGCGTGAATCCCCTGGTGGCGGAGACCAACGACGGACTGTTGAACGACATCCGGGGGCGCCATGTGGGCCGGGACGAGGTCTTCACCGCAATCCGCGATGCGCGCAGCGGCCCCGTGGAAGAGGGCGCCGTGGGCGCGGGCACGGGTACGGTGGCGTTCGGATGGAAGGGCGGCATCGGCACGTCGAGCCGCAAGGCGGGCCCGTGGACGGTGGGCGTTCTCGTGCAGACCAACTACGGCGGCGACCTGCATATTCTGGGCGTCCCCGTGGGGCGGCTGTTGCGCGGCGGCGAGGATTCGCGGGACGGCAGCGTGATTGTCGTGATCGCCACCGACGCGCCCGTGGACGCGCGCAACCTGAAACGCATGGCCGCCCGCAGCGCGCTGGGCCTGGGGCGCACCGGCGCGGCCGGCTCCAACGGCAGCGGAGATTACGCCATCGCCTTCACCACCGCCCGCCGACCGGAGAGCCTGCTGCCAAACGACGCCATGTCGCCGCTGTTTGAAGCCGTGATCGAGGCCACCGAAGAGGCTGTCTACAATTCGCTGTTCCGCGCGCGCACGATGGAGGGCAACGGCCGCAAGGTGGAGGCGCTGCCGGTGCAGCGCGTGGTGGAGATCCTGAAGGAGCGCAAGGCTATCCGCTAAGCGGCGGCCGGTTCCTGTTCTATTCGAGGTCGCGCACGCTCCTCGGCGGCGTGCGCCCGCACTGGATGGTGTCAGTCATGCCGGAAGCCAGCAGGGCGCAGGCGTTGTCGGTGGCCGTGCGGACGGCCTCTTCGCGCGTGGGCCCGGCCGCCGTGCGGCACGCCGACTGGCCGCGGAATTCCATGCAGACCTCCACACGGTAGCGCCCGCCGGAGAGCATCATCCACGTCATGACGCCCGCCAGCAAAAGGAAGCCGGCGGCGGCGAGCAGCGCGAGCCTGCGGGAGTTCACGGCGCCGCCTCGGTGAAGAAGTTGCCCATGCGGCGGAACTTCTCCACGCGTTGCGCGATCAGCTGCTCCGGCGCCATGCCCTGGAACTCGGCGATGGACGCGTTGAGCGCCTGAAGCAGCAGCTCGGCGGCGCGGTCGTAGTCCTCGTGCGCGCCCTCGCCCGGTTCGGGAATGATGCCGTCAATCAGCTCGAGCCGCAGCAGGTCCGGCGCGGTCAGCTTCAACGCGGAGGCGGCGCGCTCGCCCTTGCTGGCGTCCCGGTAAATGATGGCGGCGCAGCTCTCCGGGCTGATGACGCTGTAGATGGCGTTTTCGAGCATCAGCACCTTGTTGCCGATGCCGAGCGCGAGCGCGCCGCCGGAGCCGCCTTCGCCGATCACGGCGACGATCACGGGCGAGGCGAGCCGGGACATCTCGCGCAGGTTCCAGGCGATGGCCTCCGCCTGCCCGCGTTCCTCGGCGTCAATGCCGGGGTAGGCGCCCGGCGTGTCCAGGAAGGTGATCACCGGGCGGCGGAACTTGGAGGCGAGTTCCATCACGCGCATGGCCTTGCGGTAGCCCTCGGGCTTGGGCATGCCGAAATTGCGGTAGAGCTTCTGCTTGGTGTCGCGCCCCTTCTGCTGGCCGATGATCATGGCGGGTCCGCCGCCGAGCAGGGTGCCGAAGCCTGTGACGATGGCCGGATCGTCGCCGAAGCAACGGTCGCCGTGGATCTCGGTGAAGTCCGGCATGATGCGCTGGATGTAGTCCAGCGAATGGGGCCGCCTGGGATGGCGCGCCAGCTTGACGCGCTGCCAGGCGAGGTTGATGCCCTGCTCGCCGCGCAGCGACCGGAGCTGTTCCTGAAGCTCCTGCAGGCGCGCGTGATCGCCGGTGGACTTCATCTGCAGCTGGGCGATTTCGCGTTCGAGCTCCGGGATCCGGTCGGGGGATGGGCCGCTCATGGCGTGAATACCTCTTTTCTCGAGTCTATCGTGCGGCGGAAGCAAGGGTCAGCCGAGCGGCTCATAGGCGCCTCTGCCGCAGATGCGCTCGATCTCTTCGCGGAACTCGCGGTCCGGCATGACCTTCTCGGCAAGGTCGAGCAAGACGACGAAGTCGCGCGGGCGCTCCAGCCGCAGGCGCACGCCCGCCGCTCCCGGCTTGCGGCGCACCAGTTCGCGCAGTTCGCCGGCGCGCGGATCGTCGTCGCCATTCAGACGCAGCCGGATCTGCACGAGCGAGGGCAGGTCGACGCGCGCCTTGTCCAGCGGGATGATCTCCTGCGCATTGATCCGCACCGTGCCGTCCTCTTCCGGCATGGCCTTGCCGCGCACCAGCACGGCGCGGTCCGGTTGGAGCTCGTTCTGCAGCGCCTCATAGCGGCTGGAGAACAGCAGCACCTCCACGGCGCCGAGACGGTCCTCCAGCTGGAACGAGGCCCAGGGCTTCAGCTCCTTGTTGCGGCGCCGCTGGACGCCGGCGATGATGCCGCACAGCGCCACCTCGGCGCCGCGCTCGAGTCCTGCGAGGCTGGAGGTGTCCAGCGCCGTGAGCTCGCGGACCTTCCAGGCGAATTCGTCCAGGGGATGCCCGCTGACGTAAAAGCCGATGGTCTCTTTCTCGCCGCGGAGCTTTTCCTGCTGCGTCCAGTCCTGCACTTTCGGCAGGGCGCGCGCGGGCGCCGTGCCGACGGCGGTGCCGAAGCCGCCGAAGAGACCCGCCTGGCCGTTGAGGCGGTCTTTTTGCGCGCGCTGACCGGACTCGATGCACTCCTCGACGATGGCGAACAGCTGCGCGCGCGTGCCCGACAGCGAGTCCATGGCGCCGGCGCGGATCAGGCTTTCGATCACGCGGCGGTTGACAGCCGTCAGGTCAACGCGCTCGCAGAAATCATCCATCGAGGTGAACGGGCCACCTTCGCGGCGCGCAGCCACGACAGCATCCACGGCGGACTGGCCGACGTTGCGCACCGCGCCAAGCCCGAAGCGGATCCGCTCGCGCCCCACCGGCGTGAAGTTGCAGTCCGACTGGTTGACGTCCGGCGGCAGCACCTCGATGCCGAGTTCGCGGCACTCGTTGATGTACTTCACCACCTTGTCGGTGTTGCCCGTTTCCGACGTCAGCAGCGCCGCCATGAACTCCACCGAGTAGTGCGCCTTCAGATAGCCGGTCACATAGGCCAGGTAGCTGTAGGCGGCCGAATGCGACTTGTTGAAGCCGTATTCGGCGAACCGCGCCAGCGTGTCGAACAGCGCGTTCGCCTTGCGCTCCGGGATGCCGAGCTGCCGCGCGCCGGCCAGGAAGCGCGTGCGCTGGCTGTCCATCTCTTCTTTCTTCTTTTTGCCCATCGCGCGGCGCAGCAGGTCGGCTTCGCCGAGTGTGTAGCCCGCCACAGCTTGCGCGATTTGCATGACCTGCTCCTGGTAGATGGGCAGGCCGAAGGTCTCCTTCAGGATGGGCTCCAGCAGCGGCAGGTCGTAGGTGACGGGCTTGCGGCCGTGCTTGCGGTCGATGTAGTCGTCGATGAACTGCATCGGACCCGGGCGGTACAGGGCGTTCAGCGCGATGAGGTCCTCGATGCGCTCCGGGCGCGCGCGCCGCAGCATGTCCTTCATGCCCGGCGACTCGAACTGGAACACGCCGTCGGTGAGCCCCCGCGCAAAGATGCGCTCGTAGGTTTCGGCGTCGTCGAGCGGCAAATCTTCCACGCGAAGCTCCTCGCCGCGGTTGCGCCGGATCAGCGCGAGCGTGTCGTGGATGATGGTGAGCGTCGTCAGCCCGAGGAAGTCCATCTTCAACAGGCCGAGCTTGTCCAGCCGGTCCATGTCGAATTGCGTGACCACTTCGTTCTTCGCCGTGCGGTGCAGCGGGACGATCTCCACCAGAGGCACGGGCGAGATGACGACGCCGGCGGCGTGCACGCCGACGTTGCGGGCCATGCCCTCGATGCGGCGGGCGATGTCGATCACCTCGCGCACCCGCGGGTCCTTCTCCGCCATGACGGCGAGGTCGGGCTCCTCCTGCAGCGCGCGCTCGAGCGTCATCTTCGGGTCGGCGGGCACGAGCTTCGAGATGCGGTCGGTCTCCGCGAAGCTGAGTTCGAGGACGCGTCCGACGTCTTTGATGGCAGCCTTGGCGGCCAGCGAGCCGAAGGTGATGATCTGCGCCACGCGGTCGCGGCCGTATTTTTCGGTGACGTACTGGATCACCTCGCCGCGGCGGTTGGTGCAGAAGTCGATGTCGATATCGGGCATGCTGACGCGCTCGGGGTTCAGGAAGCGCTCGAACAGGAGCCCGTATTCGAGGGGATCGATGTCAGTGATGCCGAGGCAGTAGCCCGCCAGCGAGCCGGCGGCGGAGCCACGCCCCGGACCCACCGGGATGCCGCGCGACCTGGCGTAGCGGATGAAGTCCCAAACGATCAGGAAGTAGCCGGAGAACTTCATCTGCTGGATCAGGCGGATTTCACGCTCCAGCCGCTCTTCATATTCGGGAATCGCGTGGCGAAGGCGCCCTTGCGCCGCCAGCCGCTCCAGCCGCGCGCGGCGGCGCTCCCACCCTTGACGCGTCACGTATTCGAAGTAGGTGTCGGTGGTGTGCTCCGGCGGGACGTCGAAGCGGGGGAAGCTGTCCTTGACCTTCTCCAGGCGCACCTGGCAGCGTTGCGCGATTTCCCAGGTGCGGTCCAGCGCGTCTTCCACCTCGCGGAAGATGGCCAGCATTTCGTCGCGCGACTTCAAGTAGAACTCCTGCGTCCGGAAGCTGAGGCGGTCCGTGTCGCTGGCCTTGGCGCCGGAGTTGATGCAGGTGAGAATGTCTTGCGCGCGGTGATCGGCCTTCTCCAGGTAATGCGCGTCGTTGGTGGCCACCAGGGGGATGCCGGTGTCGGCGGCGAGGCGGCAGGTGAGGGGCATCACCTTGCGGTCTTCTTCCAACTCGTGGTGCTGGATTTCGAGGAAAAAGTTGCCGCGGCCGAAGATGTCCAGGTACTCGTAGGCGAGGCGGCGGGCCTCTTCGTAGCGGTCCGCGGCCAGCGTTTCGCTGATGTCGCCCTTCAGGCAGCCGGACAGCGCGATGAGGCCCTTGCTGTGCTGCGCCAGCAGGCTCTTGTCGATGCGGGGCTTGTAATAGAAGCCTTCCAGGCTGGCCGTGGTCGCCAGGCGAACGAGGTTCCGGTAGCCTTCCTGGGTTTCACAGAGCAGCGTCAGGTGGTTGTAGGCGCGGTTGGTTTCGTCTTTGACCCGGCAGTCGTGGCGCGTGACGTAGACTTCACAGCCGATGACGGGGTGCACGCCGTGCGCCTGTGCGGAGAAGAAGAACTCCGCGGCCCCGAAGAGATTGCCGTGATCGGTGATCGCCACCGCCGGCTGCTCCAGGCGCCGAACCAGCTTCATCAGGCGGGAGATTTCGCAGGCGCCGTCGAGCAGCGAGTAATCGGTGTGACAGTGCAGGTGGACGAACGGCTTCTGGGGCACGTGTGGAGCGGGTGGTAGGGAAGGGCAGATTCGAACTGCCGACCTTCCGCTTAGGAGGCGGACGCTCTATCCTGCTGAGCTACTTCCCCACGCCTTCTCGTATTGTAACCCCGGCCGCCCGGAAGGGCGTGGATCACTGCCAGCGGCGCAGCCCTTTGCGGCCGATGTCGCGGCGGTACTGCATGCCTTCAAAGCGGATGGCCTCGCAGGCGCGGTAGGCGGCGCCGATGGCGGCGGCGAGAGTGGGCCCGGAAGCCGTGACGCCGAGCACGCGCCCGCCGGCGGTCACCAGCCGCCCGCCGTCGTCCCTCGTTCCGGCGTGGAAGACCACTGCGCCGGCCCGTTCGGCCTCTTCGATGCCCGTGATTTCATCCCCGGTGCGCGGCTTGCCCGGATATCCGGCGGCGGCGAGCACGACACACACGCTCGGATCGGGCCGGAATCTCAGGTGCGAGGGGTCGACCCGGCCGGCGGCGGCGGAGGCGACCAGTGCTCCGAAGTCGCCTTCCATGCGGTGCAGCAGGGCTTGCGTTTCGGGATCGCCCAGGCGGACATTGTATTCGAGCACCATCGGACCGCGCGCCGTCATCATCAGGCCGGCGTAAAGGAATCCGCGGAACGGGGTTCCTTCCTCGCGCATGCGGTCGATTGTGCGCTGCATGATGCCCGTCTCGATGCGGGCGCGCTCCCCGGCCGTGAGAAGGCGCGAGTCGGAATAGGCGCCCATGCCGCCGGTGTTCGGCCCTTCATCGTTGTCGAAGATCCGCTTGTGGTCCTGCGACGGTTCCAGGGAGACAATGCGCTCTCCGTCGCTTACACCGATGAAACTGATTTCCTCGCCCTCGAGGCATTCCTCCAAGACCACGCGCGATCCTGCGGCGCCGACGAGCTGCCCGGCGAACATGGACTCCAGGGTGTGCTCGGCTGCGCGGCGGTCTTCGCAGATCACGACTCCCTTGCCGGCGGCGAGCCCGTCGGCCTTGACTACTACAGGATAAGTAAATTGATCCAGGGAGGCGCGTGCCTCGTCCAACGAGTCAGCGGCCGCGAAACGAGCCGTGGGGATGCCCGCACGCTGCATGAATTGTTTGGCGAAGATCTTGCTGCCCTCCAGGCGTGCGGCGGCGCGCGTCGGACCGAAGAACGGAATGCCTTCTTTTGCAAAGAGATCTGCGGCTCCGTCGACCAGCGGGGCTTCCGGGCCAGACAGAACCAGGGCGGCATGGCAGGCGCGAGCCGCTTCCATAAAATCTACAGGTGTAGTTTTTTGAACGGGAATGCACTTGGCAACAGTCGCGCAGCCCGGGTTGCCCGGGGCGGCAAAGACTTGCGTGACGGAGGGAGAGCGGCTGAGCCGCCATGCCATGGCGTGTTCCCGCCCGCCGCTACCAAGGACGAGGACTTTCACGGTTCGGCCTCCTGACCGGTAGAATCAATAGCATATCGAGGTTCCTTCCCTGCTGACAATGAGGACGGCTGCATTTGACGTGATCGTGATCGGCGCCGGGCACGCCGGGTGCGAGGCGGCGCACGCCTGCGCCCGGATGGGGCTGAAGACGGCGATGGTCACGATGAACCTGGATCTCATCGCGCAGATGTCCTGCAATCCCGCAATTGGGGGGATTGCGAAGGGCCACCTGGTTCGCGAGGTGGATGCGCTGGGAGGGATCATGGGACAGGTGGCGGACGCGGTGGGAATTCAGTTCCGGCTGCTGAACACGAGCCGGGGACCGGCAGTGTGGAGTCCGCGCGCGCAGATGGACAAGAAGCTGTACCGGGTGCGGATGCGGCAGGTGCTGGAAGGGGTGGAGAACCTGCGCATCTTGCAGGCGGAAGTGGCGGAGATCGAGTATGAGGCGCTGGAGGGCGGCCGGCGCAAGGTCCGCGGTTTGCGGTTGGCAGACGGGCGGCGGTACGAAGCCGGGGCGGTGGTGGTCACGACGGGGACGTTCCTGAATGGAATCGCCCACGTGGGGGAGTCGAAATACGCCTGTGGGCGGAGCGGCGAGCCCCCGGCGAATCTGTTGGGACAGCACCTGCGATCTCTGGGACTGTGCTGGACGCGGCTCAAGACGGGGACGCCGCCACGGCTGGACGGGCGCACGATCGACTGGAGCCGGTTTGAGCGGCAGGATGGGGACGCGAATCCGACGCCCTTTTCGTTCCTGACGGGGCGGATCGAACGCGAGCAGGTTCCCTGCTACATCGCTTTCACCACGGACGAGACGCACCGGATCTTGCGGGAGGCGATCCCGCGCTCGCCACTCTACAGTGGACAGATTGAGGGGATCGGTCCGCGGTATTGCCCCTCGATCGAAGACAAGATCGTGAAGTTCCCGGACAAGATGAGGCACCAGGTCTTCCTGGAACCGGAGGGGCTGGACACCTACGAAGTGTACGTGAATGGCATGTCCACGTCGATGCCGGTGGATGTGCAGGAGGCAATGATCGCATCCATTCCGGGGCTGGAGGACGCGGAGATGATCCGTCCAGGGTACGCCATCGAGTACGACGCGATCGATCCGCGCGAGTTGTGGCACACGCTGGAAGTGAAGCGGATTGAGGGACTTTTCCTCGCTGGGCAAATCAACGGCACCTCGGGTTACGAGGAAGCGGCAGGGCAGGGGCTGCTGGCGGGGATCAATGCGGGCTGCAAGTTGGAGGGGCTGTCTCCGGTCGTCCTGGAGCGGACGGATGCCTACATCGGGATCATGGTGGATGATCTGGTGACGAAGGGAGCGGACGAGCCGTACCGGATGTTCACCTCGCGGGCGGAGTACCGGTTGCAGCTGCGGATCGACAACGCCGACGAGCGGCTGACACCCGTTGGGCGGCGCGTCGGCCTGGCGAGTGACGAGAGATGGGGGCAGCTGGAGAGGAAGCTTGAACAGAAAGAGCGTCTGCGGCGGCTGCTGGGAGAAAGGCGGCAGGCTTGGCTCAGGAAGCCTGAGTCGCGGATTGGTGCGATTCAGGGCGAATTGGAAAGGGAGATGGGAGAGCCTCTGGGAGCTGCGGTGCTGATGACGGTGGAGACTGAGATCAAGTACGACGGCTATCTGAGGCAGCAGGAGCGGATGGTGGAGCGGCTGCGGGAGGCGGAGAGCCGCAGAATTCCGCAGGAATTTGATTATCGAGGCGTGCCTGGGCTGAGCCGGGAAATCCGGGAGAAGCTGGAGCGTGTCCGTCCAGAGACGCTCGGTCAGGCAGGGAGGATTCCTGGGGTGACGCCGGCGGCGGTGGCGGTGCTGGACTGTTATCTCAGCCTGAGGGGGAGACAGGCATGAGGCGGCGGGATTTTGAGCGCCGGCTGGCGGCATCGGCAACGTTCATCCAGCTGGCGCCGGAGCAGATTGAGGCGTTATGGCGCCACTACGAGCTGATGGAACGGTGGAATGCAAGGATCAACCTGACACGCGTGGTGGAGCTGGGGGAGGCGGTGCGGGTGCATTACGCGGAATCTTTGTTTGTTGCGGGGAGGCTGCCTGCGGAGGCTCGAACGGTGGTGGACGTCGGAAGCGGCGCTGGTTTTCCCGGGCTGGTGATCGCGGTGGCGAAACCTGCCGTGCGGGTAACCTTGCTGGAGTCGGACCTGCGGAAGGCGGCCTTCTTGCGGGAGGCGAGCGACTGGGTGCCGAACATCCGGGTGGAGGCGAGGCGGAGCCGGGAGGTGGAGGGGAGGTGGGACGCAGTGGTTTCGCGAGCGGTGCGGGCCGAAGAGGTGATGGAGTTGGGTGAGCGGGTGGCGAAGTGGGTTCTCTTGGTGGGCACTGCACAACCGGGGGAGAGCCCGGGGTGGAGTTGGACGGCGGAGGAGTTGCCGGGCCAAAGGGGCAAGTTGTGGATTGGGGAGCGGGGTGGAGGGGTGTAGGCGGCTCCCGCCGAAGGGAATGGGCTGCTCTGAGGGCAAGCCCCTTGTCTGTCGGGTCATGTTCCACGTGGAACGTCGGTGTGGAGCTGCCTTGGGGGCTGCCGTGACCGAATCCCTGTTCCACGTGGAACATCGCGTGATAGGATAGTCGTTTCTCACCCACTCATTCCTGAGGACACGCCCCATGGGCAAAGTCATCGCCGTCGCCAACCAGAAGGGCGGTGTGGGCAAGACCACCACCGCCATCAACCTCGCTGCCTCGCTGGCGGCGAATGACCTTAGGGTTCTCCTTGTCGACATGGATCCGCAAGGGAATTGCACAACTGGCGTCGGCATCGCCAAGTCGGCAGATCTGACCACCACATATCGCGTCCTCATCAGCGATGCCCCCATTGATAGCGCTGTTCTTCCCACAGAATTCGACGGTCTTCACATCGTCCCAGCCGACAGAAACCTGGTAGCGGCCAACCTCGAACTCGTCGATCTGCCGCGCCGGGAGTTCCGCCTCCGTGAGGCGCTCGAACCGGTTCGCGAAAGCTTCGACTACATCCTGATCGACTGTCCCCCGGCGCTCGACCTTCTCACCCTGAACGCCCTGGTCGCCGCAGACTCGGTTCTCGTTCCCATCCAGTGCGAGTTCTTCGCCCTTGAGGGAATCTCCCAGCTTCTGGACACGATCGACCGCGTCCGCGAATCCTTCCAGCCGTCCCTGCGGGTGGAGGGTGTCCTCCTCACGATGTTCGATGACCGCACGAACCTGACCCGCCAGGTGGCTGCCGATCTCAAGGAGTTCTTCCAGGACGAAGTCTTTGAAACTGTCATCCCGCGCAGCATCCGGCTCGCGGAGGCGCCAAGCTTCGGCAAGCCGATCCTGAGCTACGACGTCCGCTCCCGCGGAGCGGAAAGCTATATCAAGCTCGCCAAGGAAATCCTGTCTCATGACCAACGCCAAGGATTCGTCGCGTAAAGCATTGGGCAGGGGCCTGTCCACCCTGATTCCCGCCAATCGAACAGCGCCCCCGCCCCCGGCCGCCGTTCCCCCGCCGCCCACCCCGGCCGCCGGCCCGCTCCACGTCGCCATTGACGCCATCCACCCCAATCCGCTCCAGCCGCGTTCGACATTCTCTCCGGAGGCGCTGCAAGAGCTGGCCCAGTCCATTCGCGAGAACGGGATCATCCAGCCGCTGGTGGTTCGCCGCGCCGGGGAGGGCTATCAGTTGGTGGCCGGCGAGCGCCGCCTCCGCGCCGCCCGACTGGCAGGACTGCACGAGGTCCCGGTGGTGGTCCAGGAGTTCGCCGACGACCGCCTGATGGAGATCACTCTGATCGAGAACATTCAGCGGGAAGACCTGAATCCGATCGAGGTGGCGCACGCCTTCGAGCGCCTGCACAGGGAATTCCGCCTCTCGCATGAGCAGATCGCGCAGCGGACAGGCAAAGACCGGTCGACGGTGACCAATATGCTGCGCCTGTTGCGGCTGCCGCTCGAGGTGCAACAGTTGCTGGCTGAACAGCGGCTCTCGATGGGGCACGCGCGCGCGCTTCTGGGGCTGGAATCGGCGCAGCAGCAGGTCGCTCTGGCGCAAAAAGCGGCCGATGGCGCGATGTCGGTCCGGCAGGTGGAACGAACCGTCCAGAAGCTGCTCACCGCTCCGCCAGAGCCGCCCGCCGAAGCACCCGCGCCGGAGCATGACCCCAATGTGCGCGCGGCCATAGAGGAACTTGAGCGCGTCCTGGGCACGCGCGTGCGCATTGTGGCGAAGAACGAGCAGAGGGGGCGGATCGAGATCGAATACTACTCGGCGGAAGAGTTGGCCCGGATCTATGACGTGATCGTGGGAGAAGCAGAGGGTGGTGCCGGCGGTAGGATTTGAACCTACGACCTACGGATTATGAGACCGTCGCTCTAACCACTGAGCTACGCCGGCGCTCTCAATTCCAGATTAGGGGCTGCGCTCCGGCTCTGTCAACGCGGCGCAGCTCGCTTGCCTGCCGCTGTGCGGCCCGGAAAAAGACTCTTGACTCCGGTGCCCGGCGGGTGCATATTGGAGCCAGAGAAAGGTCCCCTCAGGGAACCGGACTCGCCCGGCGCGGGCCGCAGCAGGCGGCGGGCCGGGAATTGCCTGATCCCGAAATCAGGCTCACCGAGGAGGTTACATCATCGAAGTAGACCACAAGACAGGGCGGCTACCGGCTAGCTGACCCGCCCGTGCGGGCGCCTCCAGCGTCAAAGTGAGCTCGCAGTTTGGAGCCCAGGCGCGCGGAACTTGCACCGCTCGATAAGAGGCTCAACTCGCACGGCGACTCGGGTCGCCCCGAAATGGGGTGGACCGGCGGGGAAGGAGCAGGCGGCCGCCCTTTGTTTGCCGGCGCTGGTTTTCTCTGCACTGCTGCCGCCGGCTCCGGCGCGGGACGCTGCGAACTCGACGGTGATTCACTCTCAGGCCTGCCCATTTGTCCGAAGGAGCGAACGGCGCTCCGAGCATTGTCCGTATCTTGTTCATATCAGACCAGAAGCACAGTTTTTCGTAATTTCTTCGCCCATTGGTAGCCTTGCCAACCAGGCGCACCCGGCAGCATCCTGCCGAACACTGCGTCCTTCGCTTTGCTAATTCCCGTTTTGCCGATTTCCCACTTCGTTCATTTCGCCTCTTGCCGATTTCCGCACTCCGGCTCGCCGGTACCCGGATCAGGGCACACTGCGACCTCCTTGTTGCGCATCGAGTGGCACCGGGTGGACTTCGGGCCTGTCGCGACACCCGGTTCGGCGGCTGCGAGCCGGCTCCGTTGAGCGGAACCGGCCCGCGAGCCATTCGCCGCAGTCAACCAGAACGCGCAGCTATGGCGCAGCCCGGCCGGGTGGCGGCCCTCGCTGGGAGGGCTCGGCAGAGCCGGCCGTATTTGTTCGGGCTCATCAGGACTTACCTTGGGACATCCTCTATCCTGCCGCCGGAGCGACGAGGCTGCCTGGATTGGAGAAGCCGCCGAAGCGGCCGCCTTACTCAGGCTGTCCGGTCCAAGCGGGGGAGCTCTGGCCAGAGACTTTTGTCCCCGCAGCAGAGAGTATCGCACGCACAAGCAAGCACCAAGGGGTCAAGTGCCTGATTCTACGCGTGCAATTGTTTGTGACGGGCCTTCTGGCGCGGTTGTCCTTGAGGGGGGCGGCCTGATCCGGCACTTCCTGGCAGTGCGGTCACGGGGCAGGAATGGGCCGGCGGCGGAGGTTTGGGGGTTCCGCGGGTGAAGTGCCGGCTGTTGAGGAGAGAGGCCCTGCGCCGGCGCGCAGGGGAGTCCGGTTGAGGGGGACAAAGAGAGCCGTCCCAATTCCCTCAGTGCAGCCGCGCCGCGGCGGCCTGCGCCGCTGCAGCGCGGCGCAGGCGCAAGCGCCGGCGAACAAGGCAGGCGACGCGAGAAACGGGGAGGCGGCGAATTGCGTTACAGTCAGTAATGTGCTCCCTTGCCGGGGCCGGCAGGCGGGCGCCGCACGTCGTTGTGAGCCTCATCTCTTTTCAAGGCGTCTCCAAGAGCTACCCGATTTACGCCTCGCCACGCGACCGGCTGAAGGAGCTGCTCACTTTCCACCGCCGCCGCTACCACGAGGACTTCTGGGCGCTGCGGGACATCACGTTCGAAGTCCAGCGCGGAGAGACGTTCTGCATCGTGGGCGAGAACGGCTCGGGCAAGAGCACGCTGTTGCAGATTGTCGCGGGCATTCTCGCGCCAAGCCAGGGGACGGTGGACGTGCGCGGGCGGGTTTCGGCGCTGCTCGAGCTCGGCTCGGGCTTCAACCCCGAGTTCACAGGACGTGACAACGTCTACCTGAATGCGGCCATTCTTGGGTTTTCCACGGCGGAGATCGACCGGATGTTCCCGCAGATCGAAGCATTCGCCGAGATCGGGCCGTTCATCGACCAGCCGGTGAAGACCTACTCGAGCGGCATGCTGGTGCGGCTGGCTTTCTCGGTGGCCATTCACACGGAACCGGAGATCCTGATCGTGGACGAGGCGCTCGCAGTGGGCGACATCTACTTCCGGCAGCGCTGCATGCGCAAGGTCCACGAGCTGAGGAACCGCGGGATCACGATCCTCTTCGTCTCCCATGCGGCGGGCGATGTGAAAGCGCTGGGCGACCGGACGATGTGGCTCGACGGCGGGCGCATCCGAGCCATCGGCGACACCGACCGCGTGGTGGCGCAATACCTGGCGGCGATGGTCGAGAAGGACACGGCGTACCTGCGCCTGAAACAGCAGGAGGCGCCCCGCCATACTGAGCAGGTCATCGCACCAGAGGTGGCGACGGAGATCCCGAACATCGACCACCGCTACGGCGACGGGCGCGCGGAGATCCTCGGCATCGCGATCCTCGACCCTTACGGACGCAAGGCCGGGTTGCTGCTGCCGGGCGAGCCCGTGGTGGTAAGGATCTCGGCGCGCGCGCGCGAGCCGCTGGCGCAGCCCAACATCGGATTCATGTTCCGCAACCACCTCGGCATGGACTTCGCGGGCACGAACACGACGCGCGAAGGCTTCGTGCTGCCGCCGATGTCGGCCGGCGATGTCTACACGGTGGACTTCCACTGGCAGCTCCCGGTGCTCTATCCCGCGTCCTTCTCCTTCTCGCCGGCGATCGCGGACGGGGATCTGCTGAGCTACCGGATGTGCGACTGGATCGACAATGCGGTGACGCTGCAAATGGGCCACGCCGACGGGCCCGTGTACGGGTACATGCACTTTCCGTGCAAAGTGGCGCTGAACAGCCGGCTGGTGAAGGGCGCGGCCGAGGAGGCGCAACGTGCCTGAACACGGCCTCGAGTTTACGGGCGAGCGCATTGTGCCGGGGCAGGTGGACGCGGATCTGTTTCATGAGCACATGGCGCGTTATGCCTTCGCCTGCCGGCTCGCCCGGCAGAAGCGCGTGCTGGATGCGGCGTGCGGCGCGGGGTACGGCAGCGCGGCGCTGGCGGCGCAGGCCTCGTTTGTAGCCGGACTGGACATCTCGTTCGAGGCGGTGGAGGCGGCGCAGAAGGCTTACGCGCGCGCCAACCTCGCCTTCCTGGCGGGGCGCGCCGAGCAGATGCCTTTCCGGGACGGGTGCTTCGACCTCATCGTGGCGTTCGAGGTGATCGAGCATCTTGAGGACTGGCGGGCCCTGCTCGCCGAGGCGCGGCGCCTGCTGGCCGCCGGCGGCCAGTTGATTGTGTCAACGCCAAACCGCCTCTATTACGCCGAGACGCGGGAAAAGGCGGGGCCCAATCCCTATCACGTGAAGGAATTCGATTTCGCCGAATTCCGCGCCGCGCTGGAGGAGTTCTTCCCTCACACGGCGATTTACCTGCAAAACCATTCCGGGGCGATCACGTTCTCGCCGGCGGGAATGGCTGCCGCAGCGGCGGCGGAGCTTGCGCCAGGCTGGGCGCCGCCCGAGGCGCAGGCTAGCCACTTCTTCGTGGCGGTGTGCGCGGCGGCGCCGCAGACGGGCTCGCCACTCTATGTCTATCTGCCGTCTTCCGCCAACGCGCTGAAGGAACGCGAAGACCATATCCGCAAGCTCGAAGGCGAACTGGGGCAGAAAGACGCGTGGCTCGAGGAGCTGAAGCAGGCGCACGCGAGGCTGCACGAAGAACATGAGAAGACGCTCGCCGAAATGCGCCTGCAGACCGAATGGGCGCAGCGGCTGGAGGGGGAGCTGGGCGAGGCGCGGCAGCGGATCCTGGAATTGCAGGGCGAACTGGAAGAGCAGCAACGCGCCGCGCAGGAGGCGGTAGAGGGCTACGAGGCGCAGATCCGCCGGTTGCAGCAGACGCTTGAAGAGCTGGCGGCGGAGCACAAGGCGAAGATCGAGGAGCTGGCACACTGCGTGAAGCTGCTCGATGAGGCGGAGGCGCGCGTGGTGGAGCGCACCGAGTGGGCGCAGGCGCTGGACGCGCGGGTGCGGGAGCTGGAGGCGGCGCTGGGCATGGTGCAGGCATCGCGGTGGGTGCGGCTGGGGCGAAAGCTGGGCGTGGGTCCGCGAATCGGGTAGTCCATGCTCGGCAGTCTCTGGCGCATCGTTGTGCAGTTGCCTCTGGCGGCGGCGTCCTTGCTGTTTACGCCCCTGGCGTGGATGGCCCTTGCGGCGGCGGACGGACTCTGGAAGTTCTTCGGGAAGCGGCGGCCGAGGCAGGACACGATGCCGCGCCGCGAGTCGGCGAGCGTGGTGATCCCCAACTGGAACGGGCGGGACCTGCTGGAGAAGTACCTGCCGCCGCTGATCCGGGCGATGAGCGGCCACCCGGAGAACGAAATCATTGTGGTCGACAACGGATCCACGGACGGAAGCGCGGAGTTCGTGCGGCAGCAGTTTCCCGCAGTGCGCGTGCTGGCGCTGCCGCGGAACCTGGGCTTCGGGGACGGGTCCAACGCCGGCTTCCGCGCAGCGAAGAACGACATCGTCGTGCTGCTCAACAGCGACATGCGGGTGGCGGAGGACTTTCTGGCGCCGCTGCTGGAAGGGTTCACCGATCCGCAGGTGTTCGCGGTGAGCTGCCAGATCTTTTTCAGCGACCCCCGGAAGCGGCGCGAGGAGACGGGGCTCACGCAGGGCTGGTGGTCGCACGGAATGCTGCGGGTGCGGCACCGGGAAGACGAGAAGGTCGACCGGCTGTTCCCGTGCTTTTACGGCGGCGGGGGCTCGTGCGCATTCGACCGCAGAAAGTTCCTGGAGCTGGGCGGATTCGATCCGCTGCTGCGTCCCTTTTACCTGGAAGACACGGATCTGGGCTACCGGGCATGGAAGCGGGGCTGGAAGGTGCTGTACCAGCCGGCGAGCCGCGTGTGGCACGAGCACCGGGGCACGATCGGCAAAACGTTCCGGCGGCAGTATATCGAGGATGTGATCCGGCGGAACTTCGTGCTGTTCGCGTGGAAGAACATCCACGAGCCGGGGCGGCTGGCGGGTCATTTCCTGCATGCGTGGGCGGGCGCGCTGGCCAGCTGGCTGGGCGGCGAATCGCTGGAGCGCGCCAGCCTGACGGCACTGTGGGGCGCGTTCTTGCGGCTGCCGGAGGCGGTACGGGCGCGTTGGCGGGCGCGCGCACAGGCGGAGATCGACGATACGGAAGCATTCCGTCGCCCGCTGGGAGCGTGGTTCCGCGACCGCTTCTGCAGCGAGCCTGCGGGGGAGCCCTTGCGCGTGTTGATGGTGTCGCCGTATGCGATCCTGCCCCCGATCCATGGCGGCGGCGTGTTCATGCATCACACGGTGGAGCAGTTGCGGCGGCTGGCGGAGCTGCACCTGATCGTGATGCTGGACGGGGAACACGAGAAGGCGGCGCACGAGCCGTTGCGCGGGCAGGTGGCGTCGCTCGAACTGCTGGTGCGGCGGCAGGGAAAGACTCGCGGGGCGGGTTCGGTGATTCCGTTCGCCGTGCGCGAGTTCGCCGACGGCGAGCTGGAATGGCTGCTGCACCGGCAGGCGTATGTGCAGGGCGTGGACGTGATCCAACTGGAGTACACGCAGATGGCGCAGTACGGCGGCGAGGGCCGGCGCCTGGTGTGGGCGCTGTTTGAGCACGACGTTTATTTCCAGTCGATCGCGCGGGCGATGAAGACGCTGGGCGGGGCGGCTTGGCTGAAGGCGGGCTTCGAGTACTTGCGGGCGTTGCGGTGGGAGCTGGGAGCGCTGCCGCGGCTGGACCTGATCCAGACATGCACGGAGGAGAACACACGCTATCTGCTGTCGTTCTTGCCGGAGCTGAGCGGACGGGTGCGGCACGACCTGCGCGCGGGGATCGACGTTTCTACCTACGAGTTCCGCGCGGGCGGGCGCGAGCCCGAGAGCATCCTGTTCCTGGGCAGCTTCCGCCACCGCCCGAACGTGGAGGCGCTGGCGTGGATGGTGGACGGCGTGATGCCGGAGGTGCTGCGGGCGGCGCCGGGCGCGCGGCTGTATGTGGCGGGTTCGGACGCGCCGGAGGGGCATACGGTGCCGGACCTGGGCGGGGCGGTGCGCGTCCTGGGCTTCGTGCCGGACGTGCGCGAGACGCTGGCGCGCTATGCGGTGTTCGCGTGTCCGATCCTGAGCGGTTCGGGGGTCCGGGTGAAGCTGCTGGAGGCGTTCGCGGCGGGGATTCCGTGCGTTTCAACGGCGCTGGGCGCGGAGGGGCTGGCGCGAGAGGACGGCACGGTCTGCCGCCTGGCGGACGACCCGCGCGAGTTTGCACAAAAGATCGTGGAATTGTTCCGGCGCCCGGAAGAGGCGGAGGCAATGGCGCGGCGGGCGCGCGAATATGTCGAACGCCGCCACGACGCGCGCGCAATGGCGCGGCGGCTGGCGGAAAGCTACCGCGAGGCGTTGCGGAGAAAGGCGGGGCCGGGATGAGCCGGATGGAGCGGGCGAGGGCGGCGGACCGGACACTGGTGCGCATCGTCGACCAGTCGATGGCGGAGGCGGCAAGGCTGAGCGGGGCGTGGCTGGCCTGCCGGCCGGGATGCACGCAGTGCTGCCTGGGCACGTTTCCCATCACGCAACTGGATGCGCTGCGGCTGCGAGACGGGCTGAGGCGGCTCGGCGAGACGGATGCGGCGCGCGCGCAGCGCGTGCTTCAGCGGGCGCGCGAAGCAGCGGAGCGCTACCGGGGGCGGTTTCCCGGGGACGAGAAGACAGGCGTGTTTACGGGAACCGAAGAAGAGCAGGAGGCGTTCCACGACAGCACGGGGGACGATCCGTGTCCGGCTCTGGATCCGGCAACGGGCCTCTGCGACCTGTATGAATGGCGTCCGGTCACGTGCCGCACATTCGGACCTGCGGTGCGGGCGGGAGGGGACGCGCTGGGCCATTGCGAACTGTGCTACGAAGGGGCGACGGCGGAGCAGATCGCGGCCTGTCAGGTGGACTTCGACCCGGACGGCGTGGAAGCGCTGGCGCTCGAGGAGCTCGAGCGGGCGGCGGGCGTGAAGGGGCAGACGCTGGTGGCGTTCGCTCTCGAGCGCAAGGTCGAGGAGGAGTGAATCAAGGAAGCCCGGGGCGGGCGATGCGGATGTCGAGCGCCGCGGGGATGACGTCGATCTCCACAGAAGAGACAGCGCCGAGGAGTTCGCCGTCGATCATGAGTTCCATGGGGCGCTCCGGCGTGACGCGGCACCGCCGCACCGCGGTGACGCGCGCGGGCTCGTAACAGTGGAGCCCGGTGATGACCGAGAGATTGTGCGCGAGTTGGCGGAACCAGCCGGCAGTGAGTTCCAGGAGTTCGGCCACTCCGTCCCGGGAGGAGGCGCGGGGCAGTGCCTCGAAGCCGCCCGTGAAGCGCGTGTTGTTGACGAGCACGCCGCGGAGACGGACTGCACGGGGCGGACCGCCGCCGCAGGAGATTTCAAAGCCGCTCCAGCAGGGCAGCGTGAACAGGGCGGCGGCGGCGTAACTCAGGCGGCGCAGGAAGCGGAGAGGAATGGCGCGGCGGGTGACTTGCGAAGGATATCCGAGGCCGACGGAGGAAAGCGAGCAGCACTGCACGGTTTCGCCCGAGGGACGACAGGCAGTGACGCGGAGTGCGTCGACGCGGGCCCTGTTTCCTGCGCCGACATCGCGGGCGAGCGCGTTGCCGCGGCCTTGCGGCACCAGGACGATGGGCGGCCAGGGAGGGGGGAGGCGGCAGAGGAGATGGAACAGCGTGCCGTCGCCGCCGGCGAGCGTGAGGGCGGGCAGCTCATGCATCGGATGCTCCCGGCCGCAGTCCGGGGCGCGCGGGCCTCAGCTGGAATAGGCAGAGACCAGGCGCTTGATGTTGTCCTCGTAGATTTTGATCTTCTTCTTGCGCGTGAGCTCCTCGACGATGCCGGCGCGGAGGATCTCGCTGCGGTCGCGGGCTCGCTGGCCCTTGAGCTCCTGCAGGATGCCCTCCTTCTGGGCGGCCAACTGGGTCATGTCGGGCGGGCGCTTTTCGAGAACCCTGGCGAAAAAGACGCCGCCGGCGGCGCGCACCGGACCAACGATGGAGCCGGGTTCCTTGTGGAACGCGTCTTCGAAGAAGGCAGCGGAGCCGATGCCGCGGACGCTCATGGTGCGGGTCATGAAGTCCGTTGTCTGAACCTCGAGGCCGAACTCCTTGCCAAGCTGGGCGAGGTCAGTGACTCCGCTCTTGAAGCGGGACTCGAGGTCGGCGGCGATTTTGCGGGCAAGTTCGGCGGCCTTTTCCGAGATGGCGCCATCGCGGACCTGACTCAGGACTTCCTTGAGTTCGGCGGGACGGGCGGGCTGGATGGCGATGATCTGGGCGAGGACGAGTTTCGAGGGGGAGACCTGCAAGACGGGGGTGACGCCGTTCACGGGCAAGGCCTGGACTGCGGCGTTGAACTCCTGGCTGACGCCGATCTCCTGGACGGGATCGCCGGCGCTGACGTTTTCCGACCGGACGACAGTGACGCCGTTCGAGCGCGCGATCTTTTCGGCCTCCTCGCGGGAACGGACGAGCACGGAGCGGATCTCGTCAGAGAGGCGCTGCATCCGGTCGTAGACCTGTGCGCGGCGGGCCTCGGCGGCCAGCTCCTGGCGAACCTCCTCGAAGGGCTTCAGGCGCGCCTGCTCGTGCTCGAGCACCTGGATGATGTGGAAGCCATACTGCGTTTTGATGACGCCGCTGAGTTCGCGGGGCTTGAGGGAGAAGGCGGCCTGTTCGAACTCGGGAACGGTCTGGCCGCGGGTGATCCAGTCGAGATCCCCGCCCTTGGCCGCGGAGCCGGGATCCTCGGAGTTTTTCCTGGCGAGTTCAGCGAAGTCCCCGCCGCCCTTGAGCTGCTTCAGCAGGTCTTCGGCCTTCCTCTGGAGGGCGGGGATTTCAGAGGCGGGGCGGTCGACGGTCTTGATCAGGATGTGGCGGGCGCGGACGCGCTCCGGCGTGCGGAAGCGGTCCTGCTGCTGGGCGTAGATCTGGCGGAGCTGTTCTTCGGGCACCTGGACGGTGGCGCCGATCTGCTCCTCGTCGAAAGCGAAGATGAGGTAAGAACGTTTCTCGGGGACGCGGTAGGCGGCCTTGTTCTTTTCGAAGTAGGCAGCGAGGTCGGCATCGCTCACGGTGACGCGGCTGCGGACCATAGCGGGGTTGACGCCGACCGTCTGAAGCTTTACGGCCTCGTTGCGGCGGCGGAACTCCTGCTCGACTTCCTGAGGCGTGACGATGGTGCCTTCCAGGGCGAGGATGTCGAGGCGCGCCTGGAGCATCTGGGTGCGAAGGGCATCTTCAAACTCTGGGATGGTGAGGTTCTGGGAAGCCAGGTATTGGGCATAGGCCTCCCTGCCGGCGAAGGTGCCGCCGGGCCAGAGCTGGGGGTAGAGTTCGCGCACGGTGCGGGCGAGTTCCTCGTCGGTGACGCGGAATCCCATGCGTTCCGCCTGGAGCGCCGTGGCGCGGATCGCGACGAGCTGCTGGACGATGGAGGGGACATAGACGGAGGCCATGCCTTCGGGGATACTGCCCTTCACCTCGCGCTGGATGATCTTCCGCACGTCCTGCACGGTGATGCGGTGGTCGCCGACTTCGGCCAGCACGGTGGGATCGGAGGCGCCCGCCCAGCCGGTGCCGTAGCCCGGCACGAGGGTGATGACCATGGAGGCGGCCACAAGCAAAAGCAAAGCGCCGAGCAGATAGCGCACACTGCGCTCCCGGCTGCGGAACAGGTCAAACATGGGAAAACTCCTGACTCCGGACGAAAGTCCTATTATAGCGCCGGGCGTGGATCAGCGGCCCAGGGAGCACTCTTCGTGGACCGCCTGGACGGCCTTTTCGACGCCGTCCTTGCGGACGACGATGGCGATGGTGAGCTCGCTGGAGCCCTGGGCGATGGCGATGATGTTGACCATCTGGCGGGAGATGGCGGTGAAGATGCGGCCGGCGAGGCCGGGGTGCCCGCGCATGCCTTCGCCGACGATGGCGAGGAGGCCGACGTCAAGATCGACGTCAATCGGGTGGAGGTAGCCGTGGGCGAGTTCGAGCGAGAAGGTTTCCTCGAGTTTTTCGATGACGTGGGGCAGTTCAGCGGTGCGGATGAGGAAGCAGAAGTTCTGGCGGTAAGACGAAGAAGTGAGTGCGAGGACCTCGGCGTTGGCGGCGGCGAGGGCCTCGAGGCTGCGCGCCATGACCCGCGTGCCGCTGAGGACGGCGCTGGCGGGATCGACGCTGACGAGGGCGACGTTGGTCATGGAGGTGACGGCGCGCGGTCCGACGGGGCCGTCTTTGGTTTCGGGCACGATTCTGGTGCCCGGGAAGGAGGGGTTGAAACTGTTGCGGCTCCAGACGGGGATGCCCTTCTCCATGAGGGGGGCGAGGGTGCGGGGGTGGAGCACCTTGGCCCCGTTGTAAGCGAGTTCGGCGGCCTCGCGGTAGGTGATCTCTTCGAGGACGCGGGCGTTGGGGACGAGGCGGGGATCGGCCGACATGATGCCATCGACGTCGCTCCAGATCCAGAGTTCGGCGGCGTCAAGGACGGAGGCGAGGACGGAGGCGGAGAAGTCACTGCCGCCGCGGCCGAGCGTGGTGGGGCGCCCGTCGAGCGTGGCGCCGTTGAAGCCCGTGACGACGGGCAGGCGGCGCTGCTCGAGGGCGGGCAGCAAAACGGCGGCGGCCTTTTCCCGCGTCTGGGGAAGCAGGGGGCTGGCGTTGCCGAAGACGGCGTCGGTGACGATGACGTCCCACGCGTTGACGGCGAGGGCGTCGACGCCGCGGGACTGGAGGAAGGCCGCCATGAGGGTGGCGCTGAGGCGTTCGCCGGCGGCGATGGCCTCATCGACGGACCGGGGCGGGCGCTCGCCGAGCATGAGGACGCCGCGGGCGATGCGGGAGAACTCTTCGAGGATCGAGTCGAGCGCGCTCTGCGTGCGGTTGCGGCCCTCTCCGTCGAACAGTTCGGAGCAGCACTGGCGGTGTTTCCCGTCGAGCTGGGCGAGAACGCGGTTCAGGCCAGCCTCGTCGCCGCCTTCGGCGTGGCGCAGGGCCTCGAGCAGCATGTCGGTGACCTTGGCCATGGCCGAGACGACAACCAGGACGGGGCGCTCGCGCCAGGACTGTTCGCAGAGTGCGGCGGCGGAGCGGATGCGTTCGGCGGAGCCCATGCTGGTGCCGCCGAATTTCATCACGAGCAGGTCTTTCAACTGGTGACTTCCTTTCCGTTGCTGGTGCGGTCGCGCACGATCTTGAGCAGAGCCTGTTCGACCTCGTCCTCGTTCATGCCGGTGGAGTCGAGGTAGATGGCGTCGGGCGCCTGGCAGAGGGGGGAGTCGGCGCGGGTGGAGTCCCGCTGGTCGCGGCGCTGGATCTCGGCGAGCACCTGATGGAAGTCGGCCGGGGCGCCGCGGGCGGCCAGGTCTTTGAGGCGGCGGCGGGTGCGCTCCTCGGGGGTGGCGTCGAGATAGATTTTGACTTCCGCGTTGGGGAAGACGACGGTGCCGATGTCGCGGCCTTCCATGACGACGCTGGAGTCGCGCCCCATCTGCTGCTGCTTCTCTACAAGCGCGCGCCGCACGCCGGGGATCGCAGAGACGCGGGAGGCGCCCTCGGAGATTTCGGGATCGCGAATGTCCTCGGAGACGTCCTCGCCGTTGAGCAGAACTCTTCCTTCAGGGGCGAGTTCGATGCGGGACTCGCGCGCGAGCTGTTCGAGGCGGTGGGCGTCGTCCCAGGAGACGCCGGCGCGGCGCGCCCAGAGGGCGACGGCGCGGTACATGGCCCCGGTGTCGATGTAGAGGAAGCCGAGGCGCGAGGCCAGACGGCGGGCGAGCGTGCTCTTGCCCGCGCCGGCGGGGCCGTCGATGGCGATGGTAATGGTCTTGCCCACCGTTGGTGTTTCTCCCAGTCTAGCGCGGCTCCGAAGGGGGGCCGCCGCCGGAGAGGGGATCGCGGCAGATGACGAAATCCTCGACGGGCTTGCCGCCGATCAGGTGCTCGTCAACGATGCGGGCCAGCACTTCGGCTGTGGCGCCGCGGTACCAGACGCCGTCGGGGTAGACGACGGCTACGGGGCCCTGTTGGCAGAGCCTTAGGCAGTTGGCCCTGGTGCGGTAGATGCCGGGCTCGGTCCGGAGGCGTGCTTTGAGGAACTCCCAGGCGCGGAGACCCTCTTCGCGGGAGCAACACTTGGGCTCGGACTGATCTGCGCACAGGAAAATGTGACGGCGCAGGGCGCCGATGCCGAGGGCCTGCGCTTTTGCGGCCAGCTTTGCGTCGTCCATGAAATCCAAGTTAACTGAAACAGGGAGGGCCGCACGTGTCGCCGAGGGAATTCGACCGGCTGGTGGAGGAGTGCATGGACGTGATTCCACCGCGGTTCCGCCGGCTGCTCGACAACGTCGTGTTCGTGGTGGAGGCCGAGCCGAGGAGGCCCGGGCTTCTGGGCATGTATGAGGGCCGGCCGCTGACCGAGCGCAGCGTGGCCGACCCGGTGCGAATGCCCGACCGGATCGTGATCTATCAGGGGCCGCACGAGAGGCTGGCGCGGGACCTGGAAGACCTGCGCAGGCTGGTCCGGGAGACGATCTGGCACGAAGTGGCGCACTACTTCGGCATGGACGAGCGGCAGGTGCGGCGGGCCGAGCGCAGGCGAAGCCGGCTGTTGAGGCGGAGGCTCAGGTAGGCGGCGCCGCGGTGCCTGGCCGGCTTGCACCGGACTCAGGCGAGCGGCATCCGGTCTGCGAAGAAGCCGGCGAGGCTGGAGGCGGCGGGCGGATCGAAGTTCGAGAGCGCCGCGACAAGAACCCCCGTCGCCGGGAAGATGAACAGCTCTCCGTTCATGCCGGGCGCGCCTCCGCCATGCCCGAAGCGCGGCATGTGACCTTCTTCGACCATGAACCCGTAGCCGTACGCCGTCCCGGGGCGCGGGGTCTTCGCCTGGGGGGAAAGCGCCTGGTCCCGGAGGCTGCGGGCGAGCAGCTTTCCGGAGTGCAGGGCGAGACCAAAGCGGAAGAGGTCGCCGACAGTGGAGTAGCCGCCGCCGGCCGCGGTTCCGCGCCAGGGCAAAGTGTCAGCGTTGCTGACCCAAAGGCCGTCTTTCCGCATATAGCCCCTGGCCCGGCCTTCGACGGCGACGCTCTCCGGCTCGGAGCCGGTGCGCGTCATGCCGGCGGGAGCGAACACGCTCTTCTGGACGAAGTCATAGTAGCTCTGGCCGGTGACCTGTTCGATGACTGCTCCCAGAAGGACGAAGCCGTAGTTGGAATAGGCCCACCGCCTGCCGGGTTCGAAACGCAAGGCGCGTTCGCCGTGGAGCTTCAGATAGTCGGCATGGGTGCGCAGCTGGAGCCGGTTTTCGTCGAACTGGCGCCCGAAAATGTCGCCCGTGCCTCCCGTGTGGGTGAGCAGATGGCGGATGGTGACCTTCGAGGCCAGGTCGCGGTTGGGGTAGCCGGCCAGGTACCGGGCGAGCGGTGCGTCGAGGGCGATCTGCTTCCTCTCCACGAGCTGGAGAGTGGCCACGGCGGTAAACATCTTGTTCATGGAGCCGATGCGGAAGCGTGTATCGACGGTGTTGGGGACTTTGGATTCCCTGTCGGCGAGCCCCCAGGCCTTTTCGAGCACGACCTTGCCGTCGCGGGCGATGAGCAGGGCGCCTGAAAACCGGTCTGCGGCGGCTTCGGCTGCGGCGTGAGCATCCACAAGGCGGACTGCTTCTTCGAAAGACACACGCGCCGGTTTGGGCCGCGTCTCTTCGCGGTTGAGCGGACTCAGGTTCGCGCCTGACACCACGGGCGGATCGCCATCCTCCACCTGGAGCCAGAACCGCAAGCGCTCGCTGCCCTTGCGGGCCGTGAGGATCGCGGCGATCTCGCCCGGCTCCGCGCGTTCGATCTGGTGCAGATCGAACCCGCCGAACCTGGCGTGGATGCCCAGGAGCATCTCGACATGGTCATCGCCTGCTTCCGGCTCATGCCGTTTGCAGTAGGCGGCGATGGCGTCACGGTTGCCGGAGTTGACAGCGGCGATCCAGGCGCCGAGGACATGGCCGGCGGGCGTGGCGGGGATCGAGGGCGTCTGCCCCAGGACGCGGGCAGCGGCCGGAACCGCCAGGAGGAGAGTTCGTCTGTCAAGGCTGTGCATGCCCTTGGAGACGGATTCCCTTAAAATTCGATCCATTCATAATAAGCATAGGCAACATGAAGAACGTGCATTTGAGGAACCTGGATCTCAATCTGCTGCCCGTCTTCCAGGCGGTCTATGAGAGCGGCAGCGTGGCGGTGGCGGCGCGCCGCCTCGGGATGAGCCAGCCTGCGCTCAGCCACGCGCTGCGCAGGCTGCGGGATGCGCTTGGCGACGAGCTGTTTGTCCGCTCCGGGCGCGGCGTGCGGCCGACGCCGCTGGCGGACCGTCTGGCAGGACCGGTCCGCCACGCTCTGACGGGGCTGGGCGCGGCGCTCAGCGGTCCGGCGGTGTTCGATGCCTCAAGCAGCGAAAGGGTGTTCCGGCTGGCCATGGCCGACCATGCCGAGTGGTTGCTGATGCCGGGGCTGCTGGAGAGGCTGGGACGGGAGGCGCCCCGGATGCGGGTGCAGGCGAGGCGGCTGGACGCGCTGTTCGTTCCGCCGTCGGAAGCGCTGCGGCGCGGGACGCTCGATGCCGCGATCAGTTACTTTCCCGACACGCGAGGCATCGACGGGAGCCTGCTTCAGGAGACGCTGTGGAAGGAGTGGAATGTCGTGGTGGGACGGCGGGGCCATCCGGCGTTGAGGAGGCGGATCTCGCTCGAGGCGTTCGCGGAGGCGGGACACGCGGCAGTCATCTATGGCGAGGACGCCCAAGGGTTCATCGACCGGGAACTGGCTGCGCGCGGGCTGCGGCGCAAGCTTGTCTACGCCTCGCCGTCGTTCGGCGCCGTTCTGCGCGTGGTGGCGTCGACGGGTCTGCTGGCGTGCCTGCCGAGGAGCGTGGTCGAGAGAGCCGCAACGGGGCTGGATGTGCGCTGGCAGGCGCCGCCGCTCGAGTTGCCCGAATTCTGCATGCGCGTGGTATGGGCTCGCGTCACAGCGGAAGATGGCGCCTGGGAATGGTTCCGAGGCCGCCTGACGGGAGAGGCAAAGCGGTTGCGGTTGGGTTGAGCCGGGCGGGTTGTTGCGTTGAGCGACGGCAGACCGAAAAGAAAGAGGGGGGCATGGTGCGGTGCCAGAAAGAGCACGGAGGCTGCGAGGCGGCCTGTGGATCGTCCGGTCGTCTTCCGGCAGGGCGCGACGGCACTGGCCCCGCACGGAGGGCGAGGCAGTTCAGCTCCCCTACGAAGGACACTGAGGCGGTGTCTTCAAGCGACGACGAGCCGGATGTGACCGCTTCCTGGCAGTCTCAGCCAGTCCAGGTGGGCAAAAGGTGGTGTTGGGGGGCAACCTCAGTCGCTCCGGGAGTCGAGGCGCGGGCAAACCGGAAACGGGGATGGAGCGGGAGACGGGATTCGAACCCGCGACATCAACCTTGGCAACGGAGCCGGGCCAATGATTTACAACCATCGCGTTTGAAAACAAAAGACTTAGCGGTTCGCCAATTGGACCCCAAATGGACCCCGGGGCGAGTTTGGACCCCGTTTGGACCCCGCCTGGACCCCGCTGAGAGAGGCGTTGCGGGCCTTCGGTACGCCACATGCTACGCGCACGCGCGCGGTCTAAAACGCTACCACAATGCCGCCGCTGGGAAGACAAATTGTGGCTCCCCTATAGGAGTTCCGAAATGGCCCCAGGATCCCGATGCCCGGCGCCGGCGCGGCTTCTTCCCGTCAGATTGAGGCGCAAAAGGCGATCAGTTCAGTCTCGAAAGCGAAAAGGACCACTATATGGTACTTTATGCATGTGAGGCCGCAATACCGAAGTCCGAAAACCCTGCCGGAGTACGCCGATCACCTCCAGCAATCCGGGCTCTACAGCTTCACTCGCCAAGACGCCATCCGCGATCTTCGTCTCTCTCCGGTGGCCATCAAGAGGGCTGCCGAGCGGCTGATCACCCAGCGTAGGATCGTCGCCCCACGACGCGGCTTCTTTGTGATCGTTCCGCTCGAGTACAAGTCCGCCGGCGCTCCGCCTCCATCGTGGTTCATCGATGCATTGATGCGCTTCCACGAGCTGCCCTACTACGTGGGCCTTCTCTCCGCCGCTGCCTTGCATGGCGCAGCTACTCAGCAGCCCCAGGAGTTCCAGGTCGTCACCAATCGGCAACTTCGGGCTGCCACTGCGGGACGCGGCCGCATCCGGTTTCTGCTGAAAAAGAACCTTGAACGGACTCCCGTCACGATCGTCAAGACGGAGACGGGTTCGATGAGAGTCTCAACTCCCGAAGCCACTGCCGTGGATCTGGTTCGCTATGCCGGGCATGCTGGCGGCGTGGGCAACCTCGCCGGCGTGCTGGCTGAGCTGGCGGAGAAGATTGCCCCGGATCGGCTCGTCGAGGTAGCTCGCATCGCTGAAGATCTCGCGGCTGCCCAACGATTGGGATTCCTTTTGGAACAGGTAGGGGCCGCGGGCAAGGTGGGACCCCTCTTGAGTTGGATCGAAGCCGAACGCCCCAGGATGGTTTCCCTACGCGCAGACCGCCCGGCAGCGGGCGCGCCGAAAGACCAGCGGTGGAGGCTGCTGGTGAACGAAGAGATCGAGGTTGCCGGATGATTTCGCGGGCGTACATCACAGCTTGGCGTGCGAACGCCCCCTGGTCGACCGACGCCCAGGTCGAACAGGATCTGGTGCTTTCACGCGCACTGGTGGAGATATTCTCAGATCCGTTCTTGAGCAGCCAACTCGCATTCCGTGGCGGCACTGCGCTCTACAAGCTCCATTTGCTGCCAGCACCACGATATTCGGAAGACATCGATCTTGTTCAGACGGATTCGGGCGCCATAGGACCGGTGATGGATGCTCTTCACGCTTGCCTGGATCCCTGGCTGGGCGAACCGCGCAGAAAGCAAGGCCAAGGTGTGACCCTCATCTATCGGTTCGAGTCGGAGATCCCGCCGGTCACGCCGCTCCGTTTGAAAGTCGAGATCAACACCCGCGAGCACTTTTGCGTGCATGGATTCGAGAAGAAGAGATTCGCAGTGGAGAGCCCCTGGTTCTCCGGAGCCGCAAACCTTCGGACCTACTGCCTGGAGGAACTGCTCGGGACGAAACTGCGTGCCTTGTATCAGCGGAAGGAGGGTCGCGATCTTTTTGACCTCGCGCTCGCCCTTCAGCGCCGCCCGCTCCTGGACGCGCAGAAGACAATCGAGTGCTTCCTGGAATACATGCGCCGGGCAGCTACTGAAGTGTCCCGTGCTCAGTTCGAGGCGAACCTCTTGCGCAAACTTGAAGATCCTGCTTTTCTCGCCGACATCGGGCCACTGTTGTCCCCCGATGCCGCAGATCAGTTCGACGCCAGACATGCGGCGGAGGTCATCCTGGATCAGTTCATAGCCAAGTTGCCAGGCGAACCATGGAAGGGCGCCCGGGAGCCCGTGTCATAGCGTGATCGCAAGACTCATAACGTGGCACGCCAATGGGTGGAAGCTGTTTCGGCCGCTGTGCAGCCCGGGACGACGGCGCCCGAGACGTTAGTGGCGATGGCTTCGTTGACCGAATCCGGGCTGCTTCCACGCGCTTAGAGGGCGCCGGAGCGGCCTTACGCTATTGCAGGATTCGGGTGGCTGGTTCCGCGGCGGCGAGGCCCGGCGGGGTCTCGGGCGCGCTTGGTGGCGCGAGAGAGGTTTCCAGGCTCTCGGCCTCCGGCTTGGATTTGGCTTGCGCCAGGCGCTGCTGAATCCGGCGCGTCAACTCTTCCTGCCGCTTCAGTTGGACAATGGTGTAGTCCTCGGTGACCCTTGGCGTGGCGTGGCCGGCGATCTTGGCGGCCTCGATCGCGCTCCCGCCGACTTCCTGCCGCCAAGTGATGTTCGCGCGGCGGAAGGAATGCAGACCAAAGCCCGGGAAGTCACACCCGGCGGTCTGAGCGGCCTTCTTCAACTGGCTGCGGACGGTGGTATCCCACATCGGCCCGGCCGTGGCGGGCTCTTGGGGGAAGACCCACTGGTTCGCTTTGGTAATCCCCTTCTTGCTGAGCCAGTCGCGGTAGCGCGCCACCAGCATGCCCAGCGACAGCGTGCGCCGGCTTTTCTCGGTCTTCGGCTCGTCGATATCGCCCCGGCAGTGCCGCTGCTCAATCCGGATGACGCCTTTGTCGAGGTCCACGTGCCGAAGCTGGAGACCCAGCGCCTCGGAGATCCGCGTGCCGCAGTAAATGCAGGTTTCGCAGATCAGCAGGTGAGGGTCTTCCAGATGGGACAGCACCTCGATCGTCTCTTCCTCGGTAAGGATACGCTCGGGCCGCACCGTCCATTTGCGGCCGACCTTCACGCGGCGTATCGGGTTGGCGTAGGTCTCCGGCAGAATCTCCCACTCCTGCGCTTTGGTGAAGATCCCACTCATGACGTTGCGGAGGTCGATCATGCTGTGCCAGGACGTGCATTCCTGGTGGAGCCAGTCGAGGACTTCCTTCGCCCGGAACGCCGCCAGCCGGACGTCTTTCCACCGCGGCAGGATATGGACATCGAGGCTGGACCGGTACCTCGCCCGCGTCGATTCGGCCAGCCGGACTTTCGGGTTGTCGACGTAGTCCCGGCGCCACATCTCGGCCAAGTTGCCGAAGAGAATCGCGCCTACCTCGACGGGTTGAGCGCCATGGATCGCAGCCTCGCACGGTGTCGGTGCGGCGTTCAGGTTCGCAAGGAACCGGTCCCGTTCGACTTCCGCCTGCCGTCTGGTCAACGCGTTCGGCCCCTTGCTGGGGCCGACGAGATGACGTTTCCGGGTGGTTTTGACTGTGCCGTCGGGCAGGAGTTCATCGTGCCAGTAGCGAAAGTACCAGTAGGGCGCGCCGCGCTCTTTCCGCTCGTGAATCTTGGGGCGTTGGACGCGTTGCCTCAACATGACGCCTCCGGTCAGCGCCAGCAGGGTACCTTCCTTCGGAGGAATCATTCCAGTGCCCTGTTTCGAATCAGATGGCGACCGCCATGGGCGTCTCGCGCTGGCAGATGTAGAGGGTCTCCCGGGCCCGGGTGAGGCCCACGTAGAAGACCCGAACGACTGAGTCGCGCGGCGATCCGAACCGCTGAAACTGCGCGTCACCGGCCTGGCTCAGATCCGGGAACAGATAGACGACGTCGGCCTGTCCGCCTTTGACCGAGTGGATCGTGCCAACGACCACCCGCGGAGTCTCGATCAACGCTGCCGGACCGCGCCGCGCGGCCACCTCCGCGGGAAACTGAATGCGCCCCTGGAACGCGGCGGTCACCCGGGCGCGCCACCAGTCGAGCAACTTGCGGTGGCCGCCTTCATAGGCGGTGAGCAGGGACTCGAGCG
Organism: uncultured Arcobacter sp.; assembly: GCA_964458495.1. GTDB lineage: Bacteria > Acidobacteriota > Terriglobia > Bryobacterales > Bryobacteraceae > JANWVO01. Next base: position 101,696 of record CAYWJB010000010.1, read on the forward strand.
CGGCAGGCTCGAAGACCTCATCCAGGAGGGCGATGGTGACAGGCTTGTCTGCTTCCACGGACTGAAGTTGCTTCTTAGCTCCGGGGCGAAGGATGCCTTTCGATGCAAGGCACTCGATCCACAACGCCAGATCGCCCTGGGTCCAGGCACGGTGTTCCCGGGCGCAGTCCGGGTGGGCCATAAGCAAGGAGAGGATCCGGTTCGCCGCCGACCCGCGCCGGCCTACCCGCAGCGGGTTCCAATATCCATTCGAGCGCCGGTACGGATTGTGGAAAGGGATTCCTTCCTTGCGCAGGACCGCGATGACCGGCCGGAGCATGTAAGAACAGGCCGCCAGGAACATCACCGTCTTGCCGCGTTCGAGCTGCGCCGTTGCCGATTTCAGAATGAAGTACTCCGGCGACTTGTAGCCGCCTTGGGTAACGCGGTGCACTGCGCCCTCGGCGGGCCGCGGGACGTAGATCTTCTCCTGCCGCCGCGTGACCTGGCGGATCCAATTGTCCGCCAAGCGGTGGATGGTGCGGGGAACCCGGTAGCTTTGTTTGAGGATGATCTTGTGGTCCTCCGGAATGTCCGGGTCGAGCATCGCGTCCGGCGTCGCGCCCGTGAATGAAAATACGGTCTGATCGTCGTCGCCGGCCAAAATGAAGTACTTCGCGCGCTCGCCCCACTTCCGGATGAGCGAGAGTTGCATCCGGTTGAGATCCTGCGCCTCATCGGTAAAGATGACGGCCGGCGATCTGGGCGCTACCGGCACGTCGTGAAGACAGGCTTCGATCAAATCGGCGAAGTCCAGCACGCCAAGTGATTCCTTGTACGCCTTCCATCGGGCCGCGAACTCACGGACGGCCGCCGGCCAGGCCTCCGGCGGCAGCATCCACGCGCGCCAGCGGTTCAACTGTTGAAGGAGCGAGTCGCCGTCCTTCGTCGAGCCGCTTTCGTCATCCTCGGGGGCCTCCTCGCCATCGGGCGGGCCGTGCTGTTTCGCCGGCGTAATTCGAAGATGTGGGTTCTCTCGATTCCATTGGTCGACGTTCACCTCGGCGATCCGGGGCGCGCCGAGCGCGTGGTAGCAGTGTGAATGCAGGGTGCCGACGCGGTCGGGGTCGACGGGAAGATCCCGGCCCGCCAGCTCCGCCGCGGCCGTGCGGGAGAAGCTCGTGATGAGAACCGAATCCGGGCCGAAGCGCTCGACGGCGCGCCGGATCTGGCGAGTGAGACTCGTCGTCTTCCCCGCGCCCGGCGGGCCGAAGATACGGTACTCGGAAGTCGTGGAGTGGTCCTGTTCACCAATCCCCTCCAGGGCGCCCGTGGCCACGTCATTCGCTGGCATGGTTCTCCTCCGGCTCGTGCGCGGAGTATTCGCGCGGGTCGAACTGTTCGACCGGCAGCAGCCACCGGCTTTGTTCCCGGAATCTCTGGCCGCGCACGCGCACCTGCTTGCCGCCCATGACGGCAAGCATGGAAGCGATGGCTTTGACCGAGAGATTTTGGAACGTCGTCTTGTTGACGTAAATCTGGAGGTCGCTGGCGTTGATGGCGATGTGGCCGTCGATGAACATGGGCTTTCTCTGGTTCTGAACGGTTTGGCCATCGATGGACTCGATGAAGCCTGTTTCGGCGAGGTACTGCGCGACGTAGGTGCGGGCGGCGCCTTCCCACTCCATCTCGACGCTGCCCTGCTCGACGATGCAGGCGTCGAGCATGACCTGCGCCAGTTGCTCCCAGTGCTTTGGCTTGATTCTTGGAATGAGCCTGCCCACCGCCGCGGCAACGGCGACACGCACGGATTCCTGCGAGATCAACTTTCCGACGTTTGGGAACTCGATCTTGGCGCCGTCGAGTTCCATGTGATAGGCCGGCTCCTTGCCCGTGAGCTTGACCAGACGCACGACCCGGACGCCGAGCACGCGGGAGATCTGTTCGCAAAGCAGCGCCTTGGCAAGCTCCGGAACAGGCGCGGTGTTGTTGCCGGCAGTGCCGCGCTCGGGCGCATCCGTGGAGGCGCCGCGCTCGCCGGGGGAAGCTGCCGCGTCCGTGTGGCGGCATGCCCTGGCGAGGGTTCGCTGGAAGTAATCAATCCGCGTTCGTTGTTTCTGCGCGTAGAGGTTTCGATGGTGGACGATCAGATCCACGATCTGTTGCCCGGTCAGCCCGGCCTCCACTCCGAAGTCGGCCAGCGCCAGATCGTAGCCGCTCTGGCTCTGATCGCGAAGATCGTGACGCTGCCGGAGCCAGGTGTTCCGGAAACGCATGTCCTGAGCCATCCAGCCGTCGAGCATCTCTTGCGGGATGCGCGCGGCCAAGTCGATCACCAGCGGCTGATCCACGAAGCGATCGAGCCATTCGCGCGCCGCGCGCTCCTCCGCTTCCGGGCTGGGGACCGCCGCTTCGTCGAGGAACTCATCGAAATCGGACAGGTTGTAGCGGTGGTCCGTAACAGAAGAGACAGTCACCGGCTTCGGATGCGCCGGATCCTTCGCGTTGACCGTGCCAGGAATGCGGAGCACGCGCGCCAGGTCGGAGAGCCGGTCGAAGGCCCAGCCGCGCGCTGAAGCGTTGAGGCGCAACAGCGTGTGCCACCGTGCAACGAGCCGCGCGGCATCCCGGCGGTCGTCGTCGCCTTCGAAAATGTACGGCTCTTTGAACAGCCACCAGGCATGAGCTCCATTGCCGGTCGCCACCACGATTGTCGGCGGCATCGCGGAGGGGGTGATGGAGAGGGCTTGTGGAATCGTCGCCGGCAGGGCTTTCGGGTGTGCCTCGGATTGGAGATCAAAGTCGGCCCAGATGCCCGCAATGCCGGCGATCTCCTCCGATGGGCAGCGGCGCGAAGGGCCGTAGTCACGGGGTGAAAGACCAACGCCAACGTAGACGTCCTGGTCCCGGCAGGAGTCGACGAAGGCGGCGGCGTTCTCAACGTTCTGGAACCATCGGGAGCGTTTGTTCTGAAGCGTCCAGATCAGGATGTAGAGGTCGGAGGGCTTCTCGGCCCAGAGTGTCTCGAGGAATTGGTGCGGCGTCATCGTTCCTGCTCCACTTGCCAGCCGCCGGCGGCCGGACCGTACCAGTCCTCGGCGGTGCGGATCGCGTGTTCGAGAAATGGCGATGCGAAATCCCTTCGGCGGCTCTTTTGTGTCCCGGCGAACATCAGCCAGCGATCGCCGTCCTTCCGCAACCACACCGGTGTGCTACCGCAGGTGGCGCGGTAGGCAGCGGCATCGGGTAGAGCGGAGGACTGCGGTGCTGGATCCACCATGAGCGGTGCGGTCGTCAGCCATTTCTCCCACGACACAAACCGCTCGCCGTTCAAGCATCCGAGCACGATCCCTTCGTCCATCTCGGCGTCGGCGGGGATATCGGCGAGCGTCAACTCAGCAGGCGTCTCCCGCGCGGGCTGCTCGTGTTCCTCCCGGTACTTGCGCCAGGCCGCGAGACTGTAGACGGGCGCCGTCATCCCTGCGCGTCCTCCGTGATTCCAAGCGCCGCCAGCGCCTCGTCCACGCTGCGCACCACTGCCGTGATCGCTCCGGCGCGCGCCCACTCGGCCAGGCGCGCTTCCTGGAGCCGGGTGAGCGCGCCTGCTGGCGTCTTGACTTCAAGTTCGAAGTGCCGGCCGAGATAGCAGCCCGTCAGGTCGGGATCGCCCGCAAAACCCCACGCCGTGCTGTGCCGCTTGCGGACGACCAATCCAGGCGTGACGCGGAGCGCCTCGACGATTGCGGCTACCAACGCCGACTCACGCACTGCCGATTTCTTGCGTTTGGCGCTCCGCGTGGTCATCGGCTCGCCTCCGCCAGCGAGGGAAACCTCTCGGGCGATGGCCCGTCGTTCTTCCAGAACAGCCGCCGTAGCGGGCGGCCCTCGCGATACGCGAGCCAGGCCTTGAAGAACAGAGCCACCAGCTCAAGCTGCGGTAGCTTGGCCTTCGAGCGGCGGTTCGAGAGCAGCCGTTCACGCAGGTGGTAGACCGGGTTGTCCTGGCTCAGGTTCAACCCGTGCGCCAGCTCGTCGAAGAAGCGCTCGGCCAGCTTGCGGTCGAGTTCCGCGAAGGCCCAGAAGCAGAAACCCACCACGCGCGGCGGCGCGATCTTGTAGCCAAGCGCGCGGGCGCGCGCGATGGCGGCATCGAGCCCGGCGATGGTCCGCGCCGCTTCGACGATCTCCGTCTTGGTGGGCTTGTAGCGCGGATCGTTCATGCGCTCGATGCCGAACTTCCGGTGCAGCACGGCCAGGCCCGCGATGGCGCAGGCAACGCTCGCGTTCTCGACGCCTTCGAGGTGCGCGATGTGGCCGGCGGTGCGCACCCGCCCGATGTCAATTGTGCGGATCGCATCAGGGGCCAGCCCGGTGACGACATCGGTCTCGAACGGAACGCCAGCCTCGACGCAGGCGTGCAGCCGGTGCTGGCCATCGATCAAGCGGCCCGTGTGATCGAAGCGGATTGCATCGCCGTTGTACTGCCAGCGCCCGTCGAGCATGTCGACCATGTAGGCGATGACCAGCTCATCGCTTAAGGGGCGGTTGTGGGTGTTTGATTCAAGCCACTGTTTGGCGAGCTCGGGCGTCACCATCATCCGCATGCGCCGGGACGAGGAGTTCGCAGCCGGAGGCGTGCGCATTGCGGATCTCGTCGAGGCAGAGGGTAAGGAACTCATGAGCTTTCTCCATCTGGGCAAGGATCTGGTCCCGGTCTGGGCGGGCAAGGATTTCACGGGCAAAGTCGGCGGGGGTGGCTTCGCAATCTGCAATTGCGGCGGCGGCTCGGAGCAGGTTGTCCAGGTATGGCGAGACCTGCACCAAGTCGGTCGGCTCCGCCTCTGGAGCGGTGATCTTCGCGCCTCGGCGCCGGCCGACCTGGGTGGTCCGCTGTTGATAGGTCCTGCCCTGGCGCGAGACCGTGCGGCTGTCTATCTGCGGAATTTCCGTAGATGCGGCGAGCTTGGTACGCCAGTTCCGCACCGTGGCTTCATCGACGCCCACGTGCCGCGCAATGGCGTAATTGCTCATGCTGGCAGCACGGGCGTGCAGCAAGGCGGACTTCACCGCCCGCTGCTTGTCCTCGTTGGTGCGCCTCAGCCCGTTGGTCTTGTTGGCGCTGAAGCTGTACCACTGGGCGTCTTCGAGCGTGCCTTGGCGCAACTCGCAGTCGATCGCGTCGAAGCCCGCAGCGAAGGCGGCTTTCAACCGGTGGAAGCCATCGGCGAGCCAGTAGTGCTCACCGTCATGGAAGACGACCACCGGTGGAAACTTCCCGCCCGCCGCCATCGTCTCGGCGTAGTCGTCGATGGCCGCGAAGTCGAGCGCAGTCCGTGGCTGCGTGCCCCCGTCAAGCCGGATTTGGGCGATGGGCAGGCTGACCACATCCGCGTTCTTCATGGCCGTGCCTCCAAGTCGAGCCGGATCTCGTGGCGGACCCGCTGGCTGTGCAGGAAGCCGTGCTCGAGGCCTTCGCCCGCGGCCCAGAGCCGGCGGCCCGCGCGCCGGAGCAGGCGGGCCGCCGTGAGGGTGAGAGAACGCCGTTCCGGGTTCGTCAGCCAGTGCACGAGCCAGAGCACGAGTGCGATGAGAAGCAGTGTGCCGATCAACATCGCGTCCCCCGGCTAAAACGGCACCTGCTCGCCGCTCTGATCGCGGACTTCGGGGTCAAGGCCCGTGGGCACGCGCTCGGCAAGCGTGCGGCAGAGTTGGTGATACTGCTGTGCGCGGCTGGCCTCTTCCGCCGTGAGCTTCCGTACGAACTTGAGCTGCGCTTTGCCGTACTGGATTCCGGCGGCGTTCTGCGCCTTCTCCAGTTCCATGGCGATGACGGCCTGGTAGTAGGGAATACCCTGCGTGGTCAGCTTCAGGAAGAACTGCCGCGCGCCCTTGAGACTCGTCGGCGGCAGGGATACGACTTCGGGCAGCAGCAGGTCGCCGCGCAGGACGAAGAGCTGCTTCACCTGCTTGCATGCCTGGCCCGCGCCCTCCTCGGCGCTGCCGTATTCGGCCAGCGGGCACCGCGAGCACTCTCCGCCCGGCTTGCCCTTGCCGGTGACGCCATCGGCCGAGGAGCAGTCCGGAGGCTGCTTGCCGCTCGACTTGCCGAAGGCGGTCTTGTAGTAGACCCGCGTGTCGCGGGCGTAGACGATGACGCCTTCCAGGCGCGCCAGCGTCTCTTCGCCCTCGAGCGTGGGGACGATCCAGCGCGGGCTTGCGCCGCCCGAGATCTTCACGCGGGGCAGGTCGAAATCGGAGATGCCGCCGCCCGAGATGTTGGTGGCGATGGCCTCGTTGATCGAGTCCAGGCTGCTTTCCAGCGCCGAGAGCGCGCGCGGCGTCTGGATTTGAGTGAGTTGGGTCGACATATTGTTTCTCCTTGTCAGGCTTTCCTGCTGCGCAGGGAATGAACGAACGAAATCTTGAGGGCATCCGAGAGCGGCGACGGAAGCGCCGTGCGGACGTCCTCTTCCGTGAAGAGCCGGTTCTGCTGCTGGCAACGTAGGCGCGCCTCTTCGGCGACTTCACGCACGAACGCGCGCAAGGATTGCGAGTTGTAGTTCTCCGAGACGTACTGGCCGAGCTCGGACTGCTTGAGCGCGGCGATCACCTCGGCGCGATCGTTGAGCGGACTGGCCTGGATATCCTGGGCGATGTAGACGGTGCGGCCGTCGACCTTCATCGAGGCGACGCCATCGGCCAGGAATTGCGGCACGAGGACCTGCTCCAGATCGTCGATTCGTGCTGCGAGTGCTTTGAGTTCCGAGTCGAGTTCGCGCTTGCGCGTCTCCAGGCACACGAACTCCTTCAACTGATCCATGTTCATTGCGAGCGTCCTTTCTCCAGTCAGGCTTTGATCTCGGCCAAAATGGCCTCGACGACTTCGGCGCGCGCCTCCAGAGCGCGCATGATCTTGCGATCCACCGTGTTCCGCGCCACCAGGTGGATGTGCTCCACCGGGCGCGTCTGGCCGGGACGGTGAACCCGGCTCAAGGCTTGGTCGTATTCACCCAGCGAGAAGCTGAGCGAGTAGTAGATCGAGTAGCGGGCACGGGTCAGATCCACGCCGACGCCGCCCGCGCTGATCTGGACAGCCAGTACTTGGGCCTCGCCGTCCTGCCAGCGCTTCAGCTCGTCCCGACGGCCGGAGAGTTCGAGGCTCTGAAAACCAGCGGTCTTGGCGGCTTCGTGGACCGCATCCAGATCCGCGTGGAACCGGCAGAACACCACCACCGGCTCCCCGGCTCCGATATCCTCAAGCGTGTCGGCGAGCAGGTTCTGCTTAGCCGAATCGACGCGGTGGGACAGGCCATCGTCGGTCTTCACCGAACCGCCAGCCACCTGCTGCAACCGGAGCAGCTTCACCATGGCGTTAGCGGCGGTGACGCGCCCATCGCGCACCTCGGCGACGAAGTCCTCTTCGAGGTCGCGGTAGACGCGCAGCGCCTCAGGCGAAAGTTCGCATTCGTAGGTCACGTGCGTTTCGGGCGGCAGGTCGAGGACGTCCTTCGAGACGCGGAACGTGATGGTCTTCATGAGGGCTTCGAGTTCATCGAGGTGCTGGAAGCCCGTGACCTGTTTCTTTTGGAAGCCACCCATCACGGCGTACTTCTGGCGGAAGGCGGCGAACGATGGGCCGAAGATCGTGGGATCGAGAAATCGGAACTGCGCGTAGGCATCGAGTGGCGAGTGCGGCAGCGGCGTGCCGGTGAGCGCCAGGCGCGCGCGGGCGCGCGATCGGAGCCGCTTGAACGCGAGGCTCGCCTTGCCGCCGGGCGCCTTCAGGCGATGCGATTCGTCGGCGATGACCAGATCCCACTGCTGCTGTTCCGCCCACTCCGCAAACGGCGCGCGCCAGACCGAGTCGTAGTTGATGATGACGGCCAGGGGCCGACCGGTAGCTTCGGCCAGCCGGAGCTTTTCTTCGGCGAGCTTCTTCTTGTTGGAGACGCTGCTGACGCTGTCGTCGAGCGAAACCACTATCAGTGGAAGATCCAGGTGCCGCTCGATCTGCTGCTGCCAGACCGGCACAACCCGCAGTGGGCAGCAGATGAGGACGCGCCGCGCGGCCATCGCGGCCAGCACCATCAGCGCAACGAGCGTCTTGCCGACGCCCATCTCGAGGGCGAGAAGCGCGGCGCCTCCGCCCCGCAGCAGTCGCTCCATCGCGAACTGGAAAGCCTCGATCTGATGCCGCCAGGGCTTGGTCTTCAGGCCGGACGGCAGTTCCAGCGCAGGCTCCGGTCGGGGCGCGGGCGCGAGCGAAGCGGCCGACTGGGCCGCCTCAGCCTTTTGCCCAATCAGCGCGGTAAAGCGCTCACTCACTTCGAGCCGCGGAATTGAGGATCGGATCAGCCGGGCATGTTGCGGCGTCGCGGGGTAGGTCCACACGCGGCGCGGCTTGTCCCAAGATGCGCCTGGGATCCGCTTGCAGAGGAGCAAGTTCGAGAATGCGGTCCGCAGCAGAATGCGGCCGGCGTCGACGTCGGCGAAGGCAGCTTCAGGCACGGGAAGCCTCCTCGGCGACACCCTCGCCGCCGGCGGGACGGCTGTTCAGCCAGTCCTGGACGTCCGACGGGGAGTAGCGAACGAGTTGGCCGACCTTGCGGTAGCGCGGCCCCTTCCCTTCACCGCGCCAGTAACGCAGCGTGGCGACGGAGACGCGAATCCACCGCGCCACATCCCGCTCATCCAGCAGGGTTTCGATCTGCCGATGCCCCGCCTCGCGGCCCTCAAGGTGTTTTCGAATCGCTTCCACGCGCCCATCATCGGGCGAGTGGCCTATTGGGGATCAATATTGGGGGTGTTGGTGGAGATTTGGTGCTCAGTCCACGCGGGTTCTGAAGCCGCGCTGAAGCAGTTTCTCGATCCGATTCGCCCTGTCGCCCCCGTTTGGAATCAGCGGACTGCCATTCTTCCATCGGCTCAGGTCGCCTCTATCGACGTTGGCCCAGAAGCAGACTTGGGCCACGGTGCAGTCGTGGTCTGCGCAATAACGCTTGATCAACGCGTCCCTCTCTTCGGGCGGCGTGGGCGTTGGCGGCCCGTCAAAAGCCTCGGCCTTCTGTCGGTAAAGATCGGTGAAGACATCGAATTCAACCTTGAGGTCTCCATTGAGTTGAACCCACTCGCTGAGCCGGAAGAACACGCGGCCGGATTCGTGCCATTCAGCGTCCCTCGGCAGTCGATCTGGGCACACGATGATCGGAGCTGGCGAACCGGCAAGCCTTGGCGCCGACCGCAACGCATCCACACTGTCTGGCCAGTCGATCCCCTGCATGAGGAAGAACTCCGCGAGCCGCCCATCCACTCGCCTACGCCCAAGCAGCCAAATCCTGCCCGGAATGACCGTTTGAATCCCGCCCGTGAGGCCTAGTTGCGCTACCACGTGCCGGCCGAGCACTTCGAAATCAAGCTGCCATTGCTGGAGGCGCTCTGCCGCGATCCGCATCAGTCCGTGCTCACCGCAGTAGACACGTGGCTCCGGACCGATGTCCGAAATGACTTCCGCGTAAGAGCCATCCGGGCACAGCTCGCAGATTACGTACTCGGCATCCTCGATCCGCCGCAGGAGGCCGAGTTGGAAGATCGCCTCCCGGTCTGGCGCAGGCCATTGGCGAGTCTCGTCCCAGGCGATCACGTGGCCCGCCAGGTCAGTTCGTTTGAGGAGCTGCACCAGCGGCTTGTCCACGAACCACCCCCGATCGTTTTAGGCAAGTGCGGATCTTGTTGTGCGCCAACGTGTCTTTGAGATTGCAGGTGTTGGCCGAACTGATCTGGAATGTCACGGTCGACGATCGCTGGGTGCCGTTGGCCACCCGGGCACGAATGGTCACGTGCTCCACCGCGAGATTGCCAAGCGGCAGCTCCGATTCATTCAGCCCTCGACGAATGAAGCTGTGCAGTTGGGGCTTCTTTTCACGCGGTAACGTGCCGAACGTGATCCGCCCGCCGTCGGTGCCTGGAGCCGCGAGCCGCATCGAGAGGAGCTCCATCGACTTGACCCCGTTCTCACGATCAATCTTGAACTGAAAGCTTGGATCCTTTAGTTTGTCCAGGTCGAACACCAACTGCTCTTCGAGCGGCAACGTGACATTTTGCCGCAGGATCGTTGTGACGAACTCCTGCGCCAAGCTCCGGCGCAGCTCCCTGGCGCCTTCGGCATATATCTCGAAAGCGCCGCTGGCGGGCTCGTACCGATAGACGACGTCGAAAGCGCGCTGCTGCGTGGTCCGCTTTAACTGGTTCGACCCCTCGAAATGGACCACGGATTCCGGATGGTCCGAGATGTAGATCATGATGTAGAGAACATCGCCGCGCCAGTGCGCCTCGACCTCACTGTACTCGCCCCGGTCGTCGAGTTCTTGGTAGCGCGCAACGACCGCATTCTTGAGAGTCGCGAGCGATTCTGGATCGAGCGCCGGTTCGACCGCAGGTACGTCTTGCCGTGGCTGCCAGTAGCGCTTCAGTCCATCCGCCCAAGCAAAGTGGCTGGCGACAAGGAAGACATCTGGATGTGCGAGCAGCACGCGGAAGACCTTGTCGGCGATGCTCCCTTTGCCCATTGACGCGGCGACGTCCTCCCGGCTCGGCCCTGAGGCGTCGAGCAATGTCTGGAGCCCACGGCGGGAGCAAAGACCATAGACAGTCTCGAAGTCAACCCAGGCGAGTTGGCGCTCCTGGCTGGGCAGTGCCTTACACGCGGAGTAGAGAGGCTCGACCGATTCGCCGAGCCCTTCCCAATCGAAGCCCAAGAGCAGGCGGCGCTGCTCGAAGTAGGTGTGCAACAACGGCAACGAGACAAGGTGAAGAAAATGGCGCGGTGTGAATTCCATCCGCATGATCGACCCCTGAATCGGTGGTTGAGATCCGCAAAGGCGGAAACCCGATCATAACACGCGCTTCCGTATCTTTACAACGCATGTAAAGCGTGATAACCTTGCCCTGATTGAGCGCATAAGGAGAAAGGAACCTGCCATGGCCGTGAGCCCTCAGGAGATGGGGCGGAGGTTGCGCGCGGCGCGCGAATCGTGCGGACTGACGCAAGAGGATGTGGCGCGGCGCCTTGGCGTCTCCCGACCGACGGTCGCCCAGATCGAACTTGGCAACCGTGCCGTCACCACGATCGAATTGGACAAGCTTGCTTACTTGTTCGGCCGCGACATCCAGGAGTTCCTGGCCGACGATTTCGAGGAAGAAGACGCCCTGGCTGTCCTTTTCCGCGCGGAGCCGGAGATCGCCCTCCACGAGGATGTTGCTGACCGCCTGCGGTCCTGCATCGCACTGGGCCGCGAGGTGACGAATCTCGAAGTTCTCCTTGGAATTGATCGTGAACTGGCGGGCGCTGTGAGCTATCAGGTATCGGCGCCCCGTTCACGGTGGGATGCCATCCAGCAAGGCGAACGCGCGGCTGAGCAAGAGCGCCGGCGGCTTGGCCTCGGTTGGGCTCCCTGTCCACCGTTGCCGGAACTGCTAGAGACGCAGGGCGTTCGCACCGGGATCGTGGATCTGCCCCAGGAAATCTCGGGAATCACGATCAGCAATCAGAGAGTCGGCCTGTTCATCGTGGCCAACCGGCAGCACGCTCCGGCGCGTCGCCGGTTTTCGTTCGCGCATGAGTACGCCCACGTGCTTTTCGACCGGCGCATGAAGGGCATTGTCACCCGCGCCTCCGACCGGGACGAGTTGGTAGAGGTCCGCGCGAATGCGTTCGCCGCGGCTTTCCTGATGCCACCGGAAGGGATCCGGCAATTCGTGAGCGCTCTCGGCAAGGGCCAGCCCAGCCGCGCGATCGCTCAAGTTTTCGATGAGGCAGGCGCGGTCCAGGCCGAGGGGCGCGCGGCACCGGGCAGCCAAGATCTTCAGCTCTATGATCTAGTGCACATCGCCCACTATTTCGGAGTCAGCCGGCTTGCCGCGCTGTTCCGGCTCCGAAACCTCAAGGTGGTCACTCAGGCAGAATTCGAGGAGTTGAAGGCCGCTGATGACGCAGGTTTAGGGAGCGAGTTGGCCCGGCTGCTCAGCTTGCCAGACACGGAGGGGGATGATGCAGATGGTTTCCGGCACCGCGTCCTCAGTCTGGCATTAGAGGCGTACCGGCGGGAGTTAATTACGCGCGCCAAGCTCATGGAGATTGCGCAACTGGTGTCTGTGGACACCGATGAAGCTCGACAGTTGCTCGGGCATACTGGGTTGGCAGGGGGATAACCCTCGGAGGGTGTCTCTCGGCAGGTTGTCTTGTGGATTACGGTGAAAGATGCTCCAGTCGGCTGGCATGCGCTACCAATCGCCGTCCTTAGAATCGGCGATTCGTGATAGATGAGAACTCTGCGAACACTGCGAGGAATACTAACGGCTCCAATGGTCAATCGTCTGGTTCGGCACGAGCATTTTGGAGAAGGGCGGGTTGTCGCCTTCGAGAATGGAATCCTGAAGATCCGCTTCTTTGAGCGGTCCGGTGCAGAGGCGGAACAAGTTTTCGCCAGCACAGCTATTGGGGAGGGGCTCCTCACTCCAGTGCTTCTGGAGAAGGGACGCCGCTGCCTGGGTCCGCTCGGCCCATGCGAGGTAAAACGGGCACTGCCAGACCGCGATACTGGACTGTACGCCTACGATGTCACCTACGACAACGGAGCCACAGCAGTCTGTGGTGAAACCGAGTTGGACCCGGTTCCGGCTACTGCCTTTCCCACACCGAGTTCGCGTCTGGCGGTTCGCGAAATCGGGCACCTTCTGCAGTTCCAGGCACGAGAGGTTTTCCGGAATACCTGTGCCCACAACCTCCGCCAAGGCGGAAGACTGGCTGCACTGCTGGCAGCGCGCGTCGATCTGCATGCGCACCAAGCTTTTGTGGCGGGGACGATACTCGATGACCGGCGGCGGCGATACATTCTGGCTGACGAAGTAGGCCTGGGAAAAACGATCGAGGCTGGCGTAGTCGTTCACGACGTGCTGACGGGCAATCCCGATGCACGCGTCCTGATTATCTGTCCGGGCACGTTGACCCAGCAGTGGTTCTGCGAGATCTACTCGAAGTTCGGGGGGCAGGTGTTTACTCTCCTCGATCTCCATACCGAATCAAGTATCCGCTGGGACACAATCCGGCACGTGATTGTATCCATGGGACAGGTTTTGCAGTTCGCGGCAGAGCCCTTGCTGAAAGCAACTTGGGACTTGGTCGTAATCGACGAGTGTCATCACGTGCTGACGGCGCCGGTGCTCTACGAGTTCGCCACTTTGCTGTCTCGCAATTGCCGATCGTTGTTGCTGCTGAGCGCGATACCAGCCCAGCAGCGAGAAGACGAGTATTTCAAATTGCTCGCTCTTCTTGAACCAGAGAAATTCGATCCAACTTCACCGCAGGCTGTGGCTGCGTTTCGGGAGCTGTTTGACAATCAAGGGCCACTCAGCCGACGGTTGCAACCGCTAATTATCCGGCTCCGCGGGATTCAGAGCGGGGACTTTTCGCCCGAGGATGTAGTACGCCAAGCGCGTCGCCTGTTGGAATTGCCAATCCTCGCACGGGACCAGCAACTGGCGAAACTATATGAGAAGTTGGTCGCCGCCGGTCCTGATCTGCCTGTTGTGACCCAGGAGATCATAGACTATGTGGCCGACCGTTACCGCGTCTACCGCCGGATTCTGCGTAATCGACGTGCGTCACTTCAACGGGACGCGAAGATTGATGTGGTCATCCGGAGCCTTGACCTGCGACCATATCCACCCGGGGATCTGGAGCGAAACGCGATCGACGCGGTGGAGACGCTACTTACTGCCGCCTGGCGGGAAGGGACGGAAGTGGACCTCATTGTTGCCCTGGCGCGAACAATCTGGCAAAGCCTGGCCTCGAGCGACTGCGCTCTAGACTTGCTGCGCGGGATCGCCCATACGACGCCGGGACGTTTGAACCAAAAGGTTCGCGATTTCCTAGCGCTCGGGTCACTGCTCGGGTATGAGGAGTGGCAGGACTACATGGCCCTGCTACAAACGGCAGGGGCCTCGATCCTTGATCGACCTCTACTTTCTTCAGCGATTGACGCCTTGACCCTCTGGAACGACTCAGGGGAGCAAGAGGCACGATACCGACACCTGACCACCATCCTCCGCCAGTTGTGGCGACAGAACAGCAGTGCAAAACTTCTCGTCTTTGCCGGGCACCCAAACCTGGCGGAAGAGGTGGCGGTGGCGTTGGCCGCCGAGTTCGGTGACGCTGCGGTCGCATCCTTTCGCGCGGATATGAGCCGCGAGCAGAAAGAGGAGGCTGCAAGCCGTTTCCGCCGCGACTCCGCTACTCGAGTTCTCATGAGCGATGAAACCGGAGGCGAAGGACGGAATTTCGAGTTTGCTGACGCAGTAGTGCACTATGACACGCCTTGGCACGTCTCCCGAGTGGAACAGCGGATTGGGCGGTTGGACCGTATCGGCCGGACACGGTTCAGGCGCGATGTAGTATCTGTGGTGATATGCCCGTCCGGTACTGTCGAGGAAGCGCTAATCCGTTGCTATGACAAAGGCTTGAAGGTGTATCAAGAATCCATCAGCGGCCTTGAGTTTTCGCTCCGCCAGCAGGAATCGCAACTGGTCACTGCCGCGCTTTCTGGTGGGGTAGAAGGATTGAATGCTACAGTCCCGTGCCTCGCCGAGGTCGCGCGGAACGAACGCGCTCGGGATGAATACGACGCCCTACTGGATTGGGCGTCCTTCGACGAGGACCGAGCCCAGCGCTTCTTGTCGGTGCGCAGTCGGCCGGAGGTCGAACGGGCAATGGAAGCTGCTTTCGTGGAGTACTACCAAAACGTCGCGAAATCCAAGGCCGTGCGACCGTATGCCGATGAACGCTCACCGGCGGGCCTGTGGGAGTTTCAATTGGACGCGGTTAGACCGGGGATTTTAGCGCCAGAAGCCAGCGGCACCGTGTGCGGCACATTCCGGCGGGATGTCGCGCAACTCCGGCTTGATCGCGCATTTTTCCAGGTTGGCAATCCGTTTTTCGACGCTCTATCCCGAGCAGCCCATCGTCACCCTGCCTTTCGGACGTACGCGGTCCAATGCCGGGCCGCCGGACGCCAACCGTGGGCGGGGTTTGAATTTGTCTTTTCTTGCGAGCCAAATCTTGAGCGCCTGCATGGTCGAACCGACCTAACAAACTTGATACTGTCATATTTCCCGTCAACTCCCATCCACATCTTCCTTGATCTTGAAGGGCAGGAGGGCGATGGGAATGATCTGCACTCCCTGAGACGGTCTTTGACACGGAAGAACAAGGGTAAAACTTGGGTCAATTTGTGGAAGGATCGTGAGATCGGACTTGACGCGCTCCTGTCCCGGAGTTCATGGGCGGCGACAGTGCCCGAACTGGCTGGAAAGGCGAAGGAACTTGTCGCAGAGCGGTTCCGACACCGGCTTTCGTCGGTCGAGGAGATCAAGACCCGTTGGCAAACGGCCGCTCGGAAACTCCGAGAGCAGTCCACGCCCGTGTCACTCGCTGAGGCCGATACGTTGGAAGCCCTTGTTGCCGCAGCCAGCGACTGGCGGGTGACCGAGGAGGCAGTTGGTTTCCTTGCGGTCAACCACAATCTCGTGAGGTACGCGTGAGCAACGCCGTGGATCTGCTGGCCCGCGCGCTAGCAACACAGGACCCAGAAACCCTGAACCGCTTGCCGCGCCCCGCCACACCGGTTGGTGCTGACTACCCGGTCTGGCGCCTGGGCAAGGCATGGACTGGGCCGTTCGGGCCGGACGAAGCCGTACTGGTCCGGCAAGCGGTCCGCAACACGGGCACACACATCTTTTGTCCCAACGTGCCCGAGGCGATCATGGACCCGCTCAAGAAGGCGGGTTTAGAAGTCGACGCGGCGGCGCGGTTACTGGCGAATCCATGGCTGCCGCCGTGGCTGGACTGCCGACCTCTAGATGAAACTGCAGGCGTTGATGCTCCTGTCCGCATGCGGGTTCCTAATGAGGCGGTGACGGCTGAGAGTTACCTCACTCAGTCTTTCGGGTATTCGCATTGGAAGTCGCAGGCGCTGAAAGAGGCGTGTTGGAAGGTGCATGAAGCGCCAGTTGGATCGACCATTCTGGTGGCATTGCCGACCGGGTCGGGCAAGAGCCTGTGCTTTCAGTTGCTGGCGCGGTACTCTGCCGGGTTGACGCTAGTAGTGGTCCCAACCGTGGCCCTCGCGATTGACCAATACCGCAGTGCAACGGCGTTCCCTGGTATCTGCCCACTGGAACCGCGATACTTCGCTGCTGATGATCCGGATTTCTCCCCGCAGCAGGTTGCAGAGGCGGTACGAACTGGTACCACGAGGCTGGTTTTCTGCTCGCCGGAGGCCTGTGTGTCGGGCAGGTTGCGTGGGGTTCTGGATCAGTTGGCCGCAGAGGGGCACCTCACCAACATAGTGATCGACGAGGCCCACATGGTCGGGACCTGGGGAATCTACTTCCGGGTCGACTTCCAGTTGTTCTCGGCACTGTGGAAACAGTGGCGAACTCGTGTGACACCACCGTTTAAGACAGTTCTTCTGTCAGCTACGTTCACCGCCGCATGCCGGGCCGGTTTATCGCATTTGTTTCCATCGGAGCACTGGGTTGAGTTCGTCAGCCAGCGACTGCGTCCTGAGCCCACTTACTACGCTAAATGCTTCATGAGTCAGCAGGAGCGAGACTGCGCGATACAGGAGTGTCTCTGGAGACTGCCTAGGCCGGCGATCCTTTACACCACCCGCGTTGATGATGCACAATCCTGGCGGGATCGGTTGCGCAACCAGGGTTTTCGGCGGATTGAGTGCTTCACCGGCGAGACGCCTTCGGTGGAACGTAGGCGGCTGTTAACAAGATGGCGACAAGACGAAATCGATGTCATGGTCGCGACGTCTGCGTTTGGCTTGGGCGTTGACAAATCGGATATCCGCAGCGTAGTGCACGCATGTCTGCCGGAGGATCTTGATCGCTTTTACCAAGAGGTAGGCCGAACGGGCCGCGACGGCTATTCATCGGTCAGTGTGCTGGCAACGACGCCGCGAGACAAGGCAGTCGCCGACGGGATGGGGCCGACCCTGTTACGTCCAGAAACAATCCAACAACGCTGGGAGGCTCTGTGGCGTACGCGTGAAGCGGTTGACGTCCGGCGACACGTTTACCGCGTCAACTTGCGCACGAAGCGCGACGATCTGGTAGGCACGAGGACGTATGAGGAGAACGTGCGATGGAACAAGCGGTTGCTGCTGCAGTTATACCGTGCCGGCCGGATCGACCTCATTGACCTACAGCGGGAGACTAATGAAGACGAACAGATTGAGTGGGCGACGCTCGAACTGAAGTTCCCCCCGGAATCCCCTGATATCACAGCCCTAATTGGTGCAGTCAGGGAAGAAGAGTTGCGAGTCCTAGATGCTGGTCTAGACCGCATGAAATCGTATGCGTTCGCGGGGGAGCGCCTATGTGTGGCGCTCGCCAGAATGTATGGACGCGAAACGCTGCGTGTCTGCGGCGGCTGCGATGGTTGTCGCGTTGACAACCGGACTGCCGATGAGTGTCCGGCATTGCCGGTGCCGCCGTCGCCATCATCGCTGCCGCGGCGGGAGGTCGTTGCTGGATTTCCGGCGCTGTGGCCTGCCAGCACCCCGCACCCCCTGGCGCGGTGGATGCGGCGGGCTGAGCAAGTAAAGCGCGTCCGGCGCTTCGCTTGTCGTGAGGAAGCACTGCCGGTTTTGGTAGCGTTGGCGAAAGAAGCGTTCGGTGGGGACCCCGTGCCGTACCGCATTGACGCACTCGGTGCTGACTCCCCAGGGTGGGAACTTCCTGTCCGGCTGGAACCGCAAGAGCAACTCGTCATCGTGCACACGGGCCCAGTACACCGGAGAACTTGGGAGATTGCGGCCGGGCGGGTCTTGACGCACTGGCTGTGCCAAGGGTGTGATGCGGCGGACGAGCGTGGTCGGGCGTGGTTCGATCAGCCGGGCGTTCGGCCGTACGACACGCCGGAAGCCTGGATCGCTGCAGGAGACGGGAATGTTTACTGATGATGTGGTGACGCCGACGCGTCTCGAAGTGTTGATTGATGTTCTGCGTGATTACGGCCGACGGGAGTGGAGCCGAGCCGACCTGGTCGGCGTGTTGCAGCCGAAAGGATTGCCTGACTTGAATCCAAGCAGCAAACAGGCTGAGGTAACTATCAGGGCGGCGAGGGAACTGGGCATCGTCGCGGAGGAGAGCCAAATTGTCCGGCTGAACCCGTTCGACAAAAACCTTTCGACCCGCCAACTCCTGCTTGGAGCGCTGGATGATAAAGTTCTAGCCAGCACAGCGATCGAATTCTTCTACGCACCTTTTTACTCGTACCTGCTCAGCCTTAATGCAGATGGCTGCAAGAAGTGTGACGGGGATCAATGGGCCATTGACTTCGCGCGCGACTGTCCCGGCGCCGCGCGTACCGAGAACGCATTCAACAAGGCTAAGTATACGGGCCTGAATCGCTGGTATCCGTATTCTGGACATGGTTGGTTTGATCCTGAGGGTGTGTTTCAGCCGAATCCGTACGAACGGGTTCGCCGCAGCTTAGACCGCGTCTTTGACAAGGAACGGAAACTCTCAAGCGATGAGTTCTTCATCCGCTTAGCCAACCAGTGCCCTGAACTTGATGGGGGTGAGATTTTCTGCCGGGCGGTGGCGGCTTACGATCGGGGTCGGCAGACTGCAACCTTGGGCCTGAGCCACGCTTTAATCGATCTCCATGCCGACGGTGTCCTCAGGTTGATCTGTCCCCGAGATAGTCGTGGCTGGAGTATCGAGGCGGCGCAACCGTACAACGACGGCAAGACGTTGCTGTCTGGGAGGATTGATTATGTCGAGTACTGCTGCTAAAGTCCGTGCACCCATCGCCCAGGCTTGCTGGACCGCAGCCCAGGTTGGGCGGGCAATTCAGAATACAGCGAATCTGTCCGCTGCCGACAATCATTACTTCCTTGCCTCCCACGCACCCATCCGCCGCATCGTGGACGAGCGTACGAAACAAGAGGTCACCGACGCCCAATATTTCGATCTCGTATTCCGGTCTGCGCACCGCAACGTCCAAGCGATAGTCTACGGCGAACCGGGTTCCGGGAAATCCCACCTAATCCACTGGCTTAAGTTGCGATGTGATGAGGCCGTGCGTACGTCGGAGGAGTTGCGCGATATTCGGTGCGTCCTCATTGAGCGACGGAATGGCAGCCTCAAAGACGCCCTCACGCAGATTGTTGAACAACTCGGTGGCCGTTTCTCCTGCTATTTCGAGAAGATCCATACGGCTCTCCGTCAGATTTCGAGCGATACCGCGCGCAAGCAACTAGCTGGGCAATTCCGTTTGGAACTGGGGCCGCGCCGGGCCGATCGAGACCTCAAGTCTCTCCCTCCGGACCTTCGGCACCTGTGCGAGTGCTTCGTTGCACCAGGATTCGGTGACTGGCTGTGTCGGGACGGAGGCGCTATTCATCAAATGATCTCCAGGCTGACGAACGCCAGTTCAGTGGAGGAACGTCTAATAACGCCGACATTTTCAGTTGGCGATTTTCAGCCCGCTCCGGAGCGGCGGCACCAAAATCCGCCCATAGTACGTGAGTTGATTGACCAGTTCTTGGAAGACGAAGACCTTTGCAGGCAAGCTTGCGCCGAGGCTAACGCAGTGGCGCGTGACGCAGTGTTGGGTATGACCGGTCTGACGGGAACCGACCTGCAAAACGTGTTCTTTGATATTCGCCGCGAACTCGCGCACGAAGGACAGAGGTTGGCTCTATTTGTCGAAGATGTCTCTGTCTACCAAGCGCTCGACCGCGAGTTGGTGGTTGCATTCGAACCGCAGGTCCGCCAGGGTCTGTGCGATCTTCGGGTCGTTTTCGGCATGACCCAACCCGGACTCGAATCGGTTCGAGCTATGCCCGATAACCAGTTTCAGCGCATTACATACATCCACTCTGTGTCACGGTCCCAGACCCGATGGGGCGAAGATCCCGACGAACTGGCACGGTTCATAGGCCGATATCTGAATACGATCCGACTCCCTGATTCCCGCGTTAAGGACTTAGCCGCGATGCGGCTGGACGGCCAGGACGTCGCTATCAGCGCTTGCGACGCGTGTCCGCACGGTGTGCGTGAGCACTGCCACAAACAGTTCGGAGCGATCGAGTTTGAGCCAGGAGTTCACGTTGGGCTTTTTCCGTTCACCGCAACCGCGCCTTCACGGTGGTTCGGTCTCCGCTCCAATCGTGACGAGGGAAATTTCGGCCATACCCCACGGGCACTCCTGACACAGTTTCTCTTCCCTGGGTTGGAGCACCCCGCCCACATTCCCAATCAGTTTCCGCCAGCGTCGATTCCTGTTCCGCATGTGGACCTCCCGTTCTGGACGGCATTCGAGCAGCAGTACTGCGGGAACTGGACTAGCGAGGACAAGAAACGGCTCCGCAGGCTCGCTGTAGCTTGGGTGACGGCAGCTTCTGCGCATGAACTTGCTCACGCTCTTGATGGATTGCGTCAGGCCTTCGCCTTCCCGGAGTTCACCCGCGCCCCTGTTCCTGAACCCCGCCCGCTAGCACCGACAGCACCGGAGGCTGGATCGCAATCAACTGAACGAAGTGGCCCTACGACTGCACCCGTCTCGGCGGAGTATCAGCGCGTACTTAACGCCATCGAAAAGTGGCGCGCCGGCAAGCCGTTGCTTGAGGACACAGTTCCCCGCGAACTCTTATTTGAGCTGATCAAGAACTCGATTTCATGGCAAGACATTCGCAGCGTCCCACCGCGGGAAATCGTCCGCCTACTCAAGAAAGATATCATCGACATTGAAGACCAGCGTGTAAAGGCTCGTGGTGCATTGGCGCGTTTCCCGCGAAACGATGAAACGGCAGACCTCCTAGGCGCCCTTGTGCGCTTTCGGTACTTGGGGAACAGAAGTTGGTCATTTGAGGACGGTGAGCGGTTTAAGCGAATGGTCGCTTCCTGGCTTCGGCATAATAATGAACGAGTGGCGGCATGCCTTGTCCCTCAGGTACCCGACGTGGAACAACCCATGCGCACCGCTTGCGAGTACTTGGCGTTCGTTGCCACGACGAGCACAAGAAAGCTTCTACCCACCGACCGCCCAGCAGAACTTCTCGCCGCTCTATTTGCGCAACCACCGAGCACCTATCGTCGGAGTTCCGCCGCAGGCCAGCAGTTGCTAGAGACATTGCGGGAGAAGCATCAGGCGATTCGTGAATGGGTGTCCTATGAACTCAGCATCCCGCAGGGTGATCTCGCGAGGGCTGGTTGCGTGTTCATCGACCCACGGCCGATTCTTCAAGCGTTTCGCGGCGAGAAGGGGTGGCTGAAGGTGAGCCAACTGGGGGAAGCATACGCCCGCGACATCGCCAGCGCTCGTTATGCCACGCTCGTCGCGCTGCCTGCTGTCGATGGGTTCTGGACCCAGGAGAGAGAGGCTCTGCGAGACCTGCGGAGCGCCGTTCTCTCGTTCCTTGGCGACCCGGCAGATCCCGGACAGGCGCTGACGGACTACTGCCACGAACTCGCGGCAATTAAGAAACTGCAGGGGCAGAAGGACGTGGATTTTACGTTCCCCCACGAAAAATTTGATCCACTGTGGCGGGAACGCCTCTACACGCAGCGACTCGAGGTCTGGTGCACGGAGCTGCGGCGATCCAAGGAGGTCCTGGCCGATGAGACGCAGGCCGCGCTAGCCATATATACCCCCGAGGTGCTTGAGCAGCTCAAAGCAGCTTTGGTAGCCTCCGAACACTATCTCGACGAACTGGAAATCCAACTCCGGCGACGCATTGACACACTAACGGCCGACGGCGACCCCGATGCTCTATCAGAACGGTTAAAGAACGCGTTATCGGCGATCATCACCCTGCCGACCGACGGAGGACGCGCATGAGTGACCGAACCAGTAGGACGTGGATTGCCGAAGCGCTCACCGCCCTGCCAGCGAAGACTCGCAACAAGAATCTCGTCGGCAATTTGGGCCGCTTTGCCAACATTGCCGAGCAGGCCAGGGATACGCTTACGTCGTCACTGCAGGGCGCAGCGCGAGTCAAACTCGTCTTTGCTGATGCCACGACGGACAACGTCATTGTGAAACTGGTCAGTGCGCAGAAGAAAGCACGAGCGTGCGTTCGGGAGCTCACGCAGAGTCTGGACGCCGTGACCAAGCCGAGTTTCGAGACGCGACTGATTGACATAAAGGACCATGCCACCGCTTCGGTCAGGCCGTTGATGGAAACCTGGCAGAGGTGCATCGATGATGCCACACGTCCGTATCAGAAATTGGCCCAGGTGGTGCAAGATCGACAACTCGAAGGCGCCGACGCGCTCGTAACCGCGCTAGCCCGGATCCAGGAAGCACGAACGCAAACACCCGCCACAAACCAGGAGGCGATAGCACTCAAGGCTCTCATCGACCGTCTGCCCAGCGTCGTCCGGTCGCTTGGACTCACCGGGCGCGTGGGGGCCTTCCTAGTGGCAGTTGCCGAGGGTACTGGATCGCCCCGCGACCTTGAGCGCACGGAGATCCGCGAATTCCTAGACCGGTACGGGTTGTGGGATGCCCTGCGCGTGTCCTTTGGATCAAGTCGATGACCTTCAAGGAATTCGTGAGTGAGTTCCTATCGCTCGTCGAGCGACAAGAGTCCCGTTTACTCTCGTGGGGATTTTACGGTGGCTGTTTTGATGCTGGTCAGGTAGAAGAGTGGCTTGCGGACGCCAACGGCGAGCTGGGAGCAGCATGGACGGCGCTGGCGGAAGCCGGAGAATCAATCGAGAGCTTGCTGGAGCGATTGGCCGAAGAGCGGTTGTTGTTCGAGTTGCCGGACCGGCCGGGTTGCTTCCGCACGCGGTTTGCAGAAGGGGTTCGCCTCTTGGCGAGCCTTCGGCAACTCTTTCCGGGGCGTTCGTGGACCGTGGCACCGCGACTTGTCTCGGACGTGCGAATTCAGCTTGGCCCACGGAGTTACCCGCGCCGCGACATTACTGCCGAAGAATGTTGGAACGATCTCGCGGCTCTCGTCCATCCGAGCCGGTCGGAACTCATTCGACAATGCTTCCTGGCATTGGCCGGAACGGGCAATGCCGTACTGCACTTCGCGGGTTTCCAGCGGCACGCCTTCTCACATCTATTTGCCGCTTACGGTGCGGAACGCTCAGGCGGTTCGATCATCAGCGCCGGTACAGGGTCGGGCAAAACCAAGGCGTTCTATGTGCCCGCACTGCTGCGCGTTGTCGACGAACTCGCCCAACGGAGCACCCCGTTCACGAAGGTCATCGCCATCTATCCGCGAACGGTTCTCCTCTCCGACCAACTACGGGAGGCGTTGGCGGAGGCGGAGAAATTAGCGCCGACGCTTCAGGCGCACGGCTTGCGCCGGATCACCTTCGGTGCGCTGTTGGGCGATACGCCGAACGCGATGGACTTTGAGCGCGTGCTCACCGGCACGAACAGGCTCTTGGCGGAAGTGCGACATTGGCGGCGGACTGGCAGCGGTTTCGTTGTTCCTTTCCTGAAGGCTCCTTCCAACGCCCGTCGGGACCTTATCTGGCGCGATACGGACCGACGCGCCAACCGCACGTGTCTCTATGCCGACGGATCGGCCGGACCAGCAGAAATTCCTGCGGACGTTCTGCGCCTGACAAGGCAAGAGTTGCAGTCACACCCGCCCGACATCCTGTTTCTCTCTGCGGAGATGCTTAACCGCGAACTCGGAAACACGGACTGGTGCCGGACGTTCGGCGTCGGGCGCCGGGACCTTGTTCCCCGACTGATTCTCCTTGACGAGGTCCACACTTATCAGGGAGTCGCGGGGGCGCAGACCGCATGGCTTCTCCGCCGCTGGCGCCATTGGACACGTGCGCGGAAGACCCACTATGTCGGGTTGTCCGCAACGTTGGCGGACGGGGCCGCGCACTTGGCAAAGGTGGCGGGCCTGCCGGCGGGAGCCGTGTCGGAGTTCCGGCCGACTGCGGCAGAAATGATGTCTGAGGGGATCGAATACAACATTGCAGTTAAAGGTAATCCTGCCGGCGCCTCTTTATTGGCTACATCGATTCAGACAGCAATGCTCATCGGTCGCTTGCTTGCGCCCACTCACGTCCCGAACGCCGGCCCCGACGAGATCCACGGGTCCGCCTTTTTCGGCCGGAAAACGTTCGGATTCACCGATAATCTCGACACCCTGAACCGCTGGCTTGGGGATATGAAGGATGCCGAACAGAAACACTTGGCCCGCCTTAGGCTACTGCCAACCGACGCTTCGTCATCCCAGCGGCAACGACTTCGGGCCGACGGGCAGGTGTGGGATATTTGCACGGCAGTCGGCCATAATCTCAACGCGGCTCTACGGGTGAGTGGTTGTAGTTCCCAGCGGCCAGGCTTAAACGCGAACTCCGACCTCGTAATTGCGACCAGTAGCTTGGAGGTCGGCTTCGATGACCCTGATGTCGGAGCGGTGATACACCATAAACGGCCGTCGTCAATGGCGTCGTTCGTACAACGCAAGGGCCGGGCCGGGCGCCGACGCGGTATGCGTCCGTGGACCGTAGTCGTGTTGTCGGACTATGGCGGCGACCGATATGCGTTCCACAATGCCGAGCAACTGTTTAGCCCGGAAATCCCCTCGCTGTTTCTGCCCGTCCGGAATCCGTATGTCATCCGCCAGCAGGCTGTCTATTTCTTACTGGAATGGCTTGGGCTTCAGGTTCAAGGTGGCGGGCCATTCTCGTATTTGCGCCCTGGCAGGCTGACACCACAACTGCGACAATCCGTGCTGCGATTGTTGCACGATGTGTTGGCACAGGGGCCATGCGCCCAACGATTTCGGCAGGAATTGGACCGATTCTTCTCCTCTAGCGCCGGGCCGGAGGTGGCGTTGCCGCCTGGAATCGTCGACTCGGTGCTGTGGAACGAACCGCGTCCGCTCTTGCTCGAGGTAATTCCGACACTCATCCGAAAGGTGGAGGCGAACTGGGCTAACTCCGACCCCCAGCGGACGGACTGCGAAGATCGGAACTTCAATCGTCCGCTCCCGACCTTCATTCCGGCGGCGACGTTTGGCGAACTCGATCTCTCGGAAGTGGTGATTTCCTTTCCAACGGTTGACAAAGACGAGGAGCGGATGGGTATCTCCCAGGCGCTATACGAGTTCTGCCCCGGTCGGGTCTCCAAGCGGTATTCCACTGCGGATCGCGAACCGGGTTATTGGTTAGGCACTTCCGTACGCTTGCTTGACGACGACACTGCCTTCGCAATCAGCGATGTCTTCGCAGATGCCGTGCTGCTGGAGAACGTGCCAGTGGTTGGAGGTGCGGTAACGGTCTATCAACCGCTCATTCTCAGCTTGGTTCCCCAGGATGCCAGGGTGACCGAGCGAAGCAACGCCTCCTGGGAGTGGCAGTCGCGACTCCAGACTATTGGTGAGGGCCGACCGCTACCCCTCAGACGATCTGGCGTTTGGCAGAAGGTGATCAGACGCGCTGAAGCGCACCTCCACCGGGAGCAGTCTGGCATTGAAGTGCTGCGATTTGCGGAGACTTGGGACTTCAATCTGCAACTGGTCCGTCCTCGAGGCCAGACCAAATCGGGGTGCGGCACGCTTGGCGTGGAGGATGACCAGGGCGTAAATCGCGAGGCCGTGGGCTTCCGACTGAAGGCGGACGGACTGAAGTGGGAGATTGCGCCGGAGTTCTTGGCCCGTGTGGCACCGCCGTCCGCGGCGTCCATCCGCGGGCTACGTACACACTTCTACCTCGATCAAATCAAGACCAACCCGCGCCTGCATGGTATTGTCGACCGGTTCTCCGCCGAATGGCTTCAGAGGACCAGTTTAGCCATGCTGTTGGCGACTGCGCTTACCCAACGCTGTACACTCCCACATGCCCAGATCGTGCTCCGCGATAACCGGTTGCCAGCCCTGCGGAAAGTGTTGGACCAAGTGATCCCGGTGGCTACTGACGATGACGATTCACCCGAGGCGCCGGCGAAACTGCGGGATCGCCTTCTCGGGTTGTGGTCGGATCCCGTCGTTCGTGAGGAGATTGAGAGCTTGGAGCGGACCCTATGGGAACCACTCGACGACGTGTTCCTCGAGTGGTGCAAGGGGCGCGGACTCTCCGCTATGGCCCAGGCGTTTCGGGCAGCGGCCCTAGCCGGCAGTGAAGGCGTTTCGGAAGACGATCTCACCCTCGACCTTTTCTGGGACCACACAGGATCGGCAAATCTGTACCTGACGGAGCAGAGTGCCGGTGGCTTGGGTCACGTGGAAGCCGTCGTTGCTGCCATGCGGACCACGCCTGAGCAATTCCCGGAGGGAGTACGACACGCACTCACGTTCTGCCCCCGAGAACAACTCGCGATGTCGATCTTCGCCTTCCTGACAGCACTCCACAAAGAAGCGCCGGACGGGCCGTTACGGACGGCGGTCGCGGACATTCGGAGCGCGCAGGATTTCAAAGGACTGGAAGCGGCGGGCGAAGCATTCAAGGCGGCCCTGTGGGAAGCCGGCATTGACGCCAGTCGCTCGGTGGTGGTCGCCGTGGTCGCGCGGATTGTCCGGCCCGGTAGTTCCGCCGAGACTGACCGAATTGCATACGTCCTCAACGCACTGTGGCGGCGAAAGAGTGAGCGGCTCGGCGTAGACATCGATCCCGCTGTTTTCGCCTATGCGTGCGCTGCCTATAAACCAGCGGCGCGCCGCTTCGGGCGCGTGCTTCGGTCGCTGTCGGGCGGTGCGGAACCGGCGCCGGGCCAGGTCTACCGACTTGTACAGCAACTACTGATTGAGGGCTGCCGCCACTCCTGCCCGGAGTGCATGGCGGACGTCAACCACTACAATGACGCCGGCATGGCCTCGCGGGACTTGGCTGCGGTGTGGCTAGGCCTGCGTCCGCCTGAACTCCGCATTGACGCGTCGCGGCCCTGGCGCACCGAACTGCGTGCTCTGGTGCGAGATCATGCGGTCGCGGAACTCGTCTTCGGGAATGCCCAGGCCGCCGAAGCTATGAACGAGTTGCAGGTGCTCCTCGCAGAGGAACTGGAAGTAGAGAGCGTGCTAGTGCCGGTGACCATCGGTGCGATTCGTCGTCGGGGGAGGGACTGGGTCGTGCAGGTGCAACTGCGGGGATTTACAGCATGATGGAGCAACCTTCCAGTCGGGATATTTGGTCGCACGGGAGCGGTACGCAGGCCGTCGACCTCGTCTCCTCATCGCTAGCCACGCTGCTGCTACTATCCGGCAGCGAGACTCCCGTCTACTTTAGCAGTCCGTGGATTTCGGATTTCCCCCTGCTCAATAATCAGTTCCGCCAGTTCAGCGCCTTGTTCCCGCACCTTGATGCGCGGTCGGAGATTCGGTTCGGGGAAGTGCTGGTGTCGGTAGCGCGACGGATGCCAGTCCGGATTATCACCGTGGACAATGAGGTATCCAACAACTTCGTGCGGTCGCCTTTGCTGCGCGATTGCTCAGGAGTAACCGTGCGATACGCGCCCGAGGTGCACCATGAGAAGGGCATACTGACACCCTGGTTCTATATTGAGGGCTCCATGAACATCACCTACCACGGGGTGCATATTCGCGGCGAAAAGATCACATATCACGTGGGTGCCAGCAATGAGGGCCGGCGGAAGATCGCCCGAGCATATATGGAATTCGACCGTTATTGGAGCACCCTACTTGCCTAACCAACCCGAAGAGGAGGTGCTCGTTCGCTTGGCTGCGTCCTGGCCCACAGAGTGGCGCACTGCGGGTCAGAGCGACGCCAACCCCTTGCGATTCGAGATCGCAGCACTCCGACGTGGGGAGGAGGCTCACCTGCCGTTCTTTCGCGGCGAGCAAAACGTAGCCTGGTTGACGGTGGCGAGAACGGCGACTGCACTCCGTGCGGCAATCACCGGGTTGCGGGCCTGGATAATTCCGAGTTTCGGGTGGGAGGACCGTGTTCGCCCGATCGTCCAGCCTGCCGACTACGCTGGTCCGTTGGCCGCCCCGCTCGCCGCGGTTTCGCCAACTGGTTACTATCGCTGGCACTCCAGCGCAGCGGCGGCACGCGGTTGCATCGCCGAAAAACTGGTGCTCTGGCGGAGACTCCGATTGTTAAGACCGGCGACGGCTGCGGCGGCAGAGCCGAGTTTGTTTGAACTGCGGGAGCAGTTCCAGTTGGCCTTGGCCACCGGTGACCGAGCGCTGGCTGAGGCCGCACTTGCCGCGTTGGACGAACGACAACTGGAGACGGCCGCCAACACGTCATTCATGCGCACGCGGATGCGTGCTTGGTTCGGGGCGCACGCCGAGATTGTCCAGGATCCGAATTTATGCCGGATGATCGCACTTCGCTTGCCCCAAGCCGTGCGCGCAGCGATCACGGAGGCCTTCTATCACGTTTACGCTCGCAACCACGTCGTCGCCGGCAATCTTGCAGCGGCCCGCGCTGCTGTGGCAGATCAGATCCTCCCTCAGATTGCGGGCCTACTCGCGCTGGCCCGGCCAGAGGACGGCGAGGGCACGCGTTGGCTCCTCGACCACCTGCCGGCAGAGACCACAGCGGCAAGGCAACCCGAGTCGCGCGAGGAAGCTTTCTTTGGAGCGTTGCGTCGGTGTGACTGGCCAGTTGTGCAGGAGACCGGTTTGCAATTGTTGGCCAGTACCGAATTGCGAGAGGCACTGCGACCGTTGGTGCAGGCGGGGTTGGCAGAGAGTCTGAACTACCGTCCCGACGCGACCGTGCGTGCTGCCGTAAATGTCCCGCCCCAGGAACTCCCTACGCCACAGGATTGGCCGCAGTTCATCTCGGCGCTACGCGCATCAGATCTGGCTGCTGCAGAAGCTTTCCTGGAGTTGCCGCAGAGGCCGACATTGAACCCAGCGGACGGGCGTGCAGCAACGGACGTTATCGGGGCCGTTGTCGACCTGCTCACTGCGCCAAAAGTAGCTGAGGATAGCCGTGCAACAGTAGTACTCCATCGAGGTCTGGCGTGTGTGGTGGAAGACTTGGTTGGCGATCGGAGTTACCCACGCAGCGAGTCGGCTGAGGCTTACCTAGCTTTGCTGCAGGCTTGGGTCGCCACCCGCAGTGGGAGCACATTGCCGGCCGACTCGAATGTGGCGCTCAGCCTCGCTTCGGGTGTCCTGCAGTGCAGCGGCCGCGAGGAGGCCGAGGTCGCTACGCTCCTGCGCACCTGGTGGGAAAGTCGTCCGGTAAAGGCCAAACTCCCGTTCCTGCTGAACGCGTTGGAGGTGCTGGGCGAGCACGCCAGTCAACCGGAGACGGCGCAAGGGTTGTGGATCGACGGCGTGACCTTCATCCGGTCGCGAGCCGTAACCCTGACACCCACCGAAACTCACCTCTGGCGGGCGCTGGGGCAGGATCTGAAGTTTGACCGGACGACCATAGATGAGTACGTTCCGGTCACAGCGGAGTCAGACGAGCATGCGGCGGAGGATCCGCTCGCGACCTCAGGCTTGCGCAAGGTGGCTATTGTGTCCTTGCATGAGCGAGCGGCCCGGGCGGCCGCGGACATCATCCTGCAGCGTTCCGGGGCAGAAGTGGTGGTTGTGGATGAGGTGGTTGCTGGCGCCGCGACGGAAAGCGCCCGCAGTGCAGACGTCATTCTGCTGGTCTGGGCAGCTACCAAGCACGCCGTTTA
>CAYWJB010000011.1:0-123183 GCA_964458495.1 uncultured Arcobacter sp.
CCCAACCCCCCGAACCCCCGCCCCAGCCAAATTCCCCTGAGCGCCAGCTCAGGGCCCACTCCGCAGAACCCCTCACAGAATCGAAGCAGAAGAGCTGGCACGAATCGCGCGTTCTTTCCACCCCCGGCGGATTCCGCCGGGGCGGTGAGCTCTCCGGCATCGATACTTGAACCACCCGGGGCGCCGCCCTCTTCGTGCTCGATCATGGCCGTATGCGCTCGATCCAGCAAACACTCGACCCAGCCCCCGGCGCCGCACTCTCCAAACCGGGACCGCCTCCGGGTCGACGGGCCGCTTCCCTCCAGCCTCCCTCCTGCCCCGCTGCCGGGCGCCCGGCCACACAATTGACCCGCAACGCCCCTCTACACCCGGACCCTCTCCCCCTCCACCCGCGCCGCCTTCGGCACCTCCACCGCCTCCCCCGTGATCAGCCGCGCCCGCGGATTGAACGTCACATACTTCAATGCCCACTGCATCAGCACCAGCAGCCGGTTCTGATACCCGATCAGGTACACAATGTGGATCAGCAGCCACGCCAGCCACGCCATCACCCCGCCAAACCGCAGCCGCCCAAACCACGCCACCGCCGCATGACGCCCGATCACCGCCAGGCTCCCCTTGTCCACATACCCGAACCGCCCCGCCTCTTCCCCCTTCAGCCGCTTCAAAACCGCCCGCCCCGCAAACCGCCCCATCTGAATCGCCGCCGGCGCCACCCCCGGCGCCTGCCTCCCATCCTCCTGCCGCGCATGCGCTAGGTCCCCTGCTACGAAAATTTCCGGATACCCGGGAACGCTCAGATCCTCCCGCACCACCACAGCCCCCCGCCGGTCCAGTTCCGCTCCCGTCGCCTCCTGCAACATCGCTCCAACCCCGGACGCCCTCACCCCGGCTGCCCACACGACCGTCTTCGCCCCGATCCATTCCCTCTCCCCATCGCCCCTCCTCACCCACACTCCTTCCTCCGTCACCTCCTCCACCCGCAACCCGCACCTCGCCCGCACGCCCAGCCCAATCAAATGCCGCTCCGCCGCCCGGGACAATTCCTCCGGATACGCCCCCAGCACCCTCTCCCCGGCATCCACTAGCAGAATCCTCGCCTGCTCCGGACGAATCCGGCGAAAATCGTTCCGAAGCGTCTTCCGGGCAATCTCCCCAAGCGCCCCCGCCAGTTCCACCCCGGTCGGCCCCGCTCCAATTACCACAAATGTCAACCAGTCCAGCCGCCTGCCTGCATCCGACTCCCGCTCCGCCGCCTCAAACGCCGCCAGGATCCTCGCCCGGATCGCCGTTGCATCCTCCACCGTCTTCAACCCCCGCGCCCTTTCCCGCCACTCCTCCCTGCCGAAGTAGTCGTTCTCCGCACCCGTGGCCAGAATCAGATAGTCATACGAAACCCAGCCATTATCCAAAATCACCCGCCGCCGCTCCACATCCAGCCCCGTCATCTCCCCCATCAGGACACGAACGTTCTCCTGATTTCGTAGTATTCGCCGCAACGGACTTGCTATGTCTGTAGGAGAAAGGCCGCCCGTCGCCACCTGATACAACAGCGGCTGAAACAAATGGAAGTTCCGCTTGTCGATCAGCGTCACCCGCATCGGCGCATCCCGCAAGGCCCGCGCCGCATGCAGCCCTGCAAACCCTCCCCCGACAATCACCACCTCCGCCTCGCCCAAGTCGCCCGAATTCAAGCCTGACTTTCCCATACTCATTGGATGCATCAGCCTCCCTCCGCGCACCCCCTTCCTTCACATGGGCGCGCCTGTTTTATCCGCCCGAAGTTCAATCACTTCTCCGCCCTCTGGACGAACGCGCCGGCCCCGCCCGCCAGAATCGCCCCGGAGGTGATTTCATGAGTCAAACCACGACATCCGTCAGGCCTCGGCGCCCTCTCACCCAAAGTGAACTCGCCGCCCGCCGCGCCAATGCCGCCAAATCCACCGGTCCCCGGACCCCCGAAGGGAAGGCTCGTTCCTCTCAAAACGCCGTCAAACACGGCTTTTTCACCCAAACGGCTCTCCTCTACTATGAATCCCCGGATGAGTTTGTCGCCCTCCGCGACGCATACATCTCCGAGTACAACCCTCAAGGCCCAACCGAAATGCACTTCGTAATGGAGATGGCCAACGCCCAGTACCGCCTCCGGCGCGTCCGCGGCATGGAAGCCGACCTGATCCAGAAACTCGTCACCCGCGACATCATCGCCTCCGGCCTCTCCAACGGCGAAATCCAGGCCGAGGCCTTCCGCACCCTCGCCGACGAATCCGCCGCGCTCCAGCTCCTCCAGCGTTACGAGGTCATGTTCCGCCGCCAGTACGAACGCGCCCTGCGCCTCCTTTGGGAGCACCGCGACCGCCAGCGCCGCCTCGCTTCCCCCAAGCCCACCTCCCGCCGTCCCGCCACCTCCCCGGCCGCATCCCGGGCCCTCCAGGCTCTCCACGCCCTCCTTGTCTCCCCCGCGCCCGGCGAATCCGGAATTTTGCAAAACGAACCGGAACCCGCCTCATCCCCCTGCTCATCAATCTGTTCCAGCCCTCAACCGCCCGCTCCCCCCCGGCCCGGCCCCGCGCCGCGCCCCCGCCGCCCCCGCTCCTCCCCGCCAAAGGCCTCCTCCCGGCGATAAGCTGTCATTGGAATCCATGGAGCAGGACCCCAAACAGCGCCTCGCCATCGTCCTCATCGACACCCGCAACCCGCTCAACATCGGTGCAGCCGCCCGCGCCATGAGCAACTTCGGCTTCCTCGATCTCCGCCTCGTCCGCCCCTACGAAGTCGCCTTTCAGGAAGCCGTGAGCGCCGTCGGCGCCGCCTCCATCCTTCGCGACGCCCGCGTCTTTTCTTCCGTCGCCGAAGCCGTCGCCGATTGCTCCCTCGTCGTCGGCGCCACCGGCCTCGGCCACCGCGTCTTTGAGCACCCCCTCCACCGCCTCGAGCGCGCCGCCCGCCTCCTCCGCCGCCACCTTCAGTCCGCCCGCGCCGCCATCCTGTTCGGCAGCGAAAAATTCGGCCTCTCCAACGACGACATCTCCCACTGCCATTGGCTCCTCCACATCCCCGCCCGCCCCGAACACGACTCCATGAACCTCGGCCAGGCCGTCGCCGTCACCCTCTACGAACTCCACCGCTCCCCTGCCGCCGCCCGCCGCCTCCCCGAAGCCGCCGAACTCGCCACCTCGGCTGAACTCGAACGCCTCACCCTCCTGCTCGAAGACGTCCTCGCCCTCTCCGGCTACTCCGACTTCACCCGCGAAACCTCCGCCTCCGCCAAGACCCACCGCCTCCTCCGCCGCCTCTCCCTCCGCTCGCGCGACGCCGCCATCCTCACCGGCATGCTCCGCCAGATCCTCTGGAAACTCCGCCATCCCGGCCAGTGATATTCTGGCAATTGCCATGTCGAAAGTCGAGCTTCATTACGAATTCATCGAGCCATTTCACGATTCATGGACCGCCGCCATCGACCGCCTCCACGGCGTTTACGGCTTTCATGCGCTGAAACTCTCCCCCTCGCTCGACCGCCTCACCGTGGTCTATGACGCCAGCCGCCTCACCCCGGCCGACGTCGACCATCACCTCCGCATGGCCGGCCTCCCGGTGCGCCGCGCCGCCGCTCAGCCCGCTGTCGCCTCATGAACATCGCCCTCAACCTCCTCGATTTCACCTCCGGCTGGCACCCAGCCTCCCGCTTCGCCGCCGTCCTCGCCGTTGGCGCCGCCGCCTTCGTCGTCCTCGTCTGGGCCGGTCTCCACGCCCTCCACAAAATCGCCAGCCGCACCAGCACCACCCTCGACGACGAACTCCTCGCCGCCCTCAACTGGCCCGCCCGCTGGACCGCCATCGCGATCGCTCTTCTCATCGCCCTCAAGGACATCGAGGAGCGCCACCTCCCCCGCTCCCTGGAGCACAAACTCACGATCCTCGTCACTGCCCTCATCATCCTCCCGCTCACGATCGCCCTCTCCCGCGCCACCATCATCTTGCTCCGCCACGCCCTGTCGAAAAGCGCCACCGGCTGGCACGTCACCACGCTCACTGCCGCCACCATCCGCATCCTCTGGGCGATCCCCGGCATCCTCGTCCTCCTCAACCTCCTCAACATCTCCCTCGCTCCCGCCCTCACCGCCCTCGGCGTCGGCGGCATCGCCGTCAGCCTCGCCCTCAAAGACACCCTCGCCAACCTCTTCTCCGGCTTCTACATCTCCATGGCCGGCAACATCCACAAGGGCGACTACGTCCGGCTCGACTCCGGCCAGGAGGGCTTCGTCGAAGACGTCACTTGGCGCATCACCACCCTCCGCACCCTCCAGAACAATCTCGTCGTCATCCCGAATTCCAAACTCAGCGAGGCCCTCGTCACCAACTTCTCCTATCCTGAGAAACAGCTCGCCGTCCCCATCCCCATCGGCGTCAGCTACGAGGCGGACATCGATCACGTCGAACGGGTCGTCCTCGAAGAGGTAGAAGCCGCCCGCGGCCTCGAAGGCCTCCTGTTCGATCCTGCCCCCGTCGTCCGCTTCAACCCCGGCTTCGGCGACTCCTCCCTCAACCTCACGCTCATCGTTCACGTCGCCGAATTCACCCAGCAGTACCTTGTCCAGGATCAGCTCCGCCGCCGCATCCTCGCCCGCTTCCGCCGCGAGCGCATCCACATTCCGTTCCCCATCCGCACCCTGGACCTGCCTCCCGGTTCCCTCAAGCGCGCCCTCGGCGGCGATCCGCCCCCCGGCGCCTGACTCCGGCCCCGGTTTGACACCCTCGCCCGCCCCTCCCTATACTGAAATTTCGCCCCCTCATTGCGAGGGCGGACGCTATCTCTGTGCCCGCCGATCGCGCCCGCGGCGCCGGGGGCCGAACCGCAGGATTGTCATGCCGAAAAGAACGTTTCAGCCGAACAACCGCCGGCGCGCCAAAACGCACGGTTTCCGCGCTCGCATGAAGTCGAAGAACGGGCGAGCCGTTCTCGCGCGGCGCCGGGCGCGCGGCCGCTGGAAGCTCACCGTCAGTGACGAACGGGCCGTCCGCTACGCTAAGCAGAAATAACCCCGGCGGCGCCGGCGCCCAGCGCTTCCCGCGCTCGAAGCGCCTCACCCGGTCCGCCGAATTCCGGCTCGTCTATGATCGAGGCATCCGCGTCGTGAGCCCTTACTTCACGGCCTTCTGCTGGCAAAGCGGGGGTGGAGAACCGCGCATCGGCTTCACCACGCCCCGGGCCCTCGGCAAGGCTGTTGTGCGCAACCGCATGCGCCGCCGCGTCCGCGAGACGGTCCGCCGCCGCCTCTCCCTCATCGCCCCGGGCTGGTGGATCGTCTTTAACCTCCGCAAGCCCAGCCTCGATGCCCCGCAGCCGGATCTCGACGCCGCCGTCGACAGGGTGGTCTCCCGATGCGCCGCCTGATCCTCGCTCTCATCGGCGCCTATCAACGTTGGGTGTCTCCGCTGCTTCCCTCCTCCTGCCGCTTCCACCCCACCTGCAGCGAGTACACGCGCCAGGCGATACTGCGCTACGGCGCCGCCCGCGGCCTCTGGATGGGCCTCAAACGCATCACCCGCTGCCAGCCTCTTTGCGCTGGCGGCTTCGATCCCGTCAACTGAACCAGGAGAACGGATGGCCGATTCCACCAGCGGCAAGCAGAAACAGCCCGGCGGCGAAATGAGCATGGAGAAGCGTCTCCTGCTCGCCTTCGGCCTCATGGGGCTCGTGCTGTTCGCCTCGCAATATTTCCTCCCCAGACCTCAGGCGCCCCCGCAGAAAAAGGCCGGCGCCGCGCCGGCCCGCGCCGCTGAACCCGCTCCTCAGACCCAACCGCCCGCTGCCGCACCCGCCCCCGCCCCGCAGCCGCCCGCCGCCCGAAAACAGGCGGCGCAGCAAAAGTCCGCCGCGCCCGAACTCGTCGCCGCCGAAAAAGAAGAAACCCACATCCTCGAAACCTCCGTCTACCGCATCGTCTTCTCCAACCGCGGCGCCGCCGTCCGCAGCTGGGTTCTCAAACGCTACCGCGACAGCGCCGGCAATCCCGTCGAGCTCGTCAACGCCGCCGCCGCCCCCAAAGCCGGCTGGGCCTGGTCCTACGTCTTCCCCCGCGAAAAGCCCGCAACCGATCTCAACGGCGCTCTCTTCGCCGTCTCCCGGCCGGACCCGCTCACCCTCGAGTTCCGCTTCAACGACGGCCTCACCAGCGCAGTGAAGCGGTTCCGTTTCGAGCAAACCCGCTACCGCGGCCAGTTCTTCAGCGAAGTCTCAAGCGCCGGCCGCCCCGTCGAACACCACCTCGCCTGGCGCGGCGGCTTTGGCGACCGCACCGTCCATAACCCCACCGGCGTCCAGAAAACCGTCTACTACGACGCCGCCCGCCAGAAGCTGGTCGAGGAAGGCGTGCACTCGGCCGACAAAGGGCCTCTTTCCACCAGCGGCGCCTTCCACTTCGCCGGCATCGAAGATACCTACTTCGCCGCCGTCGCCCTCCCGCGCGGCGAATCCTCCATCGAATTCACCGCCTGGAGCGACCCCGTGCCGGAATCCGCCGGCGGCGAGGAAAAGCCCCACGCCGGCGTCTCCCTCGGCGGCAAGGCGCGCAACGAGTGGACCTTCTTCGTCGGCCCCAAGGACACCAACATCCTCCGCTCGACCGACCGCAAGCTCGAAACCATGATCGACTGGGGCTGGTTCTGGTTCATCGCCAAGCCGCTCTTCCTCGCCTTGCACTGGATTCACGACCACTGGACCGGCAACTGGGGCTGGGCCATCGTCATCGCCACCGTCATCATTAACCTCGTCATGCTGCCGCTGCGCTTTTCCCAACTGAAAAGCTCGCAGAAAATGGCGCAAATCCAGCCCGAACTCCAGGCCATTCAGGCCAAATACAAGGGCCTTTCCATGAAAGACCCCAAGCGCCAGAAGATGAACGAGGAGATGATCGCCCTTTACCAGAAACACGGCATCAACCCCATGGGCGGCTGCCTCCCGCTGCTGCTGCAGATGCCTTTCTTCATCGCCTTCTTCAAGGTCCTCTCCGTCGCCATCGAACTCCGCGGCGCCACATGGCTGTGGGTCACTGACCTGTCCCAGCCCGAAGCGTCCTTCATTCGCCTGCTGCCCATCGGGATGCTCGTCACCCAGGTGATCCTCCAGAAGATGACCCCCGTCGCCAGCCCCGACCCCTCGCAGCAGCGCATCATGATGGTCATGATGCCCGTTATGCTCACCGTCCTCTTTTACAGCGCCTCCAGCGGCCTGGTGTTATACTGGCTCACTGGCAACGTCGTCGGCATCATCCAGCAGTATTTCTTCAACAAAACGGCGGTGAAGCCCTCCCTGGCGCCTGCGCAGGCGCCCAGGAAAAAGTAAGGAACCAACCTGATGACCGAGCGCCAATATACGGTGGACACAGTCGGCGACCGGATCGCCGACTTCCTCGACGCAGTCCTCGATGCGATGGACCTCGACGTCGAATACGAGATCCTCGACGGACCCGAAGCCGGCGCGTACTTCGAAAAGCCCTCCCTCGTCGTCAAGTTCAGCGGACCGGACCTGCACTACCTCACCAACAACAAGGCCGAGGTCCTTCTCGCGCTCGAACAGTTGACGCAGGAGGTGCTGCGCATGGCCCCCGACGAGCATGCCCTCATCTGCTTCGACGCCAACGACACGCGCCTCCTGCGCCAGGAAGAACTCCGCCTGAGCGCCCTCACCGTGGCCGACCGCGTGCGGGAATCCAAAACGCCCTACCGCTTCAGCCCCATGAACAGCCGCGAGCGCCGCCTCATTCACCTCGCCCTGCGCGACATGACCGACTTGCGCAGCGAAAGTTCCGGCGCCGGTCCGCACCGCCACGTCGTCGTCTATCCGGCAGGCATGCCGTCGCTGCCCGAGCCGCCTGAACCCCCCGCGCCGCCCCGCCGGCCCCACGGCCCCTCCGGCCCGTCCGACCGCCGCGGCCGCCGTGACGGCGGCCGCAGAGGCGATGACAACGGCGGCCGTGGCCGCGGCCCGCGCGGCCGCGGAGGCCGCGGCGGCGACCGTGGCGGCGGCCGCGGCCGCCGCTAGCCCGCACCGCTTTGAATACGCGCGATACGATCGCCGCCATCTCCACGCCGCCCGGCTCGGGCGGCTTGGGCATCATCCGCCTCTCCGGCCCGCAAGCCCGCGACATCGCCGCCGCCATCCTGCGCCTTCCCCCCAACCACGAGTGGAAGCCGTGGCGCATCGCTCACGCGCACCTGCTCGATGAAGACGCTGCTCCGGTCGACGAGGTGCTCGTCAGCTTCTTCGCCGCTCCGCGCAGCTACACGGCCGAAGACGTGGTCGAAATCTCCTGCCACGGCTCGCCTGTCATCCTCCGCCATTGCGTGGCCTGCGCCCTCCGGGCCGGCGCCCGCGCCGCCGAGCCCGGCGAATTCACCCTCCGCGCCTATCTCAACGGCCGCATCGATCTGCCCCGGGCCGAGGCCGTGCGCGACCTCATCCACGCCACCACGCTCTATCAGGCGCGCGTGGCTGCGCAGCAGCTCGAAGGCTCGGTCTCGCGCGCCGTCGCGCCCGTCAAGACGGCGCTCGTCGAACTGATCTCGCTGCTCGAAGCCGGCATCGACTTCGCCGAGGACGACGTCGACGTCGCCTCTTCGGCCGAAATCGATTCTCGTCTCGCCGCCGTGCTCGACGGGCTCGGCAGGCTGCTGGCCAGCTACTCGTGGGGCAGGTACGTCCACGAGGGGCTGACCCTCGCCATCGTCGGCCGGCCCAACGCAGGCAAGAGCAGCCTGTTCAACGCCCTGCTGGGCGAG
This sequence comes from uncultured Arcobacter sp., assembly GCA_964458495.1. Lineage (GTDB taxonomy): Bacteria > Acidobacteriota > Terriglobia > Bryobacterales > Bryobacteraceae > JANWVO01. The sequence goes on from CAYWJB010000011.1 coordinate 8,782, forward strand.
GATCGCGCCATCGTCACCGACATCCCCGGCACGACGCGCGACACCGTGAGCGAGGCGTTCTCACTCGAGGGCGTGCCCGTGCGGCTGGTCGACACCGCCGGCATCCGCGAAAGCACGGACCTCGTCGAACGGCTCGGCATCGAACGGACCGAACGCGCCATGGCCGACGCCGACATCACACTGGTCGTCCTCGATCTCAGCCAGCCGCTCGAAGAGGCCGACCGCGTCCTGCTCGGGCGCACGGAAAACATGGGCTGGCGCGTGGTGGTGGGCAACAAGTGCGACCTGCCGCGGCGTCTCGCCGAGCCGCTGGAAGAGATCGCCGTCTCGGCGCGGACCGGCGAGCGGATCGAGGATCTGAAACGCCTGCTCGTCGGGCGCATCGCGCCCGAAGGGATCGCCGCGCCGCAGAGCGGGCTCATCACCAGCGCCCGCCACGAGGCGCTGCTGCGGGAGGCGCAGGAGGCGGCGCAGAAGGCGCGCGAGGCCAGCGCGCTCGGCCTGCCCCACGAGCTGCTGCTGCTGGATTGTTACGCGGCGCTGCGCCCGCTCGACGCCCTCACTGGCGCCACCACCGCCGACGACATCCTGAACCGCATCTTCAGCACCTTCTGCATTGGCAAGTGAGACGCCCCGCGGCTTCCGTTTCTTGAGGGCAGTGCGCCAGCTGGCGGTCACGTGCTGAGGCCGGCCGGCTGCCGCTGCGCGGCCGCTCCCGAACCTGCATGAGCCGGTGCAGCAGGCCCAGTGCGCCTGAGTCGCGGCCAATCGCCCCATCTCGCAGGCATCGGCTATCAGAGGGACCTTTCGGCCTTGCCCGGACAGGAGCTTCTCATCAAACCGCCATGCACGTTGTGATAGTGTTGGGCCGAAGGGGTTTGTTGGTGGCTGACCAGTCTGGCCCGCAGCCGCGGGGCTTATTGAGTTCGTGGAAGGAAGTCGCTGCGTACCTCGGTGTGACCGTCCGCACGGCGCAAAAATGGGAGGCCGAGCGCGGTTTGCCGGTGCGGCGGTTGCCGGGTGGCCGCAGTCGCGTGGTTGTGTCCGCGGAGGAGTTGGATGCCTGGCTGCGAGCACCCGGGGCTGAGGCGCCTCCACCGGTTCCTGGAGTGGCGGGGAATGCCCGCAGGTTTGTCCGCGCGGGGATTCTCTTCGGGGTGTTCCTGTTGGCGCTTGCCGTCGCAGGATCGGCCTACTTCTCCTTTGACCGCGTCCCGGCCGGTTGGAGGGTTGTGGGCGACGCGCTCGTGGTGGTGGACGTTCGCGGCCGCACTTTGTGGACGAAGACCTTCGGTTACCCGTTGGACGATTACCAGAAGCTCTCGGCGGAGCAGCTGAACATGGGTTGGGTCGGCGACCTCGACGGTGACGGCGAGCCGGAAGTCTTGTTCCTGGTGCACCCGAGGGCGGCGGGAAGTCCGATGGTGTACTGCTATTCGCGTTCCGGCGCCCTTCGCTGGACCTTCCAACCCGGGCAGACGGCACATGGTTTCTCCGAGGAGTACCACCCTCCATATAATCCGGAGAACGTGATCGTATTTCGCGTGCGGGGCGCGGTGAGAATTGCGGTCGCGAGCGTCCACCACACCTGGTTCCCCTCCCAGATTGCGCTCCTTTCCGGTGACGGCAAACTGCTGGGCGAATACTGGCACGCCGGGCACCTGAACCACTTGGCCGTGACCGAAGCCTCCCGTGGGGGCAGGCCGCTTTTGATTGCGGGCGGGATCGCCAACGGTTACCGCCGTGCTGCTCTGGTCGCGCTTGACCCCGAGCGGTTTGGCGGCGTCTCTCGCGAGGAGAACCCGGAGTACCAACTCCCCGGCCCGCCGGCGCATGAAGTGATTCGCGTCCTGTTCCCCAGATCGTGCATCAACCGGGTAAAAGAGCCCTTCAATGGCGTGACATCGCTGCACGTGACACCGACAGAACTCCTCGTCGGAGTGAGGGAAGAAGCAGAACATTCCCCTGTCGTCCTGCACCGGTTCACGACCGATGGGGAGTACAAGGGCGCCGGGCTCTCGTCGCGATTTGTCGCCCGGCACAACGAACTGGAACACATGAAACTCCTCGACCACCGGCTCGACGAAACCCGGGAGACTGCCGCCTTGACGCGACTGCAGTGGCTGGCCAAGGCGACGGAACTTGTCAGCGAGTTGGGGACGCCTGCCCGCAGAGAGTGAGTTTCGCCTCCCGGTGGCGGACCGCGTTTGACGGAATGGTAAAGACGGCGCCCGGCCGGGCGCGGGCGGCGGCTTACCGGAAGACGATCAGGTCCGCCACCGCCACCCGCGCTCCCGCCGACTCCGTATGCCTGACTCCAAGCACCTTCAGCTGCACGCGGTGCCGCCCGGCTTTCAGCCCGAACTGGTGGAAGACGCTCTCGTCGCCTTTCACGCTCTTTTCATCGGAATAGACATCCACGTTGTTCACGCGCTTGCCGTCCACCCACGCCTCCAGAAATCCGCCGTCGGGCAGGTACGGCCCGCTCACGATGAACCCCGTTCCCTCGAACTCGATTTCCGCCGTCGCGCCCTTTTCGTCTGTCACATTGGAGCGCAGCCGCTCGTCCGCCTTCCATTTGCCGGCGAACTTCCATCTCGCATCCGTGTACGGAATGCGCTCGACCGGCGACCCGTAGTCGTCCCACAGCGGGACATTCGCCGGCTTCGGCTTCTGCGCGGGGACGCGGATGCCGCCCGCGTCCGCCTTGCCGCCCTCGCGCGCCACCGCCTTCATCGCCCGCTGGTACGTGCTGTCGACAATTTCTTGGAAATTGTAATCGGTATAGGCGAATTTCTTGTCCGAAATCGCCGGAATTCCGCTTTTCCATTCCTCCGGAATCCGCTCCCATCCCATCATCACTCCGAGAATTCCGGCGGCGCTTGACGGATTGCAGTCGGAATCCTGCCCCGCCTGCGTCGAGATCCGGACCGTCCGGGCCATGTCCCCGCCTCCGTAGAGCAGCCCCAGGGCGATGTAGGCGCCGTTGATCTTCGCGTCGATGTTGAACGGACGCAGCGCCCCCGCCGGGCACGGCTCCCGCCGGTTCCATTTCTTTTCGATTTCCGCCCAGTTCTTCGTCCAGTCCGCGGGGTATTTGCGGTGCCAGACCAGCACATCGGAGATCAGCCGCGCGTAGGGGCTCTTCGACGGCAGGCACGCGAGCCCCGCCTCCACCACGCGGCGCGGGTCGTTCTCGAAAAACGCCGCCGCATACATGCAGGAGACGAACACGCCGCCGAGGATTCCGTCGCCGGAATTCATCACCCGTCCCGCGCGGACGGCGATGTCCGCCGCCAGGCGAGGCAGCCCCGGAGTCATCAAGCCCACGAAGTCCGCCTCGATCTGGAAATCGATGTCGTTGGCGTGCACGTTGTGGCGCGGCGTTCCGCTCAGGTGCGCCGGCACGCCCCTGCGCAGCGCGCGCCGCGCCGCCAGGTTCGCGTGCCACAACGCATACTTCGATTCCCGGAACATCGCCCCGAAGTCCTCGGTCGTGGCCTCGAGCCCTTTGTCGTCCAGCACCTTGGCCAGCGTCATATCCACGTAGAGGTCATCCTGGTTCAGCGCGTTGGCCACCATCTCCGGCTTCCACGCCGGCAGCTTGTCCTCCGGGATGATCTCCTCCCGCCAGCGGAACTCCGTCGGGGCGCCGTAGCTCACCCCGATCATCTGTCCCGCCCATCCCCCGCGGATCTTGTCCCGGAGCGCCTCGGCGGTCAACGTCCGTGGCGCGGGCTGCGCCATCGCCACGCCCGCCGCCAGAGCCAGAATGGCCGTGAATTTCGTCCTTGCCATGACTTGCCCAGACTATCACCCCTCGGCGCCCGCTTCTACAGCCCGCCCCGTCTTTGACCGATACTTCAGGAAGGCATGATCGCGCTCTGGCTTGCTCTGGCCTCGCCTCCGGCAATCGTGGCCGGGGGCGCGTCCCTGTATTCGAGTTGCGATCCTTCCTCTGCCGTCGTCGCGCGCCTCGATGAGGGCACGCCGGTCACCCTCGGCTACTCGCTGAGCGGCGAGCACGGGCGCTGCTTCCACGTCACTGCCGCAGGCCATCAGGGCTATGTTTTCGCCTCCGCCATCACGACTCTGGAAGAGTATGAGAAGGCGCGCCTGGCGGCCTCGGACAAGGAGCTGCCCCAAATCATCAAGTCCGAAATCGGCAAGCTGCGCGCCGCCGTCCCCGCCGACCCGGTCGTTTCGCCCATCCTCGAAGCCCTGGAGTCCGGCCGGCCCGCGCTCGCCCTGCGCCGCATCGAGGAAGACTTGCTGCCCAGACTCCCGGACGACGCCAACGTGCTCGCCCTCGCGGGCCTGGCCGCCTTCCAGTCCGACGACACGCGCAAGGCCGAATCCTACTGGGCCCGCTCCGTCGCCCTTCGCCCGAATCCGCAAATCTCCGCGCTGCTCGCGCGTCTCCGCGCCGAACGCGAGACCGACTCCGGACACGAGCGCACCTCCACCTCGCGCTTCGTCCTCCGCTATGACGGACGCGCTCTCCCCTCCCACGCTGCTTCCGCCCTGCTCTCCATCCTGGACTCCGAACTCGACCGCATCGACGGCGCTCTCGGCTGCCCTTCGGCCGAACCGCTCACCGTGATCGTCCAGAGCAGCAAAGACTACCGCGCCGCGACCGGGGCCGGCGATTGGAATGCCGGCACCTTCGATGGCCGCGTGCGCGTCCCCCTGTTTGAAGGCGATCCGCCGGCGCAGCTGCGCCCGACGCTCGCTCACGAACTCGTGCACGCCTGCCTGGCGCGCCGCGGCATCCGCGAACGCTGGCTGCACGAAGGGCTGGCCATGCGGTGGTCGGGCGAGCGCCCCCCGGCCGACCTCCTCCGCGATGCCCGCAAGCTCGACCGGTTGCCGGAGTGGGACGACTCCGACCCCGCGCAGGTCCGCCTCTTCTATGCCTGGTCCTGGCTCGCCGTCGACCAGCTCTACCGGACGCGCGGCGAATCCGGCGTGCGCAGCCTGTTGTCGAACCCCTCCGCCCTGCCGCCGCCCTCCATCCGCTGATATACTGCCCTGCATTCCTGGATGCCGCGCCGCGCCTCGCCCTGGCCGCTGATCGCCTTGCTCTCCTTTTCCGTCCTCATCAACTACCTCGACCGCTCCAACCTGAGCGCCGCCGCGCCCCTGCTTTCGAGCGAGCTTCAATTGTCCGACTCCCGGCTGGGCCTGCTCCTGTCCGCCTTCTTCTGGACCTACGCCCTCTGCCAGGTCGTTGCCGGATGGCTGGTGGACCGCTTCCCGGTGGTTCACGTCTACGCCGCCGGATTCCTGCTCTGGTCCGCCGCCACGGGAGCCGTGGCCTTTGCGAACTCTTTTGCCGTATTGATTCTGCTGCGCCTGCTTCTCGGCGCCGGAGAAAGCGTTGCTTTCCCTGCCTATTCGAGGATCATGATCCTCGCATTCCGCGAAGATCAGCGCGGATTTGCCAATTCGATTCTGGACGCCTGCACGAAGCTGGGCCCGGCAGCCGGCATTTCTCTGGCCGGCTGGCTCATGCAGCAATACGGCTGGCGCGCGTTTTTCCTGATCACCGGATTCGGCGCGCTCCTCTGGCTGCCCTTCTGGCTGCGCTACGCGCCCGCCCGCCTGGCAGCATCCGGGCCCGGCGCTGCGGCGGCGTCCCATAGCGGCCCGGGCTGGCGCGAGCTTCTTTCGAGCCGCACCGTCTGGGCGACCTTTCTCGGACTCTTCTGCCACAATTACAACTGGTACCTGCTCCTCACGTGGCTGCCCACCATTCTGGTGCGCGAACGGAAATTCACGCTTCTCGGCATGGGCGCCTGGAACGGCGCGCTTCTGGCGATCACCGCGGCGGCGACGCTGGCTGCCGGGTGGTATTCGGACCGCCTGGCGGCGCGCTCGACAGGCGTCGCCCGCCTCCGCCGGTCGTTCCTGATCGCCGGTCTTGCGGTGACCGGCCTGGCCATGCCGTTCACGGTGGCGCCTTCGCCGTGGGTCTCCGCGGCATCCCTGATTGTCGCCTTCGCAGGGATCGGAATTTACGTCAGCAACTGCTGGGCGTTCACGCAGACGCTGGCCGGGCCTGCCGCGGGGCGGTGGACCGGAATGCAGAATGCATTCGCCAACTTTGGCGGCGTTCTGGCCCCCGTGCTCACAGGATTTCTCGTGGAACAATCCGGCGGATTCTTCACCGCCGTTCTGGTGTCTGCGTTGATCCTGTTTTGCGGAGTGGCCGTGTATCTGGCGCTTGCGAAACTTCCTGCGGACGGGCAGACGGCCCGAGCCGCGGGTTGAAGCCTTGGGGGGGCGCTGCCGCCCGCCTGCGGGAACGCCGCCGGGCTTCCGCGCCGGGTGGTGGCACCGGGGAAGGACGGGGAAGCGCTCTGGCGCGCGCCTGCACCGCGAATGTGATCCCTGTAAACGGCCCGCACGGGTCATCTCTGTGATACACGTAGAAGATCCGCCGCGCCGGGAAGGCGCGGCCAGAGGGGAGGGATCACGATGAGCGGAGTCCGCGTGCTCGCCGGCACTCGCAAAGGCGCGTTCATCTTGACTGCGGACGGGACACGCCGCAACTGGAAGGTCGACGGGCCCTTTTTCGGGGGCTGGGAGATCTACCACATGAAGGGCTCTCCCGCGGATCCGAACCGCATTTACGCCTCGCAGTCCAGCAGCTGGTTCGGCCAGGTAATCCAGCGCTCCGACGACGGCGGCGCCACGTGGCAAGCCGTTGGGAAGGACTTCGTCTACGAAGGCGAGGCCGGAACCCACCAGCACTACGACGGCTCGCAGCGCCCGTGGGAGTTCAAGCGTGTCTGGCATCTCGAGCCTTGTCCGGCGGATCCGGACACGGTCTACGCCGGAGGCGAGGACGCCGCCATCTTCCGGTCGAGCGACGGCGGCGCGACCTGGACCGAGCTGCCCGGCCTTCGCCGGCACGGCTCCGGTCCCAGCTGGATGCCCGGCGCCGGAGGGCTCTGCCTCCACACCATTCTGCTCGATTCCTCGAAGCCGGACCGCGCCTTCATCGCCATCTCCGCCGCCGGCGCCTTCCGCACCGACGACGGCTGCCTCACCTGGAAGGCCATCAACCATGGCCTCCGCTCCGATTACATCCCCGACCCTGAAGCCGAAACGGGCCACTGCGTCCACCGCATCGCCCGGCATCCGGCGCGCCCGGATGTCCTGTTCATGCAAAAGCACTGGGATGTCATGCGCAGCGACGATGCGGGCGATTCCTGGCGCGAGATCAGCGGCAACCTGCCCAGCGATTTCGGCTTCGCCCTCGCCGTCCACGCGCATGAGCCCGAGACCGTCTATGTGGTCCCGATCCAGAGCGACTCGGAACACTATCCGCCCGGCGGCCAGCTCCGCGTCTGGCGCACCCGCTCGGGAGGCGGCGAGTGGGAGCCGCTGGCGGACGGACTCCCGCAGCGGGACTGCTACGTCAACGTGCTGCGCGGCGCGATGTCGGTGGATTCGCTGGATCCCTGCGGCGTCTACTTCGGGACTACCGGCGGGCAGATCTACGCCTCATCTGACGAGGGCGATCACTGGACGCCCATTGCCAGCCACCTGCCCCCCGTGCTCTCGGTCGAAGTGCAGACGCTGCCATGATCCGCGTTGTCCTGCCGTATCCGCTGCGCCTGCTGGCGGGCGCTCCGGACGAGGTGGCGCTGGAGGTCGCACCGCCGGTGACCATCGCCGCCGTTCTCGACACGCTTGAAGCCGCCCACCCCGAGCTCCGCGGCGCCATCCGTAATCCCCGCGCCGGCGCGCGCCGCCCGCTGGTGCGCTTCTACGCCTGCCGCCGGGATTTTTCCAACGATCCGCTCGACACACCGCTGCCGGCCGCTGTCGCCGCCGGCGAGGAGCCGCTCCTGATCATCGGCGCCATCGCTGGCGGCTGATCCTGGTCCTGCGCCGCCCGGAAATCCCGCATCGACGCCGACCACGGGGCAAACCCGCGCCGGGCGCTCCACGCATCCTCCTCGATTGTCACCGCCGCGTCGATCCGCGCGCCTTCCCGCAACTCCTCGAGCCGCGCCGAACTCCTCCACGCCTTCACAAACAGGCTTCGCTCGCCCTGCCACAGCCGCGCCCGCACATGCTCGCCGCTCTTGCCGAACCCCTCCGCCTGCCTCACCTCCGCCCCGCGCACCAGAAACACCGGCTGCCGGTTCCCGTGCCCGAAGGGCGCCATCGCCAGTATTTCGCCCGAGGCCTTGTCGTTCAGCTCTTCCAGCCGCAGCTCCGCCTCCAGCCGCAGCTCCGGCTCCAGGTCTTCTTCCGTCAGCCACGCCCTGGCTACGCCGTTGAACCGCACTTGCAGTTCCTCGACGCGCCCCTCTTCCAGCGTCACGCCGACCGCCTGCCGGTGCCCGCCGAACTTCGCGAAGACGTCCGCCATCTCCTCCAGCGCGGACAGCAGGTGAAAGCCCGGAATCGAACGCCCCGAGCCCTGCGCCATCCCGGTGTTCTCGTCCCGTCCCAGCACGATCACGGGACGGTGGTAGAGTTCGGCGACACGGTTGGCGACGATGCCCACCACGCCCCTGTGCCACGACGGCGAATAGAACACCAGCCCCGCCTTATCCGGCGGCGGACCTTCCTGGCCGTAGCGCTCCACGATTTCGCGAACGATCGCCTCGCCCGTCCGCTGGCGCTCTGCGTTCAGCTCGTCCAGCCGCCGGGCAATGTCGCGCGCCCGCTCCTCGTCGCGAGTCAGGAACAGCTCGATCACGTCGCGGGCGTGGTCCATCCGTCCTGCCGCGTTGATTCGCGGCGCCAGGCGGAAGCCCAGATCTGCGGAACTCAGCGTCTCTCCGGGCGCGAAGCCGCTCGCTTCGAGCAGCGCGCGCAAGCCGGGATTTCTGGTCTTCGCAATGCCGTCCAGCCCCCGCTTCACAATGAGCCGGTTCTCGCCGGTGAGAGGCACCACATCGGCCACGGTGGCCACCGCCGCCATGATCAGGAACGAATCGGTGAAGCGCACGATCCGCTCCGGCGACCACCCGTCCACCTCCATCAGCGCCTGGGCCAGCTTGAACGCCACGCCCGCTCCGCACAGGTTCTTGTTCGGGTATCCGCACCCGGGCTGGTTGGGGTTCAGCACTGCCAGCGCATCCGGCAGGCGTTCCCCGGGCAGATGGTGGTCGGTCACGATCACGTCCGCCCCCGCCCGTCTGGCCGCCTCGACGGCCTCAAACGCCCGGGTGCCCGTGTCGACGCTCACGATCAGGGTGCAGCCCTCGCGCGCCGCCTGCTCGACCACCGCCGCCTGCATGCCGTAACCGTCCTTGAGCCTGTCGGGAACGTGATAGGCCGCCTTCAGTCCCAGCACCTCGAGCATGTGCAGCAGGATCACGACCCCAGACACGCCGTCCACGTCGTAGTCGCCGTAGAGCAGAACGCGCTCGCCCGCGCGCGCCGCGCGCAGCAGCCTCGCCGCCGCTTCTTCCATGCCGCGCATCCGGAACGGGTCTTCCAGATGCGTGAGCTTCGGGTGCAGGAACCGCTCCACCTCATGCGGCTGGCGGAAACCCCGCGCCCAGAGCACGCGCGCCGCGGGCATCTCGAGTCCGCACTGGCGCGCCAGACGCGCTGCGCCGCTTTCGTCCCCCTGCGGCCCGGTCCATCGCGCGCGGGAACTCATGCGCCTCAGTTGTTGGAGTAAAATCCGCGGTAGCCCCCGTCTTCGTCGCCGGGGCCTTGCTCGGCGAGCCCCAGCTCGTCCACGATCGAGTGCCACTCCTCCAGCCACTCGGTCTCCACCGCGTACATATAGGTCCGCCCCTCGAAGTCGAAGCTCAGCTCGACCGAGCACAGCTTTCCCTCATGCTTCGCAAACGACTGGATCCGCCTCTCCATCTCCCGCCGCTCCTCGCGAGTCATGTCGGTATCTTCCAGCATGTCGAGCGCGGCCTCCCTCTGCCCGGCGGCGAACCGCTCCTCGTTGACGTGCACCAGCCGCACGCCCATCTGCTGCGCGCACTCCAGAAACCGCCGGAAATCGGGCGACCGTTCGTGGTCCCAGAAAACGACATTGCGGTCGTCGACCCTGCGGCTCAGGCACGGGTAGACAATGAAGGACTCTGCGTGCAGAAATTTCTCAATCTCTGCCGCCAGTTTTTCCAGGTTCAGCTCCATGAATTTCCAGATGAATTTCCGTGACCGGCGGCCCTTTACCGTTCCGCCATCACGAGGATTTCGTCCGCCGCCGCGGCGTCGCGCGCGGCCGGCGTGACGATGGTTTTCTTGCCAATGAAGATCTTTTTCTTCTTCGCGACCGCTTCCCTGACGTCCGCCTCGCAGACGAAATCCGCGATCTTCACCTCCGGCGCAGGCGGCGCAGGCGCCACCTCCGCCGAGTTCCCGCCACCCTTCGCTCCGGCGCTTCCGGGTTGCGAACAGGCGCAAGCGGCGCCCGCGCCCGCGGTTCCAAGGCGGCGGTCCACCGCCTCGAGGACGGCCTCGCGGGGGATGGCTTTCACGGCTTCCGCGGCGGCGGCGGCGGGCATCGCCGCCGCCACCGCCTCCTGCGCCCCGCCGGACTTCACCGCGATGCCGCGTTCAGCGAGGTAGCGTTCCACCGCAGCCACGAGAGCCGCGCGGTCGCCGGCGCTCATGCCGCTGTCCTGCCTTCCCATGGCTTCTTCCGCCGTCCGCACGGCCCACGCGACGCGCTTGACGTTGATCAGGTGCTGCGGCCCCACATTGTCGCCCGTGACGTTGCCGCCCATGGCGCCGCATCCCAGCGTCATTGAAGGGGGCAGGTTCGTCGTGATTCCCACCGAGCCCTGCGGCGACGGCGTGTTCACCAGGACGCGGAGCGCCGGAACGCGCCGGCCGAACTCCCGGACGCGCGCCTCGTCCCGGGCATGGATGACCGCCGTGTGCCCTGTTCCCCCAAAGCGAAGAACCGCCTCGCAGGCCTGCAGAGCCTGCTCAAAATCATCCACCCAGTAAAGGGCCAGCACCGGCGACAATTTCTCTGCTGAAAGCGGAAAATCCTTGCCGATGCCGGCAATCTCGCCAGCCAGAATAGTGGTTCCCGCGGGCACGGAAAAACCCGCCAATTCGGCGATTTTCTGCGGAGATTTTCCGACGCATTCCCCTCTCACCCTCGTGCCGCCGGCAAACAGCGTCTTCTCCACGGCCGCCCGCTCCCCCTCGTTCAAGAGGCAGGCGCCGTTCTTCCTGAGCTCGTCGAGGATCCTGTCGCGCAGCGCCCGCTCGGCCACCACCGTCTGCTCGCTGGAGCAGACCGTGCCGTAGTCGAATTTCTTGCCCTCCACCGTGCGGCGCACCGCGGCCGCGACGTCGGCCGAGGGGTCCACCAGCACCGGCACATTGCCCGGGCCGACGCCATAGGCGGGTTTGCCCGACGAATACGCGGCGCGCACCATGCCTGCGCCTCCGGTGGCGAGGATGACGGCGGTCTTCGGGTGCTTCATCAGCTCCTGCGTCGCTTCGAGGGTCGGACGCTCGAGGCACTGGATCAGCCCCCGCGGCGCGCCCGCCTTCTCCGCCGCTTCCATCGCGATCGCCGCGGCCGCGCCTGTACACTGCCTGGCATGCGGGTGCGGGCTGAGAACGACGGCGTTGCCGGACTTGAGGGCGATCAGGATCTTGAACAGAGCCGTGGAAGTCGGATTCGTCGTCGGGCAGATCGCGGCCACCACCCCCACCGGCACTCCGATCTCGGTCACGCGCAGCGCCGCATCTTCGCGCAGCACGCCCAGAGTCCGCACGCTTCGCATCCACCGGGGCAAAATGTCCGTGCTGAGGAGGTTCTTGGCTGTCTTGTCCTCGACGTTCCCCATTCCGGTCTCGTCGACAGCCATCTGCGCGAGCCGGCGGGCCTCCGCCCGACCCGCAGCCGCCACCGCCTCCACCACGGCATCCGCCTGCTGCTGGCTCGTCCGGGCGTATTCGAGCCATGCCGCGTGGGCCAGCCCGACCTTCGTGCGGACCTCTTCGAGACTCTGTGCGTCCGGCTCGTGCGGCATCGCGCGCCCTCGCCCTCAGCCCCGCCCGCCTACTTCTTCGCGTTGCCCGCCGGCAGCACCTTCTCGGTTTCCTCGTGGGGGTTCGGGATCACATGGACCGCGATCAGCTCGCCCACGCGCCGCGCCGCCGCCGCGCCGGCGTCCGTCGCCGCCTTCACCGCCCCGACGTCGCCGCGCACGGTCACCACCACGTAGGCCGCGCCCACGTATTCCTTCCCCGTGAGCACCACGTTCGCCGTCTTCACCATGGCATCGGCGGCCTCGATTGCCCCGATCAGTCCCTTGGTCTCGATCATTCCCAGCGCTTCCATCGCGTCTTTTCGCCTCCGGTTGTTGACAATTCGGGTGCTGAAACTCCCACGGTATCACAACGCGGCCTTCGGGGAACCCCGCGCCAGCGCTCTGCATCTGAGAAAATGGGATCAGAACACAGCCATGAACTCGGTCAAGACGGTTCTTCTGCTCGGCCTGCTCAGCGGCGTGCTGCTGGCCATTGGCCAAGCGCTCGGGGGCGCCTCCGGACTTCAGACGGCCCTGCTGTTCGCCGTGGCGATGAACTTCCTCAGCTATTTCTTCTCGGAGAAGATTGCGCTGATGTCGAGCGGCGCTGTGCGGGTGAGCCCGACGCAGAATGCGGAGATCTACTACCGGCTCGCTCCGGTCGTGCAGCGCCTTTGCCAGCGCATGGGCATCCCGGAGCCGAAGCTCTGGGTGATCCCCGAGCGGTCGCCGAACGCCTTCGCCACGGGCCGCAACCCGCGCCACTCATCGGTTGCGGTGACCGCGGGACTGCTCGAGCTGATGAACGACGAAGAACTGGAAGGCGTGATCGCCCACGAGCTGGCCCACGTGCGCAACCGGGACATCCTTATCAGCTCGATCGCCGCGACGATTGCAGCGGCCATCACCTTTGCCGCCCGGATGTTCGTCTTCTTTGGCGGCGGGCGCTCGAGCGACGACGACGCGCCCAATCCGCTGGCGAGCCTTGCGCTGCTGTTGCTGGCGCCGATCGCCGCGCTGCTGATCCAGATGGCGATCTCGCGCACGCGCGAGTTCGCCGCCGACGCCGAAGCCGCGCGCGCCATCGGGACCGGCCGCGGGCTGGCGAATGCGCTGCGCAAGCTGGAGTCGTGGTCGAAACGCATTCCGCTGGAGGCCAACCCGGCCATGTCGCACATGTTCATCATCAAGCCTTTCTCCGGCGAGAGCCTGATGCGGCTCTTCTCCACTCATCCGCCCACTTCGGAGCGGATTGCGCGGCTGGAAAGGCTCGCTTGACCCCGGTCACAGTCAACCGCAAGGCCGAAGAGCGGCTCGACTCGGGCCATCCGTGGATCTACTCAAGCGATGTCCTGGCTTCCGGCAATGCGGCGCCGGGGGAGGCCGTGCGCGTTGTCAACCAGCGCGGGCGGTTTCTCGGAGTGGCGCACTTCTCCGCCGCCTCGCAGATCCGGCTTCGCCTGCTGACCCGCGAGGACCGGCCGATCGACCGCGGCTTTTTCCTGGAGCGGTTGCGCGCGGCGCTGGATCTCCGCACCCGCGTGGTGAGCGGCTCGGACGCGTGGCGCCTGGTCCATGCCGAGGGCGATCTTCTGCCGGCGCTGATCGTGGATCATTATGCGGGCCATCTCGCGGTGCAGTTCCTCGATCAGGGGATGGACCGGGCCGCTCCCCTGATCCTGGAGTGCCTGCTCGAGCTGCTCGAGCCCGAATCCGTGATCGCCCGCAATGACGTCCCGGTGCGCCGGTTGGAGCAGCTGCCCCTTGAGCCCCGCGTTCTGCAAGGCGAACCGCCGCAGCGCATTCAGATCCGCATGAACGGGTTGTCGCTGCTGGTGGATGCTCTTCACGGACAGAAGACCGGCGTCTTTCTCGACCAGCGGGAGAATTATGTCGCCGCCGCCCGCTGGGCCCGCGGCCGCGGCCTCGACCTGTTCACCTGCACGGGCGGTTTCGCCCTGCACGCCGCGTCCCGCTGCCAGTCGATCGAGGCCGTGGATTCGTCGGCCGCCTCGCTGGAGCTGGCTGCGGAAAACGCACGCCTCAACGCCATCGGAAACATCGAGTGGCGCGAGGCCAACGCCTTCGACTATCTCACCGGTCTGGTATCGGCGCGCCGGCAGTTCGACTGGATCGTTCTGGATCCGCCCGCCTTTGCCAAGTCCCGGTCGAACCTGGACGCCGCCCTGCGCGCGTACCGCGAGATCAACTTCAAGGCGCTGAAGCTGCTCGCCGCCGGCGGGGTTCTCGTCACCTGTTCCTGCTCCCACCACCTCTCCGAAGCGGCTCTCCTGGAACTGGTGGCGTCCGCCGCGCTGTCGGCCCGGCGGACGCTCCGCGTCCTGGAGCGCCGCACGCAAGCGGCCGACCACCCGATATTGCTCACCGTGCCGGAGACCTGCTATCTGAAGTGCCTGATCCTGCAGGCGATGTGAGCCCACGGCTGCCGGCTCGCCCCGGCCTCCGGACCGGTCATTCCCGCCTTTGTGAGCGCGTGCAGGAGAGCACGTCCATAGCGGAAGCAGCCACCGCCGGCCTTGGCTCGAATCATTGCCGTGATGCGGCGCTCCGGGCGCGCTGCTGCTGAGCCGGGCCTCTTGCTCCCCGCGCCTCCGGCCCGCTATAATGTTGACAGAAAACACGGCTGTGCGCCCGTAGCTCAGCTGGATAGAGCAACTGGCTACGAACCAGTAGGTCGGGTGTTCGAATCACTCCGGGCGCACCATTTCTTTTCGGTTCCTTGCGTAGATCCCCAGGCCTCTGAAGAACGCGAGAGAGGTTTGCGCCCTCACCGCGGAAACCCGAGCGAGCGAGGCGAAACCGGAGAACGCCGAACGCAGGAGGGGAGGTCCGGCGCTTCCAATCCGGCTGGGGGTGCGCACCGTGCGCTGCGGAGAGGCGGGCCCGGGGAATGGGGCAAGAGAAGACGCCGGCCGAAAGCCGGACGCCCGTTGTCCCCGGTTAAGTTCCCTGCATCAATTGTTCGAGAATCCGCTTGCCGCCCGCCGTATCCCGCAGGGCGGCGAAGCGCGGGTCGACGGTGAAGTAGGGGAGCCCGGCTTCGCGGGCTGCCAATGATTGGCGAAGCGCGTGCGGTGCTTGCGCGGCTTCGCCCGCGCCCGCATGGACAAGGGCGCGCAAGTCAGGCGAGCGCGTCAACCCGCTGCCTTCGGTGGGTTGCCAAGCTTCTGAGCGCCTTCCCCGCGCAGCCAGCAGGTGCATGAGCGCGGCGGCCGAGCGGCGGTCGTCGGGATGCTCCCGCAATGCCTGGCGCCAGTCGGCTTCCGCGCCAGCCCCGTCGCCCAACTGCTGGCGGGCGAGACCCCGCTGCCAGCGCGCCGCCGCCAGACCGGGCTCCAGCTCCAGCGTGCGCTCCGCCAGCCGGAGCATGGCGGGAAAATCGTTCCGGTGATATGCCAGCGCCGCTGCAGCGAGCCGCACCAGACGGTGGCGCGGGATCACGGCCAGCAGCAGTTGCATCGTTTGCCATGCCTCCGATGCGCGCCCGGCAATCGCCAGCCAGCCGGCGTAATAGCGGACCACTTCAAGCCGCAAGGGCGCCAGCGCCATGGCGCGCCCGATGGACCCGGCCGCGTCGCGGAGCCGCTGCTCTTGGAAGAACTGGACGTATCGCCCAAGCGGCACGCCTTGACTCCTGCATTTCATCGCCCGAACCGGAGCGGAGACGCCGTTGCCCGCCGCCGGCTTTCAACGGCGTGCGGGATCACGACTCCGAGCCAGATGTCCGGCGTTCGGCGGCCAGCCGGCGGATTGCGGATCGTTTGGCGTTCCGGCTCTTCCGGTTCGAGCGGGACACGAACCTGGACCGGCGGCGCCATCAACTTCCCCTGACGCCCGGCAGCACGAGGTTCGAAGCCCGCGCAAAAGCCGTTCCGGGCAGCCGTCCGGCACCCTGCCCGGGACGGGCGGGTGAGGTGGAACGGGCCAGCCGCGAGCCGGGCTGTCTGGAACCGGCGCGTCCAAGCCGTTGGTTTTTTGTTGTTACGCGCAGTTACGTAGCCCCGGGAATTGCGCAGCTAACTTTGAAAACCGATTGTGGCCGGGCACACTGGCAGAGTCGAGGGTATGATTCGACCCGCAGGCAGCTGGGCCGTCGTGGCCAGGAACCCGGAGGAGAAAGCGCCGGGCGGTTCTGAAATCGGCGGGGAGGGTGCCAGCGACGGGCATGGAGGATTCCACTGGCTGGCGACTCGGGTCATGGGGTGGAACGGGCTGTCTGAAGGGGATTCGCCCGGAAGCGGGCGCGGCGTTTCTTATTGCAGCAGGTTTGTTCGGGCTCGCCGCGCTGGGCGGCGGCGGGCGAAAGGGTGGTGACGGGACACGGTCCTGACGCACACCCGCAGAAGCTGGCAGAGACCGGAACGGAGGAGCGGTCTCTGCCAGCGCCAACCCGCCATGCGGTGCCGGGCCACGCGGGGACCGGGCCGAGGCGCTGACCAGAAGAAGGCGCGTCTCCGAAGCGTCTGGCGCCGGAGAGGCTGCTGTCATGGACCGGCTGGCGGCAGCGGCGACTCGCACAAGATGCCGCCCAGCCCCCGCGGGTGAAGAATTTCCGCCTGCTGCCGGGTTCCGTACACGCCGGGATTTCAACGAACTTGCGGGGTTCCAGCATCGAGGGGCCGTGCGATTCGGGATTCCGACCCCGGCGGCGTGGTGAACAGCGGGCTGCCGGCCGGCGAGCGGTTTGGCTTGAGGGATGATGCCAGCCGGGTGGTGTGGACTGGGGGGCTCCCGCAGCCGCCCGCGCGGGGAGCGGTCCTGCGCGCGCGGTTGCAGGCGTTGCGGCGAGCGGCGCCGAGCCGCCGGAGGGGATCGAGACAGGAACTTCAGATTCGCCCGGCGCTGCAAGAACAGCCGGGGTTTTCTATGCCCCCGTCATGGACAGGGGCTGGCCCGGGAGGATGAGGGCAGGGGAGGGCAGTCTGGCGGGCTTGCCCTCCAGGGCGAGGGAGGCCACTTCCAGTTTTCCTTCAGCGGCCTCGATGCGCAGGTGGGCGGCGGGGCCGAGGCGGAAAGTGCCCCAGCCGGAGGCGGTGCTCCAGAAGCCGCGGAAGGGGCGCACGGGCAGGGCGGGGGCGATCTCCAGGGACTTGTCGACGGCGTTGTAGAAGAAGCCGCAGGCGAGCACCACGGCGCTCCAGGCGGAAAGCGCCCGTGCGTAGTGGTGGCCGCATTCGGGTTCGTCGAACGGGTTCCGCCGCGTTCCGTCGTGCCTTCTTCTGGCGGCTTCGATGATGGACAGACCTTCCTCGACCATGCCCATGCCGATCATCTGCGCCGCTGCCGGGTATTCGATGCCCGTCCACGCCTCGGCGAAGTAGGGGAACGGGATGCGGGGGCGGGGGGCTTTGCCGTAATCGCAGATGAGGAGCCCCGATTCGTCGTTGAGGGCGTAGGTCCGCTGCATGTTCTCATGCTCTTCCATGGAAGCGCGGCGGTTGTATTTGCAGATCGAGGACAGAGCGGCGCGGATGTGCGCCGCATTCAGCAGCGGCCCCAGACGGCACAAGTCGGCCTGGTATTGGCCGATGAGCTGGTCGGCGAGGCAGCCCTCTCCGAGCTGGTAGTCCGGTTTTTCCGTATCGTCGGAGCCCATCGTGGAGACGAGGGTTTCCGCGATGGAGGCGCGCGGAAGGCCGCGGACTTTCTGGATAAAATATTCGCCGTTGAAGAGGTTGGAGTCGATCCAGGCGGCGCCGCGCTTCCAGAGTTCGAGGCAGCGGCTGGCGAAGCCGGTGTCCCCGGCGGCGCGCGCCAGTTCCGCTGCCGCGCGCAGGCCGCCCAGGTAATAGATGCCGCACTGCGGATTCGGGCCGTAGAATTCGATGTCGTAGGTGTTGTGCTGGGCACCTTCCATGACGCCGTCCTGGTCGGCGTCCCAGCCCCCGGAAATCCAGCAAAATTGCACTGCCTTTCTGATGGATGGCCAGATTTCGGCAAGCCATTTTCTGTCCCCGGAAAGGCGGAAATCCAGCCAGGCTTTCATGATCTGTCCCATCTGCCCGTCGGCAGCGGCAAGGCCGAAACGGCCAGTCCCTTTCGGCAGAATTTCGCGGAAGTGGATGGCGCCGCGTTCGTCCATCATGTGGCCGAAGGAGGCGTTTCTGAGGCTGCGCGCGAGGCCGGGGAAGAGGAAGCTGGTGGCGGATTCGTAATTCCAGACGTGGGTGCAGGAGCCGTAGCAGCAGCCGCTCTTGTCGCTGGCGCCCTCGAAGCCGTGGAACTCTCCATCGGCGGTGCGGAAGCAGACCTGGGTGGCGAGCGTGGAGAGGTTGCTCATGGCTGCGTCCTTGACGCAGCCGGGCAGCGACGCAGTCTGCATGGCGGAAACGAAGGTGCGGGTCCGGCGCTCGAGTTCGCCGAGGTTTGCAGCCAGATGGCGCGCCACCGACCAGGCGTCGGGAAACCGTGTGGCGTACCAATTGCCGATGATGGCGTTTTCGTTGCCCTGGGAGGCGCGCCAGCCGCAGTGGGCGGGGGTGCGGTTCGGGCAACGCCAGGCGAGAACGAACCCGAAGCGGGCCTGCTGGCCGGGCGGGATCTCGCGCATGAGGTGGACGACGCCGACGACGCCGGGTTCGGCGGGCTCGGCGTCCAGTTGCGGGGAAGCCTTGAAGGCGTCCCAGAACAGCATGGGGCTGTTGAACCAGCGGGAGCGGGGCCAGCCCCGCCAGAGGGCGGCGGCGGGATCGATGGCCGCAAGGACGAACTCGCCGGCTGCGGGGTGAGCGGGGTCGAGGCCGGGATTGGACATCACGAGACCGGAGAGCAGATCGTCCTTTCGCGGCTCGTTGCGGCGGGCGTCGGCGGCGGGCCGGGCGGCGCCTGAGTCGGGCGCCGTGCGGAAGGGGTTTTCGATGGACCAGCAGAGGCTCACCTTCGTTGTCACCGGGCCGGGGTTGGTCACGACGTAGCGCAGCAGAGCGGCGGGCAGGCCGCTGGAACCGGCATCGAGCGGGATGACGGGCGTGAAGGCCTCCAGGCTCAGGCGGACGGGGAGGCGGCGGTCCTGAAAGTCGATCCGCGCCAGCGGGTAGGAGGAAGTGAAGACGGCCCGCTCGAGGCGGGGCATGCCCGGAACATTGTTTGAGCCGAGGCCGGAGGCGCCTTCGAACGGGGGCAGAAGGCGCGCCTCTGCGACGCGGGCCACGGGCCGCCGGCCGGGGGTTTCGACGCGGATCGAGGCGAAGGCGAATCCGGGCTGATTGCCCTTGTCGGGGCGGTTGAAGATCTCCCAGTCCCGGAGCTGCCCGCGCCCGCCGAGACTGATGGAGCCTGCCGCGACTCCGCCGAGAGGCATGGCGATGGTGGCCAAGGCAGGCCCGCGGAAGACTCTGGGCCACTCAATGCCGGCTGGCTGGCGCGGCGTGCCGACTTGCGCCGAGGCCGCGGCCGGCGCCGCGGCCGAGGCTTTCAGGAACGTTCTCCGGTCCGTGCGCATGAGTTGGACTCTATCACCGGAACGGGCCCTTGACAAATGGCGAAGAAAAAGCGAATATAGGCTTATGAGGCCCGGACTGGCACAAGCCGCCGCGCAGGCGCCGATGCTGGCCGGCAAGTCCCGGGTGGAGTACCGCAGCCTGCCGGCGGCGAGGCTGCTGAACCGCTGCCAGGCGGGGAGCCTGATGCCTTTTCAATGGACCATCAACCCGTACCGGGGCTGCGAGCCGGGCTGCCACTACTGCTACGCGCGGTACACGCACGAGTACCTGGAGCTGGACGCGGGGGCATTCGAGCGACTGATCTTCGTCAAACAATTCCGGAAGGATTTGTTTGAGCGGGAGCTGCGCGCGGTGGCGCCCGGCGAGTGGATCGCAATCGGGACGGCTACCGATCCCTACCAGCCGGCGGAGCGGCGGTTTGGAGTGACGCGCGCCGTGCTGGAGGTTCTTTGTTCGCAGGCGGGGCTGAGGGTTGCGCTGACGACGAAGTCGGACCTGGCGGCGAGGGACGCGGGACTGCTGGAGCGGGCCAGCCGGAGGAACCGGGTGCGGGTGAACTTCACGGTGACGACGCTGGACGCGGGCCTGGCGCGGGTGCTGGAGCCCGGGGCGCCGCGGCCGGACCTGCGGCTCGGGGCGCTGGAGCGGCTGTCGCGGGCGGGCGTGGAGACGGCGGTGTTCCTGAGCCCGGTGTTGCCGGGGATCAACGACGGGCCCGGCGAACTGGAAGCCGTCGCGCGGGCTGCGCGCGCAGCCGGAGCGAAACATTTCGGCGCGCAAATGTTGTTTCTGCGCGAACCGGCCCGCAGCGTCTTTTTCCGGATGCTGGAGTCGAAATTCCCCGGGCAGGTGGCGCGGTACCGGCGGCTGTTCGCAGGGAGGACGCGGGTTCCTGCGGACCTGCGCCGGGATCTGGAACTGCGGGTGGCGCGCATCCGGGAGGAGTGCGGGTTCGGACAGACGGCTCCATCGTGTGAGCCGGCGTGGGGGCAGCTTTCGTTGTTCGAAGCTCCGGCCGCCGCAGAGGGCGCCGCGCGAAGCGCGCTGATCGAGCTGCGGGCTGCGGTGGGCGAGGCGCGGACGCAGGCTTGCGCGGGGTAGGCTGGGATGGATGGCGGTGCTGCAAAAAACAGTCCGCGTGTCGACGCGGGGGATGTGCGATGTGCTGGATATGACGGCGCAGGTGGAACGGGCGGTGGCGGAGAGCGGGATCCGGACGGGCGTGGTGAATGTCAGCGGGTTGGGATCGACGCTCGGGGTGACGACGATCGAGTTCGAGCCCGGGGCGGTGAAGGATTTGAAAGACGCGCTGGAGCGCATCGCACCGGTGCATGACGGTTACGCGCACAACGCGCGGTGGGGCGATCACAACGGATTCGCGCACCTGCGCAGCGCGCTCATGGGGACGTCCAAAACATTTCCCGTTCAAAACGGGAGGCTGCACACGGGCACGTGGCAGCAGGTGGTGCTTTGCGATTTCGACGACCGGCCGCGGCAGCGGGAGGTGACGATCACCGTGGTTGGCGAGTGAGCGCCGGAGTGTGCCGGGGCTTTGCGGGGAACCGGAAGAGCGCTGCGTGATTGTGGTGCGTTTTCATGGGCGGGTCTCCGATCGTGGCGGCGGTTGGTGGGCAGGCCGTTTCAGGGCATCCGGGTGCAGGTGGCGCCGGGCGGCTTTCGGCGACCCTGCGGGGCGGCGGGAGGGCGCCACAGGGGGGTGGATTGAGGCAACGGCTGCGGTATGAACTTCACCCCGGTGGCGTGTTGGGTGGCTCAGGGGCGCCGTTGGGGGGAACCCTACAAGTCGAGCCAATGTAATGAATTGGCAGGGAGTGTGTCTTGTTTTTCGCTCGCCCGTTCCGGGGTAGGTGTGGGCGATTTCAGTTCACGAATCCAGACATTTGCATCTTGCTGATTCGGCGCGCTTTGGATTTTCTACGTGCTTGTCCGAAAGTCGCGGAAATAGTATTGACACACTAGTGGGCTCTCTATATACTTGGCTAGGATCGGTCAGACATTCAGGGGAGAGACAGCAGCCTGTGGGTGTCTGGCGGGTCAGAGTGAAAACCAACAAGGGGTCCAATGAAAGTGACACTTGAAACCGTTGACAGGGCGGCCACGTGGCAGCCGCCGGCCGGGCTCCGGCAAGCAGTCGTCCTCGTAGCGGCTGTTGTGCTGTTGTTCGGGCTGGCGCTACCCGCGGCGGCCCAATATGGAAGCGCGTCCATCAGCGCGACTGTGGTGGACCGCACCGGAGGCGTGGTGCCGAACGCGAAGGTGGTATTGAAGAACGACGAGAGCGGCATCACGCGTGAAACCGTCACCAACTCGAGCGGCGTATTCGTGTTCCCGTCGGTGCCGCCCGGTTCCTATACCGTGACCGTGTCGTTCACGGGACTGGAGACGTGGGAGCGGAAGGGCATTCAGCTCACACAGGGTGCGAGTGTGAACCTGCCGAACGTGATTCTCGAGGTCGCGGGCACGCGGCAAGAGATTCAGGTTTCGGAGGCTGCCGAGGTAGTGGTTCCGGTGGACTCGGGGCAGTTCAGCCAGACGCTGAACCGCACGATGGTGGAAGACCTGACGATTGTCGGCCGCAATGCCGCGGAGCTGATCAAGATCATGCCGGGCATGGCGATGACGAGCGGTCTTGGCCAGACGATGTGGAACAGCTATGTGACTGCGACCAACTCGGGGCCCATCGGCGCCTTTTCGGCGGCGGGGACGCAACCGAACGGGGCCATGACGATGACCTCGGACGGCGCGAACCTGCTCGACCCGGGCAACCAGGGCACGCAGACGGCGAACGTCAACCAGAACCAGGTGCAGGAGGTCACGGTGCTGACCTCGGCCTATGGGGCTGAATTCGCCAAGGGGCCGATCACGTTCCAGGCGATCGGCAAGAGCGGCGGCGCGCAGTTCCATGGCAGCGCGTATTTGTATGCGCGGCACGGGAAGTTCAACGCACTGGACAGCTACCAGAAGAGCCAGGGGATCAAGAAGGAGTCGCCGACGTTCCAGGTGGACAAGTTCTACTATCCTGGCGGCGATCTGGGCGGCCCCGTGCTGATCCCGGGCACCAACTTCAACAAGAACCGCGACAAGCTGTTTTTCTATACGGCCTACGAGTACATGAAGCAGCAGCCGGTGGGCGAGTTGCGGAACTATTTTGTGCCCACCGACGAGATGCTGAAGGGCAACTTCAGCCGCGAGTACCTGGACACGCTCGGCACGAACTTTGCGAACGCCCGCAGCCAGGCCAACGTTCTTCCGGGCGGCAACGCCCTGAACGACGGCGTGTCGTTCCCGGGCGGCATGGTTCCGGCGAGCCTGTTCGACAAGGACTCGATGGCGTATCTGAAGCTGTTCCCGAAGCCGAACGTCGATCCGCGGACGAATTCCACCGGTTCGAACTATCAGTTCCTGGCCAATCCGCCGCAGGACCGCTGGGAATACCGCATCCGCACGGACTACAACATCAGCCAGAACACGAAGCTGTTCTTCAGCTGGAACCACCAGTCCGAGCTGCAGAAGAACCCGATCGCGATCTGGTGGACGATGCCGAGCGCGCTGCCGTATCCTTCGCCGCAGGACGCGCGGCAGACGGCGGACGTGCTGAGCGCGAACCTTGTTCATGTGTTCAGCCCCACGCTGACCAACGAGTTCATCTTCGCCAAGGCGAAGTTCCTGAACCCGGTGAAGCTGACGAACCCGGACGCCGTCAATCCGGACAAGATCGGGTTCACGATGACGGGGCTTTTCGCCAACCCGTTCCTGCCGCAGATCCCCAACACTTACGGCTGGGGCAATGCGGCTGTGGGCTTCGCCACGTATCCGTATGGCGCACCGTGGTCGGCCGGCGGCGCCAACGCATTCGGCAAGCTCTCCGACACGCCCAACATTTCCGACAACCTCACCAAGCTGTGGGGCAAGCACACGCTGAAGACCGGTTTCTACTGGGACTTCGCGCGGAACAACCAGACCGGCGGCGGTTACAACATGACCACTCAGGGCGGCGCAGCCTTCGAGAACTGGGGCGCGCGCAGCACCGGCAACCCGCTGGCGGACTGGATTACGGGCCGCATCACCCAATTCGAACAGATGCAGAACGCCCCCGTCACCGACTTCAAGTACTACACCTGGGCGTTCTATGTGAGCGACCAGTGGAAGGTCTCGCGGCGCCTGACGCTGACCCTGGGCATGCGGTTCGAGCACCTGGGCAACTGGGTGCCGCTCGCGGACCATCCTGGACTGGCGGTTTGGGACCCGGCGCGGTACGACAACACGTCGAACGCCAAGTCGTGGACCGGCCACGTCTGGAACGCGATCGACAAGTCGATCCCGAAGTCGGGCTGGCCATCGCGGACTCTGTTCCCCGAGCCGCGCTTCGGGTTCGCCTACGACCTGTTCGGCGACGGCAAGACTGTGCTGCGCGGCGGCGCGGGCTTGTACCGCTATCAGATCGCGTACAACTCGGTCAGCGGCCAGGCTTACAGCGCGCCACTCGACATCCCGCAATACGGGACCGTCTGGGGCTGCTGCGTGGGCTGGCACCAGTTCAAGAACTACTCGCCCGCCCTCGGCCCGTCGGGCCTCGGCTCGAGCGTAACCCCGCTGCAAAAGGGAGACGACCGCGTGCCCTACACCTGGACGTACAACTTCACCATCTCGCGACGGCTCCCGTGGCGGAGCGTTGCTGAAGTTCAGTACCAGGGCAACCGCAGCGAGGACATGCTGATCCGCGGTTCGCTCACCAACCTGAACGCCATCCCGTTCAAGGCTTTCTTCGGTCCCAACCCGAAGACCGGCCAGATCCTGGATCCGGCATCATCCAGCTTCCCGGTCAACGACTACCGTCCGCTGGCCAACTACAGCGACGTGTCGCTGATCACCCACGGAAGCTACTCGCGCTACAACGCGCTGATCGCCACCTGGCAGAAGCAGTCCGGGCGTGTCACGTTCACGACGAACTACACGTTCAGCAAGGTGCTGGGCGTGCGTGACAACGTCTCGGACAACGGCGCCAGCTCGGGCGCGACGCTGTGGCCCTTCGGACTGAAGGAGAACTACGGCGTGCTGAGCTGGGACCGCACGCACATCTTCAATGCCGCGTATGTGGTCAACCTTCCCAACGCCTCCACGAAGAACAAGTTCCTGGGCGGCGTGGTGAACGGTTGGACGCTGAGCGGCATTACGCAGATGCAGAGCGGCGCGCCGATCCAGCCCAACACGGGCGGCACGTTGAACGCCCTGTGGCCTGGGGGCTTCACCAACCAGCGCCAGCTGGGCACCAACTCCGTCACGCTGGTCCCGAAGGTGGTTTGCGACCCGCGCAAGAACCTTCCGGACGGCCATTACTTCAACCCCGCCTGCTTCGCGCCGCCGGCCGGCAACGGGCTTAACGGGGACCTGATCTGGCCGTACATCAAGGGGCCGGCGTTCTTCAACAGCGACCTGGCGGCTTACAAGACGTTCAGCATCAACGAACGCCACAAGATCCAGTTCCGGTTCTCGGCGTTCAACTGGATGAACCACCCGCTGCCGCAGTTCGGCGCCGCGGGCAGCCAGGACATCCAGCTGAACTTCTCGGCCAACGGGACGCTGTCGCAGACCAACCAGAACAGGATCACGAGCGGCAAACCGCTGCATACGGTGGGCCGCCGCGTGACCGAGTTCACGCTCAAATACACGTTCTGAGCGCGAACCTGAACCGAGAAGCGAAGGGGACGCCCGCGGGCGTCCCCTTCTGTTTGCTTCAATGAAGACGATGCGATCCGGCGCGCGGTGGATTCTGCTGGCGGCTCCGTTGGCGTGGCTGGGGTGGGTTGCCAGCCACGAGGCGTCCGCGCAGGGCGGCGGACCTGCGGC
This sequence comes from uncultured Arcobacter sp., assembly GCA_964458495.1. Taxonomy (GTDB): domain Bacteria; phylum Acidobacteriota; class Terriglobia; order Bryobacterales; family Bryobacteraceae; genus JANWVO01. Next base: position 34,103 of record CAYWJB010000011.1, read on the forward strand.
GGTGCGCTTTGAGCACGTCTCCATCGGTTTTCAGCTTGAGCACGGAGAGGTGAAGCCGCGGCGGGTGCCGGCGACGATGGCCGGGGGGCTGGCGGTGTTCGATTACGACCGCGACGGGCGCCCGGACATCTTTTTCACCAATGGCGCCAATCTCGAAACCCTCCGCAAGGACGACCCCAAGTACCGCAACCGGCTGTTCCACAACGAAGGCGGCGGGAAGTTCCGCGATGTCACGGAGGAGTCCGGACTGGCGGGCGAACGTTACAGCCACTGCGCCGCCGCCGCCGACTTCGACAACGACGGCTGGCCGGATCTTTTCGTGGGCGGGGTGCATCACAATTCGCTGTACCGCAACAACGGTGACGGGACGTTCTCCGACGTGACGTCGAAGGCGGGCATCCGCAACAGCCCCGACCCGGAGTTCGGCCCGTTATGGGCCATTGGCGCCGTGTGGTTCGATGCCAACCAGGACGGGCTGCTGGACCTGTTCGCCGTCAACTACCTCCAGTGGGACTACAAGACCGAGCCGCTGTGCGAGTACAAAGGCGAAAGCGACTATTGCAGCCCGCGCATGTACAAGGGCACGCCGAACCAGCTTTACCTGAACCGCGGCAACGGCCGCTTTGAAGACGTCTCGGCCGCGTGGGGCGTTCGCGCCAAGGTGGGGAAGGGAATGGGCGGCGCGATGGCGGACTTCGACGCCGACGGCAGGCCCGATATTTTCGTCACCAACGACTACCTTTACAATTTTCTTTTCCATCATAAAGGGGATCATTTCGAGGAAATTGCCTTCCAGGCCGGCGTGGGTCTGGCCGAAGACGGGCTGTTCATCTCCGGGATGGGAACCGATTTCCGAGACTTTGACAACGATGGCATACCCGACATTGTTTTCGCGGCTTTGCAGCGGCAGACATTTCCGCTGTTCCGCGGGCTGGGGGCCAAGGGTTTCCTGGAAGCCACGGCTCTGACGGGGCTGCGCGAACTGGTGATGCAGATGGCGGGCTTCGGGGTCGGTTTTGTCGACTTCGACAACGACGGGTGGAAGGACCTCTTCGTCTCCCGGGGAGACGTGCTGGCGCGCCCGCTTCCAGGCAATGTGGTCGAGCAGCACAACTCGGTCTTCCGCAATCTGGGCGTAAAGGGCGGCTGGCAGGCGCTGACAGCCGAAGCGGGCCTCGATGCCGCGCCGCCGGCGCGACACCGCGGCCTCGGGTTCGGGGACTTCGACGGCGACGGCCGCGTGGACGTCGTGGTGACGGCGCTGGCCAGTCCGGCGGAGGTCTGGTTGAACCGCTCGCCCGGGGCGGGGCACTGGATCGCCTTTCAGCTGGAGGGCGTCAAGAGCAACCGCGACGGCATCGGGGCGGTGATCCGGGTGGAGACGCCCGCAGGCGCGCAGTGGAACCACATGACCTCGAGCCTGGGCTATGCGTCTTCGAGCCTCGGTCCTGTCCGCTTCGGCCTGGGGCCTCACGCAAAAGCTGGCCGCGTTGAGATCCGGTGGCCTTCGGGCAAAACACAAGTGCTCGAAAATGTTTCTGCTGACCGCGCCGTCCTGGTCCGCGAACCCGAGTGACGGCCGCGGCGCCGGCCTTGCTCTTCTACGCCGCCCCGGCGATGATCGGGAGATCCATGCTTCTGCTGCCGCTGCTGGTTCTGCCGGCCGCCATCCAGGCGCCCGGTCCGGAGAAATTGCTGGGCGGGCCGTGCGCCGATCCGGCCGACTACAGGGCGGTGCATCACTATTCCCGGCAGTTTGACGAGGCCCTGCGGCGCTCCGAGTTTGACCGGGCGGCGGAGCTGGGCCGGCAAATGGTGCGCGCGTATTGCGCGAACGATTTTCTCTGGTGGCGGTATCTGGAAGCGCTGGCGGGGGGGAAGAGGTACGGCGACGCGGTTGCGGTTCTTGAGTATCTGTTCCCGCGGGATGAGAACCATGCAGTGTACTCCCTGGCCCGGCCCGGCAATCCCTTCCAGGCCCTGGTGGCATCGGTTGAATTCCGCCAGTCGCCGCCCGCGCGGCGGCTGGATCAAATCCTGCGCGAGGCGGAGCAGCGGCGGGCGCAGGCGCGCGAGCGGCTGGCAGGCATGGCGCACCCGCCCGAAGCCTATGTTGCAACCGGGATCTGCCCCTTTGAGTGCTGCCATTACGGAGAGTGGACGGTGACCAAGGCGACGGACCTGTTCGATGCCCCGGGCGGCTCGGCCCGGGTGGCCCGCCTGCTGCCCGGCCAGAAGGTGGAAGCGCTCGACGGTGAAGTGCACCTGAAGCCGCCTGCCGTGCTGGTGCGGTGGTCCGGAACTGCTGAGGCGCCTTTTCCTGTGGGCGCGATCGTCTTTCTCGCCGGCTATACGGGAGAAGGCTGGGGCCGCATCTGGCATGAGAACCGGGTCGTGCAAGGAGACGTGGCCGGGGTTTCCCTCTGCTGCCCCTCGCCTGGCCGCGCCTGCTGGGGAGAGTTTCTCGACCCGGCCGACCGGCTCTGGTACGAGCGCGCCGTGTGGTGGATCCGGATCCGCGCGCCCGATGGCAGAATCGGGTGGACGCGGGACCGGGACCACTTTACCGGCAATTACGCCTGCGGCGGCTGATTCGTTCCGGCGCCGCGCGTGCCTGCCTCTGGCCGCCCCGCCCGCCGCCCGCATTGACTCCGCCCGTCTCCGCCCTGTACCATCAACGCACCATGACTGGGCTTTTCTTCTCCATCGCCGCGGGCTGCCTCGCCGTGTCCGTCCTCGCCGCGCAGACCCCTGCGGGCGGGTTGCTTCTCGTCGCCAACAAGGGCGACAACAGCCTCGGCATCATCGACCCGGCCGCCGGCCGCATGGTCGCCAACATCCCCGTCAACGGCGTTACCGGCCATGAGGTGATTGCTTCGCCCGACGGCCGCCGCGCTTTCGTCCCCGTGTTCGGCAACTCCGGCGTCGGCCGCCCCGGCACCGACGGCCGCACCATCGCTGTCATCGACATCCCTGCCCGGCGCCTCGTTTCGGAAATCGACCTCGGCCGCGGCCTGCGCCCCCACTGCCCGCTCATCGGCCCGAAGGACGGACTGCTTTATGTGACGACGGAGATTGGGAACTCGGTGACGGTGATCGACCCCGCCACGCTGAAGGTGCTGGCGGAGATCCCCACCGGGGCCGCCGAGTCGCATATGCTCGCCATCTCGCCGGACAACCGACGCGCCTACACGGCCAACGTGGGCCCGGGGAGCGTCTCCGTGCTCGACCTTCGCGGCCGCAAGCTCGTCACCGTGATTCCCGTCGCCGAACACGTCCAGCGCATCTCCATCTCGCCGGACGGCAAGCAAGTCTTTACGTCGGACCAGCGCACGCCGCGGCTGGCCGTTATCGACACAGCCTCCAACAAGGTGGCGGACTGGATCCCGCTGCCCGCGACGGGCTACGGCACGGCCCCGACGCCCGATGGCCGCATGCTGGTGGTAGCGATGCCGCGCGCCAATCAGGTGGCGGTGGTGGATCTCGGCTCGCGCACCGTGGTTCACCGGATCGACGTGCCGCCAACGCCGCAAATGGCGCTGATGCGGCCGGACGGCAGGATGGTGTATGTTTCCTGCGACCGCAGCGGGCAGATCGCGGCCATCCGCACGTCGGACTGGAAGCTGGAATCGCTGATCCCGGCCGGCAAGGACGCAGACGGCCTCGCCTGGGCGAAGTGAGCGCGCGCCATGCCGGCTGCGGGGGGCGTCATTGCCCCTTGGCGTTGAGCTTGTCGAAGAGGGCGCGTTCGCGCTCGCCGTCCTCGGGCCGGTTCAGGCGGAAATAGAGGGCGGAAAGCTCGATGTGCGGCTGGGCCCAATCGGGGTCTGCCTTCACAACGTGTTCGAGGTGCTTCACCGCTGCTTCCAGGTTGCCGGCGGTGCGCTCGAGCCGCCCCATCTGGTAGTGCGCGAGCTTGTCGGAGGGTTTGAGCTTCAGCGCCTTGTGCAGGTGCTGGCGGGCGAGGTCGAGATCGCGCTGGACGAGGAGGATGGTGCCCGTTCCGAGGAGGGCCTCGAAATCTTCGGGGTTGGCCGCCAGCGCTTTGCGGAAGGCTTCCATGGCGCCGCCGTTGTCGGCGAGGTAGTGGCGCGCCATGCCGGCGAGCGTCCAGACGCCGGGCAGGCCGGGATTGATCTTGAGGGCGAGTTCGGCGTATTCGCGGCCGAGTTCGTACTCATGGATCTCCATGGCGGTCTGGCCGGCGAGGAGGCAGGCTTCGGCGCTCCTGCCTTCGCGCGCCGGCCGGTCGAGGCGGAGGATCCCCTCCTGCTTCTTGCCGGTGCGCACAAGGGCGGAGCCGAGCAGCCACTTCAGCGCCATGTCGGAATCGTGGGCCGGCTCGAGGCGGGCGAGCAGGGCGACGGTCTTCGCCTCCTGGCCGGTGCGGTTGTAGCAATCGGCGGCGAGAAGCGCGAGGCGCAAGTCGCCGGGGGCGGCGGCGAGCAGCGGTTCCAGCAGCCGGAGCGATTCGCGGAAGTTCTGCTGTTTGTAATGAGCCAGGGCGAGGTTGAACTGAAGGGCGCGGTTGGAGGGATCGAGCAAGAGGGCGCTGCGGTAGTGCCGGATGGCGCTCTCGAACTGGCCGAGGCGGGCGTAGGCGGCGCCGAGGTTGGCGTGGACTTCGGGCACGTTTGGCGCGAGCTTCAGCAGGGCGGTGTATTTCTGCACGGCGAGGGCGTCGTCGCCCTTCTGCTGGGCCTCGACGGCTTCGCGGAAGAGCTGTTCGGGAGAGGGAGGCTGCGCCGCCGGGGCCGCCAGCGCCGCCAGCAGGAGGAGGGCGCGCATCCCTTTCATGATAGCCGCCCTCCCGGTATTCTAGAGGGGGAAGCGTGATGCGGCAGAGCGGCAGGGCGGGGGCGGGAGTCGGATGAAACAGATTCTGGCGATCCTGTTTTTGTGCGTTGCGGCCGGGACGGAGGCGCGCGGGCAGGCGTCCTCGTTCGAGCGGTTCGAGCAGCTGGCGCGGCGTGCCGAAGCGGTGCTGGATGCGAGCCCGGCGGAGGCGGTGGAGCTGTACCGCGAAGCGCTTGCGATCCGTCCGGCATGGGTGGAAGGCTGGCTGTACATGGGGGCGGCGCTGCACCGCCTGGAGCGTTACGCGGAAGCCGTGCACGCCCTGCGGAAGGGGCTGGAGCTGGCGCCGCGATTCGGGACGGCGTGGGCGCTGCTGGCGATGTGCGAAGCGGAGCTGGACAACGGCGAACAAGCGCTGGCGGATTTCGCCAAGGCGGAGCAACTGGGGCTGGGCGCGAACCTGGGGTTCGAGGTGGCGGCGCGGGTGCGGATGGCGCGGCTGCTGATCGCCGAAGGGCGTTTCGATGAGGGGATGGGCAAGATGTACCCGCTGTCGAAGCGGAATGTGAACCACCCGGGGATCGAAGAGATCATGGGGCTGGCGGCGCTGGCGGTGGACCGGCAGATGGCGCCGCTGTCACCGGAGCGCCGGGAGATCGTGGCGATGGCGGGCAAAGCGGCGTGGGCGGGCGGCACGGGGCGCCCGGAGGAGGCGCTGAAGGTCTATAACGAGCTGGTGCGGCGATATCCGAAGGCGCCCGGGGTTCACAATGCGCGGGCGTTGTATTTGATGGAGACCGATCCGAAGGCGGCGCTGGAGGGGTTCGAGGAGGAGATCCGGAACACGCCGGATCACTGGCCGGCGCTGTTGATGCTGGCCAATCTGCAAATCCGGCAGGGCGCGCCGGACGAGGCGCTGAGAAACCTGGAGCGGGCGATGGGGCTTGTCCCGGTGAGCTACCGCTGGATCTGCCATGCCAGCATCGGGCAGGCGCACCTGACGGCGGGGCGGCTGGAGCAGGCGATTCCGCGGCTGGAGAAGGCGGCGCGGCTGGTGCAGGGCAACGCGCAGATCCACTATTACCTTTCGCAGGCCTACCGCCGCGCGGGACGCAAGGAAGACGCCGCGCGGGAGCTGGCGGAGTTCCAGAGGCTGAAGGCAGTGGAGGACCCGCTGGCGCTGCCTGCGTATCAGCCGGGGGCGCGGCGGCAGTAGGGGGCTGCGGCAGGCAGCGCGAATGTTCCCGCCGGGGCTGCCGGGAACAGCCTCTCCACAGGCCGCGTTTTCCGGCTCATCCCCGAGCCGCACCGGCGCGCTAGTTCGTCACGCGCGCGGCGCGGTTCAACACAGCCGGGTCGATGCGGATGCCGAGTCCCGGGCCCGATGGCACCGCCAGCATCCCGTTTTCGCTTTTGAGAGATGAGGTGGCGCACTCGACGGGGAGAGTGTCCCCCTCGCCTTTGTACTCCTGGTGGGGGCCGGGGTTTTCGACGCAAGAGGCGAAATGGGCGACGTAGAGATAGCCGAGACCGCCGCCGGACATGTGAGGGGTGCAGGGCAATCCGGCGGCGTTGGCCATGCGGGCGACCTTGACGGCGCGCATCAGGCCGCCGCCATAAAGCAGGTCCGGCTGGATCACCTGCGCCGTGCCCGTTTCGATGATGCGGCGGAAGTTGCGCAGGCTCATCTCCTCTTCTCCGAGGGCGATGGGGATGTCGAGGGCATCGGCGATTTGCTTCGTTTCGTCGTAGTAGTCGAAGGGAACCGGTTCTTCGAAAAAGGCGTAGCGGTGTTCTTCCAGCAAGCGGCCGATGCGGAGGCTCATGGGCACGTCGTAGGAGCCGTTGGCGTCGGCGTAGAGGGTCATGCCGCTGCCGAAGGTTTTCCTGACCAGGGGGATGAGGGAGAGGTCGCGGCGGGTAGATGCCTCGTCATATCGCATGCGCGCGCCGAGCCGGAATTTGATGGCTTTTGCGCCGGTTTCAGCGGTGATTTTTTGCAGATATTCGATTTCTGCCTCGGGCGAATTTCCCCGGTTGCCGCTGGCGCGGTAGACCGAGATCTTGCGGCGGTGGACCTTGCCGAACAGCTCACCGACGGACTTGCCGGCGGCTTTTCCGAGCAGGTCGAGGATGGCGATTTCGGCGGCCGCCATTGAAACCCAGAAGGGCAGCCCCTGCCACTTGTAATTGGAGTTGGCGAGATAGGCCTCGTGGAAGGTTTGTTCGAGATCGCGGGCGTCTTTCCCGATGAAATGCGGGGCGACTTTCTGGAGGAAGATGGGCCAGGCGGCGCGCATGACGGCGCTATGGGCTTCGCTGTACCCTTCGAGCCCGGCGGCGCGGGCGCGGACGAGGAAGTGCCGCCCGGAGCGGAGCAGATCGACGGATTCGACCTTCAAAGGCTCGCGGAGCAGATCGGTGCGGAGCACCGGCGCCTGCATGATGCGGGCGAGGCTCGAGCCCTGTGCGGAGGCGGACAGGCGGAGGGCGGGCGAAGCTGTTGCTGCTGCGGCGGCGCGCAGCCAGTGGCGGCGGTCGGATTTCATCGCCCGCCATTATGGCACGAGGGCGGGTCTGACGAAGCTCATATGCAAGAGCTGCTGGCTCAGAAGGGCGTGCGGAATTCGTAGCTGCCGGACTCGAGCACAAACACGGCTTTGCCGTTTTCGTAGCGCAGGAGCGTGACGCCTTCCGAGAAGCGGGCGGGGCGTCCGCCTTCGGTCACAGCACCGGCGGACGGAGCCGGGAGATAGAGCGTTGCGGTGGTGTTGGGCGGCACGGTGGCGCGGTAGACGAGCGTGCCGTTCTCGATTCTCCAGGCGCTGCGGATTGTGCCGTAGAGGGAATCGTAATATCCTTCCGCCCAGGTCATGCCGCCGGTGGGATCGGATTCAGGCTGGAGGATGAAGCGGCGGAAACCGGGTTCGGCGCGTTCGATGCCGGCGCAGTGGGCGAGCAGCCACTGCCCGACGGCGCCGAACGAGTAGTGGTTGAAGGAGTTCATGCTGTTGTTGCCGCCGAATCCGTTTTCGATGGTGTAGCCGTTGAGCCGCTCCCAGATTGTTGTGGCGCCCTGCTGGACGGGATAGAGCCAGGAGGGGAAGTGGGTTGCCTGGAGGAGGCGGTAGGCGTGTTCGGTGTAGCCGTGCAGGGAGAGCGCCTTGCTGATCCAGGCGGTGCCGATGAAGCCGGTCATGAGGGAATAGGGCGGGCGCAGCACGCCCTCGTCGTCCTGGTTGGCGCGGGCGACAGTCCCGGCGAGATTGCGCGCCATGTGGGGCGTGTTGTCCTCGCTGAACGCGCCGAGGGCGAGCCCCACAGCGTAGGAGGTTTGCGTATCGGCCATCCGGAATTCCGGCTTCGCCGCAGGCGCGCCGCCGAAGCCGCGGGAAGGAATGCCGAGTGTTTTCTTCTCCGGGCTGACAAATGTCCGGTTGAAAAACTCCTTGCGCGTGTCATAATCCTCCCGAAATTTCTTCGCGTCATTCTGCTTGCCGAGCAGTTCAGACACGCGGGCCATGATGTCGAGGCACCAGACGTGACAGGCGGCGGCGAGGAAGGCGGAGCCAAGCTTCCGGTTCTGGAAGCCGAGCCAGTCGCCGAGGGCTGCGTCGCGGATGAGGCCGGTGGCGGGGTCGATGGAGGATTCGAGGTATTGCATGTAAGCCTTCATCGCCGGGTAATGGTCTTCGAGGAGCGCCAGATCGTTGTACTGCAGATAGGTCTCCCAGGGGACGACGATGCCCGCCGAGCCCCACAGGATGCCGCCGAAGCCGCCGCCGACGGGAGCGATGTCGGTGAAGCGGCCGGCGGCGGACTGGACGTCCCGCATGGCGCGCAGATGGCGTTCGAGGAACGGCGCGGCGCCGGAGATGTAGGTTGCTGTGCGGGAGAAAACATTGAGGTCGCCGGACCAGCCCATGCGTTCGTTGCGCTGCGGGCAATCGGTGGGGATCCAGAGAAAATTGCCGACGTTGGACCAGACGATGTTCTGCCAGAGGCGGTTGACTTTTTCGTTGGAGGAGCGGAATCCGGCGGTGAGGCGGCGGATGGAGCTGATAGCGAGCCCTTCGACGTCTTCCGGCGGCAGCGGGCTGTCGAGACCGGTGATTTCCACGTACTGGAAGCCGTGCGAGGTGAAGCGCGGCTGGAAGACCTGTTCGCCCTCGCGCATGACGTAGATGTCCTGGCTGAGGGCGGCGCGGTAATTCTCGGTCATGATCATGCCGACATTGGGGCCGGATTCGGGCAGATCCGGGTAAAGCATTTCCGAGAAACGGACGGTGATTTTGCGGCCCGGCCGGCCGTTGCGGATGACGATCCGCGGCACTCCGGTCATGTTCTGGCCGAGGTCGTAGACGTAGACGCCGGGGCGGGCTTCGCGCAGGCTTTTCGCCTTGACCGTCTGGAAGATTCCCGCGGGCTGGTCGATCTGGCCGACAAGCTGAAGGCGGCTGTACTCGAGTGGTGTTTCCGGGGCTGGGCGGCCGGCGGCGGCGGAGGGGGCATCGAGATAGGCCGTTCCTTCGAGCGGCACCACGGAGGCGGGCTTCCACCGGCTGTCGTCGAAGCCGGGTTCGGACCAGCCCCGGAGAGCCGCTTCCCGTGTGGCGTCGTAGACCTCGCCCAAGTACTGGCTGCTGTAAAGGACGGGGCCGCTGTTGAAATAGCGCCAGTCCCGGGGGTTGGTGACGAAGACGCTGGAGCCGCCGCCCTCGTACCGGACGACAAGCTTGGCGAGCAGGGACTGACGGTCTCCGAAGTGGTTCCAGATGGTTCCGAAGCTGAGCAGTCCGCTCCACCAGCCTTCGCCGAGCATGGCGCCCATGGCGTTGGCGCCGGGCTGGAGGAGCGGGGTGACGTCGTAGGTCTGGTAGAGGTGGGTGCGGTTGTACTGGGTGAAGCCGGGCGTGTACCAATCGTCGCCGACGCGCTTGCCGTTGAGCCAGAATTCGTAGATGCCGCGGGCGGTGACGTAGAGGCGGGCGGAAGAGACGCGGCGATTTTCGAGCTGGAAGGCAGTGCGCAACATGGGCATGGAGTTGCGGCCGGGATCGCGGACAAGGAAGAGGCCGGAGCTGCCGCCTTCGAGGCGGTAGGCGCCGTCGCTGATGGAAAAACCGCCGCCAGAGCGAATCGCATCGGCGAAGATTCCGGAGTACGGCTGTGAGAGGTCTTCCCGGAAGAGGACATTGCGAGGGGCTCGCTGGTGGCGGACTTCGACGTCCCGGAAAGTGGCTGACTGGCCGGGATCGACGGCGAAGCCGATGTCGCAGAGCATGCCGAAGGTGAGATAGTCGCCGCCGAGCCCGGCGGGATTGAGATTGACGGCGTTGGGAGACAGGCGGCGGCGCATGGGGCCCTGCGGCCGGGACTCCGGGGCGCCGGCGGCGGAGAGGGAGTCCTTGCCGTCGATGCGGATGGTGATCAGTCCGAAGACGCTTTGCACGTCCACACGGTGGGGGCCGTGCGCATTGCCGGCGTGAATGATTTCAGGGGAAATTTCAAAAGTGCGGAAGGGCTTTCGGGGGTCGTCGGTTTTCTGGTATCCGGCGCGGTAAACGTGGAGAAGCGCCTTGGCCGGCGGGGTTTTTGTCAAGCCGGAAATGTCCAGTTCGAGGCGGATATAGCTCTGATCTTTTGAATTCTCGAGCTGATATATGTTCTTGTATTTATCCATGAGGCGCGGATCGTTTGCGCCGTAGATGAAGCTGGCGCGCGTGCTGCCGGGGCCGATGGCGACAGTGAAGGAAAGATCGAAGATGGACAGGTAGGGCGCGTAAAGGGGGAGGTCTTCGGTGCTGCCGCCGATCCACTGCGCGCCGCTCCAGGCGGGGCTTTCGGGAGAGGGATCCATAAGTCCGGTTTCGAACCAGGAAGACGCGGAGGCGGACTTGCCGGAGCGGTCCCACGCGGTGACGGTCCAGGAGTAACGGGTGGAAGGGGCGAGGGGAGGGCCGGCGTAGCGGATGTTGTCCGAGGCCGGGGAAGCGACGCGGCTGGAGTCCCAGACGGAGCGGCCGCGGGGATCGCGGACGACGATGCGCCAGGCAATTTGCGCAATGCCGCGCTCTTGCGTGGAAGAGGCGAACTGCCAGGCGAAGCGCGGGCGGGCGGCGTCGATGCCGAGCGGGGCGGGGCGGTATTCGACGGTGAGGTTCTCCAGCGAGACGGCGGCGCGAAGGGGCGAGAGCGGCGCGAGGAGCAGCAAGGCGGCGCAGAGAAGACGCATGACGGCAGACCTCGAAAGCCAGTTGGCGATACCACGATACAGCAGCGCTGAGGCGGAGCAGGCCGACAGGTGGCGGGCCGCCGCGGGCAGGGGTGGGAACCGCGGCTACTGTGCCGGCTCGCGGACTTTCAGGATCTGGTTGGCGGGGACATCCTGAAGGACCTGGCGGATGCCGCTGGGCCAGCGGATTTCGATTTCGCGGATGCGTTTGGCGGGGCCGAGGCCGAAGTGGACGCGGTGGTCGCTGGTGGCGGCGTAGCCGGTGCTGACGGTGGCGTGGTTGTGCTGGACGAAGCCGCGCTCGTCGGTGACCCTGATTTTGGCGCCGATGCCCATGCGGTTGCTCTTTGTTCCGGTGAGATCGACGAGGAGCCAGTTTCCTGCGGCGGGGCTGGTGTTGCGGAGGACGCGCGCCGGGCCGTTGAGGACGAGCAGGACGGCGTCGATGCGGCCGTCGTTGTCGAGGTCGCCCATCGCCATGCCCTTGTGGTTGGCGGCGAGGCTGGTATCGGAACCGGAGGAGCGGGTGAGGTTCTGAAAGCGACCGTTGCCGAGGTTGCGGAAGACGCTGACAGGCTCTTCGGGGCGGCGCGGGGCGTAGGTGTGGATCATGTCCTGGACGTTGGAGCGGCAGACGATGAGGTCTTTCCAGCCGTCGTTGTCGAGGTCGTAGATGGCGTTGGACCAGCCGGACATCTCGAGGGTTTCGAGAGCGAGGCCGCTGGCCGCAGTCCGGTCCTCGAAGACGCCGCCGCCGGCGTTGACAAAGAGGGGGAAGGTTTCTTTCTCGAGGGCGGTGACCCAGATGCTGGGGCGGCCGGTGTTGAACAGGTCCCGGAAATCGGCGCCCATGCCGGAGATGACGTTGCCGTTTTCGGAGAAGGCGATGCCGAGTTCGTGGCCGATTTCCTCGAAGCGTTTGCCGCCGATGTTGTGGAAGAACTGCATGGGGGCGTCGTCATTGCCGATGAAGACGTCCATCCAGCCGTCCTCGTCGTAGTCGGCGACGACGATGGCCATGCCGCGGCCGAGGGCGTTGGAGAGTCCGGCGCCGGCGGAGACGTCGGTGAAGGTGCCGTCGCCGTTGTTGCGGTAGAGGGTGTGGGGCAGCGCGCCGTAGTGGCGGGGGCCGCAATAGATGCGAACGTTGTTGATGAGGCAGTCGGGCTCGTTGTTGGGGTCCCACTCGCAGTAATTGGAGACGAAGAGGTCGAGATCGCCGTCGTTGTCGTAGTCGAACCAGGCGGCGGCGACCGACCACATTTTCTTGCCCTTGTACCTGCCTCCGGGGACGCCCGCCTTGCGGGTGACGTCGGTGAAGGTGCCGTCGCCGTTGTTGTGGAAGAGCTGGTTGTCGTTGACGTTTAGGACGTAGAGATCGGGCCAGCCGTCGTTGTCGTAGTCGGCGGCGGCGACGCCCATGCCGTAGCCTTCGCCTGCAAGGCCGGCCTTGTCGGTGACGTCGGTGAACGTCAGGTCGCCGTTGTTGCGGAAAAGGCGGTTCTTGTGTTTTTCGCCCTGCTTGACGAGGGAGGGCATGTGGGCGCCGTTGACGAGGTAGACGTCGAGGTCGCCGTCGCGGTCGTAGTCGAAAAGGGCGACGCCGGCAATGAGCCCTTCGGGCTGGTGCTTGCGGGGCGTGGCGCCGTTGTCGCAGATGAAGCGGAGGCCGGACTTCTCCGTGATGTCCTGGAAGACGACGGGCGAAGGCGGTGTTTGCGCGACGAGGGCGGCGAGCACGGCGGCGGGAAGCCAGAATCGGGAGCGCATGCAGGTGGTTTGACTTCCAGTGTAGCCGACGGGGGCGGACGGAGAAGGAATGCGCCTACAATGAAAGCATGAAACGGACGGCGGGCGCGGCGATTGCGATTTTTCTGCTCTGCTGGCCGGCCGGCGCGCAAGTGCCAAGCGCGCCAGCGGCGCAGGACAGCCAGGCGGTGATCCGCACGGGCGTGGCGGAAGTCTTGCTGGACGTTGTGGTGCGGGACCGGCGCGGGCGGCTGGTGCGCAACCTGAAGCCGGGGGATCTGGAGATTTACGAGAACGGCGTGCGGCAGGAGGTTCGCGCGTTCCGGCTGGCGGGCGTGGAGCGGCGAAGGAGCGAGAAGGCGGAGCCGGCAGCGGCGAAGGCGAAGACCGCTCCGGCGCAGGCGCGGCCGATGCCGTTGCGGGCCGTGAACCTGCTGTGCTTCGTGTTTCACAACCTGGATCCGGTAAACCGCACACGGGCGCTGCGGATGGCGGAGAGCGTGCTGAGCGAGGACTTGCCGCTGAACACGCTGGCGGGAGTGTTCACGCTGGATGATTACCTTACGCCGGTGGGGGCGTTCACGGATCAGAAGAAGGATGTGCTGGAGGCGGTGAGGCAGGCGTTTTCGGGCCGGTCGCTGGATTTCGAGCAGGCGTCGGTGGCGGTGTTGTCGGCCAATCCGAACATGTTCACGGTGGAGGTGCTGGTTTCGATGGCGGGACCGGCGACGACGGCGACAGTGACCGACCGGGTGACGGGCGGGGAGGTGAGCAAGATCGTTGTGCCCCGGGCGGAGGTGGCGATGGCCCCGGGAGCGAACGCGCTGCGCGGAGACCGGGCGCGGGAGCGGGTGGACATGGCTCACGTCAGCGGGAGCCGGGCCATGGACCAACTGGAAGTGATGGTGTCGCAGCTTTCGAAGCTGCCGGGGAGGAAGAGCGTGGTGCTGGTTTCCGGCGGGCTGCTGACGACGGGCGACCCGGACGCGTTTGGCAAGCTGGTGGAGAAGGCGAACGCGGCCAACATCACGGTCTACAGCTTTGATCCGACGGAGCTGGACGAGACGACGGACACGCAGGCGGCGAAGATCGCGCTGTCGCAGGTGGCGGCGGTGAGCCGCACCCAGTCCAGCTTGAACCCGTCACTGCAAGAGCGCAGGCAGCAGAGCCGGCAGGGCGACGCGCTGGAAGTGGCGGTGCGTTCCTCTGACTTGCGGGCAGCGCTGCGGGAGATGGCGGAGGGCACGGGCGGGTTTCTGGTGGCAAACACGGCGGAGTTCCGCAAACCGTTTCAGCGGGTGCTGGAAGAGATGGAAGCGCACTACGAGGTCGCCTACCGCCCTGGAGACCTGAAGCTGGACGGGCGGCTGCGGACGATCGAGGTGAAGTCGAAGCGGAAGGACCTGATCGTGGAGAGCCGGACGGGCTACTTTGCGCTGCCCCCGAAGCCGGACGGCGGGGGTCTGGCGCCGCATGAAGTGATCGGGCTGGCCGTGCTGGGCAGGGAGCCGCGTCCGGCGGAGCTGGATTTCCAGACCGGCTTTTACGCATTTGGCGGAGGCGGCGGGCGGCGGGATGTGGCGCTGGCGTTTGAAGTGCCCGGCAAGAGCCTGGGGGTGGCGCAGGACGCTGCTCGCGGGGTTGCCAATGCACATGTGTCGCTGATGGGGCTGGTGAAGGACGCTTCGGGGGAGGTGGTGGAGCAGTTCAGCTTGGATTCTCCATATGAGTTTGCGCTGGCGAATGTGGGGGCGATGCAGGCGAGCCGGATCACGCATGCGCAGTCGCTGAAGCTCGCGCCCGGGCATTACACAGTGGAGGTGGCGATGATGGACCGCAGCGGGGGAAAGATGGGGGCCAAGGCGCTGGATCTGGAGGTTCCGGAGGCGCCGAGGGGGCTGGCGGTGAGCACGCCGATTCTGGTGCAGCGGGTGGAGGAGACGGCCGGTGCGGGGGGGGACAGCGATCCGCTGGTGTATCAGGGGAAGCGGGTGGTGCCGCTGGTGACGCCGGCGGTGGAGGGAGTGTCGCAGCCGCACGTGTATTTCGTGGTGTATCCGGAGAAAAACCGTCCCGAAAAACCGCAAATTCAGGTGGAATTTTTCGTCAACGGGCAGCGGCTGGCGGTGCAGGCGGCCGAACTGCCGCCGCCGGATGAAAAGGGCGCGATTCCCATGATGGTGTCGGCGGCGATGCGCCCGGGGCTGTGCGAGCTGCGGCTCACGGCCATTCAGGGCGAGGCGAAGGCGACCGGAAGCGTGCGGTATGTGGGGCCGCAGCTGAAGGCGCAGGCGCCGTGAGGCGCCGCGGAGAGCAGGGAACGGAGCGGGCGGCAATGCGGCGGGCGATGGCAGTGCTGGCGGCGGGGCTCGCATGGGCGGCATGGGGGCAGCAGGGGGGCGTCCAGCCCGTGGAGGCGCTGCGGGCGGCGGCGGCGGCGTTCGAGGCGGGCGACATGCCGGCGGCGATCCAGAATTACCGGGCGTTCCTGCGGGAGTATCCGGAGGCGGCCGAGATCCGATCCAATTTAGGGGCGGCGCTGGTGGCCAACGGGCAGATCGAGGAAGGGATCGCCGAGTACCGTCTGGCGTTGAGGCACATGCCGAACAATTCGCGGGTGCGGATGAACCTGGCGCTGGCCTATTACAAGACGGGGCGTCCGGAGGAGGCGGCGCGGGAGCTGGCGCCTTTGATCGAACAGCAGCCGCTCGATCCGAAGCCGGCGCTGCTGATGGCGGACTGCCTGATCCTGGCGGGGCGTCCGGCAGCGGCGGCGGAGCTGCTGGCGCCGCTGGCGGAGGAGTATCCGGAAGACCGGGCGGTGGCCTACGGGCTGGGCATCGCGTACTTGCGGGCCAACGACGCCGACCGGGCGCAGCAGATGCTGGACCGGATCCTGAGGGACGGGGCGACGGCGGAGAGCGAGTTCCTGTTCGGGCAGCTGGAATACCGGCGGCAGAACCTGTTGAAAGCGGCGGAGCACCTGGCGCGGGCGGTGGAGCTCGATCCGAAGCTGGCTGGAGCGCATTCGCTCTACGGGCAGGTGCTGAGGAGCAACGGGCGGCTGGATGAGGCAGCCGAGCAGTTCCGGCTGGAGCTGGAGAACAACCCGTTTGAGCCGGTGGCGAACATCGAGCTGGCGATGCTGCGCAAGCAGGAGGGGCAGCTGGAGGAGGCGCTGCGGCACCTGGCTCGTGCGTTGCAGGTCAGACCGAGGGATCCGGGGGTGTTGCTGCAGCGGGCGTCGGTCTACGCGACGCAGGGACGGCTGGAGCTGGCGCGGCAGGAGCTGGAAGGGCTGGTGAAAGAATACCCGCATTTTGCGGAGGCGCACGCAGCGCTGGCGACGGTGTATTACCGCTTGAAGCGCACGGCGGACGGAGACCGGGCGCGGGAAGCGGCGAGGCGGGCGAGGCTGGCGGGTCAGGCGCCGGCGCAGGCGGAGGGCGCACCGCAGGCGGCTGTTCAGGCGAAGCCTGCTGCCGGGGCGAAGAGGCCGGCAGAGTCGAAGCCCGCAGGGAAGCAGTAGGTCAGCGTTTGGCCGGCCGCGGGGCCGGGGGGCGGGGCGGGGGAGCGGGTTCGCGGATGGAGAGGATCTGATCGGCGGGGACGTTTTCCAGCGTTTGGCGGGCGCCGCCGGGCCACTGGATCTCGATGGAGCGGATGAGAGTTGCGGGGCCGAGGCCGAAGTGGACGCGGTGGTCGCTGGAGGCGCTGTAGCCGGTGCTGGTGGTAACGTGGCCGACCTGCACGAGCCCGTCCGGGGTGGTGATGGTGATGCGGGCGCCGATGGCCATGCGGTTCGAGCGGGCGCCTTCGAGTGCGAGGAGAATCCAGTGGTTGCCGTTGGAGGTGGTGTTGCGGAAGTGTTCGGAGTGGCCGTTGAGGGTGGTGGTGACAAAGTCGATGCGGCCGTCGTTGTCGAGGTCGCCGTAGGCGAGGCCGCGGCGGAGGAGGGGTTTCACGGCATCCGGGCCGGCGGACGAGGTCACATCGGCGAAGCGGTTGTTGCCCAGGTTGCGGAAGATGGCGAGGGGCTCTTCGGACTGCCGCATGGATAGCATGGCGAGGCTGTGCTGGACGTTGCCGCGGGCGGTGACGAGGTCGCGCCAGCCGTCGTTGTCGAGATCGAAGGCGCCGCAGGACCAGGCGGACATGTTGCGCGTGGTGTGCCCGAGACCGGCGCGGTGGGTGAGTTCCTCAAAGCCCCGTCCCTGGCCCAGACTCCGGTACAAGGGGAAAGTCTCGCCCTCGATGGCGGTGTGCCAGATGTCTTCCCAGCCGTCGTTGTCGAGGTCGCGGAAATCGGCGCCCATTCCGGAAATGAAGGCGCCGGATTCGGGGAAAGCGACGCCCATTTGCATGGCGATTTCCTCAAAAGCACGGCCTTTTTTATTGTGAAAGAGGAAATTCGGGGCGTTGTCGTTGGCGACGAAGACGTCCATCCAGCCGTCGTGGTCGAAGTCGGCGAAGGCGACGCCCATGCCCTTGCCGAGGTGGGGCAGGATGCCCATGGCGCGGGAGACGTCGGTGAAGGTGCCGTCTCCATTGTTGCGGAAGAGGGTGTTGGGGAGCGGATCGTAGCTGTCGGGGTGGCAATAGGCGCGTGTCTGGGGATTGGGCCCGCAGAAGGGGTCCTTGTTGACCTCCCAGACGCAGTAATTGGAGACGAAGAGGTCGAGGTCGCCGTCGTTTTCCATGTCGAACCAGCCGGCAGCGACGCCCCACATTTTGCGGCCGTTCAGGCGCGCGCCGGAGATGCCGGCCCTGGCCGAGACGTCGGTGAAGGTGCCGTCGCGGTTGTTGCGGAACAACTGGTTCTGTGTGACGTTGGCCAGGAAAAGATCCGGCCAGCCGTCGTTGTCGTAATCGCCGACGGCGGCGCCCATGCCGTAACCGGCGCCCTGCACTCCCGCCCTCTCGGTGACGTCGGTGAACGTGCCGTCGCGGTTGTTGCGGAACAAGCGGTTCCAGTAGCGGGGGGACTCCTTCCTGAGCGATGGGAGGGCGGCGCCGTTGACGAAGTAGACGTCGAGCCAGCCGTCCTTGTCGTAGTCGATCAGGGCGACGCCGGAGACCATGGTCTCCGGCTGGTTCCGGTTAGGCGTCGGGGAGCTGTCGCAGTAGAAAGAGAGTCCTGAGCGCCGCGTGACGTTCTCGACGCGGATTTCAGACACGGCTGCGGCGGCGCACAGCAACGCGGCGAGCGCCACAGGAAGCGAGACGCGCCACATGAGGTTACCGACATTGTAGCAACAGCGGCCGGGGAGACCCTCCATTCCGGGCGAGACAGAGCCCTCCGGCGATGGCAGCGCGCCCGGGTCTGACGATTTTTTGCATCTGCCACCGCACGGCGGGATCTATTTCGCAGGAAGCAGCCGATCCGGCTGCACGAGTTCCGACTGAAGAGGAGAAAAACCTATGCGCAGAGTGATTGCCGCATCGTTGTTCGCGTTCCTGATCGCCCTGGCGGTTCCCGCCGCGGCCCAGAATGCTTATGTCTACGCCTTTCATGGGGTTCCCGGGGCCAACGGTTTTCCGGTGGACATCGCTGTGAATGGAAACTGCGTCCTCCAGGGCTTCACGTTTGGCACGGTGGCCGGCCCGCTCACCCTGCCTGCCGGCACCTACAATGTTGAGATCTTCGCCGCCAATTCGACGAATCCCTGCTCGGGCTCCGCAGCCCTGAGCGCGATGCCCGCGCTCGAGGCGGGGAAGACCTATGCTTTGGCGGCGCACCTGACCGCGGGCGGCAGCCCGACACTGAGCGGCTTCGTTCTCGACCTGTCGATGACCAAGCCGGGACAGGGCCGCTTCATCCTGCACCACACCGCAGCCGCTCCAGAGGTGGATGTGACCGTATACCGTGGCGAAGGTTCGGGCAACGCCCCGTCGGTGAGCGTGCCGGGCTTTGCGAACGGCGATCAGGTGCCTGCCGAGTTCCGCCCCGGCGACTGGAAGGCGACGCTTTCGGTCGGCGGCAACGTGGTCTTCGGACCGACTCTGCTCACCCTGAAGCCGAAGACGGCTCAGGTGATCTTCGCCGTGGGCGTCTTCCCGGACAGCTTTACCTACATCGTGAAGGAAATCCCGATCTTCTGATTTGCTTCGCGACCGCGAACCACCGCACGGGGCAGGAGCGCGCTCAGCCGCTCTTGCCCCGTCTTGTTTTGGCTCCGTTCCGTTCGGCTCACCTGGAAGGGGGCACGGGCAGCGTGACGGAGCCAAGGAAACGCGAGCCCCGGTCATAAAGAACGAACCGTAAGGCTTTTGCGCGCGGGTCGACGACGATTTCCTGATCGAACGGCAAGCCTTCTTTGGCGGAGTCCAGGAACTGCTGGCGCGGGAGGCGGAGGTTGAAGGTCATGGGCTGGGTGGCGCCGAGCAGGGTGCGGCCATCGTACTGGGCGTAGATGACGGAGACCTGGCCGGCGGCATGGCCGGCGTCCTCGATGGTGCACAGGTCGAGGGGGTCGATGCGGATGCGGACCATGGCTGTTCCGGGCTTCGAGCCCGAAGCGACGCTGCCGCGGAGTTCGATTTCGGGGGCGTCGGCGGGGATCTTGAGCAACGAGGTCATGGCGGCGAACTCGAGCGCCGGCACTTGGCCCTGGCTGGGGTAAGCGTAGTAGCGCTGGCGGGAGAGGACCTTTACGTTGCGGCGTTCGCACTGGATGCGGAGGCGGTGGAACTTGTTGTCCCAGTTGCCGGCGGGCGGCGCCATCAGCAGGAGCCACGAGGCGGAGGCTGAATTCGAGAGCTGCGACAGCACAGCGTCGAGGTCCTCCTGCAAACGGGTCTTGCCGGAGGTGAGGCCGGCAATGTCCTCCATGGCAAGGGTGACATCGGGGCGGAGGATGCCGTAGGAGAGGGGATGGACGGCGACGCCGGCGTTGTCGAGCGTGACGGCGAGGTGGGGGACGTAGAGAGCGCATTCTACCCAGTCGCCGGAGCACTGCTGCCGGGTGTCGAAGACGTTGGGGACGCCGTCGGTGATCCAGACCAGGTCGCGGACGCCGGGAAATGCGCCGAGGTGTTTGGCTACGGTTTCCAGAGCCACGTAAGTCTTCTTGACCACGTCTTCCTGCAAAATGCCGGCAGGGCGGGCGCGGCCGAGGTTTTTCGAGTATTTCTGGAGGAGCTTCTGGGAGTTCTTGTGCCAACCTTCAGGCGGCGGGAGGATGTTGCCCTTCTCGTCCTGGGCGGGGATGAGGGGTTCGAGGGAACCGTCGAGGTTGAGCAGGTAGAAATAGACGTTGGAGCTGGAGGCGAGACGTGGCAGCGCGGACTCGACCTTCTGGAACGAGTCGAGGCGGTTGTTCTGCATCAGGTTGAACAGGTCGAAAAGGATGGCGACGGTGTGAGGGGTCGTAGCGGAGGGCCGGCTGAGCACCCAGCCCTGCGCGGGTGAGGGGGCGGGGTGGGCGGCGAAGGGCGGGTGGAGAAAAGTGAGCGGAAGCTGCTTGTTCTGGTCGGTGATTCTGAAATCCTGCGGCTTGAGGTCGAGGACGGGGGCGCCCTGGGAGTCGGTGACGACGACGCGGGCGCGAACCATTTGCGGGAGCGAAGCCGGCGACTGGCTCTGGGCAAACAGCGCCGCGGACAGCAAAGGGAGAAGGCAGAGCGTAGTTTCAGGTCTGATCATGGAATGGACCCCACAGCCAGCCTATTGGAACGGGGGAGTGCAGGGCAAGGGGGAGTGCCCGGAAATGCACGGGGACCGATGATGGAGCGGTGGCTGGACCGGCGGAGGATGGCTGTTGCGGACGATCCCACGAACGGACACACAACTGCAGGAGCCAGCGCGTCCGGCGGCGGCGCCTTCCCGGGGCGCCGCCTTGCCGCGGCGAACCGCGCGGCGGCAAAGAATCCGAGAATCAGATCTGAAGTTGACTTTCCGGCCGGTGGGAGAGTAGACTGTGCGTGCCTTATCGGACGCGGGCATGCCCGCATGAGGAGGAGACAATGATTCGCATTGCTGTTCTGCTGATCGCTGCCGCTGCGTTCGCGCCGGCGGCGATTCTTGACGACTTCAACCGCCCGGATAGCAATAATCTTGGGTCGAACTGGACGGTAGTGGCGGGAGGGGCCGGAATCACCGGCAACCGTGCTTACGGTCTTTCGAACCTCTCGCTTGTCACCTACAACGGTGTCAGCTCTTCGAACGCTTACGTCGATGTTTACAACGTGGGGACAGGCCTCCAGTATGCCGCGATCGTTCTCGGGTACTCGTCCGAGTCCAGCAACTACTTCATCAAAGTGCAGAACCAGAGCGGCGGAAGCCAATTCGGCAACTATGCGTTTTATTACGGCAACAACGGAGGCTCGGGCGGGATGTTTGCCAACCTGAACGAGGGCTTCAGCTCCGCGCGGATCTGGGCGAGCTATTCGGGAACGACGGCGTGGTTGTACATCGACTCGAACTTCGACGGAAATCCGGACCAGCAGTATAGCTACACTTACGGGAGTCCGGTGAGCGGCAGCGGGGTGGGGCTTGGCTTCTACGGGGCGTCCCAAGTGGACAACTTCGGCGTGGGCGAGATGGCGGAGATTCCGGAGCCTGGGTCGTTCCTGCTCGTGTTGACGGCTCTGGGGGTGGGATGTCTGGCGTGGTTGAGGCGGCGGTGACCGTCCGGATGTGGAGACCAGCCGGGCAAAGAAACAGAGAAAAGGGGTGGGGATCTCTGAATTTCCGGGTTGACAAGCAGCCGGGTTTCGGATAATGTAGGAGTTTCGGCCAACAGGCAGCAGGCCAGTCCTGTGGCCCGGCAGCCAGGAAGTCAGCCTGGCGGTTGCGCAGACTCCTCCACTGCGCGAGAGCCGCGATGAATCAGTCCTACTTTATCGTCGTCCTGGCGCACTCCCTTCACGGCCGCCTGCGGCGGTTCCACATAGACCAGAAGATTGTTTTCACCGTGCTCGCTCTGGCTGTGCTGGGGTGCTTCACGCTGTTCGGGATGGTCTCGAGTTACGTCCGGATGGCGTGGAAGGTCTCCAACTACAACAGCTTGCGGCAAGAAGCGGAAGTGCTGCGGGCAAGATACCAGCGGCTGCTGAGCGAAGCGCAGGAAGCCAACGAGGAAGTGGCCAAGCTGTCGCTGTTTGCGGCGGAAGTCTCGATGGCTTATGGAATCCACCGCCAGCCCGCCTATCCAGCGGAAGCCGAACCGGCGCTGGCGTCGGTGAAACTGGCGCCGACCCTGGCGGAGACGCTCGAGACTTACAACAAGCTTCGCACCGCATCGTTAACAGCCAGCACGCGTTTGTCCTCCCGCCGGTGGCTGGTGAACACGACGCCGAGCTTGTGGCCGGTGACCGGAAGACTTCTGAGCAACTTCGGGACGCGGGAGGATCCATTCCATGGCCACATGGCGTTTCACACGGGCGTGGACATCAGCGCGCCTGTGGGCACGCCGGTCCGGGCGGCGGCGGACGGGATCGTGGTGGAAGCCGACTGGATGGGCAACTACGGCAAGCTGATCGTGCTGGATCACGGAAAGGGGCTGCAGACCTGGTATGCGCACCTGTCGCGGATCGATGTGATCCCGGGGCAGGAGATCCGTCTCGGACAGATCATCGGAGCTTCCGGGGCGACAGGGCGCGCGACCTCGCCTCATCTGCACTACGAAGTCCGGCGCGGCGGGGTGGCCGTGAATCCATACGGCTACCTGGCACGCTCGGCGATGTCGCTGGCGAACCCGGCCAAGGACTTTCCCTTCTGACGCCGTGAACGGTGCAACCTGCTGCCGTAGCCGCGGCATCCATCGATTGTGAGGTCTTTTCGGGGAGGCGGTGTGGCGGAAGACAGCGGTGTCCGCACTCGCGCCGAGACGGCGCCCGTGAGCGATGGAGCGGCGGTGACGCGCCGTCTTTTTCTGGGCTTGGCGGCGGCTCCCCTGGCGGCGCAGAATTCCGTGCGCGAGTGGCGCAAGTATCTGGATCCGGCCACCGAGTTTGAAGTCATCCTGCTGACTGATCCGCAGTATGAAAGCGCGTATCCCGGTCCGCCTGCCCTTGCGGTGGACCGGCGGAGCCGGACGCTGGTGTATTCAAGCCGCCGCACGGGCCAGTGGCAGCCGTGGGTCCTGGATCTTTCTACGGGCGTGAGCCGGCAGGCCGGGGCGCGGCCCGGGTATGTGCGAGAGACATTGACGCTTTCGGCCGGCGGGCGCGAGGTGGTATTTGGGGATGGCGAGCACCTGCTGGCGGTGCAGCTTTCCAGTTTGCGGCAGCGGCAACTGGCAAGCCTGTCGCCGGGAGCGGAGTGGGCAGGGCCGGTGGCGCCTTCCCTGGACGGCACGGCCCTGTTTTACGTCGAGAAGCGGGAAGGACGCTGGCGCCTGCTGCGCTTGCCGCAGCCGCGAGGCGTGCCTGCGGAGGTGGCCGTGTCGGATGCACCGATGCTTGAGGCGGCGCCGAACCCTCGCCGCGCCATGGTTCTGTGGCGGACACCTGCGGGAATGCTCGAGGTGTCGGCATTCGACGGCACGCTTCGCCGGCGGCTGGAAACGCCGCCGGGCCGGGTGCTGGAAGCCCACTGGTCGCCGGACGGGCAGGCGGTGGTGTACTTGCATGAGGCGGCCGGGGAGAACGCGAAGACGGCGATTCGCGAGCAGGCGCTCGATTCGCGCGAGGACCGGCTGGTGGCGCCGACCAGCCAGTTCGGGCGCTTCGCGCGCAACGCCAACGGCACGGTGTTTCTGGGCGCCAGCCGGAGCCTTGCGTCGCCGCTGGTGCTGGTGCTGCTTCGCGTGAACCGGCGGGAGTTTCCGCTGTGCGAGCACCGGGCGTCCGATGTGGCGCAGGTTGAGCCCCTGTTCACGCCGGACAGCCAGAAAATCCTGTTCGTGAGCGACCGGCTGGGCAAGCCCGCCATTTTCCTGATGAACGTGGAGAAGCTGATCGAGAAGACGGACTCGTAGGCGCGCCGCGCCGGCTTGCGCAGTTGCCGTGGCCATCCGGCGCCGCGCCCGCAGGCAAAGGGGGCGGGGGATACTGGCTGACGGTGCTGATTGCAAAGGGAGCGGTCTGGTGGGAACGCCCGGCGCGATGAGGGGAGAGCGCGGTCCCGGCACAAGCGGGGGCAAATGCGAGCCCGCGGTTCGCACGATTTGAGGCCCACTGCGCGAGAGGCGGTGCATGGGGGCAGACTGCAGTGGCGGCCGCGCCGGCGGCAGGGTGAGACGGAGTGGCAGCGAGGCAGGCCGAAAGGACCGGGGACAGGCGGTGTGCCTGTCCCCGGCGATGTTGGAGGCTTACGGAGGGCTCAGTTGGTGGCGCGGGAGGCCGTGGCGGGCTGGCGGAGGTCGAAGCGGTCGAGATCCATCACTTTGGCCCAGGCCTTGACGAAGTCCTGAACGAACTTTTCCCTGCCGTCGGCCGTGCCGTAGACCTCGGCCACGGCGCGCAGCTCGGAGTTGGAGCCGAAGAGGAGGTCGACGGTCGTCGCCGTCCACTTCAGCTCGCCGGTCTTGCGGTCGCGCCCTTCGTAGACGCCCTCTTTACTGGCGGACTTGTTCCACCTGGTGGACATATCCAGCAGGTTGGCGAAGAAGTCGTTGGTCAGCGTGCCGGGACGGCTCGTGAGCACGCCGTGCTTGCTGCCGCCGGAGTTGGCGTTGAGGGCCCGCATTCCGCCCAAGAGAACGGTCATCTCGGGCACGGTCAGTTTCAGCAGGCTGGCCTTGTCGACGAGCGCCTCGGCCGGGGGCCACATATGGCCCTTGCGGTAATAGTTGCGGAAGCCGTCGGCGGTGGGCTCAAGGACGGCGAAAGAGGCGGCGTCGGTCTGCTCCTGTGTGGCGTCCACGCGGCCGGGGGTGAAAGGCACCTGCACATTGTGTCCGGCGTCCTTCGCGGCCTTCTCGATGGCCGCGCAGCCCCCGAGCACGATGAGGTCGGCCAGGGAGACCTTCCTCGGGCTGGTGCGGTTGAACTCGGCCTGGATGGACTCCATCCTCTGAAGCACTTTGGAGAGTTCGGCGGGGTTGTTCACTTCCCAGTCCTTCTGCGGGGCGAGGCGGATGCGCGCGCCGTTGGCGCCGCCGCGCATGTCGCTGGCGCGGAAAGTGGCCGCCGAGGCCCACGCCGTGCGAACCAGCTCAGGCACGGTGAGGCCTGAGGCGAGGATTTTCGACTTCAGCTGCGCTATGTCGGAGCTGTTGATCACGGGAGAGGTGGCCTTGGGCAGCGGGTCCTGCCACAGGAAGTCTTCTGCGGGGACTTCGGAGCCGAGGTAGCGGGAGCGGGGGCCGAGGTCGCGATGGGTCAGCTTGAACCACGCCCTGGCGAAAGCCAGGCGGAATTCTTCGGGATTATTCTTGAAACGCAGAGCAATTTCCCTGTAAGCCGGGTCGAATTTCAGCGCCAAATCCGTGGTGAACATGATGGGCGCGTGCCGCTTGCCGGCGACGTGGGCGTCCGGGACAAGGTTGCGGGCCTGGTTGTTGGCCGGGACCCACTGAATGGCGCCCGCCGGGCTCTTTGTCTGGACCCATTCGAAGTTGAAGAGGTTGTCGAGATATTGCTGGGTCCAGCGGATGGGGCTGGCGGTCCAGGCGCCTTCTAGGCCGCTGGTGATCGTGTCCTCGGCGTTGCCCTTGCCGCACTTGTTGTCCCAGCCGAAGCCCTGCTGCTCGAGGCCGGCGGCGGCAGGCTCAGCTCCGACGCACTTGCCGACGTCGTGGGCGCCGTGGGCCTTGCCGAAGGTGTGGCCGCCGGCGATGAGGGCGACGGTCTCCTCGTCGTTCATGGCCATGCGGCCGAAGGTTTCGCGGATGTCCTTGGCGGCGGCGAGCGGATCGGGCTTGCCGTTGGGGCCTTCCGGGTTGACGTAGATCAGGCCCATCTGGACGGCGGCGAGGGGCTTCTGGAGGTTCCGTTCGCCGCTGTAGCGCTTGTCGTCCAGCATCTTCTGCTCGGGGCCCCAGTAGACGAGATCGGGTTCCCAGTCGTCGATGCGGCCGCCGGCGAAGCCGATGGTCCGGAAGCCCATGGACTCGAGGGCGACGTTGCCGGCGAGGACCATCAGGTCGGCCCAGGAGAGTTTCTGGCCGTACTTTTGCTTGACGGGCCACAGGAGGCGGCGGGCCTTGTCGAGGTTGGCGTTGTCGGGCCAGCTGTTGAGGGGGTCGAAGCGCTGCTGGCCCCCGTCGGCGCCGCCGCGGCCGTCGAGGGTGCGGTAGGTGCCGGCGCTGTGCCAGGCCATGCGGATGATCAGCGGGCCGTAGTGGCCGTAGTCGGCGGGCCACCAATCCTGGGAAGTGGTGAGCACCTTTTCGATGTCCTTCTTCACGGCCTTCAGGTCGAGGGTGGAGAAGGCCCTGGCGTAATCGAAGTCTTTGCCGTAGGGGTTGGAATCGGGCCGGTGGACTCGCAAGGGGGACAGATCGAGCTGATCGGGCCACCAGAATTTGTTGGACTGCGGCGCTTGGGCGCCGGCCGGCAAGGCCAGCGCGAGCAATGCCGCGAGAGGCGCGCAGACAAGGCGCTTGAAGTTGCTTCTCATCGCTTTCTACTCCTTGGGGTGAACTGGTGCCTGCGTAGGCAAGAATTTCTTTCACCCCAGTGTAAGAGCAGCCCGCGCTTTTTGTCGCCTTTTGCTCCTATAGGTGTTGCCTATTCCGGGCGGGGATTCGCCGGAAGGCCGGCCAGAGTGAGCGGTCCATGCGGGGCTGTTCGCGATCCAGATGCCGCGGGGGAACCGCTCGTTCCCGCGGGCCTGCGGCCCGCTTCACTCGCGATGCGGGAAACCGCTCGTTCTCGCGGGCCTGCGGCCTGCTCAGCCGCGGCGGGAACCGCGGGCCAGGGGCGCTTTTTGGGGCAGCGGCTGGGCGGCGGCGGCGGAGCGCACCCAGAGGCGCGCGGGAGGATCGAGCATCTCGGCCATGGCCTGGACGGGGATGCCCTCGTCTTCGCGGAGGAAGCGGAGGCGGCGGTTCTGCTCGTCCCAATCGACGCGGATGAGGTCGCCGCCGCGGACCTGCTCGGTGGCGATGAGGTTGGAAAGCGGCTGGACGAGCAGGCGCTCGATGGAGCGTTTCAGGTGGCGGGCGCCGTAGCGGATGTCGATGCCGTCAGCCAGCAGGGCGTCCTTGGCCTCATCGGTGAGGCGGAAGATGAAGGCGCGCTCGGCGCTGGCAGTGAGGACTCTTTGCTGGACGAGGCCGAGTTCGATGTCGAGGATCCGGCGCAGTTCGGCGTCGCCCAGGGGACGGAAGACGACGACCTTGTCGAGGCGGTTCATGAACTCGGGGGTGAATTTCTTGCGGGCGGCTTCGATGCCGCTGCGGCTGATGCGGCCATCCAGTTGGCCGCCGGCCGGCAGCGGGGCGAGGGCGCGAAAGCCGAGTTTGGGGCTGACGAGCGACTGCATTTCGGCGGCGCCGAGGTTGGAGGTAAGGAAGATCATGGCGCGCGAGAAGTCGACCTTGCGGTTGTCGCCGAGCGTGAGGGTGGCCTTGTCAAGGATGCCGAGGAGGAGGTTCCAAAGGGCGTCGGAGGCCTTTTCGATTTCGTCGAAGAGGATGAAGCTGAGCTTGACGCGGTCTGTGTGGTACTGGTTGAGGACCTCCTGGCTGAGAAGGGGGTGGGTTTCGCGGTGTCCGAGGTAGCCGGGGGGCGAGCCGATGAGCTTGGCGATTTCGTGGCTGTGCTGGAACTCGCCGCAGTCGATTTTGATCACGGCCCTGGGAGTGCCGACGAGGGTTTCGGCGGTGGCTTCGACGATGCGGGTCTTGCCGGTGCCGGTGGGGCCGAGGAAGAGCAGGTTGGCCACGGGCCTTTGGGGCGGGCAGAGGCCGGTGAGGTACATCTGGTAGACATTGACGATCTGCGCGATGGCCTCGTCCTGGCCGACCACGAGGGCGCGCAGTCCGGCCTCGAGTTCGGCGGCCTCGCGGCCGGTGCGGCAGGGGTCGAGCAGGGCGGGCGCGGCCGCCGCACCGCTGCCTCTGCCGTTCGATCTCCGGGCGAACGGGAAGCGCCGTCCATCGCCGGGCGCCGGCGCCGCCGGGGCCGCCGCGTCCACGACTCTCATTGCATCGGCCAAGTCCGTTTCCTTTCCCGCGCCCGCGCCTCTACTTTTTCGGGGGCCGCGACGGGCGCATTTCCACCAGGCTCATCAGCGTGCGTTCGGGCATGGCGAGCACGGCGGCCACCGCATCGGCCACGTCTTCCGGGGCCATTTTCCAGTCCGCGGCGCCGCTGTGCCCGAAACTCGTATTCACGCTTCCGGGCAGGATGCAGGCGACGCGGATGCCTTCGTGGCGGTGATCCAGCATCATGGCTTCGCTCATGCCGACCAAGCCGAACTTGGAGGCGTTGTAGGCGGCGCCGCCCGCAAAGGCGTTGCGGCCGGCCAGGCTGCCGATGTTGACGATCCAGCCTCCGCCGCGCTGCCGCATCCGCGGCACGGCGTGGTGCGAGCACCGGTACACGCCTCCCAAGTTCGTTTCGATCACCAGGTTCCACTCCTCGGGTCCGAGCGCGGCCACATCCTTGAAAACGCCCACGCCGGCGTTGTTCACCAGGATGTCCGGCCCTCCCAATTCGAGGTCCAACCATTCGAAAAGCTCCCGAACGGATGCCTCATTCCGAACATCGGCGGCGCGGCCGCGGATTTTTAGGGTTTGTGACGAGAATCGCAGGCGCAGCCCGGATTCGGCCTGTTCGACATCGGCCTGGCTGCGGGCGCAGAAAGCGGTGGAGGCGCCGGCCTGCACAAGCCGTTCGACGATGGCGCGGCCGATGCCGCGGGTGCCGCCGGTGACCAGCGCTGTTTTTCCGGTGAGATCCAGTTGCATAGTGACATCTTGCCATTGCGGTGCGGCGGCGGGGCCCGGCGGCCGGACGCTATACTCGAAGCAGGCCGCACCCGAAACGGCCTGACTGCTTTCCCGCTGCCCATGCCTGACCTGAGCCTGCTCTGGTTGCGCGCCGCCGCGCTGCTGTATACGGCGGCATTTGTCCATCCCGTGCTGGTGCTCGTGCGGCGGCGGCCGCGCGCGATGGGCCTCTCGGCGGCGGCGTTTCAGACGGCGGCGGTGCTGCATTTCGTCTCGATCGCCGAGCGAAGCATCGCGCAGGGCCAGCTGGCGGCGAACAACTTCTTCGAGACCGCGTCGCTGTGTGCGCTGCTGCTGGCGCTGACGTATCTTTTCATCGACTGGCGGTATCACTTCGACGGCTTGTGCGTGTTCTTTTTTCCGCTGGTGACAGTGCTGGCCTGGATCGGGGCGGCGGGGGGCGCGGCCCCGGCCTGGGAGCAGCAGAACCTGCGGGGCGCGCTGCTGGCGGCGCACATTTTCCTGGTGCTGGCGGGCATCAGCGGGCTGCTGGTCTCGGCCACGGGGGCGGTCTTTTATTTGTTGCAGGAGCGGCGGTTGAAGCGGCGCCATGAGGGGGCCGGCTGGATGGCGCGTCTGACGCCGGAGCGGCTGCCGCCACTGGAGACGCTGGACGGGCTGATCACGGCGGCGATGAACATCGGATTTGTGGCGCTGACGCTGGCGGTGGCGGTGGCGAGCGTCTGGGCGTCGGCCGAGTTCGGCGCGCGATGGATCGGCAAGCCGGCGATCCTGATCTCGCTGGCGACGTGGGCGTTTTATCTGCTGATGGTGGTGCTGCGGACGTGGGCGGGCTGGCGCGGGCGGCGGGCGGCGATGTTGTCGCTGGCGGTGCTTGTGTTTGCGGCGCTGTCCTGGGCGGCGCACATCGGCCTGCGCCCGTTGCTTGAGCACTGATGGCGCATCCCATGATCCCGATCCTGCTCACCGGACTGAACCACAAGACGGCTCCGGTGGAGGTGCGCGAGCGGCTGGCGGTGGGCGCCGGCGAGCTGCCGGCGGCGCTCGGCGCGCTGCGGGGCTGTCCGGGGGTGGAAGAGGTGATGCTGCTATCGACCTGCAACCGCGTGGAGGTGCTGGCGCACGGGGGTGCGGGGGGAGCGCCCGAGCCGCAGCCGCTCATCGAGACGCTGGCGCGGCTGCGGGGGCTGGAGGCCGCGCCGGTGGCGCCGCACTTCTACACGCACACGGGCGAGGCGGCGATCCGGCACCTGTTCCGGGTGGCTTCGAGCCTCGATTCGATGGTGCTGGGCGAGCCGCAGATCCTGGGTCAGTTGAAGGACGCGCACGCGGCCGCGAGGGAGGCGGGCGCGGTGCAGGCGGGACTGGAAGGGGTGCTGGCGCGGGCCTTTGCTGTGGCCAAGCGGGTGCGCAATGAGACGGCGATCGGCCGCAGCGCGGTGAGCGTCTCGTATGCCGCCATTGATTTGGCGAGGCAGATCTTCGGCGATTTGCGTTCGAAGCACGCGCTGCTGGTGGGAGCGGGCAAGATGGCGGAGCTGGCGGCGCGGCACCTGAAGCGGGCCGGGTGCGGCCGCATCTACGTCACCAACCGCACGCGCGCCCGGGCCGAGCAGATGGCGGCGCTGGTGGAAGGAGAGGTTGTCGACTACGGGACGTTTCACGAGCGGCTGCACGAGATGGACATTGTGCTGGCGAGCTCGGGCGCGGCCGGGTATCTGATCGGCAAGGACGAGATGAAGGCGGTGCTGCGGCGCCGTCAGAACCGCCCCGTGTTTCTGATCGACATCGCCGTTCCGCGCAACATCGACCCGGCGGTGGACGAGCTGGAGAACGCCTACCTGTACGACATCGATGACCTGGGGCGCGAGGTGGAGGCCAACCGCAGGGCGCGGCAGCGCGAGGCCGAGGAGGCCGAGCAGATCATCGAGGAAGAGGTGCGGCGCCTGGTGGAGCGGTTCCGCACGCGCGAAGTGGCGCCGGTGATCGTGAGCCTGCAGCAGAGGCTGGAGGAGATCGCGCGGGAAGAGATGGACCGGTGGAGGGGGCGGTTGGGGGCGGCGGGCGAGGGCGGGGAGGCGCTGGAAGCTTACACGCGGGCGCTGTTGAACAAGGTGGCGCACGGGGCGATGGTGGAGATCCGGCGCTCGGCGGCGGCGCCGGAGGGCGACCGGATCCTGGCGGTGATCCGGCGGATCTTCCGGCTGGAGGAGCGATGAAGCTGCGGATTGGAAGCCGGGGCTCGCAACTGGCGCTGTGGCAGGCGCGGCGGGTGGCCGGGCTGCTGGCCGGGCTGGGGGTGGAGACGGAGATCGAAATCATCCGCACGACGGGGGACCGCATCACGGACGTGCCGCTGGCGCGGGCGGGATCGAAGGGGCTGTTCACGAAGGAAATCGAGGAGGCGCTGCTGGAAGGGCGGATCGACCTGGCGGTGCATTCGCTGAAGGACCTGCCCACGGAACTGCCCGCCGGACTCGCGCTGGCGGCTGTACCGGAGCGCGAATCGCCGCTGGACGCGATGGCGGGGAGGCGGCTGGACGAACTGGGGAGCGGGGCGCGGGTGGGCACATCGAGCCTGCGGAGGGCGGCGCAGTTGCGGCGGTTGCGTCCCGATCTCCGGATCGAGGACATCCGGGGCAATCTGGATACGCGCCTGCGGAAGCTGGACGAGGGGCACTATGACGCGATTGTGCTGGCATCGGCGGGGCTGAAGCGGCTGGGCTGGGGCGGGCGGATCGCCGAATTGCTTGAGCCGGAGCGGATGTGTCCGGCTGTGGGGCAAGGGGCGCTGGGCATTGAGACGCGGGCGGCGCCGGACCCGGCGTTCGAGATCTGCGCGCGGCTGGACAACGCGGCCGTGCGGGCGGCCGTGGAGGCCGAGCGCGCGCTGCTGTCGGCGCTGGGGGGCGGCTGCCAGGTTCCGCTGGGAGCTTACGCGGAGCTGGAGGAGGGACGGTTGCGGCTGCGTGCGGTGGTGGCCGATCCCGGGGGCGGGGCCGTGTTTGAGTGCGTCGAAACAGGGCCCGCGGAGCGGCCGGCCGAGCTGGGCCGCCGCGCCGCCGAAGCGCTGCTGGCGGCCGGGGCGCGCGACGTGGTGGCGCAAGTGAACCCGCAGGCGCTGCCTTTGCGGGGGCAGGTGGTGGTGGTGACGCGGCCGCAGGGGCAGTCCGGACCCCTGGTCGCAAGGCTGCGCGCGCTGGGGGCGGACGTGGTGGAGTTGCCATTGATTGAGTTCCGGGCGCTCGAGTTCGACCCGCCGGACTGGGGCGCCTACGATTGGGCGGTGTTCACTTCGGCCAACGGCGTCGAGTTCTTCTTTGCGCGTTGCGAGCCTCGGCGCGGGCCGCGGCTGTGCGCCATCGGGCCGGCCACGGCGGCGGCGCTGCGGGCGCGCGGGCTGGAGCCGGACCTGGTGCCTGCCGAGAATGTGGGCGAAGGCGTTGTGGCGGCTTTGCGGGAAGCCGGTGTGGAGGGGGCACGGGTGCTGGTGGCGCGCGCGGAGGAGGCGCGGGACGTGATCCCGGCCGAACTCGCGCGGCTGGGCGCGCGGGTGGATGTGCTGGCCGTGTACCGGACCGTGGCGCCGGAGGGGTTGGAACAAAGGGCGCGGGAAGTGTTCGAGGCGGTGCGGCCGCAGTGGGTGACGCTGACGAGCGCGTCCACGGTTCGCCATTTGCTGCGGGCCGTGCCGCGGAAACTGCTTGAGGGGGTGCGGATCGCGACGATCGGGCCGGTGACTTCAGCCGCCGCGCGCGAGGCGGGGCTCGAAGTGGAGGCCGAGGCGAACCCTTACACCGCCGAGGCGCTGGCAGCGGCGATGGCGGAGCGGGCGGCGCGGCGGGGCTGAGAGGCCGGGGGCATGTAAGCGCCCGTGACAGGGCCGGCCGCCCGTGCGGCCGGAGAACTTCCACCGGGACGGCGGGCGTGTAACAAAGTGGGCGTCCGGCGCGCAATTGGCTTGATTTCTCTCCGGGTGTGACGCATAGTGGACCGACGGCGTGACGCGCGGACCCTGGGCGCCTCGCGGGATGCCGCAGAATTCCGCCTGAAAGGGAGTCCGAGCCATGCTGTTTCTCTGCTATTGGGAATTGAACGAGAACATGTCTTCCGCCGAACGCACGGGGATCGCCAACAAGCTGATGAGCGCGGGCCTGTTCCCGCCACCGGGCGTCCGGATCCTGAGATGGGACGAGACGCCGGACGCCTGGGGGATTCTGCTGTTCGAAGCCGAAAGCGCGCTTCAGGCGGCTGCGGCGCTGTTGATGTGGCGGGCGAGCGGGGCCGGATTCTTCCGGTTGACGAGGACGGCGCCGGCCTTTCCTATCAATGAAGAAACCGTGAAAGCTCTGGAGGAAGTGGAACGGGCAGCGGCGCAGGCGTAGCCGCGCCGGGGAGTTGCCGCGGTAGGCGGGGCGCTGCTGCGAAGGGCCAGGGGGAGCGCGCGGGCGGGACTGACATCAACCGGCGCACCGGGTGCGTTGCTTGGCTGTCCGGGGCGCGGGCGGGCAGGGGGGCGCTCGGGGGTTTCGGGGTGGTACCAAGGTACTACGCAATTTCGGAACTTCCGCGCTATTGTTTTGCTCAGGTTGCGGCCTCATCCTGAGAGTGGAGAGAACAGCAGCCATGATGCCCTTCCCGATGGATTCCATGGAAAACGAGCCCGTGCGGACCGACCGCCGCCGGACCGACCGCTTCCCGCTTGCCTGCGACCTGGTGTACCGCATGAGCGGCAAGCGTCTTGGCCATGAGCAGGGCTCGGGCAAGACGATCGACATGAGCAGCGGCGGCGTGTTGTTCCAATGCGACCGCGAACTGGCGCCGGGCAAGCGGATCGAGATGGCCATCAGCTGGCCGGCGCAGCTCGACAACCGGTGCAGCCTGAAGCTGATTGCGCGCGGGAAAGTGGTGCGCTCGTCGGGCAATCAGGCTGCGGTGGCCATCCAGCAGTACGAGTTCCGCACGATGGGAAAGCACGGACTGGCTCTCTGACGGACGGATTCTTCTCTTCTCCTTGCCCCCGGAAGCGGACCCGCGAGGGTCCGCTTCATTCTTGCGGGAACGCTGAGCGTGAGGCGCGGGATCAGGCGCCGGCGAGGCGCCGGGCGAACCACGCAATGGTGCGGCGCAGGCCCTCTTCGAGGCCCACGCGGGGCTCCCACCCGAGCAGGCGGCGCGCCTTGGTGATATCCGGGCGGCGCCGCTGCGGATCGTCTTCCGGGAGCGGCTCGAAGCGGATTTCGGAGCGGCTGCCGGCGAGATCGCGGATGCGGCGGGCGAACTCGAGGACGGTCATCTCTTCGGGATTGCCGAGGTTCACGGGCATATGCTCGCGGCTGCGGCTCAGCAGGAGCAGGCCTTCCACCAGATCGTCGACGTAGCAGAAGGACCGCGTCTGCGAGCCGTCGCCGTAGACGGTGAGCGGCTCGCCGCGCAGGGCCTGGCGGACGAAGTTCGGCACGATTCTCCCATCGTCGAGCTGCATGCGCGGGCCGTAGGTGTTGAAGATGCGCGCGATGTGGGTCGAGAGGCCGTGCTGGCGGTGGTAGGCCATGGTGATGGCCTCGGCAAAACGTTTGGCTTCGTCATAGCAGGAGCGCGGGCCGACGGGGTTGACGTGGCCCCAGTAGGTTTCCTTCTGCGGGTGCTCCTGGGGGTCGCCGTAGCATTCCGAGGTGGAAGCCAGCAGGTATCGCGCCCGCCTGGAGCAGGCCAGATCGAGCAGGTGGCGGCTGCCTTCGGCGCCGGTGCGCAGGGTTTCGATGGGGTGCTCGAGATAGTCCTTCGGGCTGGCGGGCGATGCGAGATTGAAGATCGTGTCCAGCGGCCCGTCAACGGAAAGCGGTTCCGTCACGTCGTGGCGGATGAGGCGGAAGCGCGGGTGGGACTCGAGGTGGGAGACGTTGTTTGGGGAACCGGTGAGATAGTTGTCCACGCCAAGGACTTCGTGTCCTTCCTCCAGCAGCCGGTCACAGAGATGGGATCCGATGAAGCCGGCCGCGCCGGCGACGAGGATGCGCAATGGGTCCTCCGGAAGTTTCATTGTAGGGGGCGGATCGGCTAGAGTGTCAAAACAGCGGCTTCCATGGCGGCCATACCCATGCAGACAGCGGTTTTCGTCCTTGCTTGCCTGACTTCCGCGCTGGTTTTCTGGCTCCGGCTGCGGCCGGTGGCGGAGGCGGTTGCGCGCTCGAAGCCGGACGCGGACTTCCGCCTGAAGCCGTTGGGGCGGCGGGTGCGGCGCTTCGTGCGCGAGGTGGTGTTGCAGGAGAAGGTGATCCGCCACCGCCCGTGGGCAGGGCTCGCGCACGCGATGGTGTTCTGGGGCTTCTGCGCGTTCGCGCTGGTGACGCTGGATCATCTGGCGGCAGGAGTGGGGCTGTCGCTGTTCGACACGCATGCGGGCGGCTTCGGCCGCGCCTACGGGTGGGTGGCGGCGGCGTTTGCCGCGGCGGTTTCCGTGTCGATCACGGGGCTGGCGGTGCGGCGCTTCGTGGTGCGGCCGAAGTGGCTGGGCGAGAAGGTCTCGCTTGAGTCGGGCGTGATTGCGCTGCTGATCCTGGTTCTGATGCTCACCTACCTGGCGGACTTCGTCCTGCGGCCGGCAGCGGGCGCGGCGGCGGAGCGCGCCCTGTGGTGGGCGCACACGCTGGCGCTGCTGGTCTTTCTGCCGCTGATCCCGAAGACCAAGCATCTGCACCTGATGCTGTCGCCCGTGGCCGTGTTTCTGGCGCGCGAGCCGTTCGGGCAGATCCCGCCGCTGCAGGGGGAAGAGGACTTCGGCCTGGTGTCGGGCCGGGATGTGACTCGGCGGATGGCGTTGCAGGCGTTCTCGTGCGTGGAATGCGGCCGCTGCCAGGAGCACTGTCCGGCGCACAACACAGGCAAGGAGCTGAACCCGAAACAGATGGCGCTGGGGCTGCGGGCCTTCTTGCGCGAGCATGGCGGCGGGGCCGAGGCGCCGCTCGCCGGGCCGCATCTGAGCCTGGAGGCGGCGTTCCAGTGCACCACGTGCGGCGCGTGCGAGTATCAGTGCCCGGTGGGCGTGGAGCACCTGCCGGTGATTCTGGGGCTGCGGCGCGGGGCGGTGAACACAGGCGGCTGGGAGGACGAGCACGGGGCGCAAGTTTTTGTGCGGCTGGAGCGGCAGGGCAATCCGCTGGGGATGGCGGCGTACGAGCGGGACCGTTTCATCCAGAAGAACGGCCTGCCGTGGTTCGACGGTTCGCAGGAGTGGTGCCTGTGGCTGGGCTGCATGGGGGCGTTCGATCCGCGGGGCAGGGAGGCGGTGCTGGCGCTGGCGCGCGTGCTGCGGGCGTCGGGAGTCACCTTCGGCGTGTTGCGCAAGGAGAAGTGCACGGGCGACGCCGCGCGGCGGCTGGGCAACGACCTCTTGTTCCAGCACCTGGCCGAATTCAACATCGCGCAGTTGCAGTCGGCGGGAGCACGGCGGATCCTGTCGGTCTGCCCGCACTGCGTGCGCACGATCGGCGTGGACTGGAGGGAGTTCGGGGCGGAGTTCGAGGTGACGCATCACTCCGAATGGCTCGCCGGTCATCTGCCGCAGGGACAGATGGGCGACGAGACCACCGTGTTTCACGATCCCTGCTATCTGGGCCGCTACCGGGGCGTTTACGAGGCGCCGCGGCGGGTGGCGGCGCTGGCGGGGCCGGTCCGGGAGGCGCCACGCAGCGGGGACCGCAGCTTCTGCTGCGGTGCGGGCGGGGGACTGGTGTTTCTGGGCGAAGAGTCCGGCACGCGCGTCAGCCATGTGCGAGCGAGGGAGCTGGCGGCGACGGGCGCGCGTCAAGTGGCGGTGGCGTGCCCGTTCTGCCGGACGATGCTTGAGGACGCGCTGCCGGCTGTGGGTGGGGAAGAGGCGCCGCGAGTGGCCGACATTGCGGAGATCGCGGCGCGGGCGCTGGAGGCGGGCGAGTGATGGCGCGCACGCCCGCTGCTTTTGGAACAGAGCGGCTGCCTTCACCGGGCCGTTCCCTGTAGCATGGTTTCTTCCCTATGCGATGGCTGGATCCGCGCCGTCCCGGATATGCGTGGCTGGTGGTGGCACTGCTGGTGCCGGTGGCGCTGCTGAACTATCTCGACCGGCAGATGCTGGCGTCGATGAAATTTTCGGTGATGCACGACATCGCCGACATCGGCAGCGAGGCCAACTGGGGCAAGATCCTCGCGTTCTTCAAGTGGACCTATGCGTTCCTGAGCCCGCTTGGCGGCTGGCTGGCGGACCGCTTCAGCCGGCGCCATGTCATCGCCGGCAGCCTGTTCGTTTGGAGCGCGGTGACCTGGGCGACGGCGCACGCCACGACGTTCGATCAACTGCTGCTGACGCGCGCCGTGATGGGGATCAGCGAGGCCTTTTACATTCCCGCGGCGCTGGCGCTGATCGCCGACTACCATCTTGGGCCGACGCGCTCGCGCGCGGTGGGAATGCATCAAATGGGGATCTACGCGGGCGTGATTCTGGGCGGCTTCAGCGGGTATGCGGCGGATCATCCGGAGCTTGGCTGGCGCTGGATGTTCGAGATGTGCGGGTTGGCGGGGGCGCTCTATGCCTTGCCGCTGTTCCTGCTAGTGCGCAACGCGCCCGAGGCGCAGGCGGAGGCAGGCGTTTCCGGGGCGGGGCAGGGAAGCGCGTTGCGGGAGCTGATCGGGAACGTCTCGTTCCTTCTGCTGGCGCTCTACTTCACATTGCCGGCGATGGCGGGCTGGATCGTGCGCGACTGGATGCCGGCGATTCTGAAGGGGGAGTTCGGCATCGGGCAGGGCAAGGCGGGAGTTTCGGCGACGCTGTTCTGGATGGTGGCGGCGATCGGCGCCGCGCTCGCGGGCGGCTGGCTGGCGGACCGGTGGACGAGGCGGAACCGCCGCGGGCGCATCTATACGAGCGCCATCGGGGTGCTGCTGATGGCCGCGGCGATGATGGGCGTGGGCTACTCGCCGCAGACGGGGTTGCTGGCGGTGGCGGTGGCGTTCCTGATTTTGTTTGGGGCAGGGTGGGGATTTTTCGACACGAACAACATGCCGATCCTGTGCCAGATAGCGCGGCCGCATGCGCGCGCCACCGGGTACGGGATCATGAACATGGTCAGCATCAGTTGCGGCGGCGTGGCGGACTGGGGATTCGGGCTGCTGCGGGACCGCGGCGTGCCGCTGCTGGCGATTTTCGGCATTTTCGCGGCGGTCACGGCTGCGTCGGTTGTGCTGGTGCTGCTGATCCGGCCGCGCTATATGGACGAGGGCGCTCCGGCGGGGCACTGAGCGGGCGCGGCCGCTTCAATGTGCGGGCGTGATCCGGATTTCGCCATAGGAGCCGCCGCGGCCCTCGAAGACGGCGTAGCGGCTGCGGTCCGCGGGTTCGATGCCGTGGGGAGCGGGCTTGCCGTCGACGAGCACTTCCTTCACGCGGAAGCCCCGAGGGAGAAGAACGCGAAAACGTACGCGGCTGCCGGAGCCGGAGTATTCGATGGCGATACCTGACGCGTCCAGGCGCCAGCGGTAACTGAAGTAGGCGTCGGAGGCTGCGAGATGCACGGTGGTCTGCGCCTGCGCGATACCGGCAGCGGGCCAGCGGGGAGAGACTTCCACTTCCTCCATCCGGGGCGCCGCCATGCGCACGCCGGCCAGCCCCTCCATCAACGCCTCGACCCACTGCGCCATGCCCCAGCCGGCGTAAGGCACCTCATTGGTGGTGCGGAAGCCGGGCGTGCCGTCCGGCCAGTACCAGACCTGTGCGCCGCCGGTTTCGCGCAGGTGCCGGGCGTACTGCCTAAGCAGTTCGACGCCCCATGGCTCGCGCCCGAACCAGAAGGCGGCGCGGCAGAGTTCGCCGCCGACCCAGGGCATCAGCCCGCCGTTGGCGTAGCCGCCCTGCTTGCGGAAGGGGTCTTTCCAGTAGCCGAGATGATCGGGATAGCCTGGCTGCAGGCTCCACCACGGGTACTTGTCGCCGGTGGCCTGATGGCGGCGGCGGTACTCGTCGAGGATCCGCCGCGCCCGTTCGGG
Organism: uncultured Arcobacter sp.; assembly: GCA_964458495.1. Taxonomy (GTDB): domain Bacteria; phylum Acidobacteriota; class Terriglobia; order Bryobacterales; family Bryobacteraceae; genus JANWVO01. The sequence continues at coordinate 72,710 of CAYWJB010000011.1, forward strand.
CGTGGCGAGGCCGCGCGTCATCGCCCATGTATTGCTCATGGCGAGCTGCTGGCGCTCGTCGAAGTCGCCATGATCGATGGGATCGAGATGGACGTGATGCTGGAACTTGACGCCGTCCCACAGGAGCGCTGCGGCGCGCTGGCGGTATTCTTGGGCTTCCCGCTCCCATTCGGCGGCGCGGGCGGCGTCGCCGGTGGCGCGGTGCATCTCCGCCATGGCGAGGAACGCCTGGTGGTAGCCGGTCTGGTCGCAAAGGGCGATGACGTGGCGCGAGGCGCCCGCATCGCCGGCGCCGTCGATGTCGAAGTCCCAGGTATCGCAACTGTGCTGGCGCTTCACCAGCCGGTGGCGCGGGTCCCAGTGCTTGGGATCGCTGCGGACGTAGGCGAGGGCCTTTTCGAGCTTCGGTAGCGCTTGCCGCATCCAGCCCGTGTCGCCGGTGGCGCGCCAGGTCTGCCACGCGCCCAGCACGAGGATGTATTCGACGTCGCTTTCCAGCCCCACACGCCAGGTGCGCCCGTCGCGGTGGATGCCGTCGGGCGTCATGCCGTCTTCGCGCTGGGCTTCGAAAAACCGGTCCAGCCCGCACTGCATCTCGCGCTCCCAGTGCCGGCAGGCGGGCAGGGAGTAGATCCAGTCCCGGAGCCAGATGCCGTCGAAGCGCCAGGTGTCGCCGGAGATATAGCCCACGAAGCGCCCGCGCGCGGTCTGGTAGTCTCTTCGCCCGAGCTGCATTTTCTCCATCGTGAACGGGAAAATGCCGTCGAAATCCGCGTCGCCGCTGCGCACTTCGGTCTGCGGGGCCAAGCGAAAATTGAGGTAGCGGCTGTGCCGTGTTTCTCCGGGAAAATACAGGTAGAGATAATGAACGCCGGCGCGGCCTGAGGCGGGGAATTCCACTGTGGCACGGTTGCCTTCCAGCTTCAATTCCCGCTCGAAATACGTGCGCTGATCCGGATCCGCCGCGCGGATGCGGCAGGAGGCGTCCCGGCGGGCGCGGCCGGTGACCGCGACGCGCACGCGCTCGAGCGGGCGGTAGGTGGAGCGGTCCGTCTCCAGCCGCCCGTAGTGGCTCTCGAGCGTGGAAGGATCGGGCGGCGCGGCGAGCAGCGCCAGAAGGAGGGCGTCAAGCACGCGTTCATCCTACCGCAGAGCGCCGGCGCGGCAGTCGCACAGCGACCGGGCGAACCGGGCGAACCGCCAGGCGTCCGCGAAATTCGAGGCGATTCCGAAGGAGACGCGCACGGCGCCGGTGCTCTGGGCATCGACGCACATCCGCAAGTCCTCCAGTGTGAACCGGGAGCGCCCTGCCACGGCGGGGCTGTTGAAGCACGCCGACAGCGCTTCCGCGCTCAGCCCCAGCGCGGCTTCTCCGCCGCCGGGATTGCAGAAACAGCCGGTGCGGATCGAGATCCGCTCCCGTGACGCCAGCTCCTCGATCCTCGAGTGGTCGATCACCTCGCCTTCGGCATCGTAAAAATTCATCGTCACCGTGCCGCCCCGGGGCCCCTGCGCCCCCGGACCGTAGATGCGCACGAGGGGGCGCCCATTGGAGTGATGCAGGCTCTCCAGTTCCCCGATCAGCCACTGCGCGAGGCAGCGGACGCGCTCGTGGAGGGTTTCAATGCCTGCCTTGCGCAGGTGCTTCAGCCCGATCTCGACGCCCGGGATGTTCAGGAAGTCCACAGTGCCGTCCTCGAACGCCTCCGGTCCCTCGGCGAGGAAGTAGCGGTCGCCTTGCACCGAGGCCACGGTGATGGTGCCGCCGGCGAACCAGGGGCGGTGGAGCTTCGCGAGCACGCTGCGCCGGGCGATGAGACATCCGATGCCTGTCGGGTAGCCGAACATCTTGTAGAAGGACAGAGTCACGAACTCGGGCTTCACCGCGGAGAGGTCGAGGCGGTTGGTGGGAACGAAGGCCGCGGCGTCGAGCAGCACGTCCCAGCCGGCTGCCTGCGCCCGTTCGACCCAGGCAAGATCGTGCTGCGCGCCGGAGAAATTTGACTGTGCGGGATAGGCGAACAGGCAATCTTTTCCCGCTTCCTTTTCCTTCAATGCCTCCGCCAGCTGGCCGGTATCGATCAAAAGATCCGGAATGGAAAGCGGAATATACCGGATCTTCGCGCCCCGGGACCGGGCGAATTCGCGGATGCCATTCACAGAATTATGGTTGTCAAACGTGAGGAGATAAGTGCTCCCCGGGCCGAATGGATAGGATTCGCCCACGAGTTTCAACGCGCCGGTGGCGTTGGGGGTGAAGATGACGGCGTAATCTTCGGGGGAGGCGCCGAAATATTCGAGGACGTCGCGGCGGCCCCGCTCGACCCACTCCGACATCTCCGCCGACGCGGGATTGCGCGAGTGGGGGTTGCCGTAGACGTGCGTTTCGAGCAGCTGCAGGTGTTCGCGCACCTGGCTGGTTCCGTACAGGCCCGCGCCGGTGTAGTCGAGGTAGACCTGGCCAAGCTGGTCGAGCCGGGAGTAGTCGCGTGCGCGCAGTTCGTCGAGAGCTCCGGTAGAGGCGTATTCCGGCCAGCGGGCCAGGAACTCTTCCTGGGCGGCTTCCATCGCGGCCGGATTCGCTGCACGGGCGGAGCCGGGGTCCGGCGAAGGCGGTGCTGCCATACATTCCACCATAGCCCAGCCACCGTGCCACCCCCAAAGGGGTGACGCTAATTGTGTGGGAACAGGCGTCTTGGGTGCTATAACACCACTGGAAGGTGGTGTGTATATGGCCAGTCTGGACTGATTCTGGAAGCTACTGAAAAAATGGGACTTGACATCGAAGCCGAGTTGGAAGATAAAGGAGACGGGCATGCGAATATCGGTTATGCAGGTATTAAACTGGGCAATGCTGGCGGCGATTTGGACCGAGGCAGCCGCAGAGGGGGGTATGCCATGCAGTGGCTGAATGAGTATCTGGAGAAGAGGACGACCGCGGCTGACGCGGTGAGCGAGATCCGGTCGGGGCAGACCGTCTACATTCACCCGGGCTGTGCGGTGCCGCTGGACCTGGTTTCGGCGCTGCTGGAGCGGTCGCGGGATCTGGAGGACGTTCAGATCATTCACATGAAGACGCTGGGGGGCGCCGGCTACACGCTGCCGGAGTATGAGCGGAGCTTCCGCACGATCGCGCTCTTCATCGGGGAAAACGTGCGGGCGGCGGTGAGCGAGGGCCGGGCCGAGTACATGCCGATCTTCCTGCACGAGATCGAGGGGCTGTTCGAGCGCGGCGAGATGCCGCTGGACTATGTGCTGATGCAGGTGTCGCCGCCGGACAAGTACGGATATCTGAGCCTGGGCGTGGGCGTGGACACGACGCTCACGGCGGCGCGCTGCGCCCGGCGGGTGATCGCCGAGGTGAACCCGAACATGCCTCGCACGCACGGGCAGACGTTCCTTCACATTTCGGAGATCCACAGGATCGTGGAGGTGAGCCATCCGCTGCCCGAGATGACGTCGGAGCCTGCCGACGACATCCAGCGGCGCATTGCGCGCAACGTGGCGTCGCTGATCCCGGACGGCGCGACGCTGCAGATGGGCATTGGCGCGGTGCCCGACGCAGTGCTGTCGTTCCTTTCCAACCATCGGGATCTGGGCATGCACACGGAGATGTTCTCCGACGGGGTGATCCCGCTGATCGAGAAGGGTGTGATGAACGGCTCGCAGAAGACGATTCATCCGGCCAAGCTGGTGGCGGGGTTCGTGCTGGGCACGCGGCGGCTGTTCGACTTCATCGACGACAATCCGCTGTTTGAATTCCATCCCACCAAATATGTGAACGACCCGTTTGTGATCGCGCAGAACAGGAAAATGATCGCCATCAATTCGGCGATCCAGGTGGATTTGACGGGGCAGGTTTGCGCGGATTCGATCGGGACGCGGCCCTACAGCGGCTTCGGCGGGCAGGTGGATTTCGTGCGCGGCGCGGCGCACAGTCCGGGCGGCAAGCCGGTCATCGCGCTGCCGTCGACGGCGAAGGGGGGCACGGTGTCGCGGATCGCGCCGATGCTCGAGCCGGGCGCGGGGGTGGTGACCTCGCGTGCCGATGTGCATTACGTGGTGACCGAGCACGGCATCGCCTATCTGCACGGCAAGACGCTGCGGCAGCGGGCCGAGGCGCTGATCGCCATCGCCGACCCGAAGTTCCGCGATTCGCTCACCGAGTTTGCCTACAAGGCCCGCTACCTGCGGCCGAAACTGGTTCCTGTTTCCTGAGGAGGCGAAGATGCCGGCAGCAGTGAAGGAAGACAAAGGCTACATCGTGATCAACGAGGACGAGTGCAAGGGCTGCGGCCTCTGCATGGAGGCGTGCGTGCAGAAGGTGCTGCACCCGGCGCCGTATCTGAACCGTTACGGATACCATCCTGCCGTTTACGACGGCCACGGATGCAACGGCTGCGGGTTGTGCTTCTACGCCTGCCCGGAGCCGGGCGCCATCACGGTTTACAAGGCTGTTGCGTGAAGGGAGGATGCCAGCCATGCCACGACAGCTCATCAAGGGAAACGAGGCGCTGGTGAAGGGCGCGATCCTGGGCGGCTGCCGCGCCTTTTACGGATATCCGATCACGCCGGCCAACGAGATCACCGAGGCGGCGGCGTTCTATTTGCCGCAGGTGGGGGGCGTGTTCCTTCAGGCGGAAAGCGAGGTGGCGGCCATCAACATGGTGTTCGGCGCCGCCAGCGCGGGCGTGCGGGCGATGACGGCCTCCAGCGGCCCGGGGATCAGCCTGATGGCGGAGGGAATCAGCTATCTGGCCGGGGCCGAACTGCCGTGCGTCATTGTGAACATCATGCGCGGCGGCCCGGGGCTGGGCAACATCGCCCCGGAGCAGGGCGACTACTTCCAGGCCGTCAAGGGGGGCGGGCACGGCAACTACCGCTGCCTGGTGCTGGCGCCGGCCACGGCGCAGGAGATGTGCGACCTGGCGCGCCTGGCGTTCGAGCTGGCCGAACACTACCGGAATCCGGTCATCATCGTCGCCGACGGCTACACGGGCCAAATGATGGAGCCGGTGGATTTCTATTCGGCCGCGGCTGTCGACCCGACGGCGCCCGCGTGGGCGGTGACGGGAACGGCCGAGACGCGGAAGAACCTGATCACTTCCATCTACCTGCAGCCTGACGAACTGGAGGCGCACATCCGCAAGCTCGAGGCCAAGTACCGCCTGGCGGAGGAGCGCGAGGCGCGGTGGGAGAATTACCGCACTGCGGACGCCGATCTGGTCTTCGTCGGCTATGGCATTGTGAGCCGAGTCCTGAAGTCGGCCGTGGAGGAGCTGCGGGCCCGGGGCGTGCGCGCCGGGCTGCTGCGCCCCATCACGTTGTATCCCTTCCCGTCGGCCGAGGTGCGGCGGCTGGCCGCACAGGCGGCCGCGTTTTTCACCGTCGAGATGAGCACCGGGCAGATGGTGGAGGACGTGCGGCTGGCCGTGGAAGGCAAACGCCCGGTGGAATTCTGTGGACGGTGCGGAGGCAATGTGCCGTCGGTGGAAGAGATTGTCGAACACGTTCTGGAGTGGATCGACGGCGGCGCCGAGCGCGCCGTCGCGGAGGTGCTGCACCATGCCTGAGAAGATTCCCGCCCACATGAAAGCCGTGCACGAGAAGGCCGCCTGCCTGTACGATTCCTACTTCCGCAAGGGAGAGAACCAGCACCAGACGCACTACTGTCCGGGCTGCGGCCACGGCATTGCGCTGAAACTGCTGGCGGAGGCGATCGACGAACTCGGCATCCGCGACCGGGCGATTGTGGTGTCGCCGGTGGGGTGCTCGGTGTTTCTGTACTACTATTTCGACACCGGCAACGTGCAGGTGGCGCATGGCCGGGCGCCCGCGGTGGCCACGGGGCTGAAGCGGTCGCGGCCGGACGCGATCGTGATCTCCTATCAGGGCGACGGCGACCTGGCGGCTATCGGCTCGGCCGAGATCGTGCATGCGGCCAACCGCGGCGAGGCGATCACGTCGATCTTCGTCAACAACGCCATTTACGGGATGACGGGCGGCCAGATGGCGCCCACCACGCCGCTGGGCAACAAGACCACCACGACGCCGTTCGGGCGCGCCGCCCATCGCGACGGCCACCCGCTGCATGTGTCCGAGATGCTGGCGACGCTGGACGGGCCGGTCTACATCGAGCGCGTGGCGCTGGGCAACGTGAAGCAGATTCTGGCGGCGAAGCGCGCGCTGCGCAAGGCGCTCGAGAACCAGATGCGGGGCCTCGGGTTTTCCCTTGTGGAGGTGCTCAGCCCGTGCCCGACGATCTGGAAGATGGACCCGGTGGATGCGCAGCGCCATGTGCGCGAGGTGATGACGAGCCTGTATCCGCTCGGGGTGAAGTGCGACCGCACGGCGCAGGCGCAGCCGCTGCCCGCGCCGCCGCCGGCGCCGGCGCTTGACGAGCTGCCGCGGCTGCTTCGGATTCCGGAGGACGAGACCGGCGCCGCTCGCCCTGCTGCCGGCAGCGTGGATTGCCGCATCAAGGTGGCGGGCTTTGGCGGGCAGGGCGTGCTGCTGCTGGGGCAGCTGCTGGCCGAGGCGGGCATGGACTGGGGGCTGGAGGTCTCCTGGCTGCCGAGCTACGGGCCCGAGATGCGCTCCGGCACCTCCAACTGCCACGTACGGCTCTCGACGCGCCCCATCGACTCTCCGCTGGTGGCGCGGTCCCATGTGCTGATCGCATTGAATGAACCGTCGCTGCGCAAGTTCCTGCCCGCCGTGCTGCCCGGCGGCACGGTGCTGTACAACGGCGCGGAGATGCCGGCGGATGCGACGCGTGAAGACGTGGCCAGCTACGCGCTACCCTTCTTCGAAATTGCGGACCAGGAGGGCGCCGCGAAGGCGGGCAACATCGTCGCGCTGGGCGCGCTGCTGGAGGCCACCGGGGTATTGCCGCGCGAGGTGGTGGATCACGCCATGGCCCGGGTGGTCAAGTCGGAGAAGTGGCTGGAGATCGACCGCCGCGCCCTGTTGCGCGGCATGGAGGCAGTCCGGAGGATGAAGGCGCAGTCTGCCAAGGAGCCCTGCCATGCCTGACATGATGGATACGCTCGTTCATTTCAATGGCCGCACGGTGCCGCTGCGCGAGGCGCAGGTCAACATCCTCACGCACGCCCTGCATTACGGCACGGGGGTGTTCGAAGGCATCCGCGGCTACTGGTCCGCCGATGCCGAGGACCTGTTCCTGGTGCGGTGCGAGGACCATTATCTGCGCTGGAAGACCAACTGCCGCATGCTGGGGATCGAGCCGCGCCAGACGGCGGAGGAGCTGACGGAGCTGACGGCGGAGCTGGTGCGGCTGAACGGTTTCCGCACCGACGTGTACGTCCGCCCGCTGGCCTACATGTCGTCGCCGCGCATCGGCGTGCGCCCCGACGGGAAGTTCGACTTCGCCATCATCGCCGTTCCCTTCGGCGTGTATATTGACAGCTCCCGGGGGCTGCATGCCGGCATCGTGAGCTGGCGGCGGCTGGAGGATCAGGCGCTGCCGGCGCGCGGCAAGATCTGCGGCGCGTATGTGAACAGCGTGCTGGCCACTTCCGAGGCGCACCGCCACGGTTACGACGAGGCCATTCTGCTGAACGAGTCCGGCCACGTGGCCGAGGGCGCCACCTGCAATCTGTTCATGGTGCGCCACGGGAGGCTGATCACCCCGCCGCCATCGGACAACATTCTCGAGGGCATCACGCGGGCTTGCGTGATCGAGCTGGCGCGCCGCGAGCTGCACATGGAGGTTGTCGAGCGCTCGATCGACCGCACGGAACTGTACTCGTGCGAGGAGGTGTTTCTGACCGGAACGGCGGTGGAGATTGCACCGGTGACGCGGATCGATCACATTCCCGTCGGTTCCGGGCAAATCGGTCCCCATACGGCGCACCTGCGCGAACTGTACGGGCAGGCGGTGCATGGCCGGATTCTGGACTACCACACGTGGCTCCACCCCTGTTACCAGCCGGTGCATGTCCACGCGCGGTGAGCGCTGCTTTCGGGATGGACGGAATCAGGCGCCGCGGCTGCCGCGGAGCTTCGAGATGACGGCGCGGATCGAGTCCCTTGCCGGATTGTCGGGGTGCCGGCGGAGGAAGTCTTCCAGGACATCGGCCGCGCGGGCGTTTTCGCCGCGGCGGACGTAAATCTCGGCCAGCGTCAGCTGCGGGTGGCTGAAGTGGGCCGGATCGAGCCGGATGGCCTCCAGCAGGTATTTCTCGGCCAGGTCGTAGCGGGCGAGGCCGAAGTAGGTCATGCCGAGCTGCGAGTTGGCCAGAGGATCATTGGGACGCCGCAGCACGGCGTTCAGGTTGTATTTCCAGGCCTCGTCGAACCTTCCGATGGTGACGTAGACGCCGCCGAGGTTGACCACCGGCTCGTAGGCGTTTGAATCGGCTTCCAGCGACCGTAGGAAGTACTTCTCGGCGTCTTCGTAACGTTGGGTCTGGTAGGCGATGGTGCCGAGGAAATTCCACGCGGCGGCGAACTGCGGCGCCGCTTCCACGGCCCGTTGCAAATGGGCGATGGCGCCGGCGACGTCGCGCGTCTCGAGCTTCTTGCTGGCATTGCGGTATTCGTCACGCGCTTTCTGCGGGATGGCCAGCTCGCGGACGCTGACCACTGCGGAGCGGTCTGGCGTCATTTTCGATTCATCGAGGCGGACGACGAGTTCCACGCGTCCGCGCTTGTCTGCGGTGGAAGGCCCCACCGAGATCGTTTTCCGAACCTCGCCCTGTCCGGGGATGAAGACAATGAGCGTGTAGGTTCCCTGCAGAATGTTCCGGAAGCGGAACCGTCCATCCGCGCCGGCCAGCGTGGAGCTGTGGAAGGGCGAGGTGGCGCCGTGCAGGGAGACCGAAGCCTGCGCTGCGGGCACGAGCGTGCCGCGGACCTCGAAGGAGTCCGCCAGAAGGAACAGAAGCCACAGCGCCGCGCACATGGCCTGCGCCTCTCCGCAGTCTGATGATGCCACGCGGGCCGGCGGGCGGCAAGGCCGGCTACTTGCGCTCGAGGGCGGAGTTCAGGGCTTCCAGGCGAGCCAGCACGCGCTGTTCGGTTTCCGGCGAGAGCGGCACGTGGACTTGGACGGTTTCCTCTTCGCCGCGCGGGCTCAGCAGCCACGCCCACACCGCCAGTCCGGCGACGGTGACGCCCAGCCGGGTGGTGCTCGCCGCGCGCGTCCACTGCGAGGCGTCCTGGTTGCGAAGCCACACGGCGGCGGCGGAGCTCAGCATATAGACGCTGAAGCCGATTCCATGCGCCAGCAGATTTCTGCGGATCGGCGCCGGGTGGTAGAGCACGAACAGCGCTAAAAGCAGCAGGAACACGAGCAGCGCGCTGTAAACGGTGGTCTCCGTCAGATATTGCACGCGCAGCCATTGGAAGCGCTCGCCGGAAAAGTTGAATTCCGGCCAGTGCAGAAGGATGGAGACGATGACGCTGGCGCCGAGGGCGATGAGAAGCGTGATGCGGCTGAAGATGGAGAGCCCGCGGTAGGACTGTAGCACGCCCGCGCAAATTTCGAACACGGCGGCGGCTCGAGCGGCGATCAGGACGGGTTCGGTGAAAACAATCGCAAAGGAATACTTGTTCAGCGTCACCCAGTCAGCCGGCCCGCGAACGACGAACTGGGTCAGCCAAACGGACCGGAAAAGCTGCATGAGGAGGAGCGAGAAGATGACCGGGTAACGGCTGACCAGGCGGAGGCGCCAAATCCGCCACGCCAGGAATGCGTGTATCGCAATGGTCAGGTACCAGAAAACCTGTTCAGCGAATCCCGGCAAGCAAAACCGTCCCGGCCCTGATCATAACAGATCGGGATTGATACAATTCGGCCCGGCAAGCCCGCGCGTTCGCCCACGCGCGAGCCAGCCGGGCCGGGATCTCGTCAGCGCTGGAAGAGCGGCATTTCCACGACAACGCCACCGCCACCACCCTTGGTTCCTGAGCCACCGGGATCAGGGTTGCAGGGGAAGCAGGGCGGCATCGGATCGGACGCGCGGTTCACGGCGGACATCGCCGGCAGCATCAGCAAGAGGGCAAGCAGGATTCTTTTCATGGTCGACAGGTCTCCTTTCGTCAATGGAACGGGGTTCCGATGGCCAGACTAACCGGAAACCGGCGGGCCGGACCGCCCGGAACGGAAGATTTCCGCGATCAGAACATGGGGTTCCGTGCGGCTTGCGGGGTTCACAAAAAAGGCACTACCTCCTCGGGGAAAACGTTGTAGTATGGTCGTTCAGGGAGGCGCTCCGGAGTGCAGGGGCGCCGCAGTTTGCAGCACGGAGCGAGAGTGTACAGGCGGCTACCCATGGACCCGGAGCCCCGTCCGGCGGAAGAACTCTGGCGGCGGACGCTCGCCAATATCCCTTCCATATACGGGCGGCTGGCCTATCTGGCGTCGCTCGTCAACGTCAACAGCGGCCGTTACGAGCATCACGGCCTGGCCACCATTTTCGGCGGGGACGAGGCGGAACAGGCGTTGAGAAAAAGCCACGAACAGGCTTTATTGGACTGGCTTTCCTTGCGGTTGGAGCAACAAAAAGCAGACTTGGAACTCTACTTTTCCACTCTTCCGCCGTCGAAAAAGACGCTGGTGGAAAACTGGACTCGCCTCAAGCCCTACCGGATGGTGGTGCCCGCCTCGGCGAGCGAGGCGCAGCGGGAGCTGTTCGATTCCAACTTCGAGATCCTGCTCAAGCTCCTGAAGAGCGAACTCGAGCTTTCGCCGGAGCCGTGAGGCGGCTGGCGACGCCCACCACCTGCCCCAACACCTCGACGTCTTCCGGATAGGCGAACACCAGGGGGGAGTGCGCGCTGGAAGGGTGAGGGATGGCGATGAGATGGTCCCCGCCCATGCTGCACCAGGCGCACAGCCAGCCGTCCCTGTGTTCCAGGAAATAGATGGGACGGTCCAGTTCGTTCGTCCAGCCGCTGGACATCACCTTGCGGCGGCTCTCGTCGATCAGGAGCAAGCTGCCGGGACGCAAGATGGGGAACATGAACTGGTCTTCCGCGCCCAGGATGGCATAGAGATAGTTGCGGGGCTCGATGCTGCTGAGCATGACCAGCGGCAGCGCGCCCCAGCCCTGGATGAAACGGCTGAGGAATGTGGTTTTGGACAGGTCCAGCCCCGGATCCAGCGTGAGAGGCACCTGTACGGCGCCTGCCGCCGGCTTCCACTGCGACCTGCCAAAGCCCACCAGGTGAGTGCGGTCCGCCACCAGAGCGGCGCTATCGGCGGGGATTTCCGTCGGATCGGCGCCATACCAGGAGAGCGCCTCGGCCAAATCCAGCCGGTAAATGGCGCACAACGAGTACAGCTTGTAAATGCTGGGGATGGCGCCGCGGTTTTCGATGTCCGACAGCCGGCTGATGGGAACCAGGTACTCGTTGTTGCGGCGGCGGTCCGCAATCTGCTGGCTGAACTCCTCCACGTCCCTGTAGCGCAGCCCGAGCCGCTCCCGAATCTGCTTGAATCTGAGTCCTGCTTCCAGCATGGTATGATCGGGATCGCCGGAGCTGCCGCCGCCCGGCCTTGGGCTGCCACGAACCGCAGCAGAGAAGCGGCTAATTCGATTCTGTTCCGAATTCGGAACAGATGCAAGCCGCCTGCTACGATTCCGGAAAGGGCGGCCTGCCCCGGAGCAGCGGCCCCGTTGGAGATTGGAAGATGCCCTCCCGGAAAAATCCGATGTCCATAGCGATTCAGGGGGAGGCGGGCGCCTTCAGCCATGAGGCGGCCTTGCAATTGCCGGGCAAGAATATTCAAGTCCTTTGTTGCCAGCGGTTTGAGGACGTTTTTCGGGCTCTCGAATCCGGAACGGCGGAAGCGGCTGTGATCCCGATCGAGAACACATTGCACGGCTCCGTGCACGAGAACTACGACCACCTGCTGAACTACGACTTCCGTATCGTGGCGGAGTTGAACCTGCGGATTGTTCACCACCTCATTGCCTGCCCTGCCACGCGGTGGAAAGATGTTCGCCGGATCTTCTCTCATCCTGTGGCTTTGAATCAGTGCCTGCGGTTTCTGGCGGCACATCCGGAGTGGGAGCGCGTGCCCTTTTATGACACGGCTGGCAGCGTGAAGATGATCCTCCAGGAGGGGCTGCGCGATGCGGCGGCGATTGCCTCCGAGGTGTCTGCGGAGATTTACGGCGCAAAGATCCTGCGACGGTCGATCGAGGACGACCGGCAGAATTACACACGGTTCTTCCTGCTCCGGCGGCCCGACCAGCCGCCGCTGAAACTGACAGATGCGGGGAGGAAGGCGTGGAAGACCTCTATCGTTTTTTCCACGCGGAACCAGCCGGGTTCGCTCTTCCGGGCGCTGAGCGCCTTTGCACTGCGGGATCTGTCGTTGACCAAGATCGAGTCGCGGCCGCTTCGAGGCAAGCCTTGGGAGTACCTTTTCTACGTGGACTTCCTCGGCTCGTTGGAAGACGAGCGCGTGAAGCGGGCCCTGGGGCATCTGGAAGAGCTGTGCGACATGCTGCGCGTGTTCGGCTGCTACCGGGCGTAGATCGGGCCGGACCACGGCGTGACACAGAGCGCTGTGCTGTTTCCCGATCCTGATGCCGCCAGGCAGCTTTGGGACGGGCCGGCAGGGGGGGCCGCCCGATCCGGGCGATGCGCGGCCAGCAAGAGCGAGGGAGTAAGGAGAGCGCGCTTCCCCCGGCAGGCCGTATGCGTGTGATCCGGAGCCTTGGCGGGCCATCTGCGTCTTCCCCCGAAGAGCTTTCCCGCAGGCCTGGGCTGGTTGAAATCCAGCTGCCCCGGACGTTCCCCGGTCTCGAGGCACGCGCCGACGGCCGGATCCGGCGGTTGGCACGGCGTCCCGCGGCAACTCCGGCCAGTTGATCGGGGGAATCCTGCAACTTGGGAAGTATCTGACTGAAATCGACGTAAGAATCAATGGGACGGAAATTCCGGGTGCTGGATATATGTATCTGTATTGGCGACGGAATTTTGCAGAATTTGCGGAATCGGCGCGCCGGTGCGGGGGTGCTGGCGGCCCCGTGGGGGCGGATGGAGCCGGGTGTGCGAAGCGGCTCCGGTTCAGGGAAGTGCTGCTTCCGGAGCCGGGTGTGGTGTGAGGTATACTGAGACTGATCGGGCCGTGGCGCAGCCTGGCTAGCGCGCTTGCTTGGGGTGCAAGAGGTCCCGGGTTCAAATCCCGGCGGCCCGACCAGCTAATTCACTGATTCCATTGGGTTTCCTTCGTTAGAGCCGCGAACGGCGGCCGGCGTTCGCCAGAACGGCGGCCAGAGTGAGCGGTCCATGCGTGGCTCCACGCGGTCCATGTGCCGCGGAGGAAACCGCCGCAGCCGCCGCGATGGCACCGCTCGTTCTCGCGGCTCTGAAGGGGGTGTGAAGGGGGCGGCGGTTGAGAATGCCGAGGGGGACAGACCGCTCTGTCCACGGGTGGGCTGGTGGGGGAGGGTTGGGGAGATACGGGGCGGGACAGAGTGGTCAGTCCCCCTCGGGGGACCACTCGTTCCCGCAGCCCCTCGGGCGGCTTCACTCGCGGCTCTGATAGTGCTTGCCACGGTCAGAGCCGCGAACGGCGGGCGGGATTCGCCAGAACGGCGGCCAGAGTGAGCGGTTCATGCGTGGCTCCACGCGGTCCATGTGCCGCGGAGGAAACCGCCGCAGCCGCCGCGATGGCACCGCTCGTTCTCGCGGCTCTGAAGGGGGTGTGAAGGGGGCGGCGGTTGAGAATGCCGAGGGGGACAGACCGCTCTGTCCACGGGTGGGCTGGTGGGGGAGGGTTGGGGAGATACGGGGCGGGACAGAGTGGTCAGTCCCCCTCGGGGGACCACTCGTTCCCGCAGCCCCTCGGGCGGCTTCACTCGCGGCTCTGACAGTGCTTTCCACGGTCAGAGCCGCGAACGGGGGCCGGCGTTCGCCAGAACGGCGGCCAGAGTGAGCGGTCCATGCATGGCTCCGCGCGGTTCATGTGCCGCGGAGGGAACCGCCGCAGCCGCCGCGATGGCACCGCTCGTTCTCGCGGCTCTGAAGGGGGTGTGAAGGGGGCGGCGGTTGAGAATGCCGAGGGGGACAGACCGCTCTGTCCACGGGTGGGCTGGTGGGGGAGGGTTGGGGAGATACGGGGCGGGACAGAGTGGTCAGTCCCCCTCGGGGGACCACTCGTTCCCGCAGCCCCTCGGGCGGCTTCACTCGCGGCTCTGACAGTGCTTTCCACGGTCAGAGCCGCGAACGGGGGCCGGCGTTCGCCAGAACGGCGGCCAGAGTGAGCGGTCCATGAGTGGCTCTGCGCGGTCCATGCGTGGCTACGCGCGGTCTATGCGGCGGGCGGCTGGTACTGACTCGTGTGCGGACCCTCGAGCCGTTGTACCGTGGGAGTGATGTTCACGGGGATCGTGGAAGAAGTCGGCCGCGTTCAGGCGGTGGAGGCGCGGGCGCAGGGTTCTCGCCTGCGGATAGAGGCCGCGCTTGTGGTGGAAGACCTGCGCGAGGGAGACAGCGTGGCTGTCAGCGGCGTGTGTCTGACAGCAGCGGAGATCGGCGGCAGCGGCTTTTGGGCGGACGTCAGCCGGGAGACGCTCGAGCGCTCGACGCTGGGAGAGGCTCGCGCGGGGAGTCGCGTGAATCTGGAACGCGCGCTGCGGGCCGGGGGAAGGCTCGGCGGCCACATCGTGCAGGGCCATGTGGACGGGACGGGGGTGGTGCGAGCCATGGAGGAGCGCGGCGGCGGCGACTGGTGGCTGGAGGTGGAGGCGCCCGCGGAACTGTCCCGGTACCTGGTGTTCAAGGGTTCGATTGCGGTGGACGGCATCAGCCTGACGGTGGCGCGCGTGCACGGGCCGGTGTTCGCGGTGGCCGTGATCCCGCACACGTGGGCTCACACCACGCTGAAAGACGCACGGCCCGGCGTGCGTGTGAATCTCGAGACCGACATTCTGGCCAAATACGTGGAGCGGCTGCTGGAGCAGATGGAAGCGCGGCCGGAGCGGCTCACGGTGGAGAAGCTGCGCGCGCTGGGCTATTGAGGCCCGGGAGGCTTACTCGTAACGCAGGGCTTCGACGGGATCCAGATTGGCCGCCTTCATGGCGGGCCATGTGCCAAAGAAAATACCGACGCTGACGGACACGATGACGCCCATGGCGATGGCCCAGCCGGGGACGGGCGCGGCCAGGGCCGGCACGAGCTTGCCGACAGCCACCGTGACCAGCGCGGCAATCAGGATGCCGGCCAGGCCGCCGATGCCGGAGAGAGTGACCGCCTCGGTGAGGAACTGCACGACGATGTCGAGCTTCCGCGCGCCGAGGGCCTTGCGGACGCCGATCTCCTTGGTGCGCTCGGTGACCGAGACGAGCATGATGTTCATGACGCCGATGCCGCCCACCATGAGGCCGAGGCTGGCCAGGGCGATGGAGACGATCACCACCATGCTGAGGATGCTGTCGAGGCGCTTGATGATCTGATCGGTGGTCGACAGGCCGAAGTCGTCCGGCAGCGCGGGCGGGGTTTTCCGGAGGCGGCGGAGCAGCTGACGGATCTCCTCGTAGGCTTCTTCGCGCATGCCGGGGCGCGCCTTGGAGACCAGGATCAGACGCTCCTCGGTGGGGAAGCGCAACCGCGCCGTTTCATACGGGATGACAATCTGCATGTCCTGCCCGTTCTGTCCGAAGAAGCCGCCCTTGGCTTCAGCGAAGACGCCCAGCACGGTGTATTCGGCCCCGGCGACGGTAATGACGCGCCCGAGGGCATTGCCGTCGGGGAAGAGCGCCTGCTTGATCTGCGGCCCGATGACGCAGACGCGCGCGGCGCGGGCTTCCTCCTGCGGCGTGTATACGCGGCCTTGGGCCAGCTCGCGGGGCTGGATTTCGAAGGCGTTGGCGCTGAAGCCGACCAGCATGAGGTTGTCGGTTTCGAAGCCGGGAACCTTGGCGGTGATCAGGCCGCTGGTCTCCGAAGAGATGAACAGCTCGAGCGCCACGTCTTCGACGGCGCGGACGTTTTCCTTGATGTAGGCGGCGTATTCACGCAGGATGGGCTTGCGCTTGAGTTCCTTTGGCGACCCGGGGGCGTTGGGGTCGCGGTCGAAGCGGTTGAGGAAAATGTTGTCCGGGCCGAACTCGGCGAAGAAGGTGACGATGCCCTGGCGGAGGCCGGCGGTGATCGAGCCGATGGTGACGACGGTGCAGATGCCGATGACGATGCCAAGGATGGTGAGGGCGCTGCGGAAGCGGTGGCTCCAGACGGCGTCCACCGCCATCTGGATGTTCTCCCGGAATTCCACGTGAACCTGGATGGGTTTCATTCCGCGCGCAAAGCCTCCACCGGGTCCATGCGGGCGGCCTTTCGGGCCGGGTAGAGGCCGGACAGGACGCCGACCACCGTGGACACGACGAGCGCCAGCAGGATGTAGGGCAGCGTGACCCGAAGCTCGACGCCGGCGATGAGGCTGCCAATGCGGGCCAGCAGCGCGGCGCCGGCAAGGCCGATGACGCCTCCGGTGGCGGCGAGGAAGACCGCCTCGAGGAGGAACTGCAGCAGCAGGTCGCTCTGGCGGGCGCCGATGGATTTGCGGATGCCGATCTCCCGGGTGCGCTCGGTGACCGAGACCAGCATGATGTTCATGATGACGACGCCGCCGACGACCAGCGATATGGCCGTGACGGGGACGACGGCGGCGGTGATGATGCCCAGGATGCGCTCGATGAATTCGCGGATCGAGTCCGGCGTCAGGGTGTCGAAATTGTCAGGCTTGCCGGGACGGGCCTTGTAACGGTTGCGAAGGGCGGCGCGCGTGAGGTCGAGCGCCTCTTCCAGCGTCAGGCCGGATTCGGGGCGGGCGCGGGCGAACAGGATCATATTGCGCTCGGGGCCGTAGAGCCTGCCGAAGACAGAGGCCGGAATGAAGGCGACGTTGTCCTGCGATTGCCCGGCGAAGCTGCCGATTTTCTCCTGGACGCCGATGACCTGGAAGTCCATGCCGGAGATGCGGAGCGTCTGGCCGAGGGGCGTGACGTCGGGGAAGAAGAACTGGCGGACGTCCTCGCCGATGATGGCGACGGGCACTTTGTTCTGCTCTTCCTGCGGCGTGAAGAAGCGGCCCTCACTGAGGCTGAAGTCACGGATTTCGGCCATTTCGCTGGAGACGCCGATCACCTGGGTGGCTTCGAGGATGCGGTTGTCGCGCTTGAGGTCCTCGATGCGGAAGCGGTAAGGACTGTACAGGATCTGGTCTCCCGTGCTGGCCCGGAGGTAGCGGTAGTCCTCGTCCCGGATGGGCTTGTTGTAGCGGAGCTTTTCGATGCGTTCGCGGCGGGAAAGCCGGCCGCGCTGGAGAAGCTGGCCGACCTGGAAGCTCTCGCTGCCGAGAACCCTGGAGGTGGTCTGTTCGGCGTAATTGCCCAGACCGTCGATGGCCGCGCCAACCAAGACGACGCTGCCGACGCCGATGATGACGCCGAGCAGGGTGAGGAAGCTGCGGAGCTTGTGGGCCCGCAGGCTGGCGAAGGCCAGCGCAGCCGCCGTCTGGACCGTGTAGATGAGACGCATCACGCTCCAATACTCAGAGTGATTGGATTCGTCGTGTGGTGCAAGGATGCAAAAGGGCGGCGTACACTGGGAAACGCGCGGCGCGGGCACGCCGCCGCGCGCGCCGGATGCGGCGAAGGTTCGACGAGAGATGACAAGCAGGAATGCAGGGGCCAAGGCTGCCGCAGAGGCGCCGGAGCGGCTGGTGACGTGGGAATCCGGCGACGGAGAGTGCCGGATCGTGTGCCCGGCGGCGCTGCTGGAATCGATCCGCCGGGAGAGCGCGATGGCGGCTAAGGGCCCTGTTCCTTTGGGTTCTGGCGGGGCGCTCCTCGGGGAGTATTCCGGCGGCACCCACCGGGTGCGAAGCTGGCACCCGATTCCGTGCCGGCATCAGCGTGGGCCCTCGTTTCTGCTGACCAAGGACGAGGTGGCCGGGCTGAGAGATTTTCTGACGCAACTGCCCGAGCTGACCGGCAGAAGCGAGGATCAGATTCTTGGCTGGTTTGTCGCGCATCCTCACGCGGGCGCGGTGCTGCGCGACGACGAGATCAGCCTGCACCAGCGGTTTTTCCGTTCCAACGACCTCTTCTTATTGATGGAAATGCTCGCCGACGGAACGGCCGAAGTAACGGTGCACCGGGGGGCGCAGCCTTTGGCTCCGCGGTGGCGCATCGTGCCCTCGCCGGCAGCGCGCTCCGCGCCTGCCCGCTCCGGGGAGGCGCACCCGCCGCCGGAGGCGGGCGCCGCAGGCGAGGGATCAGGCAAGCCGCGCCAGAAGGCGCAAAGGCGAGCCCGCCCGGCGGGACCGTTGGCGCCGGCCATGATTGTGCTTGCGGCTGCGCTGGCCGGGGCTGCCTGGCTGCATTTCAGGCGCGAGCCGCCCCCGCCGCCTCCGGCGCCGGTGCAGCCGATCTCGACGTTGTCATTGAGGATCGACAGGCAGGGACAGGCATTCACGATCCGGTGGAACCCGCTGGAGCCCACGCTCGCCACGGCGGGACGGGCGCGGCTGAGAATCATCGACCGGGGAGTTGTCACCGTGCGGGAGTTGGACTCGGCCTCGATCCGGTCAGGATCGATCATCCACAACTCCAGTTCTCCCGCGCTGCAGGTCGAGTTGGCCGTGGAATTGAGCGGCGGCCGCATGGTCAGCGAGCGGGTAATCTACGGCCAGTGAGCGTGCGCCTGCTTGTGCGCGCAAAAAGTTCTGCACCATCGGCGACGCTGCCGCCATCTGGGACTGCGTGACGGGCAGCAGTCGAGCCCGCAAGCAAAACTCAAGACACAGAGGGGAACCCATGAAAAAGATCCTGTCCGTGATCGCTCTCGCGATCCTCACCATCACGGCCGCGCCGGCGGCCGACATCGTGGACACGGCCGTCAGCGCCGGCAGCTTCAAGACGCTGGTCAAGGCGGTTCAGGCCGCCGGGCTTGTGGACACGCTGAAGGGGCCCGGGCCGTTCACCGTCTTCGCGCCGACCGACGAGGCCTTCGCGAAGCTTCCTGCCGGCACGATCGAGTCGCTGCTGGCCAACCCGGAGCAGTTGAAGCAGGTGTTGACCTATCATGTCGTGGCTGGCAAGGTGATGGCGGCTGACGTCGTGAAGCTGAAGGAAGCCAAGACCGTGCAAGGCAGCGCCGCGAAGATCAACGTCTCCGGCGGCAACGTGATGATCGACAACGCGAAGGTTGTCAAGACCGACATCCAGTGTGACAACGGCGTGATTCACGTGATCGACACGGTGATCCTGCCGAAGGCGAAGAAGTACTGAGATCCGCGGTCCAGCACCGCGCGAGTCTGGAGCCGCCGGTCCCCCGGCGGCTTTTTTCTCTTCCCGGGCGGGAACATGGCCGGGGGCGGCATCGTATGATTGAGGAGAAATCGCTTCGAGGTAACCATCCATGAGATTGATGCGCACTGTGATGTCCTTGTGCCTGATCGCTGCGGCGTGCTTCGCCTCCGACGTCGCCGGCAGGTGGAAAGTTGTGGCGAACGCCCCGGACGGCAACGCCTACAACGTCACGCTGGTGCTGAAAGAGGAGGGCGGGAAGCTTGGCGGCGTGCTCGACAGCGAGCGCGGACAGATGCCTCTGGCGAACGTCGCGTATGCCAACGGAGAGCTGCGTTTCGATCTGATGCTGGACATGGGCGCCATACCGTTCCGCCTGAAGGTCGACGGCGACAGGCTGAGCGGCACGCTCACGGCGCCGGATGGCAGCACCGGTTCGGTGACGGGGCAGCGCGAGACGGCTGCCGCCGCCGGGGCGGCAGGGGGCAAATGGGAGATTTCTGCAACGGACCCGGACGGGACCGCCAGGCGGGCGACGCTGAACCTCAAACAGGAAGGGGAGAAGCTGACGGGTGACATCACAATGGACAGCGGTGACACGTTGCCGATTTCGGGCGGGAAGGTCAACGGGAGCGCCTTCGAGTTCAAGATCTTCGTTGGGGATGGCGACGTCGCCGTCTCCGGCAAGGTGGCGGGCGACGTTGTGTCGGGCGAATACAAGATCCCCACGGGCGAGGCGGGGAAGTTCAGCGGCAAGCGCGTGGCGACTGCTTCGCTTGCCGGGCGGTGGTCCGTGGTCGCCCGCGACGCCGAGGGCAACCAGATCCGTTCGACGCTGGACCTGAAAGTGGAGGGCGACCGGTTGAGCGGCATGCTCACCACCGAGAGCGGAGATTCGGCGCCGCTGGTGGACGGGAAGGTACAGGGCGACTCGTTCAGCTTCAAGATCTACGTGGGCGACGGCAACATTGAAGTCAAGGGCCGGATCGAGAACGGCAAGGTTTCGGGCGAATACGTCACGCCGAACGGGAGCAAGGGGACCTACACGGCCAACAGGAGCTGAGCAAGCCCCCTGCTCTGCGGCTGTGCCGGCGCGGTCGGCGCATTATTTTGCGGGCCGGATGGAATCCACGCGCAGAATGCCCGTTTTCTCGAAATAAACGCCGCGGATTTTTACTTCTCTTGCGGCGTATTTCTCCGGCGTTTGCTGGTCGCTGAGGACCATCATCTTGCCATTTCCGTCAATGAGGGCGTATTTCCATTTTCCGCTCCTGACGCACTCGCGGACGCATTTTTCATCCGGCTGGATGCGCATGTGGGCGTGATCGGCCCCGCACATGGTGTCGGTGATCACGCCCGTGTATTCTCTGGCCGGACCCTGCGCGATTACGAGAGCGGGGACGGCGAGCCACAGCAATCTTCTCATTCCGGGTTCTCCTTACTTTCCTGAAGTTTCTGACAGCAGATTCAGCCCGCGGCGGGCTTCCAGGCGCAGCCACAGCTTTTCGTAACGCTCCGGGCTGAGGCTTTGCCGCAACTGGAACTCATAAGTCCCGCCGCCCGATTCCGCGGCGAGCGAGAGGTGGAACTGGCCGGCGGAGGACAGCAGGGCGATGTCGGAGTCGCGCCACGTGCGCGACTCGCCGGGGCGGGAGGAGGCGAAGACGACGCGGTCGGGGTAGACGCGGAGGACGCCCTCGACGCCGCCGGTGCGGCGGAGGCGTTTGGCGGGGAGCTCCCAATCGAGCGTTTCGCCGGGGAGGGCGAAGCGGGCGGTAAAGCGGGCGCCGGCGACGGTTCGCAACAGTTCCCAGGCAGTGCGGAGATCAGGCGAGCCGTCCAGGCGGAACTCGTACGACACGTCGCGGCCCAGCCGGAGCCGGCTGTCACGGTATGTGCGCACGAGGACGCTCCGGTCGTCCCCGATGTCCAGGCCCTGGATGTCCTGCCACGGCCAGGCCCAGGCGTGTGGTTTCTTTTTGGCGCCGATCTGGCGGAAGGCGACGCCGCCCGAGTCGAGGGTCAGGATGCCGGCGCAGCCGCCGCGCCAGTGATTGTGGCGGGCGGGGAAGTCGATCGCCCCGGCCGGAGCGGCGGCGAGAGCCAGAACAATTATGCAGAGACCTGTTTTTTCACTTCGGAGTGCCATTTCCACACCTCGTAGATTGCGGGATAGACAATCAGCTCCAGCAGGAACGACGTCGCCACGCCGCCCACCATCGGGGCGGCGATGCGCTTCATCACGTCCGCGCCCGCGCCGGTGGCCCACATCAGGGGCATGAGCCCGGCGAACATGGTGGCGACGGTCATGAACTTGGGGCGGATCCGTTTCACCGCGCCGTGGACGACGGCCTCGCGCAGTTCCGCCATGGACCGGAGACGGCCGGCGCGCTTCGCCTCCTCATAGGCGAGATCGAGATAGAGGAGCATGAAGACGCCGGTTTCGGCATCCACACCGAGGAGGGCGATGAGCCCCACCCACACGCCGATGCTCATGTTGTAGCCGAGCCAGTGAAGAAGCCACACCGCGCCGACGGCCGAGAAGGGGACGGCGAGCAGGACGATGGCGGTTTTCATGGCCGACCGCGTGTTCAGGTACAGCAGCAAGAGGATGACCCCCAGTGTGGCGGGCAGCACCACTTTCAGCTTTTCCCTGACGCGCTCCATGGCCTCGTACTGGCCGCTCCACTGGAGCCAGTAGCCCGCCGGGGTCTTCAGCTTTTCGGCGAGGACGGCCTTTGCGCGCTCGACATAGGTGCCCACGTCGGAGCCTTCGATGTCGATGAACACATAACCGGCGAGCATCCCGTTCTCGTTGCGGATCATGCCCGGACCAGTGGCGGCGCGGACTTCGGCGAGTTCCCGCACGGGGATGAAAGTGCGCCCGTCGAGGACGGGCATGAGGGCTTCGCGCAGCGCCCCCATGTCTTCGCGCCACTGGCGGAAGTAGCGGACGTTGACCGGGTAGCGCTCGCGGCCCTCGACGGTGACGGTGACGTTGTCGCCGCCGATGGCGTTCATCACGAGCATCTGCGCGTCGTCCACAGTGAGTCCGTAGCGTGCCAGCGCTTCGCGCCTCCAAAGGAAGTCGACATAGTAGCCGCCGGTGACGCGCTCGGCGAAGACGCTGCGGGTGCCCGGGACCGTCTTCAGCAGATCTTCGATGCGGCGTCCGATGCGCTCGATCTCGGCGAGGTCGCGCCCGTAGATCTTGATGCCGGCGGGCGTGCGGATGCCCGTGGTGAGCATGTCGATGCGGGCCTTGATGGGCATGGTCCAGGCGTTGGAGACGCCCGGCAGGGAGAGCTTGGCGTGCATCTCCTCGACGAGGCGGTCGCGGGTCATGCCGGGGCGCCACCCCGACGGCGGCTTGAGCAGGATCACGGTTTCAAACATGGACAGCGGCGCGGGATCGGTGGGCGTTTCCGCGCGTCCCGCCTTGCCGAAGACGAGATCGACCTCGGGAATCTCCTTGAGCAACTGGTTCTGCGTCCGCAGCAGCCGCCCGGCTTCGGTGATGCCCAGGCCCGGCATCGTAACCGGCATGTAGAACAGCGACCCCTCGTCCAGCGGCGGCATGAACTCGCTGCCGAGGCTCAGGAAAACGGGCACAGTGAGAGCCACCAGCGCCACGGCGCCCGCGATCGTGGCGTAGCGCCAGCGCAGCGCCGCGCGGCACACGGGTTCGTAGAGGGCGATGAGCAGGCGGCTGACCGGGTGGCGCTCTTCGGAGTGGATCTTTCCGATCAGGACCGCCGTGGCGGCGCGTGCGAGCCAGCGAGGGCGGAAGCGGAACACGCGGATCTGCGTGAAGAGAATGCGTACGGCCGGGTCCAGCGTGATGGCGAGCAGGGCGGCGGCGATCATGGAAAGGTTCTTGGTCCAGGCGAGCGGCTTGAACAGCCGCCCTTCCTGCGCCTCGAGCGCCAGCACCGGGACGAAGGAGACGGCGATGACGAGCAGGGCGTAGAAGCTGGGGCCGCCGACTTCCTTGACGGCGGCGACGACCACGTCGCGCGCCTCGCCTGGGCGGCCATCGCGCTCCCACTGCTCCAGCTTCTTGTGGGTCTGTTCGACGACGACGATGGCCGCATCGACCATGGCGCCGATGGCGATGGCGATGCCGCCCAGCGACATGATGTTGGCCGTGATGCCCATGGCGCGCACCGGCAGGAATGTGATGAGCACGGCGATGGGGATCGTGAGGATCGGGATCACGGCGCTGGGCAGATGCCAGAGGAAGATCAGGATGACCAGCGAGACCACGGCCAGTTCCTCGGTGAGGGCGCGCTTGAGGGTGTCGATAGAGCGCAGAATCAGGTCGCTGCGGTCGTAGGTAGTGACGATCTCGACGCCTGCGGGCAGCGCCGGCTTCAGCTCCTCCAGGCGTTTCTTGACGCGCTCGATGACGCGCAGGGCGTTTTCGCCGTCGCGCATGATGACGATGCCGGCGGCGACCTCGCCCTCGCCGTTGAGGTCGGCCACGCCGCGGCGCAGATCCGGCCCGAGCGTAACGCGCCCGATGTCGCCGACGCGCACGGGCACGCCGTTGTCACTGAGCTTCAGCACGACCTGTTCCAGATCCTCCTTCGAGCGCGCATAGCCGCGGCCGCGGATCATGTACTCGGCGCCGGCGATTTCGATGAGGCGGCCGCCGGTATCGTTGTTCGAGGCGCGCACGGCGGCGACTACGCGCTCCAGCGGCAGCCTGTAGGCACGCAGGCGCTCGGGATCCACCTGCACCTGGTACTGGCGGACGAAGCCGCCGAGCGAGGCCACCTCCGCCACGCCCGGCACGCTCTTCAGCCCGTAGCGGAGGGTCCAGTCCTGGAGGCTGCGAAGATCGGCCAGCGAATGCCTGCCCGTGCGGTCCACCAGCGCGTACTGGAAGACCCAACCGAGCCCGGTGGCGTCGGGGCCGAGTTCGGTCTGGACGCCTTGCGGCAGGCGCGGCAGGACGGAGGAGAGATACTCGAGGACGCGCGAGCGCGCCCAGTAGATGTCGGTGCCGTCTTCGAAGATGACGTAGACGTAGCTGTAGCCGAAGTCGGAGAATCCGCGCACGTCGCGCACGCGCGGCGCGCCCAGCATGGCGGTGACGATCGGGTAGGTGACCTGGTCTTCGAGGATGTCCGGCGAGCGGTCCCAGCGGCTGTAGATGATCACCTGCGTGTCGCTGAGGTCCGGGATGGCGTCTAGCGGCACGGAGTGCATGGCCTGCCAGCCGGCCAGCGCGAGCGCGGCGGCGAGCAAGACGACCATCACGCGGTTGCGGGCGGAGAACTCGATGATCGCGTTGATCATTGCGCGCCGCTCCTCATGCGGCTTTCGCTGTCGATGAGAAACGCGCCGGAGGCGACGACGGGTTCGCCGGCGCGGAGTCCTTCCACGATTTCGGCCCAGCCTGCGGCGCGTACGCCGGCGACGACGCGGCGCGGGACGAAGAACCCGGGTTCCGTTTCGACGTAGACCACCTGTTCGGCGCCGCGGTCGATGAGTGCGTCTTCGGGCACGGCGACGCGGGCTGCGCGGGTGCGCCCGAATTCGACCTGCACGAACAGATCGGGGCGCAGGGCAAGATCCTCGTTGTCGAGTTCCAGGCGGACGTCGAGGGTGCGCGAAGACGCATCGGCACGGGGTTGAACCTGCGTGACCACCGCCGTGCGGCGCAGCCGGGGCGCGAAACTCGCCGTAATGACGGCGCGGCTCGTTTCGCGCACCGCTCCGAGATCCGGCTCCGGCACAGAAGCCAGCACCCAGACCCGGCGCAGATCGGCCAGCGTGTACAGGTCCATGCCCGGCTTCACCATTTGCCCCGCATAGGCCTTGCGTTCGAGGATGAAGCCCGCGGCGGGCGCCCGGACGGGCACCGTGCGAACGGGCTCGCCCGTGCGCTCGATCCGCTCCACCAGCGCAGGTTCCAGGGCGAAGTGGTGCTCGAGGCGGCGGCGCGCCGCGCGCAGCATGTCTTCCGCCGCCTGCGGCGCGCCAGCGACGGCGGCTTGCGCAAGCTGGCTGCGCGCCTTGCGCGCCAGGAGATATTCCTGCTGCGTCGCGTACAGCTCCGGACTATAGAGGGTGAGCAGCACGTCGCCGGGGCGCACGACACGCCCGACGAAGTCCGCCTGAACTTCTTCGATCCATCCCTCCAGGCGTGTCTCGACGCGGAAGACGCGCCGCTCATCGGCGGCGACGCGCCCGGTGACGACGAGGGGCTCGCCGAGCGTGCGCGGGGCGGCGGCGACGGTGGAGACGCCCATCAGCCGGAGCTTCTCCGGCGCCGCCATCACGGTGGCGGAAGAGGGCTTCTCGTAGACGGGGCGGAGTTCATTTCCGGTTTCCGGGTTGAAGCCGGGGCGGTCGCTGCGATAGTCCGGCGCCTCCGGATCCTCGTAATACAAAATCCGGCCGGAATGTTCGTGCCCGCGATCCGCCGGCTGCGCCGGCCCTTCGTCGGGGACGAGTTTCATGCCGCAGATGGGACAATCGCCCGGGCGGTCCGAGCGCACCTGCGGGTGCATGGGGCAGTGGTAGCCCTTCTTCTGCGCGGGCTCCTCATGACGGTGAAAGAGCCCCGCGAGGCGAGGATCGCGAGCCAGCCAGCCGCCGGCGAAAGCGGCGGCGAGGAGGGGGAGGATCCAGACGGCTTTGCGCATGGCGGTCATTCCTCCTCGATCAATTCGGCGCCGGTCAGCTCTTCCAGCCGCACCAGCGCCAAGTGGTAGTCGCGCAGCGCGGTGTGGTAATTCTCTTCGGCTTCGAGCATGGCGCCGGCCTGGGCCAGAACGTCAGAGAAGCTCCCTCGCCCGGCCTCGTAGCCTGCGAGCGCCGCCTCCAAAGCGAGCGCCGTCTGCGGAACCAGCGTGGTGGAGTAGATCCGCAGCAGCCGCCAGGCCGCGCTGCTGGCCAGCCACTCGTCCTTGATCCGGAACAGCAGAGCGTTGCCTGTGGCTTGATAGCTGCGGCGCGCGGCTTCCGCCGAGTGCGCCTGCTCGGCCACCGCCGCCCTCTGGCGGCTGCGGGTGAAGAAGGGGAGCGGAATTTCGACGCGAGCCTCGAACATCGGCGGCATGCCGCCCATGTTGTAGTAGCCTGCCGCCACGGTGAGGTCCGGCGCTCCTTCTTTCCGGGCGAGCTGCATCGCCAGCTCGTTCCGCCGCACCTGGTGGCGTTGCGCGGCGATGACGGGCGACCACAGGCGGGCGCGCTCGTAGAGCTGCTCGAGGGAGAGGAGCGGTTCGCGGGGCTGCGGGGATTGCGGGCGAGGCGCCTCAGTTTCGAGCGGGCGGGCCAGCAGGGCGTTGATCTCGGCCTCGGCGCGGCGCCGTTCCTGCTCGAGGACGGCCTGCCGGGCCTCAAGAAGGGTGAGGCGGGCCTGCGCTTCGACGAGCTCTTTCTGCGAACCCTGCCCTGCCTGATAGCGCGCCGTGGCGAGTTGATACAGGCGGTCGAGCAACTCCCGGTTGCGGGAAAGGACATCGAGCATGGCCCAGGCGTGATCGAGCGAATACCAGGCCGACTTCAGGCGCGCTACCACAGCGGTTTGCACCGCGAGATATTCCTGACCCGCGGCGCCTGCTTCCTCGAGCGCGATCTGCCGCCGCAAGCCGCGCTTGCCCGGCGCGGGCAGGGTCTGCGAGGCCACCAGACCCGCGCGCGCCATCGGTTCGCGGCCGAGCCCCTGGCCGGGCAGCGGGCCCCCAATGCTGGCATAGCCGAGCGAGAGCATCGGATCAGGAAGGCTCGCCGCCTGCACGGGGCGCTGCCGCGCCGCCTCCAGCTTCTTCTGTGCGGCAAGGATCTCCGGATTGCGCCGCAAGGCCTCCTCGATGAGTTCCGGCAGCGCGCCTGGGCCTTCGCCGGCGAGCAGAAATGCGAACAGAAATGTTTGAAACATAAAATCCACCTCCTGTCAGGCCAATCCGGGGCCGGCGCGGCTGCACCCGCGTTTTCGGGAGAACGAGGGAGCAGGAGCGCGCTTGCGCACACGCAGCCGGGGCGCGAAAACGCACACCTGCAGCGCGGGCGGGCGCGCGGGGGCGCGGGGAAACCGATCAGAGTCTCAGGGGTGGAAGCGCGGCGGGCGGGGGCAACGGCGGCGGGCGGTCCTCCGGAGCGGAGAGAGCCAGGCGCGGCTCAGCCGGTTGCGCGGCGTCCAGCCGCGGCGACGGCAATTCGACCGCATGCCAGCCGGGATGGATGGTTTCCTTCGCCTTTTCGATGGCGTCGAAGCCTGCAGGCTGCCAGGAACAGGGTTTGGATTCCTGCGCGGGCTTCGGCTTCGGGCAGCAGTCGTGCCCGCAATGCGCCTTGGGCGCCTCCTTCGGGGCGCAATTCCGGCACGGCGCGCCGAGCATGGCGACGGCGAGCCCCAGAGTCCAGAGGAGACGAGCCCAGCTTTGGATCACGACCTATTGACAGGATAACAGTCCTGTCAACCTCGAAGAGCGGCACCGAACGGCCATCCTCGCAGGGGATTCACGAGATTGTCATGGATATAAAACAGGATTCTAACGCGGGGTTGCTAGCGTGGGGGGCATGAACAGTCGAGTAGGGATCAGTCTTGCGGCAGCGCTCGCATTGCTGGCGGCAGCGGCGACGGCACAGGTCGACCGGAGCCGGTTGAATGGCCAGGTGGTGGACGAATCCGGGGCTTCGATTCCCGGGGCGAAGGTGTTGATCCAGAATCCGGCAAGGGGATTCGAACGGGAAGCCACGACGGGAAGCGAGGGTTACTTCGATTTTCCGGCGGTTCCCACCGGGACCTATGATGTGAGCGTCCAGAAGGACGGGTTTTCGCCGGCGAAGTCGAGCGGCGTCGTCCTGGCAGTGGGTCAGCAGCGGACGCTGAATTTCCGCCTGCAAGTGGGCACGCTGGCGACGCAAGTGGAGATCCGCGCGGAGGCCACGCCGCTGGAGCAGACGTCGGCGGACCTGGGCTCCGTTGTGGCGGAGCGGCAAATCAAGGACATTCCGATCAACGGCCGCAACTGGAGTTTCCTGATGGCGCTGGCGCCGGGCGCGGTCAACACGGGCGACGGCACGCAGAATTCGATCCGGTTTTTCGGCCGTTACCGCGATGAGAACTACTGGACATTCGACGGCGTGGACGCCACCGGCATCAAGGACCCGCGCCAGGAAGGCGCCCTTCGGCTGGTGATTTCGTTGGACTCCATCTCCGAGTTCAAGGTCAACTCGTCGAGCTACACGGCGGAGACCGGCACGGGCGCAGGCGCGCAAATCAACCTCGTGTCGCGCTCTGGCACCAATGATTTTCATGGCGGCCTGTTCTGGTTTGTGCGCAACGACCGTTTTGACGCGCGCCGCCCGTTCGATCCGAGCAACAATCCGGACTTCCGGCTGAACCAGTTTGGCGGCAACCTGGGCGGCCCCATCGTTCGCGACCGCACGTTTTTCTTCGTGAACTACGAAGGGCTGCAGCAGCGGCTGGGCCAGGCGGCGGTGAACGGGCTGGTGCCGAGCGCGCTGCTCCGGCAGCGCGTCGCCGCCACTTCGCCGGCTCTCGCGAATGTTGTGAACGCCTACCCGGTTGGACAGACGCCCACCTCCGACCCGCTGGTCGACCGTTTTACCGGCGTGTTCCGCAACCGCTGGGAGGAGAACGCGGGTACGGTACGCATCGACCACAGGCTCAACAGCAATCACCTGCTGTTCTTCCGCTTCAACACGACCGACGGCAATTTCAACGACCGCCGGTCGGGGCTGCTGGAATACCGCGAAAGCTTTGTGCGGCCGACCAACGCGACGGCGCAGTGGCAGGCGGTGTTGTCTTCGCGCATTGTCAACGACTTCAAGTTCGGCTTCAACCGCAGCGCGCTGACGCGCCCGCAGAAGGGCGTGCTGCCGGAAGCGTTCACGGTTCCCGGGCTGACCTCGACACAGGCGTCGACGGCGATCTACGAGAAGCCGAATTCGTGGACCTACGCCGACAACGTGAGCTGGCAGCTGGGGAGGCACACACTGAAGTTCGGCGGCGAGGCGCGGCGCATCCAGCTCAACGCGGGCGACGACGGCTCGGTGTCGGTGCGCTATGCCAACCTCGACGCCTTCATCAACAACCGCGTGGACCGGTTCGAGGTGGCGGGCGTGCTGCCGATGTTCGGCGGGCGGCGCACGCTCTGGCAAGGCTATGTGCAGGACGAATGGCGGGCGATGAAAAACCTGACGCTGAGCCTGGGCGCGCGCTATGAATACTACACGGTGATGACCGAGGTCAACGGCCGGGGCCGCGTGTTTGACGACATTCGCTGCGCCGGCTGGTGTCCGGAGGGCTCGCCGTGGTATTTCGCGGACAAGAACAACCTGGCCCCGCGCTTCGGCTTCGCCTGGGGCTTGACGCAGAAGACGGTGCTGCGCGGCGGCTACGGCATCTATTACGGACCGGGGCAGCAGGACGACGTGACGGCGGCGGTGGACAGCGAGCCGGAGCGGTTCCAGCTCACGGCGGCGCAGCGGCCCGGGCTGACGTATCCGATCACGCCGTTCGTGGGCGAGGCGCGGTCGAGCGGCTCGACGCCGCGCGCTTTGCAGCGCGACCGGCGTGATTTCTATTCGCAGCAGTGGAGCCTCTCGATCCAGCGCGAGCTGCCCGGGTCGTTCGTGTTCCAGACGGCCTACGTGGGCAACCGCGGTTCGAAGCTGTTCGGGCGCGACCGCGTGAACACCTTCATCCCGGGCACCACGGTGCGCCCGTTGCCGGCGTTCTCCGACATCGACCGCAAGGTGAACTACAACAACAACACCTTCCACGGCTGGCAGAGCTCGCTGCAACGGAACTTCACCCGCGGCTGGCTGTTCCAGATGCAGTACATGTATTCGAAGGCGATCGACGACAACGCCGGCTCGGGCGACGGCGCCGAAATCATGATCGCCAGCTGCCGCCGGTGTGAGCGCGGGGTGTCGAACTTCGACATCCGCCACACGGCCACGATCAACTCGGTTTACGAACTGCCGTTCGGGCCCGGGCGCGCGTTCGGGCCGAAGTCGGGCTTCGCCGGGCGGCTGCTGGAGGGTTGGGATCTGTCGGGCGTGTTCACCGCTCGCACGGGCCAGCCTTTTAGCGCGGTGCTGGACCGTGCCAGCGCCGATGTGCCCGACGGCAACGCGCGCAACCAGCGGCCGAACCTGACGGGAGCGCCGCTGTACGTCGATGTCAAGACGCCGGATCTGTGGCTGAACCGCGCCGCCTTCGCCGCGCCGGCGCGCGGCACATGGGGCAATGCGCCGCGCAACATCTTGCGCGCGCCGGGCCTCTGGCAGGCCGACGTGGCGTTGAACAAGCGGACGCGGCTGGGCGAGCAGTTCTCGCTCGACTTCCGCGCAGAGGCGTTCAACCTGTTCAACCGGGCGCAATTCGGCACGCCGGTGAACAACTGGTCGCGCTCCGACTTCGGCCAGATCCGCTCCACCGCCAACGATGGAGCCACCGGCTTCGGCACCAGCCGCATGCTGCAGTTCATGCTGCGGGTGAGCTTCTGACGGCCGCTCCCTGTCTCCCCTGATGCTCCCGCCGCGGCAACGCGGCGGGAGCCTTTCTGTGGCCATAATGAATTCGATATGTTTCAAACACGGCCTTTCCTGATTGTCGCCGCCGCAGGGGCGATGGCCGCGGCCGCGCTGGCGCCCGCCGTGGTGCGCGTGCAGCCCGCCGTCCAGACCGAAAGCGCCGGCGACGACGCCGACGACCCGGCCATCTGGGTCCATCCCAAGGACGGCTCTCGCAGCCTGGTGATCGGCACGAACAAGGCGGCGGCGCCGCGGGGCGCGCTGGTGGTGTACGGGCTCGACGGCAAGGTGCGGCAGAGGATCGAGGGGCTGGACCGCCCGAACAACGTCGACGTCGAATACGGCTTGCGGCTGGGAGGGCGGCGCGCGGATGTCGCGGTGGTGACGGAGCGCTACCAGAAGCGGCTCCGGGTGTTCCGGATCGACGAAAAAACAGGAACGCTCGAAGATGTTTCCGCGGGAGGCGGCATTCCGGTGCTGGAACAACGCGAAGGGCGCGGCCGGGAGCCGATGGGCATCGGGTTGTACCGGCGCCCGCGGGACGGCGCCGTCTTCGCCATCGTCGCGCCGAAGGACGGGCCTCTGGACGGGTATCTCGAACAGTACCTGCTGGAGGACGACGGCGCGGGGAAGGTGAAGGGGAGGAAAGTGCGCGAGTTCGGCGCGTTCTCCGGGGCGGGCGAGATCGAAGCTGTCGCCGTCGATGACGAGCTGGGCTACGTCTACTACGCCGACGAGGACACCGGCATCCGCAAGTACCATGCAGATCCGGAGCATCCGCTGGCGGGCAGGGAACTGGCGCTGTTCGGGCGCGCGGGCTATGAGGGCAACCGTGAGGGGTTGGCGGTGTATGAGACGGGGAAGGGGAAGGGATTTCTGGTCAGCACGGACCAGGTGAAGGGTGGCAGCCGTTATCTGTTGTACCGTCGTGAAGGGGCGGCTGCGGATGCGCACGACCATTCCGAGGTGGTGGCGGTGATCGAAGGCGGCGCCGATTCCACAGACGGCATCGAAACCGTGGCGCGCCCGCTCGGCAAGGCCTTCCCGCGGGGCATGCTGGCGGCGATGAACAGTGCGGGCAAGAATTTCTTCTTTTACAACTGGGACGGCATCGAAGCCGCGCCAGGACGGCGCTGATCAGTCGTACTCGGTGACAGGTTCGCGGGGAGACACGCCGTCGGGGTTGTTGACGCGTGCTCCGGGCGGGGGCGGCACGTCGCCCTTCAGCAGCGGGTCGCCGGTTTCGCGCATCCAGTGTTCGAGCAGGCGGCGCCAGTACTCGGCCTCCCCGGGATTCCCGGCGAGGACGTTGCGCGACTCGGCGGGATCGAAGATCAGGTCGTAGAGCGCCTCCTGGTCGAGTTGGCGCGCGCGCCAGCCGTGCTCCAGCCAGACGGACTTCGAGGGGCCGTCGTCGCAGTTCGGGAGCACAGGCGTGCGTTTCGATCCGAAGCGGCGGACATAGGACCAGCGTTTGGAGCGGATGGCTCGCTGCGGCTCGTAGGCGGCGTGGAAGGTGACCTCGCCGGTGAGCCATTCGCGGATCTCGGCCTTCTCGCCCCGGATGAGCGGCATGAGGGAGCGGCCCTGGAGCCAGCCGGGGTGCGGGAGACCCGCGGCTTCGCAGAGGGTGGGGAAGAGATCCATCTGGGAGACCAGGGCGTCGGAGACCTTGCCGCCCGTGAAGCCGCCGGGGCCGCGCATCATCAGCATCACCCCCATGCCGTGGGCGTTGAGATTGCACTTCATGTTCGGGAAGGCGATTCCGTGATCAGTGGTGAGGAGGACGAGCGTGTTCGCCTCCAGCCCCGCTCGCGCCAGCGCCTCGAGCACGGCGCCCATGGAGTCGTCCAGGATGCGCGCCGAGGCCAGGAAGGCGGCCATGTCGCGGCGCGTCTCCGGTGTGTCGGGCAGCGGCGCGGGCGGGGCGACGAAGCGCGGGTCCTCCCGCGGACCCGGGGCAGGGAACTCGCGGTGGGTCTCGAAAAACCCGCAGGAGAGGAAAAAGGGTTCCTTCGGGCGCGAGAGCAGAAAGTCGGCGGCGGCGCGCGCCACTTCGGGACCGCGGCTGGATGCCGGCTTCAGGATGCGCTCATAGCCGAGCTGTGGCACGCGCGCGGCCTGTGTTTCGTGCTGCACGCCGGCCAGAGCTGTGAGATAGCCCTGGCTGCGGAGATAGTGGGCGAGATGGCGCGCGGGGTCGTTGAGGGAAAATCCCCGATGGGCGAGGCCGAGCATTCCGCAGGAGTGGGGCGCCATGCCCGTGAGCAGGGCTGCGCGCGCAGGCGAGCAGGTGGGTGCGGCGTCGAACGCCTGCCGGAAGACAACGGCCTCCGAGGCGAACTTCTGCAGGTTGGGCGTGGGGACGGCGTGCCCGTATGGCTGGATGGAGCGGCCGGTGTCGTGCGAGTGGAGATAGAGGATGTTCAGATGGCTGCGGGAAGACGGAGTTTGCAGGGCGGGGGCGGCGAAGACGTGGCGGCGCGTGATTGGGAAAGGCATTGTGCAACCTCCCGGGTATTATTCCGTGTATCAAAAAGGACAGGCGCAGTGCAATTGGCGGGAGGGGTAGATTTTGTTTGAAACAGAAACGGGGCGATTTGTCAGGCGGCACCGCGGCGGTCAGCGGATCTGGTACTTCTTCATCTTGTAGCGGAGCGTGTCGCGGGTGATGTGCAGGAGCCTCGCGGCCTGCGTCTGGTTGCCGCCGGTCTTCTCCAGGGCGGCGGCGATGAGGCGCCGCTCGTTGTCCTCGAGCGAGAGTCCCGTGTCGGGGAACGGCGCCGGGGGGGCGGTGGCGGCGGGCGTGGCGGCGGCGGTGGAGGGATCGAGGCGGCTGATGCTGCGGGGGAGGCTGGAGGGCGTGATGAAGTCGGAGTCCTCCAGGATCATGGCGCGCTCGATGGCGTTGCGCAACTCGCGGACGTTGCCCGGCCAGTCGTGGGCCAGCAGCATGCGCATGGCTTCCGGCGAGATGCCCTCCATCTGGCGCTTGAACTTGCGGTTGTAATGCTGGACGAAGAAGCTGGCCAGGGCGGCGATGTCTTCGGGCCTTTCGCGCAGCGGCGGGATGGTGATGTGGATGACGTTCAGGCGGAAGTAGAGGTCCTGGCGGAAGGCCCCTTCCTTGACGGCCTCGCGGAGGTTCTTGTTGGTGGCGGCGATGACGCGGAGATCGAGGTTGATGTCCCGCAATCCGCCCAGGCGGCGGAAGCTCTGCTCCTCGAGCACGCGAAGGAGCTTCGCCTGGAGCATGAGGGGGATTTCGCCGATCTCGTCGAGAAAGAGGGTGCCCTTGTCGGCGAGTTCGAAGATCCCGCGCTTCTGCGCGCGGGCGTCGGTGAAGGCGCCCTTCTCGTAGCCGAACAGCTCGCTTTCGAGCAGCGTCTCCGGGATGGCGGCGCAGTTGATGGCGATGAAGGGCTCCGAGGCGCGCAGGCTCTGGTAGTGCAGGGTCTTGGCGATGAGGTCTTTGCCGACGCCGTTTTCGCCCTCCAGCAGGATGGTGGCGGCTTCGCTGATGGCGACGCGCCGGACGAAGTTGAGCACCTCGCGCATGGCGGCGCTTTCGGCGATGATCTCGCGCTTCT
Organism: uncultured Arcobacter sp.; assembly: GCA_964458495.1. Lineage (GTDB taxonomy): Bacteria > Acidobacteriota > Terriglobia > Bryobacterales > Bryobacteraceae > JANWVO01. The sequence goes on from CAYWJB010000011.1 coordinate 107,119, forward strand.
GCGACTCAATCTCGGCGCCGACGTCCTTGATGGTGGCCAGGAAGCCCTCCAGCGAGCCGTCGGCGGAGCGGAACGGAGTGGTCTTGAGCACCACCAGGCGTTCAAAGCCGTTCGAGGTGTGGAGACGGACTGCACCGTTGGAGCCGTTCAGCTGCACCAGCCCCGGGTGCAAGCCGCAGCCGGGCTCGCACTCCTGGCAATGGAACATCTGCCGGCAGTCGCGGCCCACGAGGTCCTCGGCGGACATCCCCAGCAGTTGCTCGGCGGCGGCGTTGACGCCGCGGATCACATGGTCGCGGTCGTAAAGAACCAGGGCTTCGGAGACGGAGTCGAAGATCTGCACCAGAAGGTCGGGAGTCTGCCATGCGGTGTTGAGCTTCGCCATGTTGCCCTGCGTCACCTTCATTTTAGACCTTTGGGGAGAGTTTGGGCGGAGGAACCGCTACCGGAATGGGGCAATTGCCCCAGAGGAGGGTAGAGGACTGTGCCGGGCGGCCGCGCCGAGAGGCTCGCAGACCGGAAACTCGGTGCAAATGCAGGAAATTACGAGACTGTTGTCCGGTGATTCAGGATGGACTCTGGATTGCAGGCAATTCCAGTGAGTGCGCGGCCGCCGAGATGCCGGAGCCTTGAGCCGGGCTGGCGGGTCAAGGCGGCGCGGATTGTGCCCCGGGAGGGCGCAGGCACCGGCTGGCCCCGGCCGGCAACGGCCCGGCGGCTGTGAGAGACGGCGATGGGTTCGATCCAAATCATTCTGAGCGACGCGGCGAAGGCGGACAGTTTGGCCGCCCTGCTGGAGAGAAGCACCCAGACGCCGGTGGTCTGCGTGGAGAAACCGGACCTGGAGTCGGCCTGCGTGGCAGTCATGGATTTTGAGACATTCCAGCGGCTGCCTCGGCCGGTGGAACACGCCGACCGGATTGTGCTGATCGCCGCCAACGATGCCGCGCACCTGAAAGAAGCGTGGGAAGCGGGCGTGCACTCGGTGCTGACCGAGCAGGATCCGCTGAACACCGTGGTGTTGGCAGCGCTGGCCACCTGCCTGCGTTCCGGCACGCGGAAGCAGAAGCCGGAGGGCAGCCCTGCGGGGCAGTAGCGATGTGGAACGCTTCCGTCGATTCTCTGGAGGTATGAGAGCATGTCGAACCTGACACCGTACGCAATTGCCTGGGGATTGCTGGCAATCGTCGTCATTATTCTGGCTTTCTGGCGCCGGCACGTAGCTGCGCAAGAGGACGACACGCTGCATGTGACCGGGCCTGACAATGTCCTGGCGCAGCAGATGACGGTGGCGCGGAAACTGGAACTGATCGACCGTTGGGGCAAGACTTTGACGGTCATTCTGGCGATCACCGGTCTGATCCTTGGCGTGTTGTACGCGATGTATCTGTGGGAGGCAACCTCGCGCGCCGGGCTGGCATAGGATGGCATAGGATCAGGAGCGGGGGCAGGCGGCGGCCCCGGCTGGACTCTCCGTTATCGAAACTGCGCCGCCGGCGTCCAGAAGGCGGCGCGCCCGTGTGAGGGGCAGGGGCGCGCCGGCCAGGCGAAGGTTTGAATGATGCGGCTGGGAATCATCCTTCTTCTCTTTCTCGCGCCGCTCGCCGCACAGGGTCAGGCGAGCCGCAAGCCGGTACGGCCGGCGACCGTCCCCAACAGCGTCTGCGCGGACTGCCATGAGCAGGAAGCCAAACTGAAAGAGTCCGCGCACGCGGCGGTGGCGTGCTCGAGCTGCCATCTGAGGCACGAAGAGTACCCGCACCCGGAGAAGGCGCCCAAACCGCAGTGCGCCGCCTGCCACGAGTCCACCGTAAGCGACTACCAGCAGAGCGAGCACGCGGCGCAGATGCGGCAAGGCAATGGAAGCGCGCCGGAGTGCTCCACCTGCCACGGCGACGTGCACGAATCGAAGCGCGCGTTGACGCTCGAATTCCACCGCAGCGTGCCCGACACCTGCGGCATGTGCCACTCCAAAGAGGCGGAGGACTTCCAGAGGAGCGTGCATGGCAAGGCTGTTGCGGCGGGCGTGCGGGACGCTCCAGTCTGCTCGGACTGCCATGGCGGCCACCGCGTGCTGAAGGCCAAGGACCCGAATTCGACCGTTTTTCCCGGCAGCGTGCCGGACACCTGCGGACACTGCCACGGCGACCTGCGGCTGGCGCGGAGGTTCGGGCTGCCGGCGGACCGGCTGAACACGTTCGAGCAGAGCTTTCACGGGCTGGCGCTGAAGGCGGGGCAGCAAAGCGTAGCCGACTGCGCCTCCTGCCACGGCTTCCATGACATCCTGCCCTCGACCGACCCGGCCTCGCGGACGCACCCGAAGAACCTCGCGGCCACCTGCGGCGCCTGCCATCCCGGCGCGGGGAGCCGCTTTTCGCTCGGGCCGATCCACGAGGTGCAGGGCGCGCAGGCGCCGGCGCCGGTCCGCTGGGCGGAGCTTTTCTACGCGCTGCTGATCCCGGGTACGATCGGATTCATGCTGCTGCACCATGCGGGTGATTTCATCCGCAAGCTGTGGAGCATGAGGTTCCGGGGACGCCACGTGCCCATGCAGCTGCTCAGGCGTATCGAGCCGCACCACGAACGGATGTACCGGATGGAGCGCATCCAGCACGGGCTGCTGGCGGCGAGTTTCATTGTTCTCGTCTACACGGGGTTTGCGCTGCACTATCCGGACGCCTGGTGGGCCAACTGGTTCCTGCGGTGGGAAGACCGGCTGCCGGTGCGCGGGACCGTGCACCGCATTGCCGGGGTGGTGCTGATCGCCACTTCCATCCTGCATCTGGCGACCCTTGTCGTGAATCGCGGGCTGCGCGATCACTGGAAAGAGATGCTGCCCCGGGTGAAGGACGCACGGGAGATGGTGGAAGGCACGCTGTGGCGGCTCGGACTCCGGCGGGAGCGCCCGCACAGAAGCCCGCACAGCTATGTCGAGAAGCTGGAATACTGGGCAGTGGTGTGGGGCACGGCGGTGATGGCGATCACCGGGCTGCTGTTGTGGTTCCACAACTGGAGCCTGAGCGTGATGCCGAAGGTGGTGCTGGACGTCAGCCGCGTGATCCACTTCTACGAAGCCGTGCTGGCGTCGCTGTCGATCCTGGTCTGGCATTTCTACATGGTGATCTTCGACCCGGCGGTCTATCCGCTGGATACGGCGTTCCTCAAGGGCTACAGCCCGCGCGCCGAGTATGTGGAGGCCGAAGAGGCGGCGCCGGGAGACTAAAGTCAGTACAGGAGTCCGCATGAGAAGCGTCAGAGATTGGCTCAGGCCGATTGTCTATCTGGCCAACAACTGGATCAGCCTTGTCGGCGTCGTTCTGGTGACCACCGGCGGCATCCTGTGGCTCTTCCTGCTGCCGGCGACTTTCCGCACGCACTCGCAGGACCCGTATGCCGGAATCCTCCAGTTCATGGTTTTGCCGGCCATCTTTTTCGCCGGGCTGGGGCTGATCCCGCTGGGCATCTGGCGGGTGAAACGCCAAGGCAAGCTGCCGGAGGTCTTTCCGCCGCTCGAGATGGCCAATCCGCGCTTCCGGAGGCTGGTGGCGTTTGTCGGCGCGGCGACGGTAGCGAACCTGGTGATCGGATCGACGCTGCTGTATGGAGCGGTGAGCTACATGGAATCGGTCTCCTTCTGCGGCCAGACGTGCCACACGGTAATGAAGCCGGAATTCACCGCTTACCAGAACTCGCCGCACGCGCGGGTGGCCTGCGTGGAGTGCCACATCGGCCCGGGGGCGAACTGGTTTGTGAAGAGCAAGATTTCCGGCTCGTGGCAGGTGGTTTCCGTGACTTTCAACCTCTATCCGCGGCCCATTCCGACGCCGATCGAGAACCTGCGCCCGGCGCGGGAGACCTGCGAGGTGTGCCACTGGCCGCAAAAGTTCGGCGGGGACCGCGTGCGGGTGATCAACTCTTACGGAGACGACGAGAAAGTGACGCGGACGCAGACCGTGCTGCTGATGCACATCGGAGGCGGCAACGGCTACGAGGGCATCCACGGCGCGCACATGGGCCCCGGGGTGTTCATCCGCTACGCCCATGCCGACAAGGAGCGGCAGAAGATTCCGTGGGTCGAGTACACGGGCAAGGACGGCAAGACTTACGTGTTCAAGAGCGAGGGGCACGCAGAGGACGGCCCGGGCAACCTGCCGGTGCGCGTGATGGACTGCATGGACTGCCACAACCGCCCGTCGCACAGCTACGAGACGCCCGAGAAGGCGGTGAACCGCGCCCTGGACGAGGGACTCATCGACCGGACGCTGCCGTATGCCAAGAAAACGGCGCTTGAGGTGATCCAGCAGGACTACGCCACTACGGCCGAAAGCGAGCGGGAAATTCCCGCTCGATTTGCCGCATTTTACGAGAAGAATTATCCGCAGATTCATGCCGCCCGGCGGCGGGACGTGGAGCGCAGCGCGCGGGGGGCGCTGGCCGTGTTCAGCCGGAACGTTTTCCCTGAAATGCGCGTGAAGTGGGGAACGTACGTCAACAACATCGGGCACATGGATTTCGACGGCTGCTTCCGCTGCCACGACGAGCGCGGCTCAAAGCCGGAGGGGCGCACCATCACGCAGGACTGCGACACCTGCCACAAGACGCTGGCACAGGACGAGACCAGCCCGAAAATCCTGGCCGACCTGGGGCTCTCCGGCAAGTGACCGGGCCGGAGGCTTGACACTCCCTCTGCGGCGCGGAAGAAATAGAGAGGGAGTTTCCAATGCCTCTGAGCCATGTTCTTGCGCCGGTGGATTTTTCCGAGAAGAGCGAGTGCGCGGCGCGGTACGCTGCCGCTCTGCAGAAGCGCTTCGGCGGGCGCATTACGTTGCTGCATGTTCTGCCGCCGCCCCACTACGAGTTCGGCGCGATGGAGGTGGGCGGCAGCGTGCTGGAGGAGCTCTTCCGCAGCCGGGCGGAACAGGCGAGGAAAGACCTGGACGCCTTTCTGGCCGACGAGCTCCCGCCGGGCAGCGTGGACCGGCTGTTGCTGGAAGGCGACCCGGCGGCGAAGATCGTCAAGACGGCCCATGATCTTGGCGTGAGCCTGATTGTGATGCCGACGCACGGCTACGGGACCTTCCGGCGTTTCATTCTGGGGTCCGTCACGGCAAAGGTGCTGCATGACGCCGACTGCCCTGTCTGGACGGGCGTGCACATGGAAGCCGTGCGGGTGGAAGACGTGCGGCTCGAGAAGGTGGCCGTGGGGGTGGATCTGCGGTCGGAGTCGGAGCGGACGTTGATGTGGGCGCGGCGCTTTGCACAGGAGGCGGGCGCGAGCCTGGCGCTGGTGCATGTGATGCCGGCGCTGGCGGGTGCGCCCGGCGAGCCTGCCGATCCGGCGTGGCAGGAACGGATGGAGGCTGCGGCGCGGGAGGAGATCCGGTCGATGCTCGGCAGGCTGGGCTGGGAGGCGCCGGTGATCACGGGCAGCGGAGAGGTGGCGGAGACCGTGTGCCGGCTGGCGCAGGACTGGGGCGCGGACCTGCTGGTGATCGGGAGGGGGTCCGCTTCCGGCGTGCTGGGCCGCCTGCGGGCGCACGCCTACTCGATCATCCGGCAGTCTCATTGCCCCGTGGTGAGCGTCTGAGAGGAGACGGGCGGGTTCAAGGGCCGGCTGCTGTTGTCGATAAGGCGCTTGTGGAGCGCGCGCACAGCGGGGCTGGGGGAGAATCCTTCTGCAAGAACCTCACCAGGCGGCTGGAGGAGCGTGTGGGCCGCGAAGTGTGGGCCGAGGCAGTCCGCATGCACGGGCTGTGGCTGGCCTCAGAAGGCGGGCGGGCCTGCCGGCTGGAAGGGATCGCTCTGGAAGGGCTGAGGGCGCCACAAGTGGTCCTGTCGAGGGCCGCGATGAGAGAGGTGGCGCTTCCGGGGGCCGACCTGCACCGGGCGAGGTTCGACGGCTCGGAGTGGGAGCGGTGCGACCTGTCGCTGGCCAACCTGGCCAACGCCGAGTTCGACGGCGCGCGGCTGGAAACGGTGCAATTCAACGACGCCTCCCTGGCCGCGGCGAGCTTCAGCGGGGCGGCGATGGAGGATGTCTCCTTCGAGAAGGCTCGTGCGCCGTCCAGCCGGTGGCTGGAGGCGCGCATTGCACGGGCGGACTTCTCCGGCGCGCTGCTTCCGGGCGCGAGCTTCCATCAAGCCTCGTTGCTCGAGTGCCTCTGGCGCGGCGCCGACCTGACGGAGGCTCTCTTTTACCGCGCGACGCTGCGCTTTTGCCGCTTTCCGGCAGTTCTCGCCGAGGGGGCGCGTTTCAACGAAGCCAATCTGGACTTCTGCCAGTGGCGGGAGGCGCACCTGGAGCGGGCGAGGTTCAGCGGCGCGGATCTTTCCGGATCGGCGTTCCTGGGTTGCTCAATGGAGGGCTGCGACTTTCGCGGCGCGAGACTGCGCGGGGCGCAGTTCAGTGGCAGCCGCCTGGCAGGGGCACGGCTCCGCGACGCAGTCTGTGCAGGGGCCGATTTCCGGGGCGCCGATCTGCGCGGCGCGCGCGAGCTGACGCTGCACCAGCTGCTTCAGGCGCGCACAGACTCTTCCACCCTTCTGCCGTGGGGCGCAGCCGGGCCGGCCATGCGCGGCAGCCGCTGATTCAATCCCCCGCCTGGGGCACGGGCTGCGCGCGCCAGGCGTCCCACTTCTGGCGGAGCAGCACGGGCAAGCCGGGACCGCCCTTCCAGCCCGTGCGGGCGATGCTCAGCCCCAGCATCAGCACGATGATCATCGCCGCCGCGGCCACCGTTTGCGGCACCGTCAGCGCCTCCTTCCAGCGCCAGAACCAGCTTCCGTATACCAGCTCGGTGTGCACCCAGTAGACCAGCAGAGATGTGGTGCCCAGCTGCCGCAGGAAGCTCCAGCCTGTGTTCACGTACGTGGTCCACAGGTAGGCGAAGGAGGCGATGAGCAGGATCACACCGGTTTTGATCAGGATCAGCGCCGGGCTGTTGAGCCAGAAATCCGACTGCGGGTACAGGGAGTAAGGAAGGTTGGCGAAGTAGCGCGCACCCACAACCAGGACGAGCCCGAACAGCGCCCACCATTCCATTATCCGTCCCATCGAGCCGGGCTCGATGACGCGCAGCAGCGAGCCGGCGGCCAAGCCGAAGGCGATGAAAGAAGCCCACGGGAAAAAGCTGAAGAAATTCGGGTCGGGCACGAACCAGGCGCGGGCGAGTGGATGCAGCCAGCTCCAGTCGGCGGAGCTGATCAGCGGCGAGGCAGCGGCGATGAACAAGCCGCTCACCGCCCCGAAGCGGATACGGTCGCGTGTGGCGAAGATGGCCAGCGGCGACAGGAGAATGATGCCGAGGCCCATGCAGTTCAGGATGTCGACCTTGAACAGGTCCGTCCACGGGCTCTTGCCGAGGGAGAACGACCACATCTGCAACCGGAACAGGAAGGCGAGCAGCAGCAGGTAGCCCGATCTGCGGGCGGCCGTCCAGGTGCGCTGCCAGGGCGAGAGCCCCTTCCGCGAGCTGGAATCCATCAGAAATGCCAGCGTCACACCCGTCAGGAACAGGAAAACGGCGGGCGTGATGCCGCCGACGAACTGGGAGAGGACGTAGGGCCCGTCATTGCGCAACTCCTTGGCTGCGAAGCTATGGAAGACGTGGCCCTGGAGCATGATCAGCGCGGCCAGCCCGCGCGTCCAGTCTAGGAAGGCGAGCCTCTGCCCGCCGGTCCGGGTGCTGTGGCTCATCGGCAGCTACCTCTGCGGTGTTTCCTTCTTGACGCCTTTCGGCAGGTTGAGCCGGACTTGGGCCGGCGTCAACGCAGGGTTGACCTGAATGCTGGAATAGGTAACCAGCACATAATCTCGGGAGGGCTGGTTGACCTTCTGCTGGATCACCATGCCGTCGGTCTGGGAGACCCAAAGCTCCACGGTTTTCACATGCCGAAGGGCTTCTTCCGAAAGAGGCGTGAGTTCCAGCCTGTCCGCGGCGGCGTCATTGACCTTGTCCTCGCCGGCGTAACGGATGGAATAGGCGCGGCGGAGGTCGCGGACTGGCGTGCCGAAGCCGAGGAGCAGGAACTGGTCGACCAGGCCGCCCTGTTTGCCCAGGTCGTACTCCTGCACGGTATGCAGCTTCGGGTAATAGAGCTGAATCTTGTTGTTCTGGAAGGCCACCGCGCGGGGCGAGGGCTGGTCGAACTCAACCAGCATCCGGAGGTCCTTCGGCTTGGGCCGGTACAGGACGATGCGCCCGCTCTCTTCGCTGGTTTCCTTCACAAGGGCTGTGTAGGAGATTTTGCGGATCTGGGCGGTCATGCCGCGGAAACCGGCGGCGGCGCGATCCAGGCGCGAAAGGGCGTCGTCCAGAGGGGCGCCGGATGCGGCGAGGCAGAGGGCCGGAAGGAAGACGGTGAGGCTGCGCAGGCTCATGGTTTGGAGAGGGCGATGTAGCCGCGGATCTCCCCTTCCGGGTCATGGATCGGCTCGACGCGCACCACCGACACGCTCTTGCCGAGACGCCTCCGGAGCAACTCCGCCGCCAGCGCCGGGCGTTGCGGCTCGGCCTGGGACTGAAGCAGGGATGTTTCGAACCAGTAGACCGTGGCGCCGGGCTCCGAGGGCATTTGCACGATGCTGGCCGGGCGGGGCTGGTCTTTGAAGAAACCCCTGGGGGTGAGAAAGATGAAGGCGAGAATCAGCGCCACAACGACGTCGTATTGCCAGCTGGCGCGCGGAAACTCCCAGAAGAGGAGGCGTTTCATCGCGGACACCCTCATTGTAACACCGGGGCCCGTCACACCCGGTTGGATGTCGCTGCGCCCCGGGCGATTCAGGCGCTCTTGCCCCGCCGCCTGCCGGGAGGCGGCTCCGGCTTCTGTTCGGCCGCCCGGACCTCCTCGGCGCGGAGCACCTGGCAGTGGGCGCAGTAGCCGCCGATCTCGGTCCGGGCGATCAGGATCTGGAAGCCAAAGGTGCGCTCCACCTGCCGCTTCAGCTTCTGCAGCGGCTCGCCAAAGAACTCTTCCACCTTGCCGCATCGCAGGCACACAATGTGGGCGTGCTCCTGTTTGCGCCGGGTCTCGTAGTAATGCTGGTCCCCGGCGTGGTGCATCAGGTCGAGCTCGTCCACCAGCCCGCCTTCTTTCAACATTTTCAGCGTGCGGTAGACGGTGACGCGGTTCAGCTTCGGGTCTTTTTCGTGGGCCAGCCGGTAAAGGGTTTCCGCATCCAGGTGTTCGCCGGTGCGGTCGAGCAGGTCCAGCAGGATCTGCCGCTGGCGCGTGATGCGGAATCCGCGCTGCTTGAGAGTGTCGCGGGCGGCGGCGTGCGTCATGCGAACCTCTTCCCCTGACTGTACCATGGAGGGCTGTTTTTCAGTAAGACTTCCGGCGAAACCGGGCTTGTTTGCCGGGCCGCTACAAAGCAAAACAGAAAAACGCCCGCCGCGCCCCGGCGATTGACCGGGAGCGTGGGGGCAGATCGTCGGAGGAGGAATCCCGTGTCTTTTTCAGGAGTGTTTTCCCGTGCGGCCGTGTTGTGCGCCCTCGCGCCGGCGCTGGCGCCTGCGCAATTCATCAGCATGTACGGGCCGCAGAGCAACGTTGTCTCCGCCGGCCTGGCCAACATGCAGTACCTCATGAACAACGCTTCGCTGATGATGCTTCAGACGCAGGTCTACCAGAGCCAGCGCAAGGCGGGGCAGACGGCTGCCGCCCCGCCCCTGCGCGAGTGCGCCGGCCTCCGGGCAATTTTGTGTTCCCCTACCAGGGACGGCTGCTCAGCATGGAGGAGCTGGCCGCACTGGTCAGCAGCGACGAGGCCGCACGCCGCCAGGTGGCGCGCGAACTGGGCGAATTGGTCCAGACCGTCGCCGGAGACCTGGGGCGGGAGGGATCGCCCTATGACATGTCCAAGGCCTTCACCCTGTTCACCACCACCATGTACGCGGTTCTGAATCCCGGCACGCCGATTCCCGGGCGCACAATGGATCGCCTGCGCATGCAGTTCCGTTGCGAGATGCTCGACGAGGCCTCCATGCGCGGCTCGCCCGAAACGCTGCAGAAGCAATGGGAGGCGCTCCTGGCCATCAGCGGCTGGACGTTGATGAGCTACGAGATGGCGAGGACCCGGCAGGACGCACGGCTGGCAGGATCGCTGCGGGAGGTCGCCCGCACCGGGCTGCAAACGGTCTTCCGGGTCGATCCGGCGCAGTTGCGAATCGAACCTGACTCCGAGTGGCCGTTGACGGTTTCCCCGGTTGCCGCCCCTCCGCCGGCTGAAGGTTGGGGCCAGCAGCCGCCCCGGCCAGCCGCCGGGGAGAGGGGCGCGCCCTTGTCCTCGCAGGGTTGGGGCTCCCGGCAGGCTGCCACTGTCGCCTCAGGCTCCGCCGTGCGCGTCGGGCATCATCACTTCCTCACCGGCATGCATCCTGCCAGCCTCCGCCTGAACGATGGCGAGCTGGTGTTCGACCCCGAAGGCCACTCCTGCAACCAGCTGCGGGTGAGCGTGCCCTACGCGGCGGTTCAGGTCCGGGATCCGGCCGTCAACGGCAACGGCGAGCTGCTGTTGAACCTCCGGCTTCCCGATCCAGGAAACCCGAAGAAGACGCTGAACCTGAACCTTGCCAGCGGCGACTCCTGGGTGGACGAGTCCTCCGGAGCACCGCTGGTGCGCAGTCCGGCCGGCGCGATCGATCAGCTCCGGGAGCTTGCCTCCGAACTGCGCCGCCGCGGCGCGAAGCAGGCGCGCCTGCCTCGCGCACTGCTACAATCGCCTTCGACGGGCATGGGTGACTATGAATGCCCCCTGTGCGGCGGCACGGGGTGGAAGATCGTCGAGCGCGACGGGCTGAGCGCCGCGGAACGGTGCGAATGCCTGGGCCGGGACCGCACGGCCGAACTGCTGGAGAAGGCGCGGATCCCCGTCAATTACCGCAACGACCGCTTCGAGAACTTCTCCGACCGCGGATCGCCCGAACTGCGCATGATCCTGACGTTGCTGCTGCGCTACTGCGAGGAGTTCCCGCACGCCGACCCGCCCGGGCTGCTGCTGGTGGGCGAGCCCGGCACCGGCAAGACGCACCTCGCCGTGGCGGTGCTGAAGCGGCTTATCGAAAACGGCTTTCCGGGCGTGTTCATGGACTACCAGATGCTGCTCGAGCGGATCCGCGCCAGCTACGATCCGCTGAGCGGCGAAAGCCCGCGCGAGGCCTATGAAACCGCGCTGGAGGCGGAGGTCCTGCTGCTCGACGATCTGGGCGCGCACCGCGTCACCGACTGGGTGGAGGACACGGTGACCTCCATCATCACGCACCGCTGCAACCAGCGCCGCCCGCTGATCGCCACCACCAACCTGCCCGATCCCGAGATGGGCGGGTCGCTGGCCGAGAGGATCCCGGAAGGCGCCGGGGCGCGCTACGACATCCGCACGACGCTGGTGGACCGCATCGGCATCCGCGCCCGCTCGCGGCTGTTCGAGATGTGCCGTGTGGTGCGGATGCCGAAGGTGGGCGACTACCGCGTTACCATGCGGCGGCAAGGCTGAGCCGCCTGGCTACTGCGCGTCGCCGCTGGGCCCGTAAATGCCCGGCACCCTGCCCCCCATCGGGCGCAGATACGCAGACAACTGGCCGCGGTGGTGAACGGAGTGCTTCAGCGCCAGCGCCAGAAAGTCCACGCCCCGCGCCTGCATCATGCTGAAGAAATCGAGCGTGCGAGAGAAGGTCTCCGCAGGCGCCTGGCGCAGGGCGTCGATCGAGGCGGGCAGGTTTGCCACATACCATGCAGCCACGTCGGCGCCGGTGCGGATCGATTCCGGCACGCCGGAGTCGCCGGACTCGAACTTGCCTTTCAGCACCGAGTCGAGGAACCACTTTTCGGCGCTGGCGATGTGCCAGGCGAGCTTGAGAGCCGGCATGGAGCGCGCGTCGGGCGAGTAGCCTTCCTGGCCTGCGGGAACCGCCTCGAGCACGCGGCGCGTGGTGGCCGCCTCCTGCTCGATCTGGGCGAGCAGGTAACCACCGAGGAGGCGCGCTTCGTCGTTCGTCAATGACATATCAATTCCTTCCCTTTCTGCCCGGGATGCGATAGAGTGTCGTGCAAGAGACCGCTTAAAGGAGTCAGAACCCTGATGAACCGCCGTTTTTTCTTGATGAGCGCCGCCGCCGGGGCAGCCGCCCGCGCCCGGGCGCTCTCGAGCCCTAATGATACCATCCGCGTGGCCGTTGTCGGCCTGCGCGGGCAAGGCAATGGCCACATCCGCGCATATCAGAGAATGCCCAACGTCGAGATCGCCGCGCTGGTCGACGTCGACGAGTCGATCCTCGACCGCCGGCTCGGCGAGGTGGAGAAGGCCACCGGCAAGAAGCCGGCGCGGTATGTCGACATCCGCAAGATGCTCGAGGACAAGACGATCGACTGCGTTTCGATCGCCACGCCGAACCACAACCACACGCTGCAGACCATCTGGTCGCTGCAGGCGGGCAAGCACGTTTACGTGGAGAAGCCGGGTTCGCACAACGTGTTCGAGTCCCGGCAGATCGTCGCTGCGGCGAAGAAATACGGCAAGTGCGTGCAGCACGGCGTGCAGGCGCATTCGACCGAGGGGCTTCAGGAGGCGAAGAAGCTGATCGACGAAGGCGTCATCGGCGACGTCTACATGGCGCGCGGGCTGTGTTTCAAGTGGCGCGACACGATCGGCCGCGCGCCCGAGGAACCCGTGCCGCCGGGCGTCCATTACGACCTGTGGCTCGGCCCGGCGCCGGTCCGCCCGTTCACGAAGAACCGCTTCCATTACAACTGGCACTGGTTCTGGGACTACGGCAACGGCGACTTCGGCAACCAGGGCATTCACGAAGTGGACATCTGCCGCTGGCTGCTGGGCGTGCGCCTGCCGACGAAAGTGAGCGCCATGGGCGGCCACTTCATGTTCGACGACGACCAGGAGACGCCCAACGTGCTGGTGGCGACCTATGAGTTCGACGTGGCCGGCAAGAAGAAGTTCATGAGCTTCGAGGTCCGCCACTGGATGACCAACCACGAGGCCGGCATCGGCGAGCGTCCGGGCGGCGGCGGGGGCGGCAACACCGTCGGCAACGTCTTCTACGGCTCGAAGGGCTACATGGCCATCGACGGCTACGACACCTACAAGGTGTTCCTCGGCCGCAATGCCGAGCCGGGACCCTCGAAGAAAGCCGGCGGCTCGCACCACGCCAACTTCATCGAGGCCGTCCGCGCCGGCAAGCCGGAGATGCTGAACGGCCAGATCGAGGAGGGCGCCATCAGTTGCACGCTGATGCACCTGGCCAACATCAGCTACCGCGTGGGCCGCAGCCTGAAGATAGACCCGGCGACGGGCGACATCGTGGGCGACGCCGAGGCCAGCGCTCTGATGAAGCGGGCCTACCGCAAGCCTTTCGTGGTTCCGGACAAGGTTTGAAGTCCCGGGCGCGGCGGGTCAGCCTCAAGGATGGACTCCCTTCGGGAGCGTCAGATCTCGAGGCCGGAGACTGTGGGCCCGCTCAAGGCGGCCCTTGGGCTGAATTCTTCAGAAGCCTCCTGATTGTGAAGGCGAGCGCGGGCAGGGCCCATGAGCGCCGCTGCCCGCGCCCTCTTTTCGCCAATGTGCGGCACAGGTTCCAGCCGGCAGGGCCGGAAGGGGGGTGCGCCGGTTTTCCCTGATAGGCGATCCCCGCAGTCCGGCGGACGCCGCAGTGGCGGCGGCAGGGTGTGTCAATTAGCACCCTGTGACCGGAAACCTGACAGGAGCAATGAATTGCGGCTCTCCCGGAAGATGCAAAAACAAATGGCCGACTGCCGGAGGAGGAAGCAGTCGGCCAGTGTGTTGGAGGAGGAGATATTTTGGATATCTCTCTTCCAATTCTGCCCTGAACTGCCGCAGGACGCAAGAGTATCGCATGACAGATTGAAGATTATTTTCTTCTCATGAACGGCGCCGTGCCTCGGGACGGCAGCACCGGGGGCGGGCGCCCAGCCGGCTCTTTTGCGGAGCCGCCGCGGGGGCGGACCCGCCGGGGCTGCGGGCAGGTGCGGCGTTTCAAAGTAACAATCAGGTTGGAGCGGTAAGGGCGCCGGCTTGCGAGGGTCTGCGGATAGGCTCAGAGACCTGGGCGAAGGCGGCGGCGCCGGGGCACGGCAACCCCCGCTTACTCCGGCTCCTGTTGCGAAAGGCAGTGCAGCGTCCCCAACCCCCAGACGAGGTCCAGCGCGTGGATGCCCGTCACTTCGCGGTCGGGGAACAGTTCGCCAAGGATGCCGAGCGCCCGGCGGTCCTGGGGATCGTTGAACGTCGGCGCGAACACCGCCCCGTTGGCGATGTAGAAGTTCGCGTAACTGGCCGGCAGGCGCTGCCCGTCGAAGACGACCGGCGCTGGCATGGGCAGTGCCACGAGCTCAGGCCGCGAGCCGTCTTCCAGCCGCAGATCCGCAATGCGCTCCCAGTTCTCCTCCAGCACCCGATAGTTGGCGTCCCGCGGGTTGGTTTCGCGCACCATCACGAGTGTGCGCGGGCTGACGAACCGGCACAGGTCGTCGATATGGCCGTGCGTATCGTCGCCCGCGATGCCGCGCCCCAGCCAAAAGATGTTCTTCACACCCAGCCAAGCCCGCCAGGCCGCCTCGTAGTCGTGGCGCGTGAAGCCGGGATTGCGCACCTGCGTCTTCGGATCCAGGTAGCACTCCTCGGTGGACAACAGCGTGCCGGCGCCGTTCACTTCAATGCCGCCGCCTTCGGTGGTGAAGGGCCTCCCGTTCCAGCGGGCGCGAAACAGGGGCAGGCGCAGGCGCGCGGCGGCAGTTTGCGGCACACGGCGGTCCCTGCGCCAGTTCGGGTACTTGGCCCAGCCGTTAAAGTGCAGATCGACGACGGCGCGGCGCGGGCTGCCGTGGGCGCGCGTGACGAACACGGGGCCGCAATCGCGCATCCAGCCGCGGTCGGTCTTCAGGCGCACGAAGTCGACACGCCGCATCACGGCGCCCGTGCGTTTCAGATACGACTGTGCCTGCTGTTGCGCGCCATCGCCTCCTGCCAGCAGCCTCACGCGCTCGCGGTGGCTCAACTTCGCGATGAAATCCGCCATGGCCCAGCGGACGGCGTCGAGCTTGCCGGGGAAGTCGTTTTCGTTCTGCGGCCAAGCGAGCCATGTGGCCGCATGCGGCGCCCACTCGGCGGGCATGGAAAAGCCCGCTTCGGCGGGGGCCGTGCGGTTCGCGTCAAAAGCCATGCTAGTATTGTCGGAAATCGGCCGCCGCAGGCGCGAATTCTGGTACAACGGGATTGAACTCATGCGGGGTCCAATCCTGGCCATTCTGGCGGTGGCGCTGGCAGCCGCGCCCGTGCGCGCCGACAGCCGCAAGCAGGAGTTCACCGACTTCACCACGCCGCTTCCCGTGGCACGGGGAGACAGGCTCGTCATCGGCATTGTCGGCGGGTGGGAGCGCTGGGACAACCCGACGCGCGCCATCCGGCGCACGGCCATCGCCGTCAAGCGGAAGCGCCTGCCGGGCGTCCATGTGGAGACGGTGGAGAACCACAGCCTCGAACTGGCGGAAGAACTTGTGCGGAAGGCATTCGACCTCGACCGCAACGGCAGGCTCGATGCCGGCGAGGCGGCGCAGGCGGAAGTGATCATTTATGGCCAGAGCCTTGGCGGGCGCGCCGCGCTGCGCCTGAGCCGGAAGCTGCATGAGTGGGGCGTCGCCGTGCCGCTTCTGGTCACCGTGGACAGCTTCGGGCGCGACAGTTATGAAGTCCCCCCCAACGTGCGCAGGGCGGCCAATTACTACCAGCGCGAGCATCTCTACATCAAGGGCGCGCCCGAGTTGCGCGCGGCCGATCCCTCGAAGACGCAGATTCTTCTCAACCGCAAGCTGACGTTCAAGAAACGCGACGAGGTGGAGGCGGACGAACACAGCTGGCTCCAGCGCTTTTTTCTGGACGAGCACGCGCGCGTCGAATACCTGCCTGAGGTGTGGGAGGAGATCGAGAAGATGATCGTCGAGGCGGCGCAGGCGCGGCCCGCGGCCGGACCGTTGCACCAGCCCGATGGAACCGCTCGCTCCCGCAGCGCTTCGCGCTGCTCCGCTCGCGGCTCTGAC
>CAYWJB010000012.1:0-119844 GCA_964458495.1 uncultured Arcobacter sp.
TCTGGCCCTTGCCGACGACGGCCTGGGCCTGGCCGAGTTTCGACACCGCGTCGGCCAGCGCGTTGACGGCGCGTTCGGCGGCCTGCTGGGTGTTGATGGAGAGGTTGGCGCCGCCGCTCTATCTGGGGACGGAGTGTGGACAGAGGCGCGGCGGGTAGCAGCCACCACCGACCGAAGACCGGCGCCGGAAGACGGAAGGGCTTTGGAGAGAGCCGAATCCGAGTCCCCCGCAATTCAACCTCGCTGTGACTCACGGCGAGTTTTCGCTTGAGGACATTGTCGTCCGACACGAAGGAACCTGGGGGATGATTCGCCCGGAGCGGGGTTCACCGGCCCTTCTGCACCGGGATTACCGGGCCCGGCGGACGCGGCGGGAGGCGCGGCTGCTAATGAGGTTGGCAACCTGGCCGAGCAGTTCGGGGACGTCCTCGGCTTCGACGAGCAGGCGGCCTTTCTCGGACCGGCCGGCGCGGGGGGCCTTGGCCCGCCAAGAGGTGACCAGCGCTGTCGCGGGGCGGTAGTCCTTCATGCGGGCGTGGGCGAGAACCTTGAGCCCAGCCTCGGGGGACTCCATGGAGAGATCCGAAAGGACGAGTTCGTATTCGGCCTTGTCGAGAAGGCCGACGGCCTCGGCAGCAGAGGCCGCCGAGTCGACATGATAACCCCCTGCTTCCAGAACAGTTTGGAGGGTGAGGCGGGCGGCCGGGTCGTCGTCGGCGAGAAGGACGCGGGCCATGCGCTGCGGCGAGCGGCGGCGGCTGGCTTCCTGGGCCGGTGTGCGCCGTGACTGGATCTGGCTGCGCATATTCCAAACAGGTGACTTGAGCAGCTGCCAGCAGAACGCTGCAGCAGCCCTCGGGGATAGTGTAACTCCAAGCAGGCGAAAATGAACCCACGAATTTCAGACAGAACCCCGAGGTTTCAGTTTCTTCACGAGGGCGGCGGGGTAGCTCGCCGGACCGGAAGCGGCCAGGATGGAGACCAAGCCCGCTCAGGAAGCCGGATCGGGCTCAGATTCAAAGACGCGGGCGAAGATGGCGCTGACGTGGCGGAGCTGGCGCTCCGGGGAGAAGGCGTGCCGGATCTGCTCTGGTTTCAAAAACTTGCGGACTTCCGGGTGGTTCTCGATGGCGGCGCGAAAGTCGCCCTCCTCACGCCACGCTTTCATGGCTTCTGACTGCACAAGGCGGTAGGCGTCCTCACGGAGCATGCCGGCGGCGGTGAGGTCGAGGAGAAGCTGGCCAGAGAAGACGAGCCCGCGGGTGAGCTCGAGGTTGCGGCGCATGCGTTCCGGGAAGACCTGCATGCCGGAGACAAGCCAGACGGTCTTGTCGAGGAGGTAGTCAGCGAGGATGCAGGAATCGGGCAGGATGACGCGCTCGACGCTGGAATGGGAGATGTCGCGCTCATGCCAAAGGGCGATGTTTTCGAAAGCCGCCTGGAGGTTCGAGCGGACGAGCCGCGCGAGGCCGCAGATCTGCTCGGAGACGACGGGGTTGCGCTTATGGGGCATGGCGCTGGAGCCCTTTTGGGCGCCTTCGGCGAAGGGTTCTTCGGCCTCGCGGACTTCGGTTCTCTGCAAATGTCGGATTTCGAGGGCGATCTTCTCGCAGAGGGCTGCAGCGAGGGCAAGAGCGCTCAAGAAGGCGGCGTGCCGGTCCCGCGAAACGACCTGGCTGGCGATGGGGGCGGGCTTGAGACCCAAGCGCCGGCAGATGGCCTGTTCGGCCTCAGGATCGAGGTGGGCCAAGTTGCCGACGGCGCCGGAGAGCTTGCCGTAGCGGAGGTCTTCCGCAGCTTCCTCGACACGGCGGCGGGCGCGGCGGGCTTCGTCGTACCAAAGGGCGAGTTTGAGCCCAAAGGTGATCGGTTCAGCATGGACCCCGTGAGTACGGCCAATGGCGAAGGTATCCTTGAATTCGAAAGCGCGGCGGCGGAGGACGTCGAGGAGGCGGTCAATACCGGCGAGGATCTTCTTCGCGGACTGTTGTAGTAGTAAAGCTTGGGCCGTGTCTACTACATCATTAGAAGTAAGACCGTAATGAAGCCACCGGGAGGCCTCCGGGAAGCCGGCGGCCTTGACGTTTTCTGCTACGCAAGTAGTGAAAGCAATGACATCGTGGCGGACTTCTCGCTCGATTTCGAGGATGCGTTCAACGGAGAAGGAGGCGTGCTGCCGAAGGAGGCGAGCAGCCTCCCGGGGGACTTCACCGCGTTCGGCGAGGACTTCGGCGGTGGCGAGTTCGACCTCGAGCCATTGTTGGAAGCGGTTCTGGTCACTCCAGATTCGGCCCATTTCGGGGCGGGTGTAGCGGGAGATCATGATTGGAAGACCTTACAGGATAAAGACTTCAGAGGGAAGACGCGGCTCGACGACGACGAGCCGGGGGTCGAGCCCGCGCTGGCGCAGCGCCTGGCGGGCAGAGAGTTCGGCGTCCCAGATGGTGTTGTTCTGTTCGCTCAAGTGCCCAAGGACGAGCATCTGGGTTTCGGAGGAGAGCTCCGAAGCGATGTACTGGCAGGCAGCGTCGTTCGACAGATGTCCGACGCGGGAGAGAATTCGCTGTTTGAGGTGCCAAGGGTAAGGGCCGACCTTGAGGAGATCGGGGTGGTGGTTGGATTCGAGGAGGAGGAAGTGGGCGCCGCGGAGATGATGCTTGACGCTCTCCGGGAGGTAGCCGAGGTCCGTGGCGATGGCGACCTTGAGGCCTTGGGCGGTGAAGGTATAGCCGACGGGGTCGGCGGCGTCGTGAGGGAGGGTGAAGGACTGGACGTGGAGGTCGCGGAAGTCGAAGGCTGCGCCCGCCTGGAAAGTTTCCAGTGGAGGCGGGGCGGAGCCGCCGAAGTCGAGCAGCGGCGCCGTTTTGTGCGTGAGAAAAACCGGGACGCGGGCGCCGAGCTGGCGGTTGATGACGGGCAGGCCGGCGATGTGGTCGGAGTGTTCGTGGGTGATGAAGATGGCATCGAGGCGGCAAGGGTCTTCGCCGATGGCGGCGAGGCGTGCGAAGGTCTCCTTGCGGTTGATTCCGGCGTCAATGAGGATGCGGGTCTTTTCCGTGGCGAGAAAGATCGAGTTGCCGGCGCTCGACGAGGCGAGCACGCACGCTTTGATGATGGCGGGCCTCCCTGAACTCTTTATGGTAAAGCAAGCGGGGGCCCGGGCTGAAGGTGTTGAGCGAACCGGCTGACGGAAGACGGCGCACTGCCTGTTGGGGGATGAGGGGCGGGGACACAGGTCAGGGCGAGGGAGGGGGCCAAAGTGGGCGGGCCCCTCCCTGCCCGAGGTCAGCCGCCGCTAGAAGTTCGCGCGAAGGCTGAGCTGGATGATGCGCGGGTCGCGGGCGCCGGTGAACTGGCCGAAGCTCGGGTTCACCTGATTGCCCGCCGGGTCGAAACGCGCCGTAGTGTCCATGGAGGAGAACTGCGTGTGGTTCCAGGCGTTGAAGAACTCGCCGCGGAACTGGACGTAGCGGCCCTCGCCGAACAGGGGGAAGCGCTTCGCCACGGAGATGTCCCAGTTGTTGACCCCGGGCCCGTACATCGAGTTCTGTCCGGCGTTGCCGAAGCTGCGCAACGGCGGACGGGCGAAGGCGGAAGTGTTGAAGTTTCGTTCGAAGGTGCGCTGGTTCTTGGGCAGATAGGTATCCCCGACGATGATGACGCGGGCGCCTTCCGAGGAGCCGGTGATGTCCTGGCCATCGGTGGTCGAAAAGCCCGGCGTGAACGGTGCGCCGGTGATGAAGGAGGTGATACCGCTAATCTGCCAGTTGTCGGTGATCCAGCCGAGATAGCGGTTGTTGAGGCGGCGCCCGAGTCCCGGAATCTCCCAGATGTAATTGGCGACGAAGACGTGGCGCCGGTCGAAAGCCAGCGGGCCGTAGTTCCGGTCGCGGAGCGGGAAATAGGGGCTCACGCCGCTGGTGTCGGCATCGGCGACGCCAAGGGTTTTCGACCAGGTGTAGGCGATGCCGAACTGAAGTCCGCGCGTGAAGCGCCGGTTGGCGGAGAGCTGGAGGGAATTGTAGTTGGAGTTGACGCCGTTGCGGCGGTAATTGATGTCGGCGTGGCCAATGTAGGGCCGGAAGAAGTTGTCCGGCAGCGGCCGTCCGGGGTTGGTGGGATCCATGTTGGCGGGATCGAATCGGCCATACATGGGAATGGGATTGATGTTTCGACTGGCCATGAGGTGGCGGGACTGCCCGCCGACGTAGCTCAGATCGATCACGGTCTGGAAGATCTGGTGCTGAACGCCGATGGAGAAGTTCATGGTGGTGGACTGCTTGTTAAAGCCGTAGAGCATGTTGCTCGCGGAGGGGCCCACGGCGCCGGGTGCCGAGGCGTACGTGTTCAGGTCGCCATAGTACAGGGTGGGCGTGTAGGCGATAGGCGGTTGTCCATTCAGATTGAAGGTTGGGTTGCCCTGGAGGCGGTCCTTGAACATGCCGAAGCCTGCGCGAAGGGCGGTCTTGCCATTGCCGAAGACGTCATAGGCGAGGCCGAAGCGTGGCCCGTAAGCCGTGGCGGGGGCTTCGTAGAGACCGGGCGGCGCGCCGGCGTCGACGCCGCCCACGCGCATGCCGTTGGAGAAGTTCCCGCTGCCGGGGACGAAGAGTCCGATCATCGGGGGCGCTGCGTAGGCGCCGGTGAGGGGATTGCAGGCTACGCGCCGGTTGGCCTGGTCCCTGCAAGGAACGAAGAGTTTGGGCGCCTTCGCGAGGTCGTACTTCGACGGATCAAAGGAAGACAGCGTCCGGTTGAGGTCCTCCATGGGCGGGAGGTGGTAGACGCGGATGCCATAGTCGAGGGTGAGCCGCTTGTTGACGCGCCAGTTGTCCTGGAGATACCACTCCACATTCCAGAACCACCAGTCGCCGTCTACGCGCTTGTTGGCCTCCGAGTAACTCTGGAAGTTGCCGAGCAGGGCGTTGGCGAAGGAATGATTGGAGTTGTAGGGATTGTTGACGTCGCGGCTGAAGTTGAAATTGCCGCGGTAATTCGTGCCGCCTACCTGGAATTTCCCGGTTCGTTCGAGGTAAAGGCCGGCCTTGAAAGTGTGATTCCTCCAGATTTTCGACACGTTTTGGACGTAGCTGTAAATGTCATTGTAGTTCTGGTAGGGGATGTTGCCCCAGGAGAAGCTCACCGGATTTGCGGGCTGTCCCCCGAAGACGATGTTGGGAGCGTAATTCTCCTTGATGTTGTCGTGCTTGAACCACTGCGCCGGGTTGCCCACCTTGTCGCGGGTCATAAGGGACTCGTCAACCGGCTTGAAGTACAGGCGGTTGAAGCTCTTTCCATAAGTGAACTCGTAGATGAGAGTGGGCGAGAAGAGCTTGTTCATGCGGACCACATGGCCCTTGCCGGGTTGTCCGAAACGGACAGGGGTGAGCATGTAATTGATGCTGCCGTTGACCCACATGCCGTAGGGCGTGTCCTGCTCGTCCTTGTCGCGGACGAAGCGGTAATAGAACTGGAAGGAAGGCCAGAAGTTGCCGTCGATGCGGATCATGTCCTGGCGCTTGGGATAGGCGCCGGAGTACTGGCTGCGGAAATTCCGCTGGTAAATGAGCTTTGGATCGGGATCGACGTAATTGGGCAGGGGGAAGAAACTCAGCATCTTCTGGCCGAGCGGGTTGATGAGCGCCGGCGGAATGATGTTGCCGGGGAAGGGCTGGCCGGTGGCCGGATTGCGCACGGGAATCAGAGCGCCGTTGGTGTCGCGGGATTGAGAGAAGTCTCCGGCCCGCTCCAGAGCGGTGGGCATGTTGACGAAGCGCGTGCCGTAGTCCTTGCGCATGCCGACGTATTCCTGGGACCAGAAGAAAAAGAGCCGGGAGCGGTCTGTGTTCCAGGTCTTCGGAATGTAGACGGGGCCGCCGATGGAGTAGCCGTTGATCCGGTACCGGTAAGGGGCCTTGGGCGTGCCGGTGCGGTTGTTGAAGAAGCTGTTGGCGTTGAGCGATTCGTTGCGGTGGAAGTAGTAGGCGGAACCATGGAAGTCCTTTGACCCGCCTTTGGTAATGACAGTGATGACTCCGGCGCCGTTCCGGCCGAATTCGGCCTGGTAGTTCGACGTCATGACCTTGATTTCGGCGATGGAGTCCATATTGGGCTGGTAGTGGACGGTGGAATTCGAGCCGGTGTCGAGGTCGGTAACGCCGTCAACGGTAAGGTTTTTCTGGTTTTCCCGGCCGCCATTGATGAACGTGCCGCGGATGGAGTCCGGCGAGGCTGTCTCGCGGCGCTGGGAGAAATTGTCGACGACGCCGGGAATTGTCGAGAGGTAGGTGAAGAAGTCGCGGCCGCGGACAGCGATGTCGTTCAGCTGGCTGCCGGTGATGACGCCGGATTTTTCTGCCGAGGATGTCTGGACCGCGGTGGCTACGGCCTCGACGCTGATGCTTTCTCGGACCTCTCCGATCTGCATCTGAATCTGGCCGAGCGACCGGATTTCGCCGGCGGTCAAGATGATATCGCGGGTTTCATGGGTCTTGAAACCCGGCATTCTTGCCGTCAAGGTGTACCGGCCGGCGAGAAGGTTAGGCAACGAGAAGCCGCCGTCGGCACCGCTCTTTGTTGTGAAAGTCACTCCGGTGGCCGCATTTGTGAGAGTCACTTCCACATTGACCAGCGCAGCTCTGGTAGCGTCGACGAAGACTCCGGTGATGGAGCTGGAAACATTCTGCCCACGGCAAACAGAGAACGCGCAGAGGAGCGCCAAAGCGAGCGCTCCTGTTTGAAAAGCCTTCATGGACTTAACCCCCTAGCAAACATTTCCATCGCAGGTGATGCAGACGCCCCTCCCACGCCTATCACCTGCCAGGGATTGTCATTATCAGAGAATTACCGCTAATGCAAGGGGGACGAGACCGCGCCCGGGGTTTTTTTTCAGGGCCAGGAGCGCATTGCTGTGGCGGGTTGAAGCGCGGGATTGCCTGAAGAGCGCCGGGAGCAGCTGGATCCGGAGGCGAGTCAGGCGCGTTGCGCCCGCTCCGGGGCTGCTGAAGAGGGGCGGGGATGGGAGGTGCCCCGTGGCCGGATGGCTGGCAGCCGCCGGAGCACGGCGTCCCGGAGCCACATGGCGGGAAGCATGCCTGCCAGCATGCCGAGGAGCATCGCGAGGTGCATGCCGAGTTCGGGGGGAGGAATGCGGAGGGCCCAGGCGCGGCCGAGCCAGAAATGGGCGGCGATCATGCCGGCAAGCATGCCCGTCATGTCGAGCGCGAGCGCGAGGGCAAGGCGCGCAGGGCTGCGGCGCAAGGGCTCCAAGCAGCGGCTCCAGAGAATGGACGGAGGAATGGCGAAGGCGAGCATGAGCCAGGTCATCCAGGACTCGAGCAAGGCGAGGACGCCTCGGGCGTCGTGGAGGGGGCAGAGCGGCGCATTCGGGTCGAGCCAGTGGTCAAGGCGGTCTCCAAGCCACATGCCGAAACCGCCAAACGCGGCCATGGTCAGAAGCATGTCGCTATGGGAGGAGAGCAGGAAGCGGGCGCGCCAGGCGAAGAGGATGGCGAGGGCAGCTACGACAGTGGCCAAGGCAACGGGGAGCCACGGAAGTCCAAGCGACCAGCGCGCGGCGATGAAGGGCGCGCCCTGAGCCACAGTGAACACGGCGAGCAAAGCGGGGGCGAGACGAATCAGTGGCATGCGGGGTTGAGGATTCATTTCACTACCTCCTTTCCGCGAATCGGGCGGCGCCCGGCAAGATGCATGGCGTGAGGGTTCATGGCGCGGGCTGTTCCAGATCGGGAGTCAGGAAAGAGGCGGCTCGCCAAACCACCATCAGGCTTGAGCAGGTCATCACGAGGGCGGCGAAGACGGGGTGGAGAAGTCCGGCGGCGGCGATGGAGATGCCGGCGATGTTGTAGGCGGCGGCCCAGAGAAGGTTCGAGCGGGCCAACTGGCGGGCGGCGCGGGCGATGCGGAGCAGCTCGGGCAGGCGCAGGATGGCGTCCGGGCGGAGGATGCCACGGGCGGTGTCGAGGGCAATGGATGCGCCGGATTCAATCGCGAGGGCGGCATGGGCAGCGGCCATGGCGGCGGCGTCGTTGATGCCGTCGCCCACGAAGAGAACCTTGTGCCCCCGGGCTTGCAGAGATTGGACGAGGTCGAGCTTCTGGAGAGGATCGAGAGAGAACCGGGCGTCGGGACAGCCGAGGGCGCGGACGCGGTCTTCGGCGTCGCCGGAGACGACCATGATTTGTATGCCATCCTCGCGCAGCCCCTGCCAGAGTGCGGGAAGGCCGGGGAGCGGAACCTCTTCGAGGGCGGCAAGCGCTGCAAGGCGGTGATCGAGGAGAACGGCAAGAAGCCGCGCGCCGGGCGCGGGACGGGCGGTTTCGAGCAGAAGTTGCCAGGAGGCAGCGTCGTGGGGAGGGAGGAGTTTTTCGGCGAGGCCGAGGCGGAGATCGAAGGTTCGCCGGGCGCCCGGGTCAAGGACTTCAGCGGAGATGCCGAGGCCGGGCAGGAGGCGGAGATCCAGCACTTCCAAGGGCGCGCTGTCCGAGCCGGCGGTGTCGTGGAAAGCGGCGGCGATGGGATGCCCGCTGAGCCGCTCGGCGGCGGCGATGGCAGCGAGCAGAGTTTCGCGTGACAGGGGGCAGGCGGAGGTGGTGAGGAACGCCGAGAGGCGGAGCTCGGCGCCGGTGAGGGTGCCGGTCTTGTCGAAGATGACAAGGCTCGCCCCAGCGAGGCGTTCGAGCGCCTCGCCGTTGCGGAGCCAGGCGCCGCGAAGGGCGAAGCGGGCCAGGGCGGCCCAGAGGGCAAGGGGTGTGGCGAAGCCGAGGGCGCAGGGGCAGGCGATGACGAGCACAGCGAGTCCGTTCATCAGGGCGTCATCGGCGCCGGAGCGGATCAGCCAGAAGGCGGCAGTCAGGAGAGAAGCAAGGGCGACCAGCGGGGTGAGCCAGAGGGCGGCGCGGGCGGCGGCGCGCTCGGAAGGGGAGGGGGTGGCCCGGCTGCGGGCGATGGCGTCGGCGATGCGGTCGAGGGAGCGTTCGGCGCCGGGGGCGGAGGCACGAATCCGGAGGGCGGCATCGGTCGGGATGGCGCCGGCGGGGACAGGGTCGCCGGGCGCCTTGGGGACAAGGAAGCTTTCCCCGGTGATGGCGGAGGTGCGGCAGAGGGCGGCGCCGCGTTCGACGGCGCCATCGACCGGGACAGTGCTCCCGGCAGGGACAGCAATGAGATCGCCGGCGGCAACATCGCGGACGGGCGTTTCGGTCCACTGGCCGCCGGGCGTCTGCACGAGACAGGTTTCGGCAGTGATGGCGGAAAGCGAGACGGCTTGCAGGGCCCGCTGCTCGGCCTCGCCGGTGATCACCTTGCCGAGGCTGTAGATGACGAGCAGGATGGAGCTGACCTCGAAGTAGACGGGGCCTTGGCCGCGCCAGAGGGCGAGGAGGCTGGCGGCGAACGCACCTGAGAGGCCGAGGGTGAAGAGTGGCTCGAGAGAGAGGCGGCGGGAGCGCCAGTTTTCGGCAAGTCCATCGAGGAGCGGCTTGCCGAGGAGGGCGAAGACGGCGAGGGTGAGGGCGAGGAGGATCAGGTGGAGGACGCGGCGTTCGGCGGGGGAGGATTCCGAGGTGTTGACGGCGAGGCCGACCGTCATCGTGTTCATGGCGAGGAAGGCGGAGATGCCGATGCGCCACCACCAGGAAGCGGGCGTCGAGCTGAGCCATGCGGTATGGCACGAGGGGGCGGCGCAGACCGGTGCGGAGGGCTGGGCGGCGGCCGGCGTGTTCATGGGCGCAACAGATCAACCACCGGGGCGGAGCGCGTGGAGCTCGGCTTCGGTGAAGGGCGAGGTGCGGGACGCCGTGGCGTTGCGGACCTGCTGCACAAGGGCTGGATCGACAGCCGGGGCGTTGTTTCCGAAAGAGGCGCGGATGTAAGTGATGACGGCGGCGATCTGCTCGTCCGACAGTTTCGAGCCCCAGGCGGGCATTTCACCGTTGTAAAGGACGCCCTTGACGCGGAGCGGGCCGTTCAGACCGTGCAACAAAATGGCGGCGATTTGTTCCGGCGGTCCGTTGATGATTTCCGAGCCGGCCAGGGGCGGGTAGGCGCCCTCGATGCCGCTTCCGTCCTGCTGGTGGCAGGTGACGCAGTTGTTGTAAACGCGGCGGCCGAGGGTGAGGGGATCGATGGCCTTGGGGGCGGCGGGCGAGGCGGCGAGCCCGGCCTTCTCGTTGTACTGATCGGGCCGGAAGCCGCCGGAGTTCGTCGCGATGTACCAGCCGGCCCACCCGGCGAGCGAGAGGAAGGCGAGGATGAGCCACACGGGAGCGGGCTGGAGGCCGTCGGTGGGCTCGGCCATTTCGCGCATGACGGCGCGGTGCAGGGGAATGACGTCGGGCGTCTTGCGTTCTTCGGCTTCGAGGCCCTTGCGGATTTCCTGGCCGCGCGGAGTGTCCGTGTTTTCCTGCATTGCGGATCAGCGAGCCTCCGGGACTTCGTAGTTGTGATCGAGGGTGAGCAA
Source organism: uncultured Arcobacter sp. (assembly GCA_964458495.1). Lineage (GTDB taxonomy): Bacteria > Acidobacteriota > Terriglobia > Bryobacterales > Bryobacteraceae > JANWVO01. The sequence goes on from CAYWJB010000012.1 coordinate 10,481, forward strand.
ATAAGCGACGAGGCGGCGGGCGCGGGGATTGGGAACGATCCATGCCGGGCCGCCCGGGGAGAACGCCTCCGGCAGGCGGACAGCGTCAGCGGGAAGGCCGTCCGCGGAGCGGCGGAGATCGAAGAGGAAGCGGTGGGGCGGCATGATGGAGCCGGGGGAGGTGATGCGCGGGTCGTACAGGTGGAGGTAATGCCACTCCGCGCTGGGCTGGCGGGCGCCGATGTTCATGAGGTCGGGGCCGGTGCGCATGGTGCCCATGAGCGGAGGATCGTCATAGATGTAGTCGCGGGCGACGCTGCGGCGCATGCCCCAGCCGCGTTCGAGGTCGGCGCCGAAGCCTTCCGGGCGCACCTGCTGGGTGTGGCAGTAAATGCAGCCAAGATCCATGTAGACGCGGCGCCCTTCTTCGGCTTCGCCGAAGTATCCGGCGGGGAGGGTGATGTCGCGGTCCTCGTCCTTGACGGGCGCGGTGGGGCGGAGCTGCCTGTCGGGCAGCAGGACGAGGCCGGTCATGGAGGCGACGAGGGTGGCGAGGACGCCGAGGGTGAGCAGCCATGCGCGGTTCATTCGGCAGCTCCTTCCGTAAGGGATTCGGGGCTGCGTTTCCAGAACAGGAGAGTGGGGCCGGGCAGCCAGGCGCCGCGGCGGCGGAGCATGTTCCAGAACAGCCAGGCGAAGGAGATGTGGCCGATGGTCATGAGAACGCCGGCGGCGCTGCGAGACCAGAGCCACGGGACGGTGAAGCGCACAATGTCGAGAAACGGGATGCGCGGATCGTTCATCATGCGGCCCTGCTCCCAGCCGGCCCAGGTGAGGCCAAGCCAGTAAAGGGCCATGCCCACGGCGGTGGTCCAGAAGTGGACGCGGATCCAGCCGGCCGAGTGCCACTCGGCGTTCAGCAGGCGCGGCGCCACATAGTAGATGGCGCCGAACATGACCATGGTGAAGAAGGCGTAGACGCCCAGATGGGCGTGGGCGATCGTGTAGTGCGTGAAGTGGCTGATCTCATTCACGGACCGCAACGACTGAAGCGAGCCCTGGAAGCTGACAGCCGTGTAGCACATGGCGCCGTATACGACGAAGCGCAGGGTGGGGCTGTGCCGGAGGTGGTGGAAATGGCCGACCATCGTCAGGTGGTGGTTGACGGCAACGGTGACGACGGGGATGAACATCATCACGCTGCCGACGATGCCGACGGTGATGAGCCAGGCGGGCAAGGGGCCTCCGATCAGGTGGTGGGTTCCGGCCCAGTTGTAGAAGATGGCGAGCGTCCAGAAACCGAGCAGGGAGAGGTGGTAGCTGTGGACGGGGCGGCCAATGACCTTGGGGATCAGGTAATAGACGGTGGCCAGCCCGATGGGCGTGAACCAAAGGCCGAGCACATTATGGGCGAACCACCAGTTGGCCGCAGCCTTGACGGCGCCGGCCGCGGCAGGCGTGTGGAGGAAGATCTGGGCGGAGACGTAGAGCAGGGGGAACCAGAAGATGGCGCCGAACAGGTACCACTGCGAAACATAGGTGTGTCTGGATTCGCGGCTGCGGAACATGCGGATGCTGGCGGCGATGATGACGGCGATGCAGAAGCCGAACAGGATGGCGGTGGAGGGCGGGATCTCGATCCACTCGATGCTGGTGCTGTAGCCGGCGAGGATGGCGACGACGCCAAAGGCAACGGTAAGGTTCCAGATGATGGCAGTGGCAGGGAGCAGTGTGGGAAAGGGGAGGCGGTTGCGAGTGAGACGCGCCTGGAGCCACAGCAGGGTGCCGACGCCCGCCATGGAGCCCCAGCCGTAGATCATGGCGGCGAGGTGGGCGGGGCGGACACGGCCGAAGGTGAGCCACTCCCAGCCGGCGAGGAAGCCGGGCGAGTGCATTTTTATCGACGCGAGGAGGGCGAGGGCGCTGCCAACGAGGAGCCAGAAAACGGCGCTGGAGTAATACCAGACGACGGTCTGGCGGCAGGAGCGGTCGATCTGGATCCGCGTGAGGCGTTCGCGCTCATCCTGGGCGGGAGGGAGTGGCTGGGATGCTGAGGTCATGGGCGGCGGCTGCTCCGGGGATGGCTGGCGGGGAAAGCGTCGGTGATGGCACCGGGAGGCTCGTCTTCATCGAAGATGCTGAGTGCAGCATCGCGGAGGTTGTCGAATTCGCCGCGCCGGATCGACCAGACGAGCGCGGCAATGGCGGTGGCGCCGAGAACAGCGGCGAGCCCCCACAGGGCGAGATAGAAGGCAGCCATGGATTCCCCTCGAGAGAGGAGATGCGCGGGGAGACCATCCGTGACGCCGGCAGCAGGGAACGCGAGAAAAAAGGGCGAGAGGAGGGAACGACGAGTGGATGTCACGCATGGGGCGAAGGAGTCCGGGGGTGACTGCCCGGCGGAGAGCCGCCGGGCGTGGGTGGAATGTGTAGGGAGTGCTCCGATAGCGCCGGGTCAATCTGTTCCTTCGTGGAATGTAGAGTGGAGGGGTGGGGATTGTGGCTGAAGGTTCCGGGAAAGAGGCGCGGCGGGTTGTCATGGAGGCGGGAGACTGGCTGGGGCTGGCAGGGATATTTGCGCGGATCGGGGCGATCGGGTTCGGCGGCGGGATGGCGGTGGTGGCGTTGATGGAGCAGGAACTGGTGCGGAAGCGAAAGCTGCTCCCGCTCGATGAGTTCCTGCACGGCGTGGGTTTGGGACAGGTGCTGGGGTCGTTTGCGGTGAATGCGGCGGCGTTTGCGGGCTACCGGCTGGCGGGGGCGGCGGGGGCGGTGGCGGCCGCGGTTTCCTTTCTTGCACCTTCGGTGGCGCTGGTGATTGTGCTCTCGGCTCTCTATTTCCGCTACCATGCGGTGCCGGCGCTGGCGGATGCGGTGGGAGGGCTGGCGCCGGTGGTCGTGGCGCTGATTGTGGCGGCGGCGTGGAACATCGGGCGGCGCGTGTTGCGGAGCGCGGCGTCGTGGGTGATCTTCGGCGGCTCTCTGGCGGCGGCTCTCCTGCATTGGAACCCTGCGTGGACGCTTCTGGCAGCAGGAACTGCGGGGTTCATGCTGCCCGCGCCGGGCGCTGGCGGCGAGGCGAGCAAATCAGAGAAAGGCGCGACGCCTTCGGGGATGTGGTTGGCGGCGCCCGCGGGCGCGGCGGCGGGCGCGGGTTTGGCGAAGCTGGCGGCGGTGTTTTTCCAGATCGGGCTGATCTTTTTCGGAGGCGGATTCGTGCTGCTGCCCGTCTTGCACAGCCGCCTGGTGACGAAGCTGGGCTGGCTGACACAGCGGGAGTTTGTCGACGGGGTGGCAATCAGCCAGCTGACGCCCGGACCGATCGCCGTCCTGGCGACGTTCGCGGGCTATCACGAGGGCGGCGTGGCGGGCGCGCTGGTGGCAACGGCGGCACTGTTCGCGCCGGGCTTCCTGTTCATGCTCTTTCTCAGCTCGCAGTACGAGCGCCGCAAGGACCAACCGTGGGCAAGACGGTTCCTGGCGGGCGTGAACCCGGCGGTGGCTGGCATGGTGCTGGCTGCGGCGGCGGCGTTGGGCCAGGGGAGCCTGGGCGGCTGGGCACATTGGCTGGCGGCGTGCGCGGCCTTTGCCCTGCTTGTGTTCGTGCGCCTGCATCCGGCGCCGCTACTGGGGGCGGCGGCGCTCGCGGGGTGGCTGGGCTGGCTGCGTTGATCGGGCGTGGAGAAGCGCGCCGTGATATGCATGACAGCATGAAGCGGCTTGTCTTGACCGGTGTTCTGCTGCATGCGGCGGCATGTGGGTGGGCGGATCCGCCGGTGGAGTGGATGGACCCGGACACCGGACACCTGGTGCGGCGCCTGACCGACGAGCCGGGGAGCGCGAGCCTGTATTTCAACCAGAACGGATATTTGCCGGACGGGCGAAGGCTGGTTTACTCGACGCCCTCCGGGATCAAGACGGTCGATTGGGAGACGCGCGAGTCGAAGATGGTGGTGAGCGGGCGCGTGCGGCTGATCGAGGCGGGGCGGAAGCATGCGCGGGTGTACTACCTGAAAGACGGGGCGTTGTGGTGGACGCATGCGGACACGGGCGAGACGCGGCGCGTAGGCACGCTACCACCGCGTGCGTCGATTGCGACGATCAATGCCGATGAGACGCTGGCGGCGGGAACCTGCATCGAGGGCGATGCGCAGGTTCCGTTGGCGCAAGCGCCGCCGGCAGCGGGGCAGGGCCACTCACTCGAGCAGCCGCGCAACAAGGGCCAGATGATGGAGCAGCGGTGGGCGGCGCGCCTGCCAATGGCGATCTTCACCCTGCGGATCGACACGGGCGAGGTGAAGGCGATCCACCGCGGCAGGGACTGGTTCAATCATCTGCTGTTCAGCCCCTCGGATCCGGGCCTTCTGCTGTTCTGCCATGAAGGGCCGTGGCACAAGGTGGACCGCATCTGGACGATCCGCACGGACGGGACGGGGCTGCGCAAGGTGCACACGCGCACGATGGAGATGGAGATCTTCGGGCACGAGTTCTGGAGTTCGGACGGGCGCACGGTATGGTACGACCTGCAAACGCCGCGCGGAGAGGTGTTCTGGCTGGCCGGGCTCGATCTGGAGAGCGAAACCCGCACGTGGTATCACCTGGAGCGGAACGAGTGGTCGATCCACTTCAACGTGTCGCGCGACGGGAGGTTGTTCTGCGGCGACGGCGGAGATCCGGGACAGGTGGCGCACGCGCCGGACGGGCGCTGGATTTATCTGTTCCGTCCGGAGAAAATCGCGAATCGCGGCGTGGAAGACCCGTCGTTTGTGCGTCCGGGTGTGTTGCGCGCGGAGAAGCTGGTGAACATGGCGCGTCACGATTACCGGCTGGAGCCGAACGTGAGCTTCACGCCGGATGCGAAGTGGGTGGTGTTCCGGTCGAATCTTCTTGGGCCGACGTATGTGTTTGCAGTGCGGGTGGAGCGGGCGCGCGGGGCTTCAGCGGCGACCCAGCCATCGAAACAGGTCCCGTAGCGGCACGTTGTTGCGCAGCAGCGTGACGAAGACGAGGTTGTGCTCGAGCGGCCCGCCATGGACCGGCTTGAAGGTCTGGTAGAACGCGCCGACATCCACGGCGAAGTACCGGTCCAGGCTCCACGTCACGCCGCCGTAGATGCGGTTCTGTTCGAATGAGGAAGTCGCGGGAGACGAGAAGCTGAAAAGCACCTCATCATACAGAGTGAGGGTCAACGGGGCGCCGCGGCCGCCATTGTGTTTCAGAGGCGTGTCCATCCGCAGCAGGTAGCGGGGACGGTCCTGCCACTTCCAGACCAGGGGCTCGCCCTCGCGCGCAGGCGACGACAGGCGCCGCTCCTCGACCCGGAAACGGTGGCGGATGAGATGGCCGCGCCAGGGATGGGAGCACTCCGCTTGCTGGTGGAGCCGGTGTTCTCTGACGACGCCGGCGGGGTCGCCGAGTCCGCCGGGGTGGACGCTGAAATACGAGTAAGTCAGCGAGAGTTGGCAGTGCTGATTGAGGCGGAGGAGCAATCCAGGGCGCACGAGCCATTGCCGCCAGGAGGAGCCGTACAAGGGCCGGTAACTGCCGTCGAAATGGAGGCTCCATTTTTCATTGATGGAGTGCTGGCCGTTGTAGGATAGCCACGAGATCTTCTTGTTGCGCGGGAGCTCGCCGTTCTGCGCGGAGAGAACAAGAGGCAAAGAGAGCCAAGGCAGAAGCCGTGCCGCCGCGAGCAGGCGGTCCGCTGGATCTCGATGCGAGCGAGTCTTGCTGCCGCTCATGGGCGGGCGCCGTGCCTGTCCGGGATTACATGTACATGCCGCCGTTGACGCGCAGGACCGCGCCGGTGATGTAGCCCGCGTCCTCGCTGGCGAGAAACCTCACCGCGTTGGCGATGTCCTTCGGCTGGCCGAAGCGCTTCAGGGGAATCATGGCCAGCATGCGGTCTTTCACCTCCTGGGGCAGGACGGCCGTCATGTCGGTTTCGATATAGCCCGGGGCGACGGCGTTCACGGTGATGTTGCGCGAAGCCAGCTCGTGGGCCAGGCACTTGGTGAGGCCGATGAGGCCGGCCTTGGAGGAGACGTAATTGGCCTGGCCGGGATTGCCCATCTCGCCGACCACCGAGGCAATGTTGATGATGCGGCCCCAGCGTTCTTTCATCATCGGCGGGATGACGGCCTGGGACATGTAAAATGCGCCGGTGAGGTTGATCTGGATCACCTTGTCCCAGTCCTCGGGCTTCATGCGCATCGAAAGGGCGTCGCGCGTGATGCCGGCGTTGTTGACCAGCACGTCGAGGCGGCCCATCTGTTTGAGAACGGCGTCGACGCCCTGCCGGACCGAGTCACGGTTGGAGACGTCGAGGTCGAGCGTCATCGTGTTGCCGCCGCACTGGCGGATGGTCTCGGCCACCTCCTCGTTCTTTTCCACCTCGGGCGAGGCGACGACGACATCAAAATTACTGCGGCAGAGGGTGAGCGCGATTTCCCGGCCGATGCCCCGGCTCGCGCCGGTCACCAGGGCCACGCGGTGAAACATGGGATGAGACTCCTTGAGCTGAAAGCGTTTCGTCTCTCATCATAGTAAAAGCCGCCGGAGGGAGAGGGTTCTCAGGAATGGCCTATACAGATTTGCGAGATTTTGTTCGGGCGCTGGAGCAGGCGGGCGAGCTGAAGCGGATTCCGTTCGAGGTGGACCCGAACCTCGAGATCACGGAGTTTGCCGACCGCGCGGTGAAACGGGGCGGGCCGGCGCTGCTGTTCGAGAAGCCGCGCGGGTCGTCAATGCCGGTGCTGATCAACGCCTTCGCCAGCATGCGGCGGATGGAGATCGCGCTGGAGGCGAAGTCGGTGGAAGAGCATGCGGCGCGGATCTCCGAGATGCTCGAGATGCGGATGCCGCAGGGGCTGATCAACAAGCTGAAGATGCTGCCGAAGCTGGCCGACATGGCGAACTTCTTTCCACGGACCGTGTCAGACGGCCCTTGCAAAGAGGTCGTGCGGCGCGGCGACTTTTCCCTGAAGGAGCTGCCGGTGCTCACATGCTGGCCCGGCGACGCCGGCCCGTTCATCACGCTGCCGATGGTGTTCACGCGGAATCCGGAGACGGGCAAGCGCAACTGCGGCATGTACCGCATGCAGGTGTACGACGGCCGCACCACGGGCATGCACTGGCAGACGCACAAACAGGGGGCCGAGCATTACCGGAGGCTGCAGCGGCAAGGGGCGGCGCGGATGCCGGTGGCGGTGGCCATCGGCGCGGATCCGGCGACAATGTATTCGGCGATCCTGCCGCTGCCGCCGGATCTGGACGAGATGATGATCGCCGGCTTCCTGCGCAACAGGCCGGTGGAGATGGTGAAGTGCGAAACGGTGGACCTGGAAGTGCCCGCCAACGCCGAGATCGTGCTCGAAGGCTATGTCGAGATTGGCGAGAAGCGCCGCGAGGGGCCGTTCGGGGATCACACCGGGTTCTACTCGCTGGATGACGATTATCCGGTGTTTCATGTGGAGTGCATGACGCACCGCCGGGATCCGATATACGCCACGACGATCGTGGGGCCGCCGCCCATGGAGGACTACTACATGGGCAAGGCGATCGAGCGGATCTTCCTGCCGCTGATGCGGCTTCAATTGCCGGAGATCCGCGATATGTGCATGCCGGCCGAGGGGGTGTTCCACAACCTGATGCTGGTGTCGATCCGGAAGTCGTACCCGGGCCATGCGCGCAAGGTGATGCATGCCATCTGGGGGCTGGGGCAGGCGATGTTCACGAAGGTGATCGTGGTGTTCGACGAAGACGTGGACGTGCAGAACGCAAGCGAGGCGGCGTGGATCGCGCTGAACAACATCGATCCGGAGCGCGACATCGAGTTCGTGCGCGGGCCTGTGGATTCGCTGGATCATGCCAGCCGGCTGCCGGACTACGGTTCGAAAATGGGGATCGACGCAACGCGGAAGTGGCCGGAAGAGGGCTTCGCGCGCCGCTGGCCGGAGAGGATCGTGATGAGCGCCGAAGTGAAGGCGCGGGTGGACGAGTTGTGGAAGCGGACAGGGCTTGGCTAGAGGCGAATGGTGGAAGGGCGGCGGGGCCTTTGCTAAAATGCGAGTAGTTGCGGCGCGTGTAGCTCAGCTGGTAGTAGCGCCAGATTGTGGTTCTGGATGTCGTGGGTTCGAATCCCACCACGCGCCCCACGCCTGCAATCGAAATCTCCTAACCTGCGAAAGAGCGACGTAAGCGGGGGTTGCATGCGTCACCCGCAACGGCTGAGCGGGGATGTCTGCTCCCCTTCCCCTCATCCGTTACGGGCACTCGCTCCTCTCAATTTGGCACAAGGACCGGCCGCGAGAAACTGAGGCGCTGTGCAAAGCAGTTCGGCTTCCAAGCGCGGCACAAATTGCGTTTCTTGAGGGACGGGCGGGAGCCGGACAGTTCGGTGTCAACAGCGCTTTGCAGAGGCCGCAGGATCCGCACGGGCGGCGGCTTTGATTGCGGTCCGGCGCGCGCGTCCACTATAATTGCAAGTGAACCTCGTGGGCGCGTAGCTCAACTGGCAGAGCAACTGACTCTTAATCAGTAGGTTGAAGGTTCGATTCCTTCCGCGCTCACCACCTTCCGGGACTCTACGCCGAACCGGGGAACACCCCGACTTCCCTGCCATTTTCGGAGCATAGATAACGTTCATAAGGGCCCTACGGGCTCAGAGCCGCGAACGGCGGCCGGCGTTCGCCAGAACGGCGGCCAGAGTGAGCGGTCCATGCGCGGCCCCGCGCGGTTCATGCGGGGGCTCTGCGCGGTTCATGCGTGACTCTGCGCCGTCCATGCGTGGCTCCATGCGGTCCGTGCGCCGCGGCAGTGACCGCCGCAGCCGCCGCGATGGGACCGCTCGTTCTTGCAACGCTCCGCGCTGCTTTACTCGCGATGCAGAAAACGGCTCGTTCTCGCGGGCCTTCGGCCCGCTTCACTCGCGGCTCTGACGACGCAGTTTCAGGGGGCAGAGCCGCGAACGGCGGCCGGCGTTCGTCAGAACGCCAGCCAGAGCAAGCGGTCCATGCGGGGGCTCCGCGCGGTTCATGTGCTGCGGGAGAAGCCGCCGCAGCCGCCGCGATGGGACCGCTCGTTCTTGCAACGCTCCGCGCTGCTTTACTCGCGATGCAGAAAACGGCTCGTTCTCGCGGGCCTTCGGCCCGCTTCACTCGCGGCTCTGACGACGCAGTTTCAGGGGGCAGAGCCGCGAACGGCGGCCGGCGTTCGTCAGAACGCCAGCCAGAGTGAGCGGTCCATGCGCGGCTCCGCGCGGTCCATGCGCCGCGGGAGAAACCGGGCTCTACGCCGAACCGGGCAACACGCCGATTTCCCGGCCATTCTCGGAGCCCAGAAACGTTCATTAGCCCCCTGTGGTTGCTCTGCTTGCGGAATCCGCGAGACTGCCTTGGCAGAACTCATGAGGCACGTGTAAAGCGGTAGCGGCAATCCATATTGAGTTACTCCAGGAGGCGATCCACGTCCGATTCCGGGCGATGGTTCTTCTCGCAATCCGGCAACAGACCCGTCACGGGCTGCAGAGGGCGCCGCAATCACGCGCCACCGCGAACGGGCAGAGTCCCGCCTAAGCCTCCTCGCGCCGCAGGGAGTCGCCGCTTGAGCCAAGCCCGGAGGCGACAAACGGGATTCCCGCCTTCAGCCTGGCATCCCTCGGCGGTTCCGGCCTGCGCGAGGATCCACCGCGTGAAGACGTCTGCCTGACCCACACTTCTATGGCCCAATCGGGGGCGACCGTAAATAGGGGAGCGGGAAAGTGGCCCGGCAGACAGAAACTGCGCGGAAGAAGTGGCGACGGCCGCAGGTCACCAGAAGTGGCTGGCGACGACGCGGGGCGGGCGGGGTGTCATGCCCACCACTTTGCAATGCAGGACAATTTGAAGGTTCTTGCGCGGCCAGTCCGGCGGAGCGCCGCGCATCATTTCATCCAGGGCGGCGGGCTGCGTCAGCAACTCCCCAGCCGCCTGGGTGCCCGCGTGCGTGATACCCGCGGCCATTACCAGAGGCTCGCCGCTGTAGCCGGTCAGGATCCGGGAAATCAGAAGATAGTCCTCATCCGTGCGGTAGCCCGGCCGCATATTCTCCAACCGCCACAAGCGCCCGGGCTGCTGGCGGTCGACGATCGAGTAGCGCGCAAAGGCAAAGCGGTACTCTGCGTTCACCTGCATGGTCCAGCGGTTGGAGTAGGCGCCAACCAGCACCGCTGCGGATTCGCGCAGATCGGCAAAGGAGACATCGAAGCCGATGCGGATCTGAAACGGCTTGCTGCGCCCGGCGAAGAGCGCCGCCAAGCGCGCGGCGGTGAGGGCGTCCCCGACGCCCACATACTGGTCGCGGCTTTCCACCACTCCACGGCGCCTGAGGTCAAGCGGGTCGTCCGGCGGGGCGGGCTTCGCCCCTTCCGGCAGCAGCGGCGGCAGCGGATCGGCAAGCAGATAGACGAGCGGGTGCGCCAGACAGATCAGTACCGGACGGCGGGCCTCAAGCAAAGGCCCCCAGAATTGTTCGAATGCCGTATTACCCCGAAGCGGAGAGGAGCGGACCAACAACAGGACGCTGGCGGCGATGAGCAACACCAACCCCGCCGCCAACGCCAACCGCCACTTGCGGCTCTCCGGCGTGGCGCCATGCGAGTCCGGCGCTTCAGGCGGCGACGCCCACTGAAAGTCTGCATGGTATCCCCCCGGCGGTAATTCAATCCGCACATCATGGGGCGGCGCCGCCAGGTGGTATTGCGCCAACCGTTTGCGGACCTCGTTGGCTGCCACCCTGACAGCCGCATCCTCGCCCGTATCGTAATCCGGCGCCCGGTCAAACAGCGCCATCCCGATGGCCCGCTCTTTCAACCGGTCCAGGGATCCATCCAAAGTGTGCTCGACCACATAGCGCAGAAACTGCTGGCTTCGCCGGCTGGTCCGAAATTGGGGGCTTTGCAGAACGCGTCCGAGTTCTTCGAGAATTGCCTTGCGCTGGCGCACGTCGGTGAGCGGTCCAGGCATTTCGATCCCCTGACCGATACCCTCAGGATACCTCTAACGTGACGTTAGCTGCCCCCTGGCCTCTGGAAACAAACGATATGCCTGCGTCTCGTACCGACGCCCGGATTGAACCGTTCTGAACCTTGGAATCCGGCACGAGCAGGTTCACACTTTGTGGCAGGTTCGTTCAGCCAGGAGGTTTTTATGAGGTTCACGTCTGCCTCACCCGCCCGCGCCGGCGCCGCTCTGCTCATCCTCGGTGCCTGGCTCGCCGTCGCCCAGTCCAATTTCGGCTCGATTCGAGGAGTCATCCGCGATCCCTCGGGCGCTCCGGTTCCGGGCGCCACGGTCAAGATCACCACCACCGGAACCCAGCGCACGATCACGCTTGTGTCCAACGATGCCGGCGCCTACGCCGCTTCCGCGCTCGATCCGGTCTACTATGACGTCAGCGCCGAGGCCAAGGGCTTCAAGACCGCTGTCGTCAATTCAGTGAAAGTTGACACGGCGCGCGAACTGGGTCTCGACATCACACTCCAGGTTGGCTCGGTAACCGAGACGATCGAGGTGACCGCCGAGGCGCCCCTGATGCAACTGGTCACGGGCGCGGTGGTCCAGACGGTGGACCAGCGGACCATCACGGAGATGCCCCTCAACGGGCGGAACACCATTGCGCTGGCGCTGGTGTTGCCGGGCGCGACCGGCTCGGCGGGCACCGAAATCAGCGAACTGACCACCAATGAACCGTTGCCCGGACGGGAACTCTCCATCAATGGCGGGCGGATGGGCTCCACGCAATTCTTCGCCGACGGCGCCAACGTCACTTCTGTGGCGCTCGCGCGCATGGCCATCTCTTTCACGCCGGATACGATCCAGGAGTTCTCCGTCCAGCAGTCGAACTACTCGGCGCAATATGCCCAGGCTGGCGGCGCGATCATCCAGCAAACCACCAAGTCCGGCTCCAACGAACTGCGCGGCACACTGTACTGGTTTCACCGCCAGAAAGCCCTGACGGCGAACCCGTTCGGGGCGCAACGCCAGGCGGTCCTGAATTATGACTCCCGCCCTCCGCTGCGCCGCCAGCAGGTCGGCATCACCGGCGGGGGGCCGGTAGTGATCCCCAAGGTCTACGACGGCAGGAACAAGACTTTCTGGTACGCCGCCTTCGAGCCCACCCGCCAGTTGGCCTCGAACCCCGGGGGCCCATCGTTCATCCGCGTGCCCACCGAGGACGAGATCAATGGCGATTTCTCCAGGTCGCTGGTCTACTCGCGCCTGCCCAGCGGCGCGGTGGTCACGCAGCCCACGGCGCTGCTCTACAACCAGTTCCTTCGGATGAACGACGGCACGCTGGTCCATGTGCCGAATCCGAATTACAATCCCAACCTGCCGGTGAGCGTGAGCAATTCACGGTACGCCTACCAGGGATTTCCGCTCTTCAACCCCAACGACCCCGACCCGGCACGCCGCGGGCGCGTGCTGGTGGACGCGGCCGGGCGCAGCTATGTGAACCCGGTGGCGCAACGCATTTTGCGCGAGTTCTACCCGAAGCCCAATATCACCGATCCTGGCGCCATCGCTGATCTCCTCGGCGCCAATTACGTCTATTTCCGCAAGACCGAATACCGCGACGACCGCTGGTCCATGCGCCTGGACCATAACCTGACGGCGAACCACCGGCTCTTTTTCCGCTACACCGATCAGCCGCAATTCGGCGACCGCTTCTTCCGCGACCCGGTCACCGACGGCCTCATCTCCGACGCCAACAAGAGCCGCCAGGCGCTTCTGAACTGGACCGGATCCTTCAAGTCCACCAGCGTGAACGAATTCCGCGCCTCTTACGTTTACGGCAACTTCGGGCGCAACTTCCCCGAGCCGCTGCTGAAGAAAGACTACACGTCCGAGTACCTGAACATCGGCGGACCCGGCGCGGGCGCCGTGAACCTGCTCGGCTACGGCATGCCCCGCTGGTACGACGGCGGCGCGCCCACGGGGCTCAACGGCTCCACCTCCGGCGCAGGGTTCGGCACCGCAGGCTTCAACCAGCCCCAGGATGTGGGCAAGAACATCGAGCACACCTACAGCATCACCGACGACTTCTCCACCATCAAGGGCAACATGACGCTGAAGATGGGCTTCGCCGCCTCCCATCTCCAGCTCAACCAGGCCAACCTTGGCGTCGGGTCGCTCGCCGGCGGGCGCTTCTCCTGGAACCGCGAGACCACCGGCGAGAAGTGGTGCCGCTCGGTTCCTATCGGCGGAACGATCCCGGGCTGCTCGGGCAACCCCATTGGCGGCGACAAGCTCGCCAGCTTCCTCATCGGAGTGCCGACATGGGTTCAGACCCAGACGGAAAACCTCTCCGCCACGTATTACTATCGCTGGAAGAATATCGGCGCCTACTTCCAGAACGACTGGCGCGTGAGCCCCAACCTCACCCTCAACCTGGGCGTCCGCTATCAGTATCAGTCGCCGCGCTGGGAGAAGAACAACTTCCAGGGCATGCTGAATCTGGGCCGGATGGAGCCCAATCCGTTCGTCTTGCGACCGGACGGCCAGCCGCACATGGCCCCGGTCTTCGAATTCGCCGGCGTGGACGGCCGCTCGCGCTATCTGACTCCCCCGCAGAAGAATGTCTTCGAACCGCGTATCGGCTTCGCCTGGACGCCACCGGTGCCGTGGAATGCCTCCCGCAAGTTCGTCATCCGCGGCGGCTACGGGTTGACGCACGCCACGCTGATGGGCAACGACCGCGAACCGCTCCCCAATCTCGGCTCCCAGACTTTCACTGCTTTCCGCGGCTTCTCCTACCTGCTCGGTTCGAACGACTGGCTGCCGCCGACCAACACCGCCACTTGCGGGCTGGCGCGGTGCAGCGAGAACAACGTGCCGTTCCAGCTCGGCTTCAACAACATGGTTCTGGCATCGGATCCGAGCCTGTTCGTCATTCCCGCCAACGGCGTCATCCGGCCCGGCGATGTGGCTGAGCGCTCCACTGCCAGCGGCGCCATTCGCCAGGACGTCCGCTACCAGGCGACGGGCATCGTCGGCAACCAGGATTTCCGCATGCCCGCCATTCACAACTATTCGCTTCAGTTCCAGTTCGAGGTGATGGAGAACACAGTGGTCACGCTGGGCTACCAAGGTTCACAGGGTCGCCACCTGTTCGGTCCGCCCGCCAATCTGAACCGGAGCGACCCGTTCACGGGCGCGGTGCCGATCCCCGGTTTCGCAGGACGAGCTGGCGGCGCCATCTACCTGATCCACACCACCAACTCCAGCTCCAGCTACAATGCCTTCACCTCGGAGATCGAGCGGCGCTTCACCCGCGGGCTTCAGTTCCGGGCCAACTACACCTGGTCCAAGCTGATCGACGACTCCTCGGGCGGCATCAATTTCCCGATCCCGAACAACTCCTTCACCAATGCTTCAGGCGACGTGCCGATCACGCGGAACCAGGACCCCTACCGGCTGCAGAACGACCGCAGCGTCTCTTCTACGGACACGCCGCATAACATCAACCTGATCGGCTTCTGGGAGCTGCCCTTCGGGCAGGGCAAACGCTGGGCGACCCGCGGCTGGTGGTCGCAACTCGCCGGGGACTGGCAGATCTCGGGCCTGTCCAAGATCCGTTCGGGGTGGCCGCTGTCGGCCACGCTCGGCCGCAGCAACTCGGTGGACACGGGCATTCCCGGCGGCGAACTCCGCCCCGACCTGATCCCGGGCGTCCCGCTGATCAATCCCGACTGGACCCCGGAGAACGCCCTCTTCACCCCCTACATGAACCCGCGAGCCTTTGCCTGGCCGGAACCCGGCCGCCTGGGCAACGCCGCGCGCAATTTCTCCGTGCGCATGCCGTGGGTGCAGAGCTTCGACGCCTCTTTTTCCAAGCGGATCCGCCCCTTCAAGGAGAGCCGCCGGCACTTCGAGTTGCGCGGCGAGTTCTTCAACATCCTCAATCACAAGACATTCCACCCGAACTTCAACACGAGTCTCTTTTCGAGCGGCGACCAGAACCCGCTGCTCGCCGGCACCCGGCCGAACCAGACGCCCATCGCGAACGTGCAGAACCGCTTCGCGGCGCTGCGCTCCCCAGGCGTTTGGGACGCCATCGTCAACAAGAGCCAGGGCATGAATGTGGATGTTGCCATCTCCCAGCTCGCCGGACCCGGCGCCGGCGGGCTCGGCTGCCCGTCCAACGCCGCCGAACTCGGCAACGCCACTGTCGCCCTCAGTCCGGCGTGCGCCGCCCGGGTGCTCAACCTGAACACCAATTTCTACAGGCTGAACCAGAACTCGATCCAGTCGCGCACCGTGCAACTGGCCCTGAAGTTCTACTTTTGATCGCAAGCGTCGCAGCCGCCTTTCCTCCGGGTTTGGCGGCTCAAGAATCGGGCCGGTTCGCCACCGTCCGGAAGTGGACCGGTCCGTCTCCGCGGTGAACAAGGGGACTGCCCGTTGTCTCCAGCCAGGCGCCTGCGCATTGCCGCCATGTGAGGCACCAGCGCTTCCATTCCTGATGCACCAGTGTGGCTGATGAAGCGCGGGCGGGTGCTGCAAGGGAGGAATTCCCGCGGATACAAAGTGGAAACCGGGATCCTGCGCCGCCGGCCGAGAGAAACCGCGTCGCAGCGCGCTCTACTGGCCGGAAAGCTTGCGGCGCGCGAAGGGACGGGCGAACGCCGCGGGCGGATTGTGAGCCGTGGTCTGCGAGGCGCGGCGGTAGCAAGCCATCGCCTCCTCCTTCTGGCCGAGCCTCTCATGCGCCATTCCCATCAGGCATTGGATGAACGGATCGTTCTGGTTGGCCTGCCTGAGTTGCTCCAGAGCGCCGGCGGCATCGCCAGTGTACAGGGCTACGTATCCGGCGAGATAGGGGAGGAAGGGCTGCTGCTGTTTGGCCATCTCGGGGTGGGCATCGAGCAAAGCCCTGGCGGCAGCGACATGCTTCAGGGCCTCGTCCTTCTGCCCGCGGCGGGCGGCGAGGCGGGCCATGGCATGTTCCAGCCGGAACATCCAGAGGGCGCGGCGGTCCTCGCTGATGTCAGGCTCTTTGAGCCCGGTTTCCGTCCCGAGGCGGTAGAGCCGCTCGGCCTCGTCGAAGGCGCCGGCCTCGATGCAGACGCGGGCGACTTCGTTGGCCGCCTCTCCCGCGGCATAGTGGTTGCCGCGCCCGAGCCAGTAGTCATGCAGCATGCGGCCCAGGCGGGCCGAGCCGGCGCAATCGTTGTCGAATGCGTAGGACATGGCCATCTGGCGGCGGGCGACGGCGCGGGCTTCCTCATTCGGGGCGGCGTCGACCGATTTCTGGAAATACTGGCGCGCCTCCGAAGTGCGCCCGAGCAGGTCGAGCACGACGCCGGCGGCGTTGAGCGCGGCCGTGTTGGCGGGGTTCTTTTCGATCTCGGCCTGGTAGAGCCGCAGGGCGTCTTCGAACTGGCCGGCGCGGATGAGCTTCTGGCCCTCGCGGAGGAATTCGGGCGTGCTGGCCTGCTTCGGCTGGGCGGAGGCCGCCGCGGCAGCAAGAATCAAAAGACAGGAGAAATGTTTCGTCATCGGCAGCATGGCGGGTCCCTCTTTTCGCAGTGTCTCATGAGGCGCGTCCGGCGCGGGGGAGGTTACCGGAGCGCGGGGGCTCGCCTACGGACGGCCGTGAAGCGGCCCGCAGGCGCTCACGCCCCCTGCCTGGATCTGAGTCCCAGACTGTGCACAAGCCGGGAGAAATGGCTTGCGTTCAGCCCAAGCCGGCGGGCAGCCTCCTGCTGCACGCCGTCCGATTCGGCAAGCGCGGTGAGCAGAATCTTCCGTTTCGCTTCGCGGAGGCTGGCGTAGTAGCCCGTTTCCGCGCCCGCGCCCGGATCGTCAGCGTCGAAGACGTACTCAGGCAAATCCTCTTCGAGGATTTCGGCGCCGGAACAGAACACGACAGCGCGCTCGATGGCGTTTTGCAGCTCGCGCACGTTGCCGGGCCAGTCGTACGCCATAAGGCGGCGGCGGGCCTGCGGTGAAATTCCGTGTATGCGGCGCGCGCCGGAACGGGAGAAACGGGCGAGGAAATGGGCGGCCAGCAGCGGGATGTCGGCCCGGCGCTCCCGCAACGGCGGCACATGGATCGTGATGACGTGGATCCGGTAGTAGAGGTCGCTCCGGAACCGGCCGGCTTCCACTTCGGCGGCCAGATTGCGGTTGGTGGCGGCCACAAGCCGGATGTCGGCGCGCAGCGGGGCGATGGCGCCCACGCGCTCATACTCGCGTTCCTGCAGGACGCGGAGCAGCCTTGCCTGGATGGCGGGGTCCATTTCGCCGATTTCGTCCAGGAACAGCGTGCCCCCGGCGGCGGCCTCGATTTTGCCGTACTTGAGGGAGACCGCGCCGGTGAAGGCGCCGCGCTCGTGTCCGAACAGGTCGCTTTCGAGCAGCGTCGGCGACAGCGTGGCGCAGTTGACGGCGACGAAAGGCCCCTTCGCGCGGCGGCTGGAGGCGTGAATGGCGCGGGCGACCGGCTCTTTGCCGGCGCCGGTTTCCCCGGTGATGAGTACGGTAGCATCGGAGGGGGCGGCCTTCAGGATCTGGGCCTTGAGCGCCAGAATGGCGGGGGTCTCTCCGAGAATGACGCCGCTCGAATCCAGCTCGTCCGAGAGCAGGCGGTTTTCGCGCCGCAGGCGTTCAATCCGGGCGAGGTTGGCCAAGGGGCCGGCAGCCAGCCTGGTGGCGGCGCAAAGCCATTCCAGATGGCGGGGCTCCACTGCGCCGCCGTCCGGCGGGCTCTCCAGGGCGAGGAAGCCCGCCGCGCCCGCGTCGCACATCAGGGGAAGGATTTGCAGCATCCGCCGCCCCCCTTCCAGTTCCAGCGACAGCGCCGCGCGCTGTTCGAGGGCCTGCGTGATGTAGGGTTCGGGCAGGGGGAAAGGCGGGGCAGGGCCGGCATCCCGGCTCCATCCGGCCGCCGGGCCTGGCACGCCGGTAGAGGGATCGAACAAGGCGAGAACGGCGCGCGCGGCAGGGACTGTTTGAAACACGGCTTCGAGGAATTGTTTTCGCGCGGCGCCGAGATCCGTCGCCGCGGGCAGAGATCCAGCCAGGCCGAGCAATGCGGCCATGTCCGGCTCTCTGCAACCCTCCCCGCAGCCGGGGGTGGAAATGGCGGCAGGATCGAGCGGCCGGCACGCTCCGACGTCGATCCGCAAAGTCTCTGTTGCGCAACCGGCGCCAACGTTCTCCGTGAGCCGCAGCCCGCCGGAAACCAGCGTGTCGTCGAGAAACAGAAACCGGCAGGAGCCGGCGCGGACTTCGTCCTCATGAGCCAGGCGGCGCTCCGCGACGCGGTCCCCGTTGACGAACGTGCCGTTGGATGAGCCCAGGTCGCGGAGGATCCAGGCGCCGTCACGGCTTTCCAGCACGAGATGGCGGCGGGAAAGCAGGGGGTCTTCGGGCGAAAGGGAGTTGGAAGGATCCCGGCCGATCGTGAACGGCTCCTCCCCGAGAGCCCGGTCCAGCCCCAGCGCGAGCCCTCCGACACCGAGCAGAGCAAATGGCATGGCAGTCCTCTCTCCTCATGACCTTGCAAGCCTGCTCCATCGGGGAGGAGATGAGAAACAGGCAACCTGACCCTCTGTCCGCAGCGCCGGGACCTGCCCGGCTGCATCGCTTTTCGCCGTCCCTCAAGTATGGGGCCTGGGGGGCCGCGATGCAAACCGGCTTGCCGATTTGGAAACTGTGAGGTTGCCGGAACCGGCAAGCGAGGCCAATACTTCGTGCGAAGGAAAGGCTTGGGCGGGAAGCCGGACCCATTGTTTTGCAGTCAGTTGAGGGGCATGGCAAGCCGATGGCCGGGATTGGCCACCGGAGTGCTACATCAGAGGGCACGCGCTTCCGGTCCGGGATCAGCCGTCCCGCGCTGCCGGCGCCAATGTCAGAGAGGCTATGGAGATTCGAATGAAGTCAACGCTGTTGTTCCTGTTTGCCGCGGCGCTGTACGCCGCGCCCGTGGTGTGCGCGCAGACGCAGACCCGGATCGAGATCCCGTTCGCGTTCACCGTGGGCAATACCGAGCACCCGGCGGGTGTGTGGGTGGTGACCCAGAAAGCGGCGAACCCGGGCCTGCTGAGTTTCGCCCGGCAAGGCGGGAGCGAGACATTCTTTGCTTCCACGCTTCCCGCCGCCGGCGAGCAAAACTCTGATCCCGCCCGTGTCATGTTCAATGTTTACGAGGGCAGGTACTTTCTCTCGGAGCTTTGGCGCACAGGCAAAGCGGGGATCTACTTTGCGCCGGGCAAGCAGGAGCGGGCGCTCCTGGCCGCGCGCCGGCAAGGTGAAAAGATGTCAGTGATCGCAGGCTCGAAGTAATCCCGCCGTGCTGGCCCGTCCCCGGATGGAAGCGCCCCGGGGAGCGCCCGGAGGATGCCGGCCCCGGTTCCCTTCCAGGAGCCTGGGCCGGCAGGCGCATTCTGCACCGGCTTGACGAGGCGAGTTGGCTCGCAGAACTGTCTCACGAACCGGATTACACGGCCATGGCAGGTGCGTCTCCGCGCAGCGTGGCGCAAGAGAGTCCCTCCCCCACGCAGCCAGACTCGGGAAGGCAAGCCTTGGCGGGGGGCGGCCCCGTGTCATGAAATGCCCCTGCCGGGTCGCCGGATGCCTCGCGTTCCCGCACAGCCCGGGACGGCCGGGAAACGGCCGGCCGGGGTGCGGAGGCGGAGCAGCAAAAAAGGACAATCGCAGTTTCTTCTCTTGCTTCCCCGGCGTCAGAGGTGTACCAAGGGAGGGGGGCTTCCCGCCATGCCCTGGGCCTCCATCAGGGCCGGACCGGCGATTCTATGCACCCTTATGCCCCTGTGGGCAGCGAGGTTGCCCTGCAGGGTCTATACCCTTGCTGACGGGCTCCCGCACAACCACGTCACCGGCATCACTCAGGACTCGCGCGGGCTGCTGTGGGTGGGTACGACCGAGGGGATCGCACGTTTTGACGGCGTGGCGTTCCGGACCTACGGCGAGCGGGACGGGCTTGCGCACCGCTTCGTGACTTTCGTGCACGAGACGCGGGATGGCACGCTTTGGGCCGGAACAGCGCGCGGGCTGTGCCGGATGCTCCCGCGGCGAGAGGGCGGGCGGCTCTTTCAATGCTGGGCACCCGGAGCGGAACCACCCGACAGGCACGTCCTGGCGATGCACGAAGACACGCGGGGCGGGCTATGGGTCGGCACGGGCGGCGGGGTTTTCCGGGTGCTTCGCGGCGCCGGGCCGCCGGACCGCCTTGCCTTTGAGAGGGTGGATCTGGGGCTGCCTCCAGAGGAGGTGGATCGGTCCATCCACAGTTTCTCCGAGTGTCCGGACGGGGCATTCTGGGCTGCAGGCGGCGGCGGGCTTTTCCGGTGGAGGCCAGGAGACAAGAGAGTTGATCGCTTCACCAGGCGGGAAGGGCTGCCCCAAAACCAGACCAGAAAGATCCTGTGCGACAGCCGGGGGAGAGTGTGGGCGGGGCTCTGGGATCAAGGTCTGGCGCTGCTGGCGCCGGCCCCGGTCCCTGGCCGGCCGGCAGTGCAATGGACATACAGGGGCCGGGGCCCTGATCTGGGCACTCACGTCATGGGGCTGATTGAAACCTCAGACGGCAGAATCCTGGCGTCTGTCGCCGATGCGCTGAACGAATTGCTGCCGCCGGCGGAGGGCCGGACGGGGCGTATGCGAAGATTCGGAAAGCGCGAAGGACTGGGGTCGGATTTGGCCACGGAGATAGCCGAGGACCGGGAGGGTAACCTGTGGATCGCGTCCTCGGATGGCGGAGTGACGCAGATCCTGAAGCGGGGGTTCACCTCGTTCGGACGCGAGGACGGAATCCCGAAGCCGGACACCAGCTTTCTGGTCGATGTCGAGGGCGAGGGGGTGGTGGCGGGCAGAGCCGGGTTCCTCCACAGGTTCGACGGCGTCCGCTTCCACACGGTGCGGCTAAATTTGCCGGCGGAGCTGTTTGAAGACCCGGTCCTGCTCGGTTGGGGGTGGGGGCAGTCCATCCTGCGCGACCGCGAGGGCGATTGGTGGATTCCCACCGAGACCGGCATATACCGCTTCGGACGCCCGGCCAGGCTGGCAGATCTCGCCAGCGCGGCGCCGAAGGCGCACTACACGGTGAAAGACGGGCTGGCC
Organism: uncultured Arcobacter sp.; assembly: GCA_964458495.1. Lineage (GTDB taxonomy): Bacteria > Acidobacteriota > Terriglobia > Bryobacterales > Bryobacteraceae > JANWVO01. The sequence goes on from CAYWJB010000012.1 coordinate 31,585, forward strand.
TCGAACGCGGTGTTCCGGTTGTTCGAGGACAGCCGGGGAGACGTCTGGATCTCGTTGCTGGGCACGCAGCGGCCGCTGGCGACGTGGGTGCGGCGCAGGGGGAGTTTTACAAGCCATGAGGTCCTCGACGGGGCGGGCAGGAGGAAGACGCTGGCGCCGACGGCATTCGCGGAAGACCGCTTTGGAGAGGTTTGGGTCGGCTTCTTCGACGGCGGGCTGGCGCGGTGCTGCCGCAAAGGGTGGGAACATTTCGGGGCGGAGGCAGGGGCACCTGCCGGCTTCGTGAATGCTTTCCTGGTGGATGGAAAAGGCCGGCTGTGGGTGGGGAGCAACGACGGTTTGAGGCGGGTGAACGACCCGGGGGCGCCAAAGCCCGAATTCCTCGCTTACGGCCGGAAGCACGGCTTGCCGTCGGAATACGTGACGTCGCTGGCGGAGGACCACTTCGGCAGGATTTACATCGGGATGCACAGCCGGGTCTCCGTGTTGGATCCCGACGAAGAAACTTCGGGCGGGTCGCCTCGGCTGAGCCATTACTCGGGCGCGGAGGGTGTCTTGAATGGCAATGTGCGCGCGATGATCCGCGACCGGCAAGGCGCGATCTGGGCCGGCGGGGTGAATGGCGTGTTCCGGTTCGACCCGGAGCCCCGGAAGCGGGGCCTGCCCGCGCCGGCCGTCCGGTTCATGGCCCTGAAGTTGGGGGGCGTCCCTCTGCAGATTTCCGAATTCGGCGAGCGCCATTTGAGCGGGTATTCGTTCTCCGACAGGGGCGGGGCGGTGGAGGTGGGGTTTTCCCTTCCGGGTGCGGACAGCAGGTCCGAGCGGAGGTATTCCTACCTGCTGGAGGGTTCCGGCGGGCAATGGACTCCGCTCTCATCCGTTCAGGCAATCGCGCTGACCGGGTTGAGTGCGGGACGGTACAGGCTGCTGGTGAAAGCCGCCGCCGAGGGTGAGCCCGGGGAGGAACCGGCGGTCTTCGAGTTCTCTGTCACGGCGCCTTTCTACCGCCGCGGCTGGTTCATGGGCGTGCTCGGGGCGGCCGTGGGGCTTGCAGCCTTCTGGATGCGCTGGAGCCGGTACAAGCGCGCGCTGGCTTTGGAGAGAATGCGGATGCAGATCGCCACCGATTTGCACGACGAGCTGGGCGCCGGCCTGACGCAGTTGGCGCTGGGAAGCGAATTGGCCCGGCTGAGCGGCGATGAGCCTTCCAAGACGGCTGCACTCGGGCAGGCGGCAGGGCTGGCGCGGGAGATGATCGGTTCGGTGAGCGATCTGGTTTTCGCCATCAGCCCGAGACAGGACGACGCCAGGAGTCTGGCTCTGAGGATGCGGGCCGTGGCCGAGGAGGCCGTTGCGGCCGCGAATCTCCGCCTCGATTTCGAAGCCTCGGGAGAGGCTGCGGATGTGCGCCTGGACCCGGAGCAGCGGCGGCAGATTCTGGCGGTGTTCCGGGAGGCGGTCCGGAACGCGGTCAAGCACTCCGGCGGCACGTGCGTCGCGGTCAGAATGCGCCTGGAGGACGCGGCGCTGGTGCTGGCGGTGTCGGACGATGGCAGGGGGTTGGAGGGGGCCCGCCTGATTGAGTCCGGCTGCACGCATGGAATCGCGGGGATGCGCTGGAGGGCGCAGATACTGGGAGGCCGGCTGGAGATGGGCTCCGCAGGAGAGAAGGGCCTGAAGGTGACGCTGCGCGTGCCGTTGCGCCGGAAGCTGAAAGCCAGGGCGGAAACAGGGGAGGGGTGGGCGCGCGAATCCCGCGGGCAGGCGGAACCGTGCAGGCCTTCTGAAGGTGGCGCGAGATGACCGAAGTGGTCATCGTCGAGGATCAGCGGGAGATCCGCGACGGGCTCGCGCTCCTGATAGGAAGCATGGAAGGGTACCGCTGTGCGAGGACGTTCGGCTCGATGGAGGCGGCGCTGAAGGCGATGGAGGACAAGCCCGCGGATCTGGCGCTCATCGACATCGGGCTCCCCGGGATGGATGGCATAGAAGGGACAAAGAGGCTGAAGTCGCTCCACCCGGAGATGCAGATCCTGATTCTCAGCATCCACGGCGACGATGACCGGATCTTCCGGGCGGTTTGCGCGGGCGCGAGCGGCTACCTGCTGAAAAGCACTCCGCCCGTGCGCATTCTTGAGGCGATCCGGGAGGCGGCGACGGGCGGAGCGCCGATGTCGCCCGAGATCGCCCGCCGGGTGATGGAACTGTTCCGCCGCCATCACCCGCCCGCGGAAGCGGACCACCGTCTCAGCCCCCAGGAGATGCACCTGTTGCAGTTGCTGGGCGAGGGTCACCATTACAAGACTGCGGCCGCGGAGATGAACCTGAGCCTGCACACGGTGGTCACCTACATCAAGCAGATCTACCGGAAGCTCCACGTGCATTCGAAGTCGGAAGCGGTGGCCAAGGCGCTGCGGGAGGGGTGGATCCGCTAAGCGTTTCCACGCTGCGGGCGCGCTGCGGTGCAATCACCCCCGCATTTGCGCGGTGAACCCCGGTCCTGCGCGGCGCTCCGGCGGCGGATCCCCATATCTATGCGGCTAGGCAAGCGGGCGTGCGCTCTTTACAGTCAGGGTGAAAGCACTCCGGCGGCGTTGGTTGCCACGCGAACTCTCGCCCGCTGGCCCGGCCAGCCGCAAAAGGCGGGTCCGGCAAGATCGGCGGCGAGACGGAACGGTGCAGCCCCACATACCGCCGTGGCAAGGAGGAAGCAATGCGCAAGAGCATCGTAATGCTGTTCGTGGCGCTGCTGGCTGCGGCGCCTTTGATGACAGGGCAAACCATGGTGACAGCGGACATTCCGTTTGCCATCTCCGTTTATGGCCGGGAGTACCCGGCGGGGCAGTGGGAGTTCCGGGTTCTGTCCGACCCGGTCAACGCTGTGCTCGCCCGAAACCTTGACGCGCGCGAGGCTTTCCTATTGGCTTCGAATGTCTTCCAGGAAAGAACCCTGGAGCGCGGCACATGGCCCACGAAGCTGGTTTTCAACAGATACGGGGACAAGTACTTTTTGTCGGAAGTTCACTTCGGCTGGCCCTCCTACAGATACTTCGCCCCCGGAAAGCAGGAGAGGGACCTGCTGGTGGCAGGCCTGAAACCGGCAAGGACGTGGATCTTCGCCAAGCTGAAGTAATCCCGCGGCGCGCCCATCTGGGTGCCCGGGGCAGCGCAATGCAGGTTGCCTGAGCGAGTGGCGCCGGAAGCAGGAGGATCCGGCGCCGCTTCCCTGATGCGTCCGCCCCGGCGCCGGCAGCGGGCTGCCGCCCGGCTCTCGCATCGCAAACAGGAGGGGGCCAAGCAGCGCGCCGCAAGAGAAGCCGGTCGCGCCGTTTCAACGCCGGAACCGGGGAGTGCCGGGCGGGCGCGCTGGGGATCACGCGCCGGACTGCCCCGCCTCGGCCATGCTTCGGATAACGCCCATGACGTCGATCTCCGGCGGCTCAGGCGGGGCGAGGCGGACAACCAGGCGGCCGCCGTGTTCGCCGATCAGCGCCGGGACGACCGGCCGGCCGATGCGGCGCAGCAAGCGGTCGATTCCTGGCAGCGCGGGGCCGATCTTGCCCGCAGTTCCCGCCACGCCTTCCGGGAAAATCCCGATGGGGCACTCGAGCCCGGGCAGCTCGCGCAGCAGCAGGCGCAGCGAGCGGGCCGTGAAAGCCGGGTTCGCGCCGAAGAAGCTCACCGGGTAGGCCCACAGCGCATGCGCCACACGCGGCAGCAGGAGATCCCCCGGGGAGCGGAACGAGAACGGCCCGAACCGCCACCGCGGCCAGTTGGCCGTGACCAGCCACCGCAGGGGGGGATCCAGAGGACCGTAGCGGGCAACGACGGCCTGCGTGAGCACGCTGGCCGGGTGGAGGATCCAGAGGCCCTTGCGCTGATAATGGTTGGCCGCAAGAACAAAGCGCGGATCGTCCGGCAAATGTTCGAGTCCCTCGACCAGCGGCGGCGGCTGCATCCGTGCGACCACTTGCGCGGTGAAATCATTCAGATCCCGGCGCGTGCCGCGGCGGATGTGTCCCGTGAGTCCGAAGACCAGATCCCAGGGGACGGGATAGGAGACGCGTTCAGACACGGCGTCCTTTCCAGACCGCGCCTCTGCCGGTGAGCGAGGCCAGCATGGCGGAGACGACGATGCCCTGAAAGAGATAGATGGCGAGCGGCGCCCACAAGGCGCGCCGCCATGTACCGTACCACGGGCGCCAGGCGGCGGCGGGAATGAGCGCGAACAGAGCCGCAGCGAGCCCGGAACCGGAGGCTGCGAGAAGCACGGCGGCAGGCAGCCACGAGGTCATCACGATGGTGGCCAGGACGACCAGCAATCCGGTGCGGGGATTGTGGAACAACACCCGAAAAGAGTTCTTTTGAAAGCCGCGCCAGAGGGAACGGAACGAGTCGTACATGCGGACGGAGGCGAGCCGCTCGGCGCGGCAGACGGCGAAGGGCACGCCATGGCGTTTGAGGAGGGCGGCGAGGGCCACGTCCTCGGTGACCGAGGAAGCCACAGCCTCATGGCCGCCGATGCGGAGGTAGGCGTCGCGGCGGATCAGGATGCACTGCCCGTTGGCGAGGGCGTCGGGGGCGCGGGGATCGAGGAGGCGGGCGGCATCGACGCCCGAGAAGTAGAGGCCGAGGCCGTATTCGACCAGCGCGGATTCATACCAGCGAAGGCAGACTTGCCGGGGGAAAAGGGTGACGGCGTCGAGAGCGCGGGCGCGGGCGAAGGCGACAATCGAGGGAAGGAAGGGGGGCTCGTACCAGGTGTCGGCATCGACAAAAAGGAGCCATTCTGTTTCGGCCTGCTGCGCGCCGGTCCAGCAGGCGTGCGGCTTGCCGAGCCATCCACCGGAGAGAGGCGGGGCGGTGACCACGCGCGCGCCGGCGGCGCGGGCTTCAACGGCGGTGGCGTCGCGGGAGTGATCGTCGACAACCACCACGGGGACGAACGGAGCAAGCGAACGGACGCAGCGGGCGATATTGGCCTGCTCGTCCCGGGCAGGGATCACGGCGGTGACCAGCCGGCGGGGATCGACGGGCTCCGCGGCGGGCGCGAGTTCCGGCAGGCGCAGGTACTGCGCGCGGGAGCGGCGCGCGAACCAGACAAGCAGCGCGGCGACCAGAGCGGCGATGGCGATGGCAGGATTCACGACAGCCGCTTGATGGTGGGCCCGGCAACGCCGTCGGGGAAGAGCGGCTTCTCGACATCCGCCTGCCAGTTGCCGTCTCCGTCCTGGGCGCGGGACTGGACGAATTCGGCGCGGGCGACGGGCAGGACGGCTTTCCACCGCGTCCAGGTATGGCGCGACATCGGAGTTTCGAGTTGGGCATCCACCCACGGACCGGCATCGGCGCGGACCTGCACGCGGCGGATGCCTCGGAGACCCGCGAAAGCCACGCCACCGAGGCGGAGCGAGCCGTTGTCCGGGCGGACGCGGTCGATATAGCTCATGGTGTGGATCACCGGTTCCTTGGTATAGCCCATTTTCGGCCACGTGCCGTGGTAGGGGCGCGTGACGAGGCGGATCTCGCGGAGCCACTTGACGCTCTTGAAGCCGTAGTAGCGCGGGGCGACGAGGCGGAAGGGAAAGCCGTGAACGCGGTTCAGGGTGAAACCATTCATGCCGAGGGCGAGCAGGACGTCTTCGGAGAGGGCGTGAGAGGCGGCGAGCGAGTCGTCATGGCCGTCGGCGCCGATGAAGGCGATCTCGACGACGCCGGAGGGGACGCGCGAGGGGTCGATCAGCTGCCGCAGCGAGACGCCACTCCATTCGGCGGTGCCCATGAGGTTCGACCTGAGGGTGTTGGAAACGCACCGCATGGTGGTGATGCGCTGGAAGCGCGGCAGGGCGAGCAGTTCCTGGTAGGACAGCGAGCGCAGGGGGCGCCCGTCGAGGGTGATTTGCAGGCGCCACTGGCGGGGATCGATGGAAGGATCCACCGTATTCTTGCTCATCCCGTAAAAGGCTTCCACCGGCGTGATGAAGGGGCGTACGAGATCCTCTCCGAAAGTGTCCGGGGCGGGCTGGAAAGAGTAGAGCAGCTGCGGTTCGACGGCGCGGGCGGCGTAGGCGCGGTCACGGAGGAAGCTCTCCGTGGCGACCAGCGCGGTGCCGCCGGCCATCAGCAGCGGCGTGAAGACTTCGCGGCGCGAGAGGACGGCGGGGGCGGGCGCGGGCGCCGCTTCCCCGCCCCGCCGCGCGCGGGGGCGCAGCAGGAGGATCGGGAAAAAGAACATCCATGAGACAACGCCGATGGCGGCAAGCCCGCCCGTGGCGGCAAGCGGCTTGGCCCATTCCCCGAGGTGCGTCAGCAGGAAGACGGCGTAGTCGTTCGGAGTGCGCGCCATGATCCATTCCGCGATGCGGTCTGTGAGCAACGGCACGCCGGCGGCGAGGAACAGCAGATAGTTCAACGCGCAGACAGAGAGCGAGGCAATGCTGGAAAGGAAGAGACTGCGGCGGAGCATAGCGTGTGGGCGGCGATCCAGTATTTTTCGGGCCGGCTGACGACGGCGCGGCGGGAGAAGACGTCGTAGCCGGAGGCTTCGATACGGTTGAGGATGCGGGCGTAGAGCCGCGACGCGAGATCGACGGCGAAGCGCCCGCGGGGGTGGAGGAAGGGCAGACCGGCGCGCCCCAGCGCGTAAAAGCGGCGGGCGCGGGAGACCTGGAATTGCATGAGGCTGTGAAAGGCCGGACTGCGGCGGCCGGCCTCAAGATCCGGAAGGGTGACGCCGAACGAGCCCAGCTCGTCCAGCGGGAGGTAGAGGCGGCCGCGGCGGAGATCCTCGCCGATGTCGCGGAGGATGTTGGTGAGCTGCATGGCGATGCCGAGATCGACAGCCTGCTGATGCGGCTGGCCGGAATAGCCCACGACGCGCATCATCATCAGGCCGACGGTGGAGGCGACGCGATAACAATAAAGACGGAGCTGCTCGAAGGTCTCGTAGCGGCCGCGCAAGAGGTCCATCTCGACGCCGTCGATCAGCTCGAAGGCGTAGTGGTGAGGGATGGAGAAGCGGCGTGCAGCGGCGGCGAAGGAGTCGAGGATCTCGTCGCCGGAGCTTCCCGTCTGAAGGGCGAGCTCGAGGCGGCGGCGCCAGGCATCGAGATCGGGGGGCGCATCCGCCTCGTCGACCATGTCGTCGGTCGTGCGGCAGAACCAGTAAACGGCGTGGGCAGCCTCGGCCACCTCGCGGGGGAAGAAACGGGTGGCGAAGTAGAACGTCTTCGAGCCGCGGGCGATGGCTAGACGGGCACGTTCGCGCATACGAGCTTCTCCACGATCCTGGCCGAGCTGAGCACGCCGGGCACGCCTGCGCCGGGGTGCGTTCCCGCGCCGGCGAAGTAGAGGTTCGGGATGTCCTCGCTCTGGTTGTGCGGGCGGAACCACGCCGATTGCGAGAAGACGGGCTCGAAGCTGAAGCCGGCGCCGGCGTAGGAGTTGAGCGTCGTTTCAAAGCCGAGGGGCGTGAGGGTGCGAATGGTGGCGAGGTTGTCCAGCAACCCGGGGAGGTAACGCTGGTCGAGAAACTCGAGCACGCGCCGCGTGAAGCGGGGGTCTTCCTGCCGCCAGTCGATGCCGGAGAGCTGATTGGGGACAGGAACGAGAGCGTAGAAGCAGTCGCACCCGGGGGGCGCCATGGAGGGGTCGGTGGCGGTGGGGCGGTGGAGGTAGATGGAGAACTCCTCGCTCAGGCACTTCTTGTTGAAAATGTCGTCGAGCAATTCCCGGTAGTGCGGGCTGAGGAGGATGGTGTGGTGGCGGATCTCCGGAAATTGCCGCTTCGTTCCGAAGTAGACCACCCAGAGCCCCATCGAATAGCGCATGCGCTCGAGCTTGCGGTCCGTGTACTTGCGGCGGTGCTCCGGCGCGATGAGCTTGCGGTAGGTGTTGGCGACGTCGGCATTGGAGACGACGGCGTCACAGGGGAATTGCCGGCCATCGGAGGTGACAACGGCGCGGGCCTCGCCGTTGCGGACTTCGATGCGCTGCGCCGGCGAAGAGAGGTGGACGCAGCCGCCGAGTTCCTGGAAGAGGCGCCCGAGGGCGGAGACCAGCGCGCCGGTGCCGCCCATGACGTAATGGACGCCCCACTGGCGCTCCAGGTAGTGGATGAGGGCGTAGATCGATGTGGTCTGGAACGGGTTGCCGCCCACCAGCAGCGGGTGGAAGCTGAAGACGCGCCGCAGCAGCGGATCCTTCACGTATTGGGAGACGAACTGATAGACGGTCTTGTAGGACTGGAGGCGGATGAGGTCGGGCGCGATGGCGATCATGTCGCTGAAGCGCAGGAAGGGCTTGTCGGCCAGCTCGACGAAGCCTTTCTGGAAGATCGCCTTGGCCTTGCGGAGCATCGCGCGGTAGCCTTCCAGGTCGCCGGGCGAGAAGGCTGCGACGCGACGCTCGGTTTCGGCCTCGTCGCCGTTGTACTCGAAGAACCGGCCGTCGTGGAATTCGATCCGGTAGAAGGGGTCGACGGGGACGATGCGGCAGTAGTCCCCGGTGCGGCGGCCGGCGGCGGCGAAGATCTCGTCGATGAGGAAGGGGGCCGTGATCACGGTGGGGCCGCCATCAAACGTGAAGCCGTCCTGGCGGTATACGTAGGCGCGGCCGCCGAGCTGATCACGGGCTTCGAGCAGGTCGACCTTGTAGCCGCGGGCCTGGAGCCGGATCGCAGAGGCGAGTCCGCCGAAGCCGCTGCCGATGACGACGACGCGGCGGCGCGCGGCGGCATCGCGGGAAACCGGGACAGCGGGCGAGCTACTGGCAACGGGCACGGAGCACCTCCACCATTTCGAACAGTTCCACAGGGGCGGGATCGAGCGCGGCCAGGGTTTTTTCGGCGCGGCGCAAGCTGGCCTCTACGGGGCTGCGGCTGATAACTTCCTGGTCGAGGAAATCGTCGACGAGCTGGAAAGCGCGGCCGAAGTCGCGGCTGAAGCGGATCAGTGTGCGTGCGGCCGGGGAGCGGGGATCGGCGAAGAGAAGGCCGGCGCGGGCGGCCAGTTCGAACAGTGGCACCGTCTTCATCTCGTTCAGGCAATTGCGAAGCTGGGCACGCTCGCAGCCGGCGGCGCGCAGATCGAGATCCTGCCCCTCGCAGAGGCCGCAGACGTCGAGCGCCCGCAACAGCCAGGACTGGAAGCGGACGAGACTGGGCAGCTGCGAGGGCAGACAGGGCTGCTCGACGACGGAACGGGCGGCGAGCGCAACCAGGCCGAAAGCAGCCAACAGCGCCGTGGATTCGCCGAAGGCGACGTGGGTGGAAGGGCGGTTGCGGCGGATGGGAGAATTGTCCATGCAAGGCAGGTCGTCGACGATCAGCGAGGCGCAGTGAAGGATCTCAACGGCGGCGGCAGCACGCAGAGTGTGGGGGGTTTCCTGGCCGCAGAGGCGGGCGATGCGGAGAGCCAGGATGGGGCGAAAACGCTGCCCCTGGCCTAGCACCGCGTATTGCATTGCCTGGCGGAAGGGGGTGGGCTTTCCATCCGAGAGCAAGGATTCGAGGTGATTTTCCACAGCCTGGCGGTCTGCGGCGAGGCTGGAGGCGGGCGACGGCGCAGGATGAAGAACGGCAGCGGGTAACATCGAGAGACTAGATGGGTACAGAGGGGGGGCGGGTCCAAAAAAGCGGGCGCTGTTGGGGAACTTGGCGCAGAGGTGTTGAACATCACCCACAAGGGTCTGGAATTCCAGATTTCCACAGGCTGGCAAGTCTACTTATAAGTCATTGATATAAAGACGCTTGACTCTGAGTGTCAGATGCGTTAGGTTTGGCTTGGTTCCTGCAATGGAACTCCCGAGCCGTGTATCGGCCGTGAGGATGGTTCGACCCGTGTGGAAGCATGGAATTCTGGTTCGTACTGGAAAAAGGAGTGCACTATGCGTTCAGTGAGACGCTCAGGCGGATGGATGAAATGGACGCTGGCAGTGCTGGTGTTGGTATGTTCAACAGCGCTGGTCAGCTCCACGCAATCCCCGTTCACACAGCGCGACAAGGCGTTCTACGCCGACGAAGCGACGATCAACTTTGTTCGTCCGGGGCTTGTCTTCAAGATACTGGGTCATGAGATTGCAAGCGACGGTACGGTGAAGGTGCGGTTCCGGATCACGGACCCGCGCGGCGTGCCGCTGGAGAGAGAGGGCATCAACACGCCCGGCCCTGTGTCGACAAGCTTCATTCTGGCGGTGCTGCCCAACGACGGGGCGCACTACCGGACCTACACGACGCGGCTGAAGACGAGCACGTATCCGCCGACGGCGGGCAAGCGGGCGCGGCAATCTTCAGCCGACAGTGGCGGATCCTACCAGAAGGTTGCCGACGGCGAGTATATCTATACTTTTGGAACGAAGCTGCCGGCCAACTATGACAAGACGGCGACGCACGCCATCTCGATGTACGGCAACCGCAATCTGAGCGAGTTCGAGCTTGGCACGAACTACGCGACGGACAATTACTACTTTGTCCCGGACGGGTCGGCGGTGAAGAAGACGCGCCAGCTTTTCGCGACGGAATCGTGCAACAAGTGCCATGAGGATCTGTCCTTCCACGGCGGCTCGCGCCGGGGAATCGACAACTGCATCCTGTGCCACACGCCGTCGTACACGATCGCCGGGGTGACGGTGGACAACACGAACCCCGAGACGGACAACACGATCGACATGACGGTGATGACGCACAAGATCCACATGGGTGCGAACCTGCCCAGCGTGCAGGCTGGCAAGCCGTATCAGATCGTGGGCTTCGGCAACAACGTGGCGGATTATTCGAGGGTAGGGATGCCTTCCGGGGCGAACAACTGCCAGTGGTGCCACGTGGAGAAGAACGACAAGGCGGCGCAGAAGGACGCGTGGCTGACCAACCCCACGCGGATGGCGTGCGGAAGCTGCCATGACAACGTGAACTTCGCCACCGGCGAGGGGCACCTCGGGATCATCCAGATCTCGGACAACCAGTGCAAGAACTGCCACATTCCGCAGGGCGAACTGGACTTTGATGCTTCCATTCTCGGCGCCCACATCGTGGAGCAGAACTCGTCGCTGCTGCGCGGCGCGGTGGCCAAGATCGAGAAGATCGAGAACGCCGAGCCGGGCAAGAAGCCGACGATCACGTTCTCGTTGAAGGACAGGGCGGGCGACGCGATGGCGATCGGCGACCTGATCCCCGGCGCGGGCCGCGGCCGGCTGGCGTTCACTCTGGCGCCGCTGGACACCGACTATGGCCTAAACTTCGGCACGGCGACGACCAAGGGCTACGTGAACGAGACCGTCACAGTAGCCGGCGTGAGTGGCAGCCCGGGGTTGTACACCTACACGATGACCAACGCAATCCCCGCGGGCGCGAAAGGCACATGGACCATCGCACTCGAAGGGCGCACGGATGAGAAGATCCTCGAGGGCACGCTAAAAGAGCGGATCATCGAGGTCAACATCCCGAACGACGTGAAGAACTTCAGCGTGGATGGCAGCCCGGTGCAGGCGCGGCGCGTGGTGACCACGACGGCCACTTGCAATGCCTGCCACTCCAGGCTGTCCTTCCATGGCGAGAACCGCAACGAGATCGACAACTGCGTGATCTGCCACAACCCGTCGATGACGGACGCGGCACGGCGCCCGGCGGCGCAGGCGCCGTCAGAGTCGATCAACATGGTGACGATGATCCACCGGATCCATACGGGCGAGGAGCAGCCACGCGATTACACCGTCTACGGCTTCGGCAACACGCCGCACAACTATAATCATGTGCTGCTGCCGCCGCCGGCGACGGCCGCGAGCTGCAACCTTTGTCACGTGAACAACAGCCAGCAGGCGCCTTCCAAGGGCGTGCTGAGCACGGTGGACCCGCGCGGGTGGCTCGACCCGATGCCGCCGACCTCGGCCGCTTGCCTGAGCTGCCACGCAAGCAAGGAGGCTGCGTCGCACGCGCTGGCGCACACGACCACGCTCGGCGAGAGCTGCTCGGTGTGCCACGGGCCGAACGCGACCTATAGCGTGAACAAGTCCCACGCCCGCTGACCGGGCGGTGACCGGCGAAACGGGGCAGGCGCCTGAAACGCCTGCCCCGAATTCATCCAAGGGAGATCCCATGAGAGTTTTCCATGTGCCGCTGATGGCCGCGCTCGTGTGGGCGGGCTGGATGGCGGCAGCGCCGGGTGGCCAGGAACCAGCCAAGAAGGAGCAGGCTCCCGCCGCCCAGTCCGCCCCGGCAAAGAAGGAATATGTCGGGTCGGACACTTGCGCGGGCTGCCACGACGAGATCCACACGAACTTCAAGAAGAACGCGCATATCATTCTGGAATCGAACAAGCGCCGAGGGTGGGAGGGCAAGGCGTGCGAGTCCTGCCACGGGCCCGGCTCGGTTCATGCCGAGACGACTTCCGTGGATGACATCCTCTCGCCGAAAAACATGACACCGGCGGCGATCGACCAGATGTGCCTTTCCTGCCACAAGAACCAGCAGACGCAGGTGGGCCGCATCCAGAGCGGGCACGCTCGCAACAGCGTGTCCTGCACGTCGTGCCACAACGTCCACAAGACGGGCGAGGAGGCGAGCTCGCGGCAGTTCCGCCGGCCTGCCGGGGTGAACCAGAACTGCCGGCAGTGCCACATGGATGTGTGGGCCAGCTTCCAGAAGCCGCACCGGCACCCGCTGCCGGAAGGGGCTATGTCCTGCACCGGCTGCCACAACCCGCACGCCAGCTTCCTCAACCGGAACATGCGGCTGGCGAGCGGCCAGCAGCCGGGCTGCTTCCAGTGCCACTCGGACAAGCGGGGGCCGTTTGTCTTCGAGCATGCGCCGGTGCGCAACGAGCCGTGCACGATCTGCCATGAGGCGCACGGATCAGCCAACCCGCGCATGATGACGCGGCACGAGGTGGCCAACCTTTGCCTGGAGTGCCATTCGAACCTCCAGTCGCCGCCGAAGGCGTCGGCAGCGGGCGGCGTGGCTATCGCCACACACGACCTGAGGCTGCCGCGCTGGCGCAATTGCACCGCGTGCCACCAGAAGGTGCACGGATCGAACGTGAACGGAGCGATGCTGCGATGAGGATCCTGCTGACACTTGCCCTTCCGCTGGCGCTTCTGGCGGAGGGTGCGCCTATCCCGAAGGAAGCGAACCATGCGGCTGCGAATCCCGCGGCGAAGAAATTGAGGAAGATCCGTTCCGCGAGGAGGCTGCCATCGGCGCCGGCCACAGCGGCGCCGGAGACGAGGCCTGCCGGGGTGACCGAAGCCGCCCAGGAACCTGCCGCCTCTCAAAGCGCCGAGAAGAAATGGGAGGTGAACCCGGAGCCGACGGGCACGGAGACGGTGTTCGGCGGCCACATCGACCTTGGCGCCCGCTGGGTGACGCGCTCGGGGGACTTCAACACCTACCGGAGCCTGGTGAACCTCAGCCAGGGAGTGCGCATGACCAATGGCCAGCTCCGCCTGGAGCCGCAGGACTCGCGCCTGCTCGATAGCGGCCTTCTCACCATGACCGCCTGGGGCGGCGACCCCTACAACACGGCCCGGCTGGACATGGTCAAGCGCGGTGTCTACCGCCTCAACAGCACCTACTCCAACATCGCCATGTTCAACGCGCTGCCCTCGTTCGCCAACATCGGCACGCCGGGCTCGGCGGCGTTTTTCAACCAGCGGACGATGGACACGCGCATCCGCAACTATGACAACGAACTGACGCTGTTTCCGGGCGCCCGCGTGATGCCGTATGTGGGCTTCAGCCGGAACACGAGCTACGGCACGGGCATCACGCCGCTGGTGCTGCCCCCGAACGAGTATCCGCTGCGCAACGTCATCGACTGGAGCCTGTACGAGGTGCGCGGCGGGCTGCGCGTGGAGCTGAACCGTTTCCACGCCACGGTGGAACAGGGCGGGCGCCGCTTCAGCGACGATCAGTCCGTCTATTCGACCGAGGCGCTGCGAGGGAACCGGTCGACGCCCTATCTGGGCCAGATCCTCTCGCTCACCAGCGGCAACCAGCTGTACCGGGTCCGCGGCGAGGCGGAACATACCAGGGCGCTGGTCACGGCCTCGCCGTTCGACTGGCTGGATCTTTCCGGCAGCTTCATCCGCAGCCGCCCGAAGACCTACAGCGAGCTGAACCAGTTCCAGCAGGGGCGGATCGTGGATCCCAACAATCCGCTGCTGCTGCTCACCGGAACCACGGACTATTTCTTCGGCAATGCAACGATGCCACACGTCTCGGCCAGCGGAGCGGCGGAGGCGCGGATCGGCCCGCGCATCCGGCTCCGGGAAAGCTGGGAGACGGACCGTTTTCACACGACCGGATTGCAGACGCTGCGCTCGTTGCAGTTCTTCAGCCCGACGGCGAGCTCGACGCTCGTGTTCACGGGCGGCGAGAGGCTGGAGGTGTCGCGGCACCGGCAGCAGATCGAGGCAATCTGGGACGTGTCGAAGCAGATCACGATTCGGGGCGGGCACCGTTATGAGTGGGGCCGCTCGCTGATGAAGGCGAGCACCTACTCGCAGGGCGCCCCGGCCGACCGGCTGGAGATGGAGCGGCAGGGCGGCGTGTTCGGCTTCGTTCTCCGCCCGGTGAAGCGGGTGAGCCTGACCGGGGATCTCGAATTCATCGACGGCATCAAGACCTACTACCGCACGGGGCTGTACGACAACACGAGGCTGCGGTTCCAGACGCGCTTCGAGTTGCCGAAGAGCCTGTGGCTGAACGTGAACTACAGCCGGTTCACGAACGAGAACCCGCTGCCGGACGTGAAGTACTGGTATTTCGCCGAGGCGCTCACGGGCAGCGTGCAGTGGCTGCCCGGAGGCGGCAAGAACGCGTCGATCATCGCCGAATACCAGCGCTCGACGGTCCGCAGCGACATCGACTTCCTGTATCCGCTGGGGCTGTTCCCGGTGGCGAGCAACTACCGGGACTACGCCCACACGGGGACGATGTTCATCGACCTGCGGCTGCCCCTGGCGAAAAGGTACAGCGGGCGGATCAGCGCCGGCGGCTCGTTCACGACGACCTCCGGCGTGCGCCCGACCGACTACTATCAGCCGCAGGGCCGCCTGGTGCTGCCGGTGACGCCGAAGATGGAGTTCTTCAGCGAATACCGGTATTTCGGCCTGAGCCAGACGATCCATGTGTTCGAAGGCTTCCGCACGCACATGTACATGGGCGGCGTGAGGCTGTTGATGTAGGCGGCCGGGATTTCGGATCCTATGGGGGCAGGCTTTGGCCTGCCCCTTGTTTTTTGGCCGGGCTCGGGTAGAGTGGGGAAGAGCGATTCTCAGGAGGCCATTATGTTGCGCTGGTTGCTGTTATCCGTTGTCAGCAGTCTGGTGTGTTCCGCCACGGTCCCGTTGGGCGACTCGGCGCGCGGGGCGAAGCTGTTTCAGGAGCAGAAATGCGTGGTCTGCCACAGCGTGAACGGGCAGGGCGGCAAAACCGGCCCCGACCTGGGCAAGACTGTCGGCAAGGGCTACACGCCGGCGACGCTGGCGTCGCTGATGTGGAACCACGCGCCGCAGATGTGGGAGGCGATGGAGCGGGCCAGCATGAAGCCCGTGAAGCTTTCCACCCAGCAGGCTGCGGACCTCTACGCCTATTTCTATTCAGCCGGTTTCTTTGAGCAGAAGAGCGACGCGGCGCGCGGCAAGAAGCTCTTTGCGGAAAGAGGCTGCGCCGGCTGCCATCAGGGCGCGGGCGGAGGCGCGCCGGACGTGAGCCAGTGGCCCGCGGTGACGGATCCGATCGAGCTGGCGCGCCAGATGTGGAACCACTCGCCGCAGATGAAGGGGGCGATCGCCGCGAAGAAAACCGCGCTGCCCAGGCTGACGGCGGCGGAGATGGGCGACATCACAGCCTACCTGCAAAGCCTGCCGACAGCCTCGAAGGCTGCGCCGAAATATGTGCCTGCCTCCGCAGCCACCGGCGAGGAGCTGTTCAAAGTGAAGGGCTGCGCCGGGTGCCACGCGGGAGCGAAACAGCTTGGCAAGAGCGGCCCGAAGAGCAACGCGGAGCTGGCAGCGGCTTTGTGGAACCATCCGGGCAAGGCGCCGAAGGGAAGCGACCTGAGGCCGGAAGAGATGACCCGGCTGGTGGGTTATGTCTGGACGCTGCAATTCGCCAACGAGGGCGGCAACGCGGCTGCCGGGGAGAAGGCATTTGCGTCGAAGGGGTGCCAGGGCTGCCATGCGGGCGGGGCGCCGAAGCTGGCGCACGGCGAAGGGGACAACAGCTTCGGAATGGTGGCGGTGCTGTGGAGCCACGGCCCGGAGATGCTGCGGCAGATGCGCGGCAAGGGCATGAAGTGGCCCGTGTTCGGCGGTTCGGATATCGCCGACCTGGTGGCGTATCTGAAAACGAGAAAGTAAGAGCCCGCAGGCAGGCATGTGGCCGGCCTGCCGCTCTTCATTCAAGATCCAGAATCCGCGCGCCCTCGCGCCGCGAGAGCGTGACGGTGGCTTCCCGGCCGGCGGCGCGGACGCGATGCGTGCCAAAAAACGCCCGCACCGAGGCCACGCCAGTGGCATCCGCCTTCGTCTCGGCGCGCGTCCACCACTCGCCGAACACGAGCTTCCGGTAGGCCTCCGCCGCAGGCGCCGGCGTCCAGTCGCGCCGGTACAAGGAGGATTGCGGGATCCAATTGGCGCCCTCCAAGAAGCCCCACATCAGGATCCCTGTCACCGCCGGGTGCGCGAAGGAGATCCGGAAGTAGCGGCGCAGCGCATCCGCTTTCGCCGCTTCCTCCTCCTCGCTCAGCCGCAATTCCCGTTTCTGGTAGTACTTCGACCGTTGCCCCGGGAAGTTGAACTCGGTGATGCGCACCGGCAAGTTCAGCTCTCCGAGCGCATCCAGCGCGCGGCGCAGCTCGCCTTCGTCAAACGCGTCTCCGTGCAGGTGCCCCTGCACGCCGATGCCGTCCATCGGCGCGCCGGATGACAAAACGGTGCGGATATGTTTCAAATAGTCGTCCAAACGTTTTCCGGTGAGAATGTCGTAGTCATTGAAAAAGAGCACCGCGCCGGGGTCGCCTTCCTTGACCCAGCGCGCCATGTCACGCGTGATCTCCTGTCCCAGCCGCTGCTCGAACCAGTTGCCGTGGATCATCTCGTTGTTCAGGTCGTACTCGGCGAACTGTCCCCGGTAGCGCGCCGCAACCGACCGCGCGCGCTGCCGCACCGCCAGCCGCAGCGGCTCGTCTCCGAGCGGTTTGAGCCACTCCGGCACATAACGCGGGATGCCCCAGAAAATGCAATGCCCGCGCACGGGGATCCCGTGCGCGGATGCCCATTCGAGCATCGCGTCCACCACCGCATAGTCCACCTTGCCTCGCTCCTTCTCCATCTCGTGCCACTTGAACGCGGCTTCGATGACGCCTGCGTTGAAGTGGCTCAGGAAAATCTCCTTCCACTTCGCGGCGTCTTCGGGCGCCGCGCGCCCCGTGAAGACCCCCGTGGCGATCGTGGCGCCGAACCAGAATTCATGCCGGAGCTGCTCGACCGTCACCGTCGCGCCCGGGGCGGTTCGCACCACCAGCACGCCGGTGCGGTGCTTCCGGATCGAGTCATCCAGTTCATCCGCGCGCAGCGCCGGCTGCGAGGCAAGAAGGAATGCAAACAGCAGGCAGGATCGCAACCGCATGGCACACACACTATCACCCGGCGCGCGGGGGAATCCAGAGGCGGCCGGCGGCGCCGTTTACCAGTTGGTCAGCGAGCCGTCCGGGCGGCGGAAGACAGGAATGGGCTTGGCGCCCTCCGTGATCTCGGCGATCATTTTGAGCCGCGAGGCATCGAATGTGACGCCAAGGCCGGGCCGCTCGCTGGGCCAGAGCTTTCCGTTGCGGAAGTCATAATGCTCCGGGAAGTAGGGCACATCGCGCCGGCCATCGCCGAGCATTTCCATGAGCACCGGGCCGGAGTAGCCCAGCAGGCAGTGGACGAGCGCCGCCTCGCCGGCCGGTCCGGTGAAGTGCGGGGCCATGCCGACGTAATGCGTCTCGCAAAGGGCGCAGATTTTCATGAATTCCGTGATGCCGCCGCAATTGGGGATCGAAACGCGCGACCAGTCGATCAGCCGCTGCTCGACCAGTTCGTTGATCTCCCAGCGGTCGCCGAACTGTTCTCCCACCGCGATCGGCAGCCGCACCGCTTGCCGCAGTTGCCGGTAGAAGGCCTTGTTCTCGCTGCGGACCAGGTCTTCGGCGAAGACCGGCTCGAGGGGCTCAAGCAGGGCGCTGAGGCGGACGGCGTCGGCGTAATCGAGGCGGGTGTGGTAATCGATGGCCCAGCCTCCTGCGTCGCCCACGCCTTTGCGGATCTCGCGGCATTGCTCGACGGTCTTGCGAACGATGGCGCGGGCGTAGAACGGCTGCCCCTTTTCCGGGTCGGCCACAGAGGTGCGGTAGACGCGGAAGCCCGCCTCGATGCAGGCGCGGGCGGTTTCCGCGACGGTTCCTTTTCGCGGAAAAGCGGTGGAATAACACTCGATATATTCGCGCGATTTTCCGCCTAATATCTGGTAAAGAGGGACGTTCAGGGCCTTGGCCCGGATGTCCCAGAGGGCCATGTCGAGGGCGCCCACGGCGTGGAGCTGCTCGCGCCCCGGCGGATAGAAGAGGCCGCGGCACATGAGCTGCCAGAGGGCGTCGGTCTGGCGCGCGTCCTCGCCGATGATGAGCTGCGCCGCCTGGCGGATGAGGTCGGGCGAGCCGCCCTCGCCGATGCCGGTGATGCCGGCGTCGGTCTCCACGGTGACGACGTGGAAGCTCTGGTTGATCATCGGGCGCGAGATGGGCGAGTGGTACAGCCGCACGCGCGTGATGCGGATTCCGGGAAGGGCGAGAAAGGCCAGGAACAGATCCCGGCGGCGGACAGTGGCAGGCATGGCGGAGAAGGTATCAGTTTGCCCGGCCGGATTCAACGGGCAGGTGGCCAACAGCATTCGCGACGCCGGGCAGTGCGCCGCGCCCAACACGTGGCGCGCGGGAGTGGCGTAATGTTCTGGCGCCGAGGGGCCGATAGAACGAGGGGATGAAGAAACAGAACCAGCTCTCCGAACTCGCCCGGCTGCTGCGATTCCAGCAGTCGATGCTGAACCTTGCATCGAAGTGTTCGCAACCCGAGCCTGTGCGCAAGCGGCCGGTGGCGGCGCCTGCGCGCGCCCTGGAACAGCTCGCCCGGAAGTTGGAAGCCCGGGCCAGCTGAAGCTCTGCTGCGGGATCAAACCGGAACCCCGTTCCATGAGGGGGTTCTTTCGGGCTCGCAGGCCGGAGGTTGGCGGCGGGGGCTTTCCGGTGTGGTCGGCGTCCGGACTCACAGACGCGGCGCCTGGAGTTGCGAACCCGGCCGGCGGCTCTCCAATCGCATCACGAGCGCTTCCCTTGCGGTGGTTTGATTACACCCTTGCCGGGGTGAAGCCGCGGGTTCGCGGGTTTGAAACCCAAGGCGCCTGCGGCTGGGAAGTCACTGACTTGGAACGGGTTATTATCGGACGGCTCCAGTCTGCCTGCTGGCGGAGAATACTCTGCCAGCCCAGGTCTCCCTGTGATTCGGGCGTCTCTCTAGCCCCGGGAGGCGATGGCGGCATCGGGCGCTCGGATCCATTCTGGGAGACGAGAGGCGGCACCGCGCTGCCCCATCCAAGTCCAAACAGGAGTCGAGAGTTCATGAAAAAGTTGTTTGCCGCTCTGACCATGGCTGCTTTCACGATGGTCGTCACGCCTGGATTCGCGCAGACGCAGCCGGAGCAGCCCAAGAAGGAAGAGAAGAAGGAGAAGAAGAGCAAGAAGAAGGGCGAAGAGAAGAACGAAGAGAAGAAAGGCTGATCCGCCTTTCCATCGTCTCCGGCGGCCGCCCACGCTTGTCGCGGGCGGCCGTTCCGTTTCAGCCGCCGGTCGCGCCGCCTCTACTCTGGCGCAGTGAGCGTGAGGCGGCCGTGCTGGACACCCTTGGTGGCGATGAGGCGGTCGGCGATCTGCCGCACCCTGGCACTCTTGCCGCGCAGCACGAGCACTTCGAGACAGTTGTGATGGTCCAGGTGCACGTGCAGCGTGGAAATGATCTCGGTGTGGTGCTCGTGCTGCATATGCGTGAGCCGCTCCTGAAGCAGGCGCACGTGATGCTCGTAGACAAGCGTGAGTGTGCCGACCACCTCGCTGTCGGGCGCGGCGGCTTTGTCCTCTATCAGCGCGTCGCGGATCAGGTCGCGGAAGGCTTCGCTGCGGTTGGTGTAGCCGCGGCGCGCATTCAGCGAATCGAATTTCCTGAGAAGATCCTCGTCGATGGCGACGCCGATGCGGGCCAGTTCTCCCATGTGCCCTCCCTCGAGCGCGGCCTGCCGGAAAGGCCCCGCAATGGTCCCATCCTAGCAAGCGGAATGGGCTGTTGAAGCGCGGCGGCGCTTCTGAAACAATAGGGTTTGTCCCCCACATCCCGGCCCTCCGGTTTTCAAGGAGCAAGTTTGTCCAGACAGGCGATCCTGGCCCTGGAAGACGGAACGGTCTTCCACGGCGATGCGTTCGGTGCGGCGGCGGTGCGCACCGGCGAAGTCGTGTTCAACACCGCCATCACCGGGTACCAGGAGGTCTTCACCGATCCGTCCTACACCGGGCAGATCGTCGTGCTGACTTACCCGCACATCGGCAACTACGGCGCGAACCTGAGCGACAACGAAGCCGCCCGCCCCTACATTGAAGGGCTGGCAGTGCGGGACTTCAACGTCACGCCCTCCAACTGGCGCGCAGAAATGAGCGCCGACGAGTTTCTGCGCCGCGACGGAATTCCGGTGATCAGCGGGATCGACGCGCGGGCGCTGGTGCGCAAGCTGCGCACCAAAGGCGCCATGCGGGGTGCGCTGTCCACGGCCGGCCATTCTGCGGAGCAACTGGTGGAGATGGCGCGGCAGTCGCCGCCAATGGCGGGGCTCGACCTGGCCACGCGGGTGACCACAACGGACCGCTACGAATGGAACGAACGGCTGGCGCCTTGTTCCCCCTCCGAGCACATTGGCCTTCAGCCGCTGGGCGAGTTCCGCGTGGTGGCTTACGACTTTGGCATCAAGCGCAACATCCTGCGCTGCCTGGCGTCGATTGGCGCGCGCGTCACTGTGATTCCGTCCTCGACGCCCGCCGAGGACGTGCTGACCCTGAAGCCCGACGGCGTGTTCCTGTCCAATGGCCCGGGCGATCCGGAGCCGCTGGAGGGGCCGGTGCGGGAGATCCGCAAACTGCTCGGCCGGGTGCCCGTGTTCGGCATCTGCCTGGGGCACCAACTGCTGGGGCTCGCGCTCGGCGGGCGCACGTTCAAGCTCAAGTTCGGCCACCACGGCATCAACCACCCGGTGCTGAACCGCCGCACGGGCCAAGTGGAGATCACGGTGCAGAACCACGGCTTCTGCGTCGATCCCGACAGCCTGAACGCGAACGAAGTGGAGCTGACGCACGTCAACCTGAACGACCAGACCGTCGAGGGGCTGCGCCACCGCACGCTGCCGCTGTTCTGCGTGCAGTACCATCCGGAAGCCGCCGCCGGGCCGCATGATTCGCGATACCTCTTCGAGGACTTCGCCTCCCTGATGAAGGAGTTCCAGCACTAACCGAATGCCGCGCAGAACCGACATTCACCGCATCCTGATCATCGGCTCCGGGCCCATCGTCATCGGCCAGGCGTGCGAGTTCGACTACTCGGGCACGCAGGCGTGCAAGGCGCTGCGCGCCGACGGCTTCGAGGTCGTGCTGATGAACTCCAACCCGGCGACCATCATGACCGACCCGGACTTGGCCGACCGCACCTACATCGAGCCCCTCACGGTGGAGTACGCCGAAGAAGTGATCCGGCGCGAGGGGCCCGACGCTCTGCTGTCCACCGTGGGCGGGCAGACGGGGCTGAACCTCAGCGTCGAACTGGCCGAACGAGGCATCCTCGACAAGTACGGCGTGGAGCTGATCGGCGCAAAGCTCGAGGCGATCAAGAAGGCCGAAGACCGGCTGCTGTTCAAGGACGCGATGCGCAAGATCGGCCTGGAGACGCCGCAGTCGCGCCTGCTGACAAGCGTCGAGGAAGGGCTGGAATTCGCGGCGAAGATTGGATACCCGTTGATCCTGCGGCCGAGCTTCACGCTGGGCGGCACGGGCGGCGGCATCGCTTACAACCGCGAGGACCTGGTGGAGATCCTCCAGCGCGGGCTGGATCTCTCGCCGGTGCACGAAGTGCTGGCGGAAGAGTCCGTGCTGGGCTGGAAGGAGTTCGAACTGGAGGTGATGCGCGACCTGGCCGGCAACGCCATCATCGTCTGCTCGATCGAGAACTTCGACCCGATGGGCGTGCACACGGGCGATTCGGTCACGGTGGCGCCAGCGCAGACGCTCACCGACCGGGAATACCAGATGATGCGCGACGGCGCGCTGGCGGTGTTGCGCGAGATCGGCGTCGACACGGGCGGCTCGAACGTGCAGTTCGCCATCAACCCGGAAAACGGCCGCATGGTGGTGGTGGAGATGAACCCGCGCGTGTCGCGGAGTTCCGCGCTCGCTTCGAAAGCCACCGGGTTCCCCATCGCCAAGATCGCCGCCAAACTGGCTGTGGGCTACCGCCTGGACGAGATTCCCAACGACATCACGCGCGTCACTCCCGCCTGCTTCGAGCCCACGATCGACTACGTCGTGGTGAAAATCCCGCGCTGGCAGTTCGAGAAATTCCCCGGCGCCGAGCCGGTGCTGACCACGCAAATGAAGTCGGTGGGCGAGGTGATGGCGATCGGGCGCACGTTCCGGCAGGCGCTGAACAAGGCGATGCGCGGGCTGGAGACGGGCAAAGCGGGCTCGCCCGCGGCGCTGAAAGAGGAGCTGGTCACGCAGAAGCTGATCACGCCGAACCCAGAGCGGCTCAATTACGTGAGGTTCGCCTTCGAGCGCGGCTACACGGTCGAGGACGTCTACGAGATGACGAAGATCGATCCGTGGTTCCTGCGGCAGATCCGCGACGGCGTGGCATACGAGAAGGAACTCGCGGGGCGCAGCCTGGAATCAGTGCCGCCGGAGGAGATGAAGCGCGCCAAGCGGGAGGGCCTCAGCGACGCGCGGCTGGCGCGGCTGCTGGACGCGGAAGCCGGCGCCGTGCGGGCTCGCCGCAAGGAGTTCGGCGTCACGGCGGTGTTCAACCGCGTGGACACGTGCGCGGCGGAGTTCGAGAGCTTCACGCCGTACCTGTATTCGAGCTACGAGGACGAATGCGAGGCGGATCCTTCGCAGCGGAAGAAAGTCATGATCCTTGGCGCGGGCCCCAACCGCATCGGGCAGGGGATCGAATTCGACTACTGCTGCTGCCACGCCTCCTTTGCGTTGCAGGACTTCGGCGTCGAGTCGATCATGGTGAACTGCAACCCGGAGACGGTGTCCACCGACTATGACACGAGCGACCGGCTCTATTTCGAGCCGCTGACGCTGGAAGAGGTGCTGAACATTTGCGACACGGAGAAGCCCGATGGCGTGATCGTGCAGTTCGGCGGCCAGACGCCGCTGAACCTGGCACTGCCGTTGAAGCGCGCCGGCGTCCCCATCATCGGCACCGATCCGGAAAGCATCGACCTGGCCGAGGACCGCAAACTGTTCGGCCGCGTGCTGGACGAGCTGGGCATCCCGGCGGCGCCTTACGGAACGGCGACCAGTGTTGAAGAGGCGCTGGAGGTGGCTCGGCGCCTGGGCTTCCCCGTTTTGGTGCGCCCGAGCTACGTGCTCGGCGGCAGGGCGATGACCATCGCCTACGAAGAGGACGCCGTGCGGCGATACATGCAGGAGGCGGCGCTGTTCTCGCCGGACCGTCCGGTGCTGATCGACCGGTTTCTTGAAGACGCGATCGAAGTGGACGTGGATGCGGTCTCCGACGGCGAAGACGTGCTGATCGGCGGGATCATGGAGCACATCGAGGAGGCGGGCATCCATTCGGGCGATTCGAGTTGCGTGCTGCCGCCGCAGTCGCTGAGCGAAGGCACGCTTCGCGTGATCGAGGACTACACCGTGCGGCTTGCGCGTGCTCTGAACGTGCGCGGACTGATGAACGTGCAATACGCGGTGAAGGACGGCCAGGTGTTCGTTCTCGAGGTGAACCCGCGCGCCTCGCGCACGGTGCCTTACGTTTCCAAGGCGACGGGCGTGCGCTTGCCGAAAGTGGCCGTGGGCGTGATGCTCGGCAAGAAGTTGCGCGAACTGGAGGAACTCACGGGCGGGAGGCATGAGGGCGTGCTTCCGGTCAAACAGGTGTGCGTGAAGTCGCCCGTGTTTCCGTTCTCGAAGTTTCCGGGCGTGGATCCGGCGCTCGGCCCCGAGATGCGATCGACGGGCGAAGTGATGGGAGTGGGTGAGAACTTCGGCGAGGCGTTCGGCAAGGCGCAGTTGAGCGCCGGCGTGCCGCTGCCGCAGGAGGGAATGATCTTCTTCAGCGTGAACGACCGGCACAAGAACGAGGCGGCGGCGCTGGCGCGGCGGCTCGCCAGGCTGGGCTTCCAGCTGGCAGCCACGCGCGGCACGGCGGCGGCGTTCCGCGCTCAGGGGCTGGAAGTCAAGACGGTGTTCAAGGTCAACGAGGGGCGGCCGAACGCGGTCGACCTGATCAAGGACAACAGGTTGAAACTGGTCGTCTACACGACCACCGGCGCGCACTCGTTCAGCGACGAGCGGGCGATCCGGCGCTCCGCGGTCACCTGGCGCGTGCCGTGCATCACGACGATCGCCGGAGCGCGCGCGGCGGTGGAGGCGATCGAGAGCCGCCGCCGCGACCCGCTGCGCGTCTGGAGCCTGCAGGAGATGCACGCCTGAGGGCGAGGCCCTACTGAAGCATCCCCGGCGAACCCGAGAGACGGCAAAGCAGATCCTCGGCGCAGGAGAGACCGCGCGCGCGGAGAAACTCGCGGCGGTAAGGATGAAGCTCCGGCAGCGGCACCTCGCCGCTGTGCATGCGCTGGAGCGCGTCGAGGTATTCGCACCAGCCGCGGGGCTCCTTGAGCCTTGGATAGAAGGCTGCCCGGAGCAGATAACCCTCGAAAAACAGCTGGAACTGGTAGTTCAGGACGCGCATCGTGTCATAGTAAAAACCGAAGCGCGAGGCGTCGAAGGTCACGCCTTCCAGCAGGGCGTATTCGAGCAGCGCATGGGCGGCAGGGCGTTCGTAGAAGGGCGGCCGCCCGAGCCGCAGCACGGTGGCCGTGATCTCCATCGGTTCCAGCCGGTGCAGGAACGGATACGTGAACCAGCGCGACACGCGCCCGTAAAGCAGACGTTCATAGTGGTCGAGCCCGCGCGGACGCCAGCAGCCCGGGTTCGGCGGCGTGAAGTGGAGGATGGCATAGTGCGCCATCCATTCGGGCGATTCAAAACAGCCGGCGATCTCGGGCAGATCCAGCGATTCCGCCAGGGCGCCGAGCTTCCGGATGTCCTGTTCCAGACGCGGCACAGGCAGCGACGGCTGGAAAGCGGGGAAGAGGCTCGAGTGGGCGGCGGCGTAAAGATCCAGAGGAGAGGGTTCGCCGTTTTCGAACTGCTCGAGCAACCACACCTGGCGGAGCCGGTTCTCGAGACCTCTTTGGATGCGCAGCGCCTGCGCGAGGAAGGCGCCCTCGGGCGTCTGTTGCGCGCGGCGGAGCAGCCGGCCGGCCAGCGCCGGAGAAAAGCCGGCCAATTCCTCCTCTTGCGAGGAAGACAAGTGGGCGGACCGTGACAGCCGAACCAGAAAATCGGTCGCCCACGGGAGCGAAGCCAGCATCAGAGGGAGGCGCAAGAAGCTCTGGTTTTCAGCCGGCGCCGGGCGGGAAAGGTTGCCGGCCACGTCACTGTACTGTGAGGCCAGCCTCCAGAAGACCGCGCCGTTTTCGTGCCGGACCGTGTCGCGGTAGGTGTCCAGCAGCGAGAGGAACGAGGCCAGAAACGAGGTCATCGCCCGAGGCGAGGGTTCGCCGGCCAGCCGTTCCGCCGCCTCATGGAGGTCGCGGGCGAAGTGCGCCAGAACCTTGTTGCGGCTGTCGCCGAGCTGTTCTTCCACTTCGGCGGCGCACTCTTCCAGGCGGTCGTCGAAGGTTTCGACGAGTTCCTCCTGCTCGAGCTCCAGGCAGCCGGCAAGCTCTTCGAAGAGACCCGCGATGGCAGGGTTCAGGATGACGGATTCTCCCTTGGACCGGTGGCGCCTCCGGCCAGCGCCTCGTTCAGCGCGCCCTGCCGGTAGCCGCGCAGGTCGATGGCCGAGTACAGGAAGCCTGCCTCCCGGAACACCGCCGAAAGCCGGTCAAACATCTCAAGTGACAGCGCGCGCTCCATTTCCCCCCGGTCGATCTCCAGACGCGCCACCTCGCCATGATAACGAACCCGGAACTGCCGGAAGCCAAGCTCGCGGATGGCTTCCTCGGCGCGCTCGACGCGGCGCAGGATCTCCGGCGTCACAGGCGTGCCATAAGGCACGCGCGAGCTGAGGCAGGCGGCGGCGGGACGGTCCCATGTGGGCAGCCCTGCCATGCGGGACAGTTCCCGGATTTCCGCCTTGTTGAGCCCGGCTTCCACCAGAGGCGCGCGCACACCATGCTCCTTGGCGGCGAACTGACCCGGGCGGTAATCGCCCAGGTCGTCGGTGTTGACGCCATAGACCAGGACGGCGCCGCCGTAACGGGGCGCGATCTGCTCCATGCGGCGGAACAATTCGTCCTTGCAGTGGTAGCAGCGGTCGGGGTTGTTGGCCACGTATTCCGGGTTGTCGAACTCGCGGGACGGGATCATCTCGTGGCGGATGCCGTATCGTTGGGCAAAGGCGGCAGCGTCGCGCTTGTGGGATTCCGGAATCGAGGGCGAGTCGGCCGTGACGGCGATGGCGTTGTCGCCAAGCACCTCGCGGGCGGCCCACGCGAGGTAGGCCGAATCAGCGCCGCCGGAGTAGGCCACCAGCACCTTGCCGCAGCTGCGCAGGATGCGGAACAGCCGGTCCTGCTTGTCGCGCAGGAGCGCCGGATCGAGCGACTGCTTGTTGCCCAGCGAGACAAGGCCCGTCATGCCTGCATTATACCTGCCCGCGCGGCGCCGCCTGCGCGAACCGCAGCGCCCGGCAACTGTCTTGCGGCCGCGCGTCCCGCCCCATGCTGGCGCGGGCGGGGGGCAAAAAGTTCTTGACCAAAACGGTCCAAATTGTTAGACTGGCGTTGACCAGTTGCAACTGATTTGCATAACTGGCGCGACACTAAGATACGCTGCGGGCCGACGCATTCGGGCAAGAGTGGACCGGCCCGCAGCCAACCACCGCGTCGCGCGGCGGCTCTCCCATTCTATGCCGCTGCCGGCGCAGAGCAACAGGAGGCATCCCCAATGGGAGAATTCGGCATTCGCAAAACTGCGGCGGCAAGGGCCATGGCGGCGCTGTGCGCGCTGGCGGCGCCCGCGCTCGCCTTTCCAGGCGACGCGCCCGGGCCCAATCCGGCGCCGGGCGGCGAGCCCGGACACTGCCCGGTGGAAATCGTGGTGCAGGACCCTTCCGGCGCGCGCGTGCCGGGGGCATGGATTCACGTCACCGGACCTTTGGACAGGCGGGGGAACACGGACGCCGAGGGCCGCTTCTGCATGGATGCGGGGCGGCAGGGCGGCTACGTGGCGGTCGTCGAGAAAACAGGCTTCGAGAAGGCGTCTGCGCCTTTCACCCTTGCCGGGGCTGCCGGCCGGCGGATCATCGAGATCAGGCCGGCGGCCGTGCGCCAGGCCATCGACGTCGTCGCCACTGCCGAGCTGGCGGCCGAGGCGGCAGAACGAATTTCCGGCGGGCTGTTGGAGACGCCCCGCTCGATCACGGCGATAGATGCAAAGGATTTGCGCGAGCGGAACTTCCGCAACGTGCACGACCTGCTGGCGTTCGTGCCCGGCATGGGCCCCAACAGCATGCGCACGGGCGGTTACCACTTTTACGCGCGGGGCTTCCGCATGGGCGCGGAGGACATGCGCGTGGACGGCGCCACCGGCGCCGCCATGGGGGGAGGTTACAGCGTGTCCACCTTCGGCGTCGAGCAGGTGGTGGCGCTGAAAGGCCCCGCGGGCCTTCTGTACGGGCCGGCCGGTTCGCCGGGAGGGTTCATCAACCTGGTCACGAAGAAGCCCCAGCCGGTGCGCTCGACGCAACTGGATTTCCGCGGCGCCGCCGTGCCGGGACAGGGCCTGGGGCCCGGCGACAGGGTTTCGGGCATGTTCGACCTGGATTCGACCGGCGCGGTCACGCGCGACGCGCGGCTGCAGTACCGCGCGCTGTTCACCGCGGAGAACCAGCGCTACTTCACGCGAGATGTGCTGGACCGCAACCGCTATGCGCGCGGCTCGCTGTTGTACCGGTTGGACCGGACGGGGCTGTTCACCGTCATGCCGCTGTTTCAGTACGGCTCGATAACCCGTCCGGCCGGAGGCGGGCTGGTCATCAGCCCGTCGACGTCGCTCTCCACCAATGACGGGATCACCGGGCCGATTCGCACCGACGACCTCACGCCGCACAGCGTGAATCACTCCTCCGGGCAGCAGCGTTATTACACGTCGCAGGCGGGCTTCGACTTCCGCGCCGTGCCCACGTCGGCCTGGACGGCGAACTTCAACTACCGCTGGATGCGCAATGACCGCCATATCAACCAATGGACTCCGGTGGCGAGCACGGCCGGGCAGGTGGTGCTGCTGGTGCAACAGAACGAGGTTCTGCGCCAGCAATCGAAGAGCGACAATCTCAACCGCCACCACGTGGTCGATTTCAACACCGGCTACGAATGGCGGGGCCGCGGCTGGCGAAACCTGAGCCAGGTTGGCGCGTTCACGCGCGTGGTGGGCGTGGCTTCCACATCGCTTGCGGGGGCCGCCCCGGCGGCAGGCTGGCCCATCCACATCTACACGGGGGCTCAGCGGCTGGGCGCGCCTGCCGATGTCTATCCCCGAATCGTCCTTGGCCCGTTCGCCAATACGACGACATGGAACGGCTTCTGGCAAAACCGCACGTGGCTTCTGGACGACCGGCTGGTGCTTACCCTCGGCCTCGGCTACGGGCAGGTGCATCCCGGCGGGCAGCCGGTGCGCAAGGGAGAAATGATCCCGAACTATTCGGCGCTGTACCGGCTGCGCCGCAACGTGGCGGCGTATTACAGCTATTCGCGCAGCTTCAATCCGGTGGACCCGACGCTGGAGGATTACCAGGGGCGGCGCAACGTGTTCGACCCGGTTCGCGGCTACAACCATGAGGCGGGCGTGAAGGTGGATATGCCGTCGCGCCGCGCCACGGCCACGGTGAGCTACTTCAACACCGGCATCGACAATGCGCTGGTGCAGAGCGGCATCAACGATTTCAACGCCAACGGCGTGCGCTACTACCAGCCGGCGGGAACGCGCCGCGGGCGGGGCGTCGAATCGAGCGTGGAATCGCGGCTTTTGCGCGACGTGTTCTTGCAGGCCTCGGCCACCTGGATCGAAGCCTGGTACACGGGCACGGGGCCGGCAAGCGCCGCCGCCACGCTGGCCATTCCCGGCTCGAGAGCCGAGAAGACCCCGCGCTGGAGCTGGAACAGCCGACTGCTATACGAGCGCAGCGAAGGGCGGCTTGCCGGCTGGAGCGCTTCGCTCGCGCTGTTGAACCAGGGAGCACGGTTCGGCAGCAACGGCGCGCGCACGTTCAGCGCGCCGGATCCGCTGCTGCTGCCCGGCTACACGCGCGTCGACGCTTCCATCGCCTGGCGGTTGAACCGCCACTGGGACTGGTCGCTGTACATGGAGAATCTCGCCGACCGCCGGATCTGGATCAACGCCACCACCGGCGCGGCGATGGAGCAGGCGCCGCCGCGCACGGCGACATTGCGGTTGAGCTACCGCTTCTGAGCTTTGGCGGATTCCCGCGGCGAGTGAGCCAACGGCATGGCTGGCACGAACCGGGCGCCACCCGGCCAATCCCGCCTTACAGCATCCACAGCCGCGGCGCCTCGCAGGCCAGCCGGGCGCAGCGCAGGCGGAACCAGGACGCCAGCCGGCAGGCGAGCGTTCTCCATCCGCTCATGGCGGGGGCGGGCAGCGGCCGCGGGCTGCGCTTGAGGCTCCAGCCCAATTCGCCCGCCTGCTCGCCGACGGCCATGAACTGCGCCCCCCGCGCCGCCAGCTCGGCAAGCACATGGCGGGCGCCTTCGTCCAACCGCTCCGCCCGGCTCAGATCGATCAGGAGCGCGCGCCCGCCGAGGATGGACATGGCCGTGTCCACGCTGCGGCGGAGCGCCTCGGCGGCGAGGGCGGCCAGCTCGCCGCGGATTTCGAAGCGCAGCGCCCCGGGCTCATCGTGCAGGTAGACGTCGCAGTGGCTCACTGCCCATGAGACGCTGGCGCGGCGCAGGCAGTGACAAGAAATGTGTCACGGAAGCTCTGCGAGCGCATCCCTTGCGCACAGAGAGGTGCGCAAGAATGGCGCGAATCGTGGTGCTGGGAGCGGGCGTAGCCGGGCACACGGCGGCCTCGTTTCTCCGCCGGTGGCTGCCGGAGCGGGACGAGGTGGTTGTCGTCTCGCCGATGGCCGAATACAACTGGATCCCTTCCAACATCTGGGTGGGCGTCGGCCTGTTGAAGAAGCGGCAGGTCGTGTTTCCGCTGGCGCCGGTCTACCGCAAGAACGGCATCGACTTCCGGCAGGCGCGCGCCGTCGCCCTGTGGCCGGAAGGGGACGCGGAGAGCGCGTCGCCGGCGGTCGAGATCGAGTGGACGCGCGAGGACCGGCGCGGCGAGCGCGAAAAGATCCGGTATGACTTCCTGATCAACGCCACCGGGCCGAAGCTGAATTTCGAGGCCACGCCCGGCCTCGGCCCGGGCAAGCACAGCTACTCGGTCTGCACGGCGGACCACGCCGAGGAGACCGCGCGGGCGTTCCTGGAAGAAGTGGAGCGGATGAGGCGGGGCGAGCGCCGCAAGTTTGTCGTGGGCGTCGGTCACGGCGCCTGCACCTGCGAGGGGGCGGCGTTCGAATACATTGTGAACCTCGAATTCGAACTGCGCGCCCACGGCGTGCGGGACCGCGCCGAGATCCTCTATCTCACCAATGAATACGAGCTGGGCGATTTCGGCATCGACGGCGTGCACATCCGCCACGGCGGCTACATCACGCCGAGCAAGATCTTCCACGAATCCCTGTTCGCCGAACGCGGACTGGACTGGCTGACCCGCGCCCATGTGCGCCGGGTGGAACCCGGGCGCGCCGACGTGCTCACGCTGGAGGGCGAGGAGCGCGAAGTGCGCTTTGATTTCGCCATGCTGCTGCCGCCGTTCCGCGGCGCAGACATGAAGGCCTGTGCGCGGGATGGCGCGGAGATCACGGACCGCATCTTCGCGCCCAACGGATTCATGAGAGTGGACGCAGACTACACGCCGAAGCCCTATGAGCAGTGGAAGGCAGGCGACTGGCCGCGCACCTACCAGAGCCCGGCTTATGAGAATCTCTTCGCCGCGGGCATCGCCTTCGCGCCGCCGCACCCCATCTCGCGGCTGCGCACTACACCGGACGGGCTGATGATTTCCCCTGCCCCGCCGCGCACGGGCATGCCGTCGGCCATGATCGGCAAAGCCGTGGCGGCGAGCATCGTGGACATGCTGCGGGGCGCGAAGAAACCTACCCACGCCGCCTCGATGGCGGAGATGGGAGCGGCGTGCGTGGCCAGCGCAGGCGCCAACCCGTTCACCGGGACGGCGGCCTCGATCACGGTGTTCCCCATCGTGCCCGACTACGAGCGCTACCCGGAATACGGGCGCGACCTGGACTACACGTTCGGCGAGATCGGGCTTGCCGGGCACTGGATCAAGATCCTTCTGCACCATATGTTCCTCTACAAGGCCCGGCTGCGTCCGGGATGGTGGATGATCCCGGAGTGAAGCCATGAGCGAGACCACCCCTCCCACCCAGAGCCCTCCGCCGCATCTGCGGCCCTGGTTCTATGCCACCAAGCCGACGCGGTGGACGCGCTTCTGGCGCACGTTTCTGCCGTGGCAGATGGTGCGCTTCGCCGTGATCAACCTGAAGATGATGATCCTGATCCGGCGCAGCCACCGCGGGCAGAAGCATTAGCCGCCGCGCCGCGCTTCCCTGCCCCGCGCGCGGCGGGCGCGCCAGAGGGGCAGCAGGAACAGCAGGGCCAGCAGCAGGAAACCGGCGCTGACGATCCACCGGAACACCGTGAGCCGCCGCCGGTGGCCGCGCAACATGCCGCGCACGGCCAGCATGCAGAAGCCGAGGCTGATGAGCAGATACCAAGTGCCGTAAAAGGCGGGCCGCTGCGCGGGATCGGGAAATGGCATCCGCCCCGATTCTACGTTGCACGCGCGCAGCGGGCAATCGAGGACTGCGCGGCCCGCGAAGGCGTGAGAGAATGGCGGCGCCGGGACGCGCTTGCGCCTCCCGGCTGGAGGAACACGCGCACCATGAATCCCGATGCCCTCTGGAGCCGGCGGCAGTGGCTGGCCACCGCGGCGGCGGCAGCCGCACGAGCGCAAGCGCAAGCTCCGCGCCGCAGACCCAACTTCGTCATCCTGTTTGCCGACGATCTCGGCTGGGGCGACCTTGGCTGTTACGGACACCCGCTGATCCGCACACCGAACCTCGACCGCATGGCCGGCGAAGGTGCGCGCTTTACGTCGTTCTACGCCGCCGCGCCTGTCTGTACGCCCTCCCGCGCAGGGCTTCTCACCGGGCGCTACCCGATCCGCGCCGGACAGCCCGGCAACACGGGACCGGACACCGTGGGCGGTCTGCCCCTGAGCGAGGTTCTGCTGCCACGAGTGCTCAAGCCTCTTGGCTATCGCACAATGGCGATCGGCAAGTGGCACCTCGGCTTCCAGCCGGAGGAGTACCTGCCCGTGCGGCGCGGCTTCGACGACTGGCTCGGGCTCCCCTACTCGAACGACATGATCCCGCCGTGGGTGAAGACAGAGCGTCCCTTGCGGCTGTACCGGGGCGCGGAAGCCGTCAGAGAGGTGATGGAGCAGGACGAACTCACGCCGATGTACACGGAGGAAGCCGTGCGCTTCATCCGTGCCAACCGGGACCGTCCGTTCTTTCTCTATCTGGCCTATTCGATGCCGCACCTGCCGGTGAGCGCGCCAGCGCGGTTGCGCGGCCGCTCGCGCGGCGGGCTGTACGGGGACGTGATCGAAACGCTCGACTGGAGCGCAGGCGAGATCCGCAAGGCGCTGGAAGAAGCAGGCATCGCAAGAGACACGCTGGTCGTCTTCACGAGCGACAACGGCCCGTGGCACAATCTGCCGCCGCGGATGCTCGCCGGCGGCGTCGAGCCGTGGCACACGGGCTCGGCGGGGCTGCTGCGGGGCGCGAAGGGCACGACATGGGAGGGCGGTCCGCGCGTGCCGGGCATCTTCTGGGGGCCGGGACTCGTGCGGCCGCAAAACGTGTTCGACATGGCGTCCACGCTGGATCTGCTGCCAACGGTCGCGGCGCTGGCCGGGGCCCGATTGCCGGAGGGCCGCGTTCTGGACGGCCACGATCTTGGCGGGACGCTGCGGCACGGCGCG
The DNA here is from genome assembly GCA_964458495.1 of uncultured Arcobacter sp. Lineage (GTDB taxonomy): Bacteria > Acidobacteriota > Terriglobia > Bryobacterales > Bryobacteraceae > JANWVO01. The sequence goes on from CAYWJB010000012.1 coordinate 65,103, forward strand.
CCCTCTCCCCGCGGCGAGTTCTTCTACTGCCTGGGAAAGCGGCTGGAGGCCGTGCGGCAGGGCCCGTGGAAGTACCGCCATGCTCCCGGCGGCGCGGCGGAGCTGTTCCATCTGGAGCGCGACCCGTCGGAGCGGTACGATGTGAGCGCGCGCGAGCCGGCGGTGGCCGCGCGGCTGGCGACGCGGCTGCGGGAGTTCGCGCAGGAGATTGGGGCCGAGACGGCGGGCTGAGAATCCTGAAGCGCAGGCCGCTTACGCTAATCTGGAAGGGAAGAGGGACCTGCAATGGACGGCACGATCCGCGAAAACCAGATCCAGCTGGGCGAGCTTCCTCCGGGGCTGTTCGACCGCATTGACCGTGAAGGCAGTTTCGGCACGGACTCGGGCATTCTGCTCACTACGGTCGACAGCGTCATCAACTGGGGCCGCAAGAACTCGATCTGGCCGATGACGTTCGGCCTGGCCTGCTGCGCCATCGAGATGATGGCCATGAGCGCGTCGCGCTTCGACGTCGCGCGCTTCGGCGCCGAAGTTTTCCGCGGCAGCCCGCGGCAGGCGGACCTGATGATCATCGCCGGGCGGGTGTCGAACAAGATGGCGCCGGTGGCGCGCCAGCTCTACCAGCAGATGCCGGAGCCGAAGTGGGTGATTTCGATGGGCGCGTGCGCGACGTCGACGGGCGTCTTCAGCAACTACGCGCTGATCCCGATCAACCAGGTGATCCCGGTGGACGTCTACGTGCCGGGCTGCCCGCCGCGTCCCGAGCAGCTGCTCTACGCGCTGATGCTGTTGCAGAAGAAGATCCAGCAGCAGCGGGGCGTGGTGAAGGAAGTGCTGAACCTCGGCTGAGGGCGGCCGAAGCGAGTGTGGGTGAGGGCGCGGTCCCGCCCGGGTCCGCGCCCTCCGCATTTTTCCTCAAGAACCGGGACTGTGGAACCGATGCGGGAGGCAGGAGCGGAGCACGCTCAGGAAGGAGGCGCACCGTGGAGATCCGCAGAGTGGATACGATCGGCGAGCTGCCGGCGCTGGCTCCGGTGAGCCCGTTGACGCCGGAGCTCCGGGCCGAGCAGGTGCAACTGATCCGTGCCGTCGAGAAGCTGAACCAGGTGAATTACTTTGGAAAGAACAGCGAGCTGACCTTCAGCGTCGACCGGGAGACGCGGCGTCCGGTGATGAAGATCGTCGACCGCGAGACGCAGGAGGTGATCCAGCAGATCCCGCCCGAGTTCGTCTTGCGCCTGGCGGCTGACTTCAAAGACTGAAAACAAAAGATCAAGACCGAGGCGTGCGGGAAAGGCAGGCATGACACTGAATCCCTATCTCGACCACGTGGCGGAGCGTGTGCTGGGCGCCGACCCCGTGGATCTGATCGTGCTGATGTACGAGGAACTGGTGAAGTCGGTGGGCGAGGCGCGGCGGCATCTGGCCGCCGGCGAGCCGCGCGAACGGGCACGAGCGGTGAGCCGGGCCATGGCGGTCATCGCCGAACTTGTGCAGGCCGTGGATGCCAAGGCCGATCCCGCACTGGCGGAGAACCTCCTCCGGCTCTATGCGTTCATGATCGACCGCCTCCAGGCGGCGCATGCCGCGCAGCAGGAACTGCCGCTGTCGGAATGCGAGCGCGTGGCGCTGACGCTGCTGGAAGGCTGGCGCGGCATCCGCTCCGCGCAACTGGAGGACGCCCCCCCGCTGCTCACGGCCGCACTCGGAGCGCCGGCCATCAGCACCCTTGGCTGAGAAGCCTCTCCGGCTTCTTTCAGCCAATCACCTCCCGCAGCCGCCCCCCGGCTGCCGCCAGACGCCGTTCCGCTTCCTGACGGCCCACTTCCAGACGCGCCATCACGATGGCCGTCCGCACGTCCATGCCCGCCCCGTCCAAAGCCGCAGCCGCGCGTGTCCGGTCCACACCCGCCACGGCCATGATGATCCGCTGCGCCCGGTCCACCAGTTTCGCGTTGCGCGGCTGCACATTCACCATCAGGTTCGAGTACACCAGCCCGAGCTTCACCATCACGCCTGACGAGATCATGTTCAGCACCATCTTGGTGGCTGTGCCCGCCTTGAGCCGGGTCGATCCGCCGATCACCTCCGGTCCGGTGGCCACTTCCACCGGGTAGCGGACGCGGCGCGAAAGTTCCGCCTCGCGGCAGCAGGCGATGCCGCCGGTCGCCGCCCCCATGCCGGCTGCCGCATCCACGGCCCCCAGCACGTAAGGGGTGCGCCCGCTGGCGGCGATTCCCACCAGAAAATCCGCCGAGGTGAACCCGGCCCGGGCAAGATCTTCCGCGCCCGCCTCCGGACGGTCTTCCACGCCTTCCACGGCATGGCGCAGGGCGTAGTCTCCGCCGGCGATCAGCCCCGTCACCAGGTCCTCGGGCACGTTGAACGTGGGCGGGCACTCACTGGCGTCCAGCACGCCCAGCCTGCCGCTGGTGCCGGCGCCGATGTAGAAGAGCCTGCCTCCGGCGCGCAGCGCCGCCGCCGCAGCGTCGACCAGCCGGGCGATGGCGGGCAGAGCGCGCTCCACGGCATGGGCCACTGTCTGGTCTTCGCGGTTGAACACGGCCAGCATCTGTTCGGTGGAGAGGGTGTCGAGTCCCTCGGAGCGGGGATTCAGCTGTTCCGTGTCGAGGCGGGAGAGATCGGCCGAATCGGACATCGCCATTTCATGATGGCGGCTGGCGGAGGCGAAAAGCAAAGGCCGGGCGGCGTTTGCCGCCCGGCCGGAAAGGAGGTGGTTGCAGAGAGCTCAGGCCTGGAAGCTGGAACCGCAGCCGCAGGTGGACTTCACGTTCGGGTTGTCGAACTTGAAGCCGGAGCCTTCCAGCGTTTCAACGTAGTCTACGCTGGCGCCGTCAAGGTAGAGCATGCTGGCCTGGTCGATGAAGACCTTCAGGCCGTCGAAGTCGTAGGACTTGTCGAGCAGCCCCGGGTTGTTCTCGAAAGCCATGGAGTAAGTAAATCCGGAGCAGCCACCGCCGACGACAGCGATGCGGAGCCCTGCCGGCTTGGGGTCCTGCATATCGAGGATTTCCTTGACCTTGTTGATGGCGGTGGGAGTGAGAGTGATCATAACGAAGCTCCGAACCTCCTACAAACTTGTCCTGATTGGAATTGTACCACGGCGGCCCTCGGGCCGCTCCAATCAGAGAGATGCAGGCCGGCGCGGTTTGGCTTCGGGGATCTGCTATGGTAAGGGAAGCCCGGCCCGGGCGATTGCGCGCCGGGGCCGGGCCGGGCCAGTATTCTGCTGAAACCGCACGGGTTGGGTGCGCGTCGATCCAGTGTATGAGCGGACACGCTGGCGTCCTCCCATTCCCTGCGGGCGGTAGCCGCGCCCCGGCAGCGGCGCAGGACAGGACGCGAGTGGAGAGCCGTCTGACAGAGGAGGCCGTCCTCGTACGGCGCATACAGGAGCGGGACGAAGCGGCGTTTCGCGAACTGGTGGAGCGCTACCAGAACAAGGTCTATTCGATCATCTACGGCATCCTGCGCAATCACAACGACGCCGAGGATATCGCCCAGCAGGTTTTCACGAAGATCTACTTCTCCATTGGCAACTTCGACTTCCGCAGTTCTCTGCTGACCTGGATCTACAAGATCACGGTCAACGAGTGCTACGACTACCTGCGCAAGCGCCGCGTGCGCAAGCTGGTCTACGAGAGCGACCTCGGCGACGAAGAGGGCGTCAACATGGAGCGCAGCGAGCCGGACCAGGCGCCGCGGGTCGATGAACGGCTCGAGCGGCGGGACCTGGCGCTGAAGCTGCTGGCCAAACTCGGCGAGGAAGACCGGCAGTTGATGCTGTTGAAGGAAGTGGAAGGCCACTCGGTGGAAGAGCTGGCGCGGATGACGGGCATGAACGAGAACACCATCAAGGTGAAGCTGTTCCGCGCGCGGCAGAAACTGCTGAAAGCGGCGCAACGTCTCACGCAAGGGAAGGGTTTGCGGCCGGCAGGGGAACGTGAACTGTGATGGGAGCGCCCTTAAAGACGGCGGCAGGCGAGCGGCGCAGGGCCGCACGGATGCCGGGCGCTTCAGGTATGATTGGCAAAGCGAAGGGAGCGTGCCCGTGGCGAGCGGGCGGCGGGCGCAGGAAGGCGTCCGCAAGGAGACTCCCGGCTTCGCCGGCTCGTTATCAATTGGACTTGAGGGAAGACGGAAATGCACGAGCCAGTGGTTGAAGGGCTGGAAGAGTATCTGGCGGGCGAGGCGCGAGGCACGCGGCTGGCTGCAATCGAACAGCATCTGGCCGGTTGCGCCGCCTGCCGCGGCGCCGTGGAAGGCTTGCGCGCGCAGCAGCAATTGCTGCGCTCTTTGCGCAGCCCGGATGTCACAGGACCAGCGCCGGGCTTTTACGCCCGCGTCATGGAGCGGATCGAGGCGCAGCGGACCAGATCGATCTGGTCGATCTTCCTGGAGCCCGCGTTCAGCCGCCGCCTGAGCTACGCTTCGCTGGCGTTGCTGGTGGCATTGAGCGCGGCGGTCTGGTCCGGCGGTGGAGAGGCGGTGGTGGATGAGGGCAACCCGATGGTTGTGATCGCCACGGAGTTGCCCGAGGCGCCCGGGCTGGATCCCGGACATGACCGCGCCGTGGTGCTGACCCATCTGGTGAGCATGAATGGCGGCGGCGAAGCGCCCACGCTGCCTGTATCATCGGATTGAAGCAGGGGATGCGCATGTGAGCGTGCGAGGCCCAGCAGCGGATTGCGGACCCACCTGGCACACCCCGCGGGTGCTGGCGGTGCTGCTGCTGGTGTTCCTGTGCGGCGCGGCGGCCGGCGCGCTGGCCACGCGCATGTTCGCTCCCCGGATGCCGGCGGCGGCGGCGTGGAGTGCCGGCGGCCGCGAATGGACGCTGAACCTGATGAAGGAGGAACTCAAACTCACTCCCGAACAGGCGGCGGAGATCGAAACAGTTCTCGACGAATTTGTTCTGTACTACCAGAACCTCCAGGGCCAGATGGATGACTTCCGCGCCGAGGGCAAGAAGCGGATTCTGCGCACGCTGACGCCTGAGCAGCGCAAGAAGTTCGAGAAGATGGTGGGCAAGCTGAACGCGAAACTGCGCTGAGCCCCCTTCCCTCCCTCCTGCCCTGGCGACATCCCTTTACGGGGCCTTCGGGTGCGTCACGCCCCGGAAGGCGCTGAATCCTTGTAATGTGGGATTGGTGCCGTATGAGATACATCGCAATTGTTCTGATTTTGTTGCTGGCGGGCATCACCGTGGCCGGGGCGCAGCAGGCGGCCAGCGATGATCAGATTTACGATCTGGTCCGCCGGCGGCTGGCGGGTGATCCGGACGTGAAGGGCGGCGCCTTTGACATCACGGTAGCGAACGGGGTGGTGACACTGAAGGGAACGGTGCGGTCGGAGAAGGCGCGGAGGAAGGCGGACAAGCTGACGCGCAAGGTGAAGGGCGTCAAGGACGTCGTCAATCAGCTTGTGGTCAAGCCGGCGGGTCTGTAGCGCATGGACGACTGGAGCCTGAAACCTGTCGGCGTGGTGCGCTGCGAAGTCCACGAGCGCAAGCAAATGCCGGTCTGGGGCGTGCCGGCGGAGATCGAGATTTACCCCGAGTACGAACCGGCGCTGCACCGGATCGAAAAGCACACGCACGTGTGGGTTTTCGGCTGGCTCGTGCAGGGAAAGCCGGAGCGGGACGTGTTGCAGGTGACGCCGCGCGGCGTCACCGACACTGGCCCCGAGGGGCTGCACGGCGTGTTTGCCGTACGGTCGCCGGCGCGGCCCAATCCCGTGGGGCTTACAGCGGCGCGTGTGTTGGGCCGCGAGGGGCGGCGGCTGCATCTGGACCGGCTGGATTTTCTCGACGGCACGCCGGTAATCGACATCAAGCCATACTTCATCAACCGCGACCTGATCTTCAGCGCGGGGGGAAGGCAGGTGGGCAAGCCGCGCTCGCGGGAGGATCTGCGCGAAAGCCTGCTGGTGCAGGCCGTGCAGTTCCACGGGGAGCGCCACCCGGAACTCGAACTGGGCGTACGCGTCTTCGAGCACTACCGCGCGGCGGTGCACGACATGAACGACCCCGGCGGCTACCGGATCGAGGCGCCGTGGCGGCGTCCCGTGCTCTGCGACGCCTTTCAGGGCATGACGCGCGTGACGCTGGGGCGCGGGACGCTCGCGCTGCACGAGGAGGACGTGGTGCGGATCGACGGGCGCGCCGAATACGTCCTGCGCTCCGCCCTGCCTGCGAACGTGCTGGAAGCTTCCGACGGGGATCTGTTCGAGTTCCGGCTCCTCGGCGGCTGAGCCTCAGGCGAGCATCTTCTTCACTACCTCGCCGTGAACGTCCGTCAGGCGGAAGTCGCGCCCCATGTGGCGGTAGGTGAGGCGCGTGTGGTCGAAGCCGAGGCAGTGCAGGATGGTGGCCTGCAGATCGTGGACGTGCACCGGGTCCTCCACGACGCTGAACCCGAGTTCGTCGGTCTTACCGATCACCTGACCGCCCCGGATGCCGCCGCCGGCGAGCCACATGGAATAGGCCATCGGGTGGTGGTCGCGCCCGTAGCTGTCCTGGCTGGCGGTATTGCGGATTTCGACGATGGGCGTGCGTCCGAACTCGCCGCCCCAGACCACGAGCGTGGAATCGAGCAGCCCGCGCTGCTTCAGGTCTTTGATCAGCGCAGCGGCGGGCTTGTCGGTGCGGCTGCAGTTTTTCTGAAGGTCGCGGTTCAGGTAGGTGTGCTGGTCCCAGCTGGCGTCCATCATCAGGATGAAGCGCACGCCGCGCTCCACAAGACGCCGGGCGAGGATGCAATTGGTGGCGAACTGGCGCGTGACGGGATCGTCGAGCCCGTACAATTCGCGGATGTGCGCCGGTTCGGAGCCGAGATCGGCCAGCTCCGGGGCGGCGGATTGCATGCGCCAGGCGAGTTCGTAGTTGGCGATGCGCGAGGCGATCTCCTGATCGCCGGTTTCGGCGAGGTGTTCGCGGTTGAGGTCCCCGGCGAGGTCCAGCGTCTCCCGCTGCGTCTCCGGCGAGACCCCGGGCGGATTGGAGAGGTACAGGATGGGATCGCCGGAGTTTCTCAGCAGCGTGCCCTGATAGTGGGAGGGCAGGAATCCGCAGGAGAAATTCGAAGCGCCGCCGCTGGTGCCGACGCCGGAACTGAGGACGACGAATCCGGGGAGGTTCTTCGATTCGCTGCCCAGCCCGTAAAGAACCCACGCGCCCATGGTGGGGCGCCCGAGCTGGATGGAGCCGGTGAACAGAAGAGCCTGCCCGGGATGGTGGTTGAAGGCGTCGGTTTGCATGGAGCGGACCAGGCAGATGTCGTCGGCGCAGGAGGCGATGTGCGGGAGGAAGTCGGAGAATTCAATCCCGCTCTGGCCGTGGGGCCGGAAGACGCGCGGGCTGGGCAGGATTTTGGCATCTTTCTTCGTGAAAGCGAGGCGCAATTGGGAGGCGAGCGAGTCGGGCAGCGGCTGGCCGGCGTATTTCTGGAGCGCCGGCTTGGGATCGAAGAGATCCATCTGGCTGGGCGCGCCCTCCATGAACATGAAGATGACGTTCTTCGCCTTGCCGGGGAAATGGGGTTTCTTCGGAGCAAGCGGGTTGGTGGCGCCGGCGGTGTATCCGTCGGCGGCCAAGAGATCGGCAAGCCCCATCATGCCGATGCCGCAGGCAACTTCCTTGAGAAACCGGCGGCGGTGGCGAAGTGCGATGAGATCGGGTTTCTGCATGGCCGGGCTCACTCCCTGGTGATGAATTCCTCGAGATTCAGAAGCGCGCGGGCGGCGCTGGTCCAGACGACATGCTCCGGTTCAAGCGGCAGCAGCTGCGCGGCCTCGCCGGGGCGGCCGGCCAGCGCTGCGGCATGCTGCTGAAGGAACCGCTCCATGCGTTCCCGCTCGCGCCCGGAAGGCGGGCGGCCCAGCGTGAGGAGGAACGCGTGGTCGATCCGCTCTTCCGGCCGGGCCTCCCGCAGAACGCGCATGGCGAGCGCTTGCGCGGCCTCATAGAACACCGGATCGTTCAGCAGATTCAGCGCCTGGAGCGGCGAGTTCGAGCGGCGCCGGCGTGCGCAGGCGGTGAACGAGTCCGGCGCATCGAAGTTGACCAGCATCGGATAAGGCGCGGTGCGCTGGTAAAGGATGTACATGCCGCGCCGGTAGCGCGCAGGGCCTTCGTCCTCCACCCATTTCACGCTGTTGGCGTAGCCCAGTTCGGCGACCCCCTTGGGCTGGGGCGGACGGACGCTGGGACCGCCGACCTGCGTGTTCAGCAGGCCGGAAGCCGCCAGGGCGGCGTCGCGAATGTTTTCCGCCTGCAGCCGCAGGCGGTTCTGGCGTGCGAGCAGCCGGTTTTCCGGGTCCTTCTCCAGCAGGTCGCGCCGCGCGTGGGAACTCTGCCGGTAAGTGGAGCTCGTGACAATCAGGCGGACCATGTGCTTCACGCTCCAGCCGCTCTCGCGGAATTCGGCGGCCAGCCAATCGAGCAGCTCGGGATGCGAAGGCGTCTCTCCCTGCGCGCCGAAATCCTCGCTGGTTTTCACCAGCCCCGTGCCGAAAAACTCCTGCCAGATCCGGTTGACCACGACACGCGGCGTAAGCGGATTTTGACTGGAAACGAGCCAGCGGGCCAGCGTGAGGCGGTTGCGCGGAGCGTCTTTCGGCAACGGAGGAAGAAACGCCGGCACATCCGGCTCGACCGGCAGCCCGCGGGCGCGGAAATCCCCTTTGAGGGCGATCCAGGTTTGCGGAGGCGGGTCCAGCTCGAACATCGTCATCGCCTGGGAAAGCCGGGGATATCCGGCGTCCAGCTTGTCGAGGCGGCGGCGAAAATCCGCGAGGCAGCGGATCTTGTCGATGTCGCGGTCCGGCTTCAGGGGGCCGGGATTTCGGACAAACCAGTAAAAGACGGACTCGTTTTCTTTTTCCGTGCGGTTTTTTTTCCCTTTCCGCAGCAAGTATTCGAAACGGTCCAGCATCGGCCTGCTGTTGGAAACGGCGAAATCCCAGTCCGGGTCTTTTCCGGGGTTGTCCATCGTCCAGCGGATCTTTTCCTCCCACTCCTCCTGAAGCGCTTCCACATCGAATTCCCGCATGAGAGCGGCGCGCTTTTCCAGGTATTCGGGCCGGCGGCGCATCCATGGCCCGAATTCGCCCGGAGCGGGCGCATCGATGTTGGCCTCTTCGCTGCGGTTGAAGAAGGCGAACAGCTGGTAGTATTCCTTCTGCTTCAGCGGATCGTACTTGTGGTCGTGGCACTGGGCGCAGCCGGCGGTGAGACCCAGCCAGGCGGTGGCTGTGGTGTTGGTGCGGTTGACGAGCTGTTCGAAGCGGCTCTCCTCGGGATCCGTGCCTCCTTCCCGGTTGGTGAGCGAGTTGCGGTGGAAGCCCGTGGCGATGCGCTGTTCGACGGTGGCACCCGGCAGCAGGTCGCCAGCCAGCTGTTCGATGGTGAACTGATCGAAGGGCATGTCGCGGTGGAAGGCTTCGATCGCCCACTGCCGCCAGCGCCAAGCCCAGGGACGGACGAGATCCTTTTCCAGCCCGTCGCTGTCGCCATAACGCGCAACGTCGAGCCAGGCGCGGGCGCGCTGTTCGGCGTAATGCGGAGAGGCGAGCAGGCGTTCCACGGCGTGTTCGTAGGCGCCGGGGCGGGAATCGGAAAGGAAGGCCCGCACCTCCTCCGGGGACGGCGGCAGCCCGGTCAGGTCCAGCGTGACTCTCCTGAGCAGGACTGCTTTTGCGGCCTCCGGCGAAGGCGCGATGCCTTCCCGTTCGAGCCGGGCGAGCACGAACCGATCGATCGGATTCCGGACCCATGAGCGCAGCGTCACGTCCGGCAGCAGCGGACGGACGACGGGGCGAAAAGACCAGTGGGCCTGCGACGGCGCCGCAGGCTGCGCAGGCTGGGGCTTCTTCTCGTCCTGCGGCCATTCGGCGCCATTTTGGATCCACGCGCGAAGCACGGCGATCTCCGCGGCCGTCAGCGGCGGGCCGGCCGGCGGCATGCGGAAGCCGTTCTTCGTGCTGGAAACGCGCTGAATGACCTTGGATTCCTCGGGCCTGCCGGGCAGGATGACCGGCCCGGAGTACCCCCCGGCGAGCGCCGCTTCGCGGTCGTCAAAGCGCACACCGTTCTGCGACAGGGAAGCGTTGTGGCAAGGCGTGCAGCGCCTGGCGAGCAGGGGTTCGACATCCCGGCCGAAGTCGGGAGAAGTCTGGCCGGACAGCGCCAGCGCAAACAGGAAGACGGATAGCCCGGACGCGCCCCTCATGGTTGGCATCATTCTATCGCAACCTCCGAGAACCTGGCGCCGAGAGGGGGCATGGAAGGATGCGCGGCAGGCGCGCGCGCCGCCCTGAATCCGGCCGCGGCGTCCGGATCGGGGGCCAAACGAGGCGGAAGCTGCGCCAAAAACCCCGGCGAAGGGGTGAAAAGGCCCCGGGAGGCTCAATCCTTGAGCCTGTATTCCGGTTAGCTTGGCGTCATGAGGCTGACAACTCGAACTTCCCGAATCGCTTTGGCAGTGTTGCTTGGGGCTCTCGTGTTGGAATGTCTGCCGGTCCTGGCGCAGCCGCAGGCGAACTCGGCCCACGTCAATCTGTATTTCGCGCAGGTTGCCGACGGCGCCTTCGATGGCGGCCGCTGGCAGACCGCGCTGACGTTTGTGAATTCCAACGACACGGATGCGCTGGCCGAAATCCGCTTCTTCGGCTCCGATGGCGGACCTATGGCAGTGGATTTCGGCGACGGACTGAGAGACAGGCACCCAATTCTCGTGCCGGCAGCCGGCTCGCTGACACTTGCAAGCCGCCCGACGGGGCTTCCGGTTCGCTCCGGTTGGGCGCGTGTTTACTCGAACGTGCCCCTGATGGGGAGCGCATCCTTCCGGCTCTGGCTTGGGGGTCGCGCCGTGCAGGAGGTCACGGCGCCGCCAACGCTTCCAACTACGTTGTACTTCTCCTATGCAAACCGGCAATTGGGAATAGCGATTGCCAACCCCAAGAACCGCGTGCTGTCGGCGCTGGTGCGCCTTTCTACCGCGAGCGGTGGAACCTCCGAACCCGTGCGAATCACGCTGCCGCCCTATGGCCACACGGCTTTCAATGCCGGGGACAAGTTTCCGCAGGCGGGCTTCGAGGACGCCGTGTTGAGCATCGAGGGCGAAGATCTGCCACGCGACGAGTTTCTGGCATGGACCATGAATGCAGATGCGAGCGGCACGTTTTCGAGCCTGCCGCCGGGCAGCGTGGCTCCGCCCATTTCCCACTGGGACCGGATCTGGAACGTGTATCAGCGCGTGCTGAACTTCGCGCAGGAGGCGGGGTTCGTGACGACGCCGCCCCGGCTCACCATTCTCTATGACCAGGAAGTGAACGCCTATGCCCGAGGCGGGACGGAAGTGGGGATCTACATCGGATTGTCAGAACTTCTCGGCGACAGCGACAGCGAACTGGCCTACGTTGCGGGGCACGAGCTCGGCCACATCCTCCAGCAGCGAACCGGCATCCGGCTGTGGTACCCGGCGAACGCGGAGCTGGATGCCGACATCTGGGGAACGCTGTTCGCCATGGGCGCGGGCTACGACGCCTACGCCGCGGCGGGGGGCCTGGCGAAACTGGCGATGGCCACGGGGCGGGCGGGGCTGGCGAGGCAGGTGTTCGAGGACATCGCGCTTGCCGATGCGCACCGATCTTTCAACACCCGCCTGGATGCCGTCTACGATTTCCTCGTGCTGCTTTGTTCGACCGACATTGGCCGCCCCTTCTGCCAGGACTACAAACGGATCATGCACCCGCACCTGCCCGACAGTGCGCCGCTGAGCCTGCGGGAGCTCGAAGAGAAGGGCTACCGGGTCCCGGACCTGGCGCGGGAATTCCCCCTCTTGAGGAAGTCCTTGCAGGAGAGCCGGGCAGCCGAGCGCGACCGTTAACGCGCATCCCGCACAGGCAGCCGTCGCGCCGGAGCCTTGAGCCCGCCAGTCGCCAAGCCTCTGGCGGGCTCTTTACTGCTTGATGATGGTGCCGTCGCGACGGCGGACTTCGCCCCAACCGCCGTTCAGGCGCTGGCGTTCGCCCTTCTCGCCGTACCCGTAAGGGTATTTCTTCGCCGCCGCCTCATTCACCTCGATGCCCCAGCCGGGCGCTTCGTTCGCGTAGAAGTACCCGTTCTTGAGCACCGGGCAGCCCTGGAAGACCTCGCGCACGGGATCGGGGAACGAGACGCTCTCCTGGATGCCGAAGTTGTAACAGGCCAGATCGAGCGTGATGTTGGCCATGTGGCCCACCGGCGAGACGTCGCCGGGGCCGTGCCAGGCGGTCTTGACGCCCATCAGTTCGGCCATGGCGGCGATCTTGCGGCAGGGGGTGAGACCGCCTGCTTGCGAGACGTGGATCCGGATGTAGTCGATCAGCCGGTCCCGGATCAGCGGCGTCCACTCGTGCGGGCTGTTGAACAGCTCGCCCATGGCGATGGGCGTCGAGCACTGCTGGCGGATGATGCGGAACCACTCGATGTCCTCCGGCGAGAGCGGGTCCTCGAGGAAAAAGAGGCGGAAGCGTTCGCACTCCTTGCACATGCGCACAGCCTGGATGGGCGAGATGCGCTCATGGACGTCGTGCAGGAGCTCGACCTCGTCGCCCAGCTCCTTGCGGGCTGTTTCGAGCAGCTTCAGGGCGCGGCGGATATAGTCCTCCGGTTCGAAGACGGGCGCGTCGTGCAGTCTTTCGACTTGCGCGGCGGCGCCGCCGGCGCCGTAGCCCGCCTGGCCGGGCACGCCCACCTGAACGCGCACGTGCCGGAAGCCCTGCGCCATCAGCTTGCGGGCGCTGTCGATAACTTCGGGGATCTCGCGCCCGCTGGCGTGGCCGTAACAGTCGGCCGCCTCGCGGCACTTGCCGCCGAGCAGCTGGTAGACGGGCATCCCGGCCATCCGGCCCTTGATGTCCCACAAAGCCTGGTCCACGCCGCTGATGGCGTTGTTCAGGACGGGGCCGTTGCGCCAGTAAGAGGAGTTGTACATGGCCTGCCAGAGGTCGTCGATGCGGTCGGCGGGCTTGCCAATGAGGAAGGGCCGCAAGTAGCGCTCGACGGCTGCAACGACGAGATCGGCGCGCTGGGTGTAGGTGGCGCAACCGTAGCCGTACAGCCCGTCCTGGCCGGTGACCACCTTCACCACCGTGAGCCGGAGTCCTTGCGGGGCCGTGGCGATCACCTGGACATCGCGAATGCGAGGCGAGGGCATGCCGCGGGCGGCGCGGGCGGCGGCTTCCTGGGCCTTCGATTCGCGCGCCGCCAAGGGGGCGGCGGCGAGAGCGCCAAGGAGACTGCGGCGTTTCATGGCTTCACCTGCCTCCGCGGTCTTCGAGCATCCGCTTCAGGTTTTCGATTTCACGCCCGATGCGGCGTTCGCGGCTGACAAGCGTGAGGACATAAGCGGCGAGGATCGCCCACACGGCGATGAGGCCGTAGGCGAGAAACTGGAAATTTCTTGCGGCAGCGTCCCCCATGAATACAACGCTCCTTTCCGGTTAAATGGTGTGAGCTTCCCGCCGCAGCGCATCGAGTTCGAGACGGCGGTTTTCCTGTTTCATTCTGACCGCAACCAGGATCACGGCGAGCAGCAGCAACGGGACCCAGTTGCCGTAGAGCATGGCGCGGTAGGCGGAGTCCATCTTCCCCTCCCCGTAGAGCACGGGCTGCGGATGCTGCGTGCGGAACCACTTGATGGAGAAGAAGACAAAGGGCACGACGGAGAAACTGAGAATGGAGAGCACGGCGGAGAGGCGCGCCCGCTGCGCGGGCTCTTCGACGGCGCGGCGCAGGACGAGGTAGCCGGCATAGAGAAGCCAGCACACCAGCATGGAAGTAAGCCTCCAGTCCCAGGTCCACCAGATGCCCCAGATGATGCGCGCCCAGATCATGCCGCTGACCAGGTTGGCGGCGCCGAAGGCGAGGCCTACCTCGGTCGTGGAAACGGCGAGCGCATCCCACTGCATCCGCCCGGTTTTCAGGTAGGAAATCGAGGCGATCAATGCCGTGAAAAACGCCAGAAAACAGGTGAAGGCAGCGGGAACATGAAAGAAGATAATGCGAAAAATAGCACCCTGAAACGCCTCGTCCGGCAGGCCGACGAGCATCACGTAAATATTGCGGGCCAGCAGGATCGCGGCAATGACGCCCAGGAGGTAGAGGGTTCTTTCTCTCATCGGTTCACCCGATCAGCACGGTCTCGACAAGCGCGACCGAAAGCGCAGTGAAGATGATATCGAATCCAACCAGCATGCGCAGCCAGGCGAGCTGGTCGCCGGAAGGCGCCTGTCCGGCAACCAGCGCCGTGGTGAGCTGCATGGCAGCCATCAGGCAGGGGATCAGCATCGGGTAGACGAGCATGGGCAGCATCAGCTCCCGCAGCCGCAGATTCACCGTCAGCGCCGAAAACATCGTTCCGATCACCGTGATTCCCCACGTCGCCAGCAGCAACACCAGCGCCAGCCACGCAGGCTGGCGCGCCCAGTCGGCGTTGTAGAAGACGCCGAAGACGGGCAGGCACACCAATTCGATGCCGAGCAGCAGGAGCCAGTTGGCAAGAGCCTTCCCGAGGAACAGGGCGGAGGCGGGCACCGGGCTGGTGACGAGCACGTCCAGGCAGTCGTTTTCGAGCTCGCGGGCGAAGCTGCGGTTCAGCAGCAGCGCGCCGGCGAAGGCGAAGACGAGCCACAGCAGCCCGCCGCTGATCTCGCGCGTCAGTTCGGCAGTGGGATCGAAGGCGAAACTGAACAGCAACAGGATCACGAGGGCGAAGGAGAGCGAGGCGTTCAAGGCTTCCTTGGTGCGCAGCTCGCTCCGCAGATCCTTGGCGGCGACGGTCCACACCTGGCGCATGTACTGCATCAGGCTTCCCCGTATGTCCGGTACAGGTAGCCCGGATCGTCGACCATCGCCGCAGTGCGCTCGCCCGCATGGGCGAGCCTGCCCTTCACGATCAGCGCCACATGCGTCGCCAGTTCCAGCGCCTCGCGCAACTGGTGGGTGGACATGACGATGGTCGAGCCGGAGGCGAGCGACTCGCGCAGGAGCCCTTGCAGCAGGGCGATGGCGCGGTCGTCGAGCGCCGTGAAGGGCTCGTCGAGAAGCAACAGCGACGGGCGGTGGAGGAAGGCGCGGGCGACGGCGAGCCGCTGGCGCATGCCGCGGGAAAACTCGCGCACCAGCCCGTCGCGGACGCGCTCGAGCCCGGTTCGTTCCAGCCATTCCAGCGCCGCCTGGTGGGGCCGTTCCAACCCGTAGAGCGCGGCGAAGAGGCGGAGGTTCTCGTAAGCCGAGAGTTCGTCGTAGATGCCGATGCCGTGGCCGAGGACGCCTGTGGCGCGGCGGACGTCCGGCGAAAGGCAGTCCATGCCGAGGACCCGCACCGCGCCGCGGCTCGGGCGCGAAAGGCCCGCGAGGATACGCAGCAGCGTGGTCTTGCCGGCGCCGTTGCGGCCGAGCAGCGCGACACAGGCGCCGCGCTGAGCTTCGAAAGAAATGCCGCGCAGGGCGGGGTAATCGCCGTAGTACTTCCAGACGTTGTCGATGGCGAGCGCGGTCATCGGGCGGCGCGTTTCCCGGCTGATGCGGAACGGATCCACTGCGCCCAGAAGGCAAGCGCGAGGAAGGCGGCGATCAGCGCCAGGGCCGTCTTCCACCAGCGTTCGTAGCCAGGCGGGAGAATGCGCTCGATGCGCGGGCCGTCCTCTTCCGCCTCGCTCGCCGGGGGCGTCTGCGGCAACGCGCCCGTACCCGAGAGGCGGATTTCGTACGCGTTCCCTTCGAGATCAAAGATGGCCGCGCGGGTGGAAGGCTCCTGCCCGAGAGGCTTCAGCGCGGCGCTTTCGGCGGTGATCCCCTCCGGAACGACGAGCCGCACCGGGCCGGGAGGATGGAGAATGCGGCCCTTGAGAACCGTGGGGTTCTGCGCCGGGAATTTGTAGCTGATGTCGAATCGCGTTTCGCCACCGGGCTTGACGGGGAAGTCCAGGGCGAACAGCCCGGCGCGCACCCGGCGCGGTTCGCGCTCCACCGGCACGCTGCCCGGCGAGGTGGCGCGCACGCGGACGTCGGCGCCCGCCTCGGGCGGAGCAGTGAACTGCAGGGTGCCGTGATCGGGATCGTTCCAGGCGACGTTGGTGGAATTGTCTAACAGAACGGTCTCGTTGACCACCCACTCCTTGCCGTCGCTTTCGACGAGGATCATGTGCTGGGAGACGCGGACGTCAGGCACGCGGGGAGCGGCCTCGAAGACATCGATCCGGATCTCCGCGCCGCCTTCCACCGGGCGGGAGTAGCTGACGCCCTTGTAAACGGCCTGCAACAGCAGCGCCCCGGACTCCTGCGTGCGAATCGTGAAACGGCCGTCAGGCCCGGTGCGGGCGCTGCCGGCCGGGCTCATGCCGCCCTGCCCCATGCGCGTGACGTGGACGAAGACGCCGGGCTGGGGCTGGCCTGTAGTGCGGTTGACGACAACGCCGGCGACGTCGGCCCAGGCGGGCAGCACGGCCAGCAACAGAAGCGATGCGCGCATCATTGGGCGCCTCCCGCCATCGGCTTGCCGCACTCGCCGCAGAACTTGAGCGGCTTTTCGAATTTCGCGCCGCAGTGCGGGCAGACCGTGCCGGCTGCGGGCGGCCGCGGCTCGGGCGGCTGCTTCTGCTCGGCTGCGGCCGGCTTCCCGCCGGCCTGAAGGCGTTCGAGTTCCGCATTGACGCGCGCCAGCTCAGCCTGCAAGGTCGCCTTGGCTTTGGAATAGTCGGCTTCGGAGAGCTTGCCCAGCCCGTATTCGAAGTTGAGGTCTCGCAGGTTGTCGTAAAGGATCTCGCGGCGCTCCTCCAGATGAAGCCAAGGGGGCGGGGCTTCCTCGGGGGGCAGGTCTTCGGGTCTGACCAGAAAGACAAAGGCGAGCACGCCTGCGGTGAGCGCCACGGCAACGGCGAAAATCATGGTCTCAGCACCAACTTTCCAGCCGCCCGCAACAAGGGGGCGGCAGCCCGCGCCGGCGGGCGGCAACCCGCGCCGGCGGCTTCATTCCACCGGCTCGGGCTGGCGTTCATAGACGCCGACGACCTGGGTCTTCGGGTAAGCATATTTCACTTTGCTGGGCACCAGGCAGACAATGGTGCCGAACAGGAGCACATAGAAGCCGATCCAGATCCAGCTGACCAGCGGGAAGACGTAGGCCTGAACGATGGCCGCCTCGGGGTCGGACTGGCTCATGCTGGCGAAGTTCAGATAGAGATCCTCGTTCAGGCGGCGGCGGATGGCCACTTCGGACGTGGGCTGCTGTGACGCTGCGTACACGCGCCGCTCGGGCTTCAGGTCGCCCAGATACTGGCCGCCGCGATAGATGGCGATGACGGCGCGCTGCCAGGAATAATTCGGGTTGGAGCCGTCGGTGACTTCCTTCACTTGCAGCTCGTAGGCGCCGATGCGGAAGTGCGAGCCGATCTTCACTTCCTCGGTGGTGTCCTTGTTGAAAGCCGACCCGGTGTAGCCGATGAACATGAGCACGATGCCCATATGCACCAGGTAGCCGCCATAGCGGCGCGTGTTGCGGTGGGTCAGCTCGACAGTGGCGCGCAGGAAGTTCATCTGGTTCTTCGCGGCGATGGCGCGCGCGCCCTTGTAAAACTCCATCACCACTGTGGCGGCGACGAAGGCGCACAGCCCGAGGCTGATGAGCGCGTAAAAGTGGCGGACGCCGGAGGCGAGCAGCACGGCCATAGTGGCTGCCATCACCAGCACCGGCCAGCGGAAGGCGCGCTTCAGGCTCTCCCAGGAGCTGCGGCGCCAGGCGATTAGCGGCCCCACGCCGGTCAGCAGCAGCAGAGCGAGCCCGATGGGAATGTTCACCTTGTTGAAAAACGGCGCGCCAACGGTGATCTTCTCGCCCATCAGGGCTTCCGTGAGAACCGGGAAGAGCGTGCCCCAGAGAACGGCGAAGCAGGAGGCGAGCAGGAGCAGGTTGTTGAACAAAAAACTCGACTCGCGGCTCAGCACGCTCTCCAGATGCGACTCGCTCTTCAGGTAGTCGAGCCGGCGCAGGATCAGGAACGTGGTGACCGTGATGCTGATGGCAAGGAAGCCCACGAACCACGAGCCCAGCGACGATTGAGCGAAGGCATGGACGCTGGACACGATGCCGCTGCGGGTGAGGAACGTGCCGAAGATGCACAGAAGGTAAGTGACCGAGATCAGGACCACGTTCCAGACCTTCATCATGCCCTTCTTCTCCTGCATCATCACCGAGTGCAGGAAGGCGGTGCCGGTGATCCAGGGCAGCAGCGATGCGTTCTCCACCGGGTCCCAGCCCCAGTAGCCGCCCCAGCCCAACACGGCGTAGGCCCAGCCCTGACCAAGCATGATGCCGATGGAGAGGAAGCCCCAGGTGATGAGGGACCAGCGGCGCGTGGTGGCGATCCAGGCCTCGCCGGGCTCGCGGGTGAGCAGCGAGGCGAAGGCGAAAGCGAACGGGACCACGAAGCCGACGAATCCGAGGTACAGCGCCGGCGGGTGAATGGCCATCAGCCAGTACTGGAGCAGCGGGTTGAGGCCGTTGCCATCGGTCACGGCAGTGACGCCGCGGCCGACTGCCAGCATCTGGAAAGGCGGCTCGACAAAGACGTTCAGCGTGCAGAAGAACGTCTGCGTAAAGGCGAGCACGGCGATGACCCAGGGCATCAGCCTGCGGTGGCGCCCGCGGTTGGTCCAGACCACGATGCTCGCGTAGAGGGAGAGCATCCAGCTCCACAAAAGCAGCGAGCCCTCCTGCCCGCCCCACCACGCGGCGAACTTGTAGACGGCGGGCATGGCGCGGTTGGAACGTTCCGCGACGTAGGCGAAGCGGAAATCGCTGGTCAGCAGCGCGTAGATGAGGATGGCGGAAGCGGCGGTGAGAAGCACGAACACGCCGTACACGGCGCGGCGGGCGCTTTCCACGAGAAACGGTTTCTGCTTCCATCCGCCCAACGTGGAAGCAAGGAAAGAGTAGGCTGCCAGGCAAAGAGCCAGCAGCAGGCTGAAAGCGCCAAGAGTCTCCATGGTTCAGCTCCGCAGGGAAATGGAACTGCTCTAAAGCGAGGACCGCGAAGGCGCCGGATTCAGGGGCTGGGGCGCAGCCTTGCCCGGCGCGGCTTCATACTTGGACGGGCATTTGGCGGCGATGGTGCTGGCGTGGAAAGTTCCATCCGCAGCGAGCTTGCCATCCGCCATCGCCTGCGCCTCGTCGCGGAAGGTGTCCGGCAACGGGTCTTTGCCTACGTAGACCACGTTCAGCGTCGTGCCGCGGTCTTTTTCATGAATCTGGAAGTGAACGGCCGTGCCCTCGCGGCGAATGGAGCCGGCCACGACGTCCCCGGTCACGCGGACGCGTTTGCCCGCTTCGGATGGCGGCATGGATTTCAGTTCGGAGATCGTCTTGTAATAGGTCTTCGACTCGCGGATGCCGCTGGCGGCCAGCCAGGCCAGCGTGCCGAGGATCGCGACCACGAGCAAGCCAAATCGGACGTAGGTCTTCATCTCGGGCCCTCGCCTTCAGTATAGCCCGTCGCCCGGATCATGGACGCGCGAGTGTGATTTCGGGCCGGACGTCGAAGGTGGCGTCCCCTTTCACGCTCTGCACCGAGATCCTCCAGGTGCCGGGCTGAGGGCGGGAGACCATCATTTCACGCCCGCCGGCGTGCAGCCATTGCCCGGAGGGGGTGACCAGGTACAGCGAGAGTTCGGCCTCCGGGTGTTCCCAGCTCAGGCGCACGGTGAGCTGGCGCGCCCCGCGGGGGACCGTCAGCGGGCGGGACCACCACTGGGCGAAGGCCGCCTCCCCCTTCCACGCGGAGGACCCCGGAGCGGAGGTCAACAGCGCCTCCGGCGGGTCTCCCTCGAACCGGAACGGGACGCTGGGGGCGGCAATGGAGGGCGAGCGCGTGACGTGAACGTGGACGTGGCGGCCGAAAGAATATCCGCTGTTGCCGGCCTCGGCGAGGATCTGGCCCGCCTGCACCCGCTGGCCCGAACGGACGCGGAAGGAACGTGACTTGAGGTGGGCGTAGTGGGCGAAGGTGCCGTCGTCATGGCGGACGGTGATGTAATTGCCGAAGCTCCGCTCATCGGGCGTCTGGCCGAGGCCCAAGTCCCGGGCCAGCACGATGCCGCCTCGCATGGCGGCGACGAAGCGTCCGCGGACGGGGGCGAAGTCCCAGGCGTGGATGGCCCGGCCGTAATGGGAAAAAGCCCCGTAAGGACGCTGGGAGACGCGCCACCGCTCCCGCTCCGGGAACGGTTTGCGGTACGCGTTGCCAGAGGCGATGACGAAGCGTGCGGGCAGGCTTTCAGCGCCGTCGGGGTTGCGGAGGATGACGAGGTATTCGCCGGGGGCGAGTTCGGGCGTTGCGGCCCGGATGCGGTTGCCGTCACGGCGGGAGGGCAGCAACACGGCAACATACTCCCACTGGCCGCTCTCGTTGTAGCGGGCGAGGTTGATGGTGGTGTCGGGCTGGGCGCCCCACGAGTCGAGGGCGAGTTGCGAGGGGCTTGCCTCGGCAACACGGACCGAAAGGTTGGAGGGGCGGCCCACGATGTCAAACTCCCGTTCGCGGAGGATCGTGCCGGCGGCGGCAACCCGCACGCGCCATCTTCCTGGATGCGTGGCCGGGGCGAAGCCGCCCACCTGAAGAGCGTTGATCACGCAAACAGCACGGTTTGCGGGCAGGTTGTCGTAAATCGTGCTCTCGGCAACGGCGCCCGCCGGATCGACCCATTCCACACGGAGGCCCGGCGGCTGGCCGGCCGTGCGCACCGTGAACTGGACGAGGAACTGCGGATCGCGGGCGTCGACGGAGGATGACGGGCGGGACAAGCGGCAAGCGGCTCCGGCGGCCGCGAGGCCCGTTTCCAGAGGGCCGACCTCGATGGCGCGGGCGCACACGGCCAGAACGAGGAGCGGAAGCGCCCGTTGCACCACAAGTCGTTATCGGCGGCGGCGCAGCCACCCTTTAGCCTCGGTGGATCTGGTCGCTTGTGAATCCTTACCGTGGCGGCAGGCGCCGGGCCCCCTCAAGACTCGCTGGCCGGCTGCCGATGATCGTACAGGGAATCCAATGAGCGGCTCACTGCCATCCACGAAATTCCAGGACCATTACGCCGTGCTTGGCGTGCCCCGGAAGGCGACCAGCGAAGAGATCCACCGCGCTTACTCCACGCTGGCCTCCAAGCACCACCCGCGCCACGGCGCCAACCCGGATGCGGCGAAATACGAGGCGGTCACGCAAGCCTACGAGGTCCTGTCCAATCCTGAATTGCGCCGTTCGTTCGACGCCCTGCTGCCGAAAGACGAGGACGGTCCGCCGAAGCTGTCGCCGCGGGAGTTCTATGAATCGGTGACGACGGAGAGCGGGCGGCGGATGGCGATTCTGGCCATCCTGTATGAGCGGCGGCGCGCAAATCCGGGGTCGCCGGGAACGCCCGTGCGCCTGATCGAGGCGATGGTGAATTTCCCTGCCGAGCCGATGTTCTTCGCGCTCTGGTACCTGAAGCAGCGGGGATGGGTGGCGCTGGACGACAAGAGCTGCCCGGTGATCACAGCCGAGGGCATGGATGTGCTGGAGAAGAACCCGCCGGCCCCGGAAGACCTGGCCTCGCTCCTGAAGCCGGAGTGCATCGAGGCGGACGCCGCGGCCTGAAAAGCACGCTTCGGGGTGAAGCGCTATCCTGCGCATATGGCCGGACGGCCGCGCCAGCGCATCTACCATCAGCTTGCCCTTCACTTCGACGAGATCTTCCTGCCTTTGCGGCGTCCGTTGAACGAGGCCCGAAGGAAAATTCTCTGGCCGCGGATGATGACGGTCCGGCGGGCTTGCGACCTGGCGTGCGGCACGGGGACAACGGCGATTGAGCTGGCCAGCCGGGGCATCGAGACTTACGCCGTGGATCTGTCGCCCGACATGTGCCGGCTGGCGCGGGAGAAGGCGCGAAAGGCGGGGGTGGCCTTGCGCGTGATCCGGGCCGACATGCGGAGCTTCCGGCTGCCGCGGCACGTGGATCTGGTGCTGTGCGAGGGCGATGCCTTGAACCATGTGCCGGAGCGCCGGGATCTGGGGCGAGTGTTGGAGGCCGTGTTCGAAGCGCTGGCGCCCGGCGGGCTTTTCTACTTCGACGTCAACCACGAGAGAGGGTTTGAGCGCTACTGGGCGGGCGAGTTCTGGGTCGAGCGCAGCGGACTGGTGGCCGCCATGCACAACGGGCACGACTTGCGCTCGAAGCGCGCCTGGAGCGACGTGGATCTCTTCGTCCGCGAGGGGCACCTCTGGAAGAGGCTCCGGGAGCGCGTTGAGGAGGTGAGCTGGAGCCGCCCGGAGATCCGGCAGGCGCTTGGTGGAGCAGGTTTCGCCCGCATCGTGTGCCGGGACGCTGCCCCTTTCTTTGGCGGCTACCCGGACTTCGGCCCCGGATGCCGTTCCATCTTTCTGGCGCGCAAGCCCGGCCCGGCCGCCTGAGGGATCCTCCTCTTCCTCCCATAGGCGGGATCCGGCAACCGGCGCGGCCGCGAGGACATCGGACAGAGGACGGCACTTGACAGCCGGAGAGTTATTCTCGTTGAATAAGAGTTATCCAATGCTGGGCGGCGTGGAACGGAGGATTCACGAGTTCCGCGAGCGGTGCCGGCAAGCCGGGCTTCCGCTGACGCATCAGCGCGAGTGCATTTTCCGGGCGGTGCTCGAGTCGAAGGGGCATCCTTCGCCGGAGCGCATCTACGAGCGGGTGAAGAGCCGTGTCCCGGCCATTTCGCTCGCCACCGTGTACAAGAACATTCACAAGTTTCTCGAGGCGGGGCTGCTCCGCGAGGTCAGCGTGCATCACGGCGCGCTTTTGGTGGAATCGAATCTGGACGAGCATCATCATCTGGTGTGCGTCCGGTGCAAGGCGATTCTCGACCTGGAGCAAGACGCCGTCGAGCCCGTTCACCTGCGGCGCAGGCCGCCGGCAGGGTTCCGGATTCTGCGCACGCGCGTGGAAATTCAGGGCCTTTGTCCGGGCTGCGCCGGAGAAACAATCCCGGATGGACCGGAAATCAAAGAGAAGGAGTCGTAGAAAGACATGCTTGGAGTTGGACAGAAATTTCCCGATTTCCAACTGAAGGCCACGGTGGACACCGACATCAAGAAGGCGTTCGCCGATGTGACCCTGGACACTTACAAGGGCAAGTGGAAGGTGGTTTTCTTCTGGCCGAAGGACTTCACCTTCGTCTGCCCCACCGAGATCGTCGGCTTCGCGAAGCTGAACAAGGACTTCAACGACCGCGACGCCGTCGTGCTGGGCGCAAGCGTGGACAGCGAGTTCGTCCACCTCGCCTGGAGGCAGCACCATGAAGATCTGAAGAACCTGCCGTTCCCGATGCTGGCGGATGTGAAGCGCGAGCTGAGCTCGGCGCTGGGCATCCTGGATCCGGAGGCAGGCGTCAGCCAGCGGGCGGTCTACATCTTGGACCCGGACAACATCATCCGCTTCGTGATGGTGACCGACCTGAACGTGGGCCGCAACCCCGCCGAGGTCCTGCGCGTTCTGGACGCTCTCCAGACCGACGAGCTGTGCCCCTGCAACTGGCAGAAGGGCCAGGAAACCATCCACGTCTAAGTCTTCCTTTCCCGCGCGAAGGCTGCACGGTTTCCGTGCAGCCCTCGCGCGGAACCACCCCGCCATTTTTCTTCTGGAGATGAAGTCATGACCCTGATCGAAATCGCTGAATCCCTGCCCGCATACGCGAGGGACTTGAAGCTGAATCTGCAAAGTGTCCTGTCGCAGCAGGAGTTGACCGAGCGCCAGACGTGGACGACGGCCGTGGCATGCGCCCTCGCTTGCCGGAACGAGGCGCTGAGCCGGGCGGTGCTGGCCGAGGCGGCGGCGAAGCTGGAGCCGCAGCAGCTGGAGTCGGCCAAGGCGGCGTTCGCAATCATGGAGATGAACAACATCTACTACCGCTTCCGCCACATGCTCGCGAAAGACGAATACGCCCACATTCCGGCGCGGCTGCGCATGCAGGCCATCCGCACCCATGGAGGCGACCCGGTGGACTTCGAACTCGCCTGCCTGGCTGCGTCGTCGATCAATGGCTGCGAGGCATGCATCAAGTCCCACGAAGCCGTGGTGAGGGAGAAGGGGCTGACGCCCGAGGCGGTAGTGGCGAGCGTCCGCATTGCCGCCACGCTCCACGCCGTGGCTGCCGTGCTGGACGAGCCGCGGACCTGACGCCCCGCTTCGCCACAATCTGCCGCACGCGGGTCAAAGGCGGGTCGCCGCAGCAACAAGCGCCCCGACACCGAGGAAAGAGCCGAAGGGCAGCTCGTAGGTGGAAGCGTCCTCGCCGCGCGCCTTGATCCACAAAATGCCGAGGACGCTGCCGAGCAACGAGCCGGCCAGCAGGGCGAGCAGCCCGGTTTCCAGCCCCAGAAATGCGCCGAGGAAGGCCGTCATCTTGACGTCGCCGAAGCCCAGCCCTTCCCTGCCCCGGATGCGCTGGTAGGCAAGGCCCATCAGCCAGAGCCCGCCGGAGAGGAAGACGGCCGCGAGAAGGGCGTGCAGGAAGGATTCCAGCGCGGAAGATGATTCCGGCGCCTGCAAGCGCCAGAGCCACGCGATGATTCCTTCCGGAACCGGAACAACCGGGGCGAGAGCGAGCCCGGCGAAGATGCCCCCGATGGTGAACTCGTCGGGCAGGATGCGAAACTCGGCGTCGGAGAAGATCAGTTCCACGAGGATTGCTGCGAAGAGGCACCACTTGAACCCCGCCCAGCCGCCGCCAGTGCGCCACCAGGCCCAGAAGAACAGCAGCGCCGTAGAGAACTCGACCAGCGGATAGCGGAGCGAGATGGGCGCGCGGCAGGCGCGGCAGCGGCCCAGCAGCAGCAGGAAGCTGAGCAGCGGGATGTTGTCATACCACGCGATGGCGGCGCCGCAGCGCGGGCAGTGGGAGCGCGGCGTGACGACGGAGTAATCGAGCGGCAGGCGGCTGATGCAGACGTTCAGGAAGCTGCCGGCGACGAGCCCGAAGGCGGCAGCGGCGAGAGAGGCGAGGAGCAGATCGTTCATGAGAGCACCCGGCGGTAGGCTTCCATCGTCCGTTCGGCCATTCGTTCGATTGTAAACCGCTGCTCCACCATGGCGCGTCCGGCGGCGCCGAGGCGCGCGGCGAGGGCGCGGTCCTCGGCAAGGCGGGCGGCGGCTTCGGCGATCCCGGCGGGGTCGTTCTCCACGAGCACGCCGGTGACGCCGTCGATGACGATTTCCGGCAGCCCGCCAGCGCGGCTGGCAATCACGGGAACACCGTGCGCGAGAGCCAGCAGCGCGGCGGAGCCAAGGCCCTCGCTTTCGCTGATGTAGAGAAGAGCACGGGCAGTGGCGAGGTCGGCGGGAAGGTCTTCGGAGAAGCGGACAGCCACGCCCGAGCGGCGGATGAGGGCGGCGCCCTTGCGGGGATCGGAGGAAGCCAGAGCGAGGATGGGGCCATCGAGGGTGCTGACCCGGGGAGGCAGAGGAACGCCGTCGGGAATGACGGCGATCTTCGCGGGCGGCACGCCGGCGGCCTCGAGGCGGCGCCGGACGGCTTCACTGACAGCCAGGAAGAGAGCCGCGCGGCGGTATTTCCAGCGGGAGAAGAAGTGCGTGCGGATGGGGAAGTCGACGCGGCGGCTGACCACGATGGGAACCGGCGACAGCAATGCGGCCAGAGTATGGGAGCGGGCGTCGTGGCAGTGGAGGAGATCGGATTCGCGCGCGATGCGGCGCAGCGCTGACCACGAGAGAGGCCGGGCGTCGATGCCGCAGGCGCGGGCCGATTCGAGCAGGGGCGAGCCGGCGGGAGCCAGCAGACGGGGGCGGACGCCCAGGGGAGCGAGAGCGCGGACCAGCAGCAGCGCCTGGTGCTGGCCGCCGCGCATGGCAGGGCCGGTGTCGAGGTGGAGCACGCGCATGGGCGTCACCGGGCGGAGGTCATGAAGCGGGCCTTGGCGTACTTGAGAAACGTGTAGAGGGCGGCCATCCAGGCGATGGAGAGGCCTTCGAGGCCGTCGAGGAAGCCGCGCTTCAAAACATAAGTGCGGAAAAATGTCCAGCCGGGCTCGAACAGCAGATGGCGGTAATGGATGGGAGTACGGCGGGCGGCGAGCTCCTCGGCGGCGAGGGTGGTGTAGCGGTCCATGGTCTTGAGATGCTCGCTGAGAGAGCCGCAGGTGAAGTGGAGGAGGTTCCCCTTGAGGTGGCCGATGCGGCCGTCGCAGACCACCGATTCGTGGACGTAGTCGCCGACCCAGCGGGCCTTGCGGCGGTCGAAGAGGCGGATCTTGCGGTCGGGATACCAGCCGGAGTAAAGGATCCAGCGGCCGAGGTACTGGGCGAGGCGGGGGACGGTGTAGGCGTCGAACTGCGGGCCGTTCTTCTTCAGCTGCCAGATCTCGGCCTCGAGGTCCTCGCTGAGCGCCTCGTCGGCGTCGATGGAGAGGATCCAGTCGTGCGAGGCTTGCTCGGAGGCGAAGTTTTTCTGGCCGGCGTAGCCGCGCCATCCGGCTTCGACGACGCGCGCGCCGAACTTGCGCGCGATTTCCACGGTGCGGTCGGTGGAGCCGGAGTCGACCACCAGGATTTCGTCGCAGCAGCGGAGGCTCTCGATGGCGCGGGGCACGTTGCGTTCTTCGTTGCAGGTGATGATGGTGGCGGAGATCTTCATGCCGCGCGTCAGGGCAGCCACGCCTGCCCGTTATTGTACAGAACGGGCGCGGGAATGAAGCTCAGCAGGAAGATGAACGCGACGAGCGCAAAGACGCGGCGGCGCGCCCGGCCGAGAGGGGCGGCGTCGTAGACGTGGAAGTGTTTGCGGCCGATGAAGAAGAGCAGGACGGCCCAGACCCACCAGGGCCAGTAGACGAAGCCGAGCAGCGCCATGACCGCGATGGCGGCGGTGGAGATGGCGCGGTGGCGTTCGCCGAAGCAGGCGTACACGATGTGGCCGCCGTCGAGCTGGCCGATGGGGAGCAGATTGAGGGACGTGGCCAGCAGGCCGACCCATGCGGCGCGGGCCACCGGGTGGAGGTAGATGTCCTCGGAGGCGGCGCCGGGGAACAGCCAGATCTCGATGAGGCGCATCAGGAGCGGCGAGCCGAACTGGATTTCGCTCTGCTGGCCAATGCCGGGCGCGACGCGTGAGAGCGCCATGCCGACGCCGAGGACGGGGATTACGAACAGAAACCCAGCCAGCGGGCCGGCGACGCCGACGTCAAACAGCTCCCTGCGGCTCTTCACGGCGGAGCGAAAGCGAATGAAGGCGCCGAAAGTGCCGATGAAGGTGGGCGCAGGCAGGAAATAGGGGAGGCTTGCGTCGATGTTGTGGTAGTAGCAGGCGAACCAGTGGCCTGCCTCGTGGGCGAGAAGGACCAGAAGAAGGGCGAGGGCGTAGGGGAGCCCGTCGAGCAGGAGTCGCGGCTCGCGCAGGGCGTCGGCGAAGGCGGTGAGGTCGTGTTCGAGGTCGAACGGCGGAAGCTGGTTGCGGAAGTTGTGCTGAAGACGGGCGCCGAGGGCCGTGGTGGTGAACAGCGTGGCCAGGAAAAGAAGGATGTGGAGCCAGAGCCGCGGCTGCGCGAGCAGCGTACGGCCCAGAGTGGGCGGCGCCCAATAGGGCTGGAAAGACGGGCGGTTTTGATAGGGCTGGGCGTTCACAAGCCAGTGCCCGGGGCTATTCGAGCGACTGAAGCTCCTTGCCTGGCTTGAAACGGACAGCCTTGCCCGGCGGGATGGCGACTTCGGCGCCGGTGCGCGGGTTGCGGCCAATGCCGGTCTTGCGCGGGCGCACGGTGAAGATGCCGAAGCCGCGGAGTTCAATGCGCTCGCCCTGGGCGAGGGCGCGCTTCATGGACTCGAAGACGGTCTCGACTGCCATTTCGGCTTTCGTTTTGGTGATGCCGGTGCGGTTGACGACTTCGTTGACGATGTCGAGCTTGATCAAGTGCGCCTCCTCTGGGAGAGAATCGCCAGCTAACGTGAGGGCGAGCGTTCTGCCGCTTCGCAAACCCCATGATAGGATTAGGTTTTTGGCCATGTCAAGGACGGCGGAGAAGAATCGGGAGTCGGCCGGCGGCGTGGGCCCGGCGGAATTCCGGCGCGCGTGCGGCGCGTTTGCCACCGGCGTGGCGGTGGCGACAGTGACCGGGCGGGACGGCAAGCCGCACGGGCTGACAGTCAACTCGTTCACCTCCGTGTCGCTGGATCCGCCGCTGGTGCTGGTGTGCATCGGGCACAAGGCGGCGACGCACGGACCGTTTTCCAGCGCACCGGCCTTTGCGGTGAATTTCCTGGACGAAGCCCAAAGAGAACTGTCGGAACGCTTCGCATCCTCACATCCGCGCCGCTTTGAAGGAGTCCCGTGGAAGGCGGGGCAGACCGGAGCGCCGGTACTGGAAGAGGCGCTGGCGGTGCTGGAATGCGAGGCGTGGCGGAAGATGGATGCGGGCGACCACACGGTCTTCCTGGGGCTGGTGAAGAGCGCCCGCGCCAGGGAGGGCCGCCCGCTCGTGTATTTCGGTGGAAAATACCGCCGGCTGGACCGGGAATGATCAGCCGGCCAGTTCCTTCAGTTTGGCGATGACCTTGTCGTAGTCCGGGTGCTGGGCGACCTCGGGGACGTATTCCACGTACTGCAGCACATTGTTCTGGTCGACAACGAAAATGGCGCGGGATTCAATGCGCCAGTCCTTGATCAGGGTTCCGTAATTTTCCCCGAAGCTGGCGTATTTATGGTCGCTGATCATCCTGACGTTGTCGACGCCGAAGCTGGTGCACCAGCGGTTCTGGGCAAAAGGCAGGTCCATGCTGACGGTGTAGAACGACACCTGCGGGAATTTCGCGGCTTCGTCGTTGAACTTCTTGGTTTGCATGTCACAGACAGGCGTATCGAGGGAAGGGACGACGCTGAAAACGCGAATGCCCTGCCCCGTTGAGGCAAGCGTCACCGGCTGGAGCGACTTGTCGACAGCCTGAAAATCCGGCGCGGCATCACCGGCTTTCAGTTCAGGACCGGCAAGTTCCAGCGGCATGCCCTTGAAGGTTGTGGTGCGTGCCATGCATCCTCCTGAGGATCGGAAATAAGGAACAGCTCACGCCTAGTCTAGCAAGGCGCGGAGTTCGGCAACGGTGGCGGCGGGCGGATGACATACAGCGCCCGAGCAAACGATGGCGGAAGGCTCGCCTTCCGGCTCGTTCCACAGGAACGTGGTGAAGGGAAGGAAGCGCCTGAAAGCTTCGGCCTGGAGGGCGGCGGCATTTCCGCGGAATTCGATGCGGTCCTCGGGCGCAGAGAACAGCATCCATGAACAGAGCATGCGCGGGAGGGCGGAGGGCTGCGATTCGAGCCTCGAGGAGAAGGACTCCAAGGCGAGGCGGGCAGGCTCGAGCAGGCTGGCATCGCCGGTGACGCGGGCGAGGCGGACGAGGGCCTCCACGGCGAGGGAGTTGCCGGAAGGCTCGGCGCCGTCGTAGTCCTCCTTGATCCGGAAGAGCAGGTCGGGGCTCGAAGAGGAGTAGAAGCCGCCCCGCGGGTCGGCGAAGAGTTCCAACATGCTGCGGAGAAGGCGCGAGGCGGACTCGAGGAGCTGCGGCTCAAAGCACGCCTGGTGGAGATCGAGGGCGGCAAGGGCGAGCGCGGCGTAGTCGTCGAGAGTGGCGTCGAAGGCGGCTTCGCCGTCCCGCCAGCGCCGGAGGAGCCGGCCGCCGGGAGACACGAGCTCGCGCTCCAGGAAGGCCAGGGCGCAGCGGGCTGCGTCGAGGTAGCGGGGCTCGCCGAGCGCGGCGCCGGCGCGGGCGAGAGCGCCGATCATGAGCCCGTTCCACGAGGTGAGGATCTTGTCGTCGAGATGCGGGCGCGGGCGGCGGGCGCGCGCCTCGAACAGCGCGCGGCGGGCTGCCGTAACTTCGGGATCGCCGGCAAGGGCGGGCTGTTGGAGCCACAGGATATTGCGCCCTTCGAATTCGCCGTGCGGGTCGTGATGGACATTGCCGCCCGGCAAGCAGCCGTAGGTTTCGGCGAAGCGCGAGGCGGCGCCGTCTCCGAGGATGGCGGCAAGCTCCTGCCAGGACCACACGTAGAACGCGCCTTCCCGCTTGCGGCCGGGGGTGGAGGGATCCTCGCTGTCGGCGTCTTCGGCCGAATAGAATGCGCCTTCCGGATGAGTCATTTCGCGGAGGACATAATCGAGAATTTCGCGCGCAGTGGCAGAAAAGTCCTCTTCACCAGTGATCTGAAATGCTTCGAGATATGCGGACACGAGCTGGGCCTGGTCGTAGAGCATTTTTTCGAAATGCGGCACGAACCAGCGTTCATCGACCGAATAACGGTGGAAGCCGCCGCCGAGATGGTCGTACATGCCCCCGGCGCGCATGGCGCGGAGCGTCTCGACGGCCATGCGCAGGGCGTCCGGATTGCGGCCCCTGAAGTGATAGCGGTGGAGAAACTGGAGCACCGACGGGCGGGGGAACTTCGGCGCTCCCCCGAACCCGCCGTAGCGGGGGTCGAAGCTCCGGCGGAAACTCTGGAAAGCGGCTTCGGCGGCGGAAGCGGCGGGAACCGCCCCCGAGGAAGAGAAGGAAACCGCCGCCTGAATTTCTTCGTGGATCCGCAGGCTGGATTCGACGATTTTTTCCTGCCTGGCCTGCCAGGCGGCGGCGATTTGCTCCAGTACTTGCAGAAAACCGGGGCGGCCCCATCGCGTCTCTGGCGGGAAATAGGTCCCGCCGTAGAAGGGGCGGAGGTCGGGCGTCAGCCAGACGCTCAGGGGCCATCCGCCGCCGCCGGTGGTCGCCTGGACGAAGGTCATGTACACGCGGTCGACGTCGGGACGCTCCTCGCGATCAAGCTTGACGGGGACGAAGTGCTGATTGAGGAAGCGGGCAATCTCTTCGTTCTCGAAGGACTCGCGCTCCATGACGTGGCACCAGTGGCACGTGGAGTAGCCGATCGAGAGGAAAATCGGCTTGTTCTCGGTGCGGGCCCTGGCGAAGGCGGCATCGCCCCACGGGAGCCAGTCTACGGGGTTGTGGGCGTGCTGGAGCAGGTAAGGGCTCTTTTCGTGAATGAGTGCGTTGGCGTGCATTGGAAAACGGGAACGGCTATGCTGCAAGCGTGGCAAGCCGCGATGCGCGGCCGGCATTCATCTCAGATTCGAGAGCGCCCACAGCGTCAGGAGATTGGATTCATGACGGATTTTGAAAGCTTCAAGAAACAGGCTCTGGAAGAGTTGCTGGACTGGCTCAGGATCCCGAGCATCAGCACCCTGCCCGAACACAACGCCGACATGGAGCGGGCGGCGTCCTATGTGATGAAGGCGCTTGAGCGGGCGGGGATGGGGAAGACGGAGCTGGTCCACCGGGCTCAGCATCCGCTGGTGTACGGCGAGTGGCTGGGAGCGCCGGGCAAGCCGACTCTGCTGCTCTACGGGCATTACGACGTGCAGCCGCCGGATCCGCTGGAAGAGTGGACTTCGCCGCCGTTCGAGCCGGAGATCCGCAACGACAACATCTACGCGCGCGGCGCCACGGATGACAAGGGGCAGACGTGGATCCTGGTGAAGGCGGTGGAGTGGCTGATGCAGCGGGACGGGCGCCTGCCGGTGAATGTGCGGTTCCTGATCGAAGGAGAGGAGGAGTGCGGCGGGGAGGCGGTGGCGCGTTTTGTGGCGGAGAAGCCGCCGCAGCTCAAGTCGGAGGCGGCGGTGATCTGCGACAGCGAGATGTTTGCCCCGGGGCTGCCGTCGATCTGCACGGGACTGCGGGGGATCGTCTACGGCGAGCTGCACGTGGAGGGGGCGCGGCAGGACCTGCATTCCGGCGTGTACGGGGGCGTGGCGCCAAACCCGCTGATGGCGATTGCGGAGATCCTGACGGCGCTGAAGGACCGCAACGGCCACATCCTGATCCCCGGCTTTTATGACCGCGTCGTGGAGCCGGCGCCGGCGGAGAAAGAGGCATGGGCGCGGCTGCCGTTCGACGAGAACGAGTACCTGGAGAAAGAAATCGGGGCGAAGGAGCTCACCGGGGAGCCGGGCTTCACGGTTTTCGAGAAAACCTGGGCCCGGCCGACACTGGAAGTGCATGGCATTCGCGGCGGGTTTGTGGGGGAGGGGGCGAAGACCGTGATCCCCGCCCGCGCGACGGCGAAGATCTCCATGCGGCTGGTGCCGGAACAAAAGCCGGAAGAGGCGGTGGAACAGTTGCGGGCGGCGGTGGCAGCCGCAACGCCTCGCGGTGTGACGGCGGAGTTCCGCCTCCTGCACGGGGCGCCGGCGAGCCTGGTGGACCCGGAAAACCGGTTTGTGAAGGAGGCTGCGGCAGCGCTGGAGGAGGTCTTCGGCAGGAAGACGGTGTTCATCCGCAGCGGCGGGTCAATCCCGATCGTGGGCCTGTTTGACGAGCACCTGAGGATCCCGAGCGTCCTGATGGGATTCGGACTGCCGGACGACAACCTGCACGCGCCGAACGAGAAGTTCCACGTGCCGAACTTCTATTCCGGCATCGGCGCCGTGGTGCGCTATCTGGAGCGCCTGGGAGGGTGAGCAGGCGAGAGCCTGCCCGGCGGGCCTTCAGCCAAGGCCGAGCCGGCAGTCGTGTTTGAGAGCTTCCAGCTCCATCTCGCGGTAGGCGCGGTTGCGGCGGGTCATCTCGTCGAAGTCCACCTGGTGGGCATCGAAGCAGGGGCCGTCGACGCAGGCGAAGCGCACCTGGCCGCCCACAGTGACGCGGCAGCCGCCGCACATGCCGGTGCCGTCGATCATGATGGGGTTCAGGCTGGCATGGAGCTTGAACCCCCAGCCGCGGGTGGCCTCGGCGGCAGCCTTCATCATCGGGATGGGGCCGATGACGTGGCCCTCGGCGAAGGCGCCGGGGCCGGCGAGGCTCAAGAGAAGCTGAACCACGTTGCCGTGGAAGCCGAATGAGCCGTCGTCGGTGGCCCAGTGCAGCTCGTCACAGCAGGCGCGGAGCTCCTCGTCGAGAATCCGGTAATTGTCCGAACGCGCGCCGCAAAGCGCGACCACCGTGTTGCCGGCTTCCTTGTAAGCGCGGGCGACGGGAAGCAGTTCGGCGACGCCGACGCCGCCCGCCATGCACAGAACGCGCTCGCCGGTGCAGATTTCAGCCGGCTCCCCCAGAGGGCCGACCAGGTCGCAGAGCGCGTCGCCCGGCTCGAGCGACACGGCTTCGCGGGTGGTCTTGCCGACGGCCTGAATGACCATGGTGATGGACTGCCGTTCGGAGCCGGAGGCGACGATCGTCAGCGGGATGCGCTCGCTGTGCGCCGCGGGCCGGATGATGATGAACTGGCCGGCGCGCCAGCGGCGCGCGATGCGCGGCGCTTCCACTTCGAGCAGGGTGATCTCCGGAGCAAGCAGGCGTTTGGACAGGATGCGCGCGCTCACGCTTCCACCTCCTGCGGCTGACGCTCGCCGCTGAGCGCTTCGTGGATGGCGCGGGCGGCGGCGCGGCCGTCTTTCATGGCAAGGATCACCGTGGAGCCGCCGCGCACGACGTCGCCGCCTGCGAAGACGCGCGGGATGGACGTCTCGCCCCACTCGTTGATCACGATCTTCCCCCGCCGGGTGACCAGTTGCGGCGTGGACTTCTGGAGCGTGGGGTTGGGCGCCTGGCCAATGGCGGCGATCACGGTTTCGGCCGGGATTCGGAATTCGGATCCCGTGACCGGAACGGGGGCGCGGCGGCCGCTCTCGTCGGGCTCGCCCAGCTCCATGCGGATGCACTCCATCTCGCGGACGAAGCCGTTGTCGTCGCCATACAGGGCGACGGGCGCGGCGAGAAACTCGAAGCGGACGCCTTCCTCCTCGGCATGATCGATCTCTTCGAGCCGCGCCTTGAGTTCGGCGCGTCCGCGGCGGTAAAGGATGGTCACTTCACTCCCCAGACGCACGGCCCACCTGGCAGCATCCATGGCGGAGTTGCCTCCGCCGACGACAATCGTGTGGCGGCCGACGCGCACGGGCGTGGGCGACTCAGGAAACTTGTAGGCCTCCATCAGGTTGACGCGCGTCAGGAACTCGTTGGCCGTGTAGACGCCGATGAGGTTCTCGCCGGGGATGCCCATCAGGTAGGGCAGCCCGGCGCCGGTGCCGACAAATACGGCCTCGTAGCCCTCCTCGAAAAGGTCCTCCAGGGTGGCCGTGCGGCCGACGATGAAGTCCGGCACGAACTCGACGCCCATATTCTGGAGCCGGGCGATCTCCTCGTGGAGGATCTCGCGGGGCAGGCGGAAGTTCGGGATGCCGTAGGCCATGACGCCGCCGAGCTGATGGAGCGCCTCAAACACGGTGACGCGGTAGTTGAGCCGGACCAGATCGTAGGCGGCGATGAGCGAAGCAGGACCGGAGCCGACGAGGGCGACCTTCTTGCCGGTGGGCTTCGGATAGCTGCCGGCAAGCTCCTTCATCCGGAGCCGGGCGTGATCGGCGGCGAAGCGCTCCAGAGATCCTATGGCTACGGGGTCCCACTTCTTGGCGACGATGCAGGCGTTCTCGCAGAACAACTCATGCTGGCAGACGCGGCCGCAAACGCCCGGGAAGGGGCTCTGTTCGCTGATGACGTCATGCGCGCCCTGCCAGTCGCCTTCCACGATGCGGGCGATGAACCGCTTGATGTCGATGTGGAGAGGGCAGGCTTCGATGCAGGCGGGCTTCTGGCACTGCAGGCAGCGGAGGGCCTCGGTTTGGGCCTGTTCGGGAGTGAAGCCGAGGGCGACTTCGTCGGCGCTGCGGCGGCGCCGTTCGGGGTCGAGCAGCGGCAGCGCCTGGCGGGGAAGCTTCGGATTGGGCTTGTATTTTGGCGGCTGGGCGGCCATAGGCACCTAGTATTGTAGCAATCTGGATGCAAAACTCCGGTTGGAGTGACAGGCGGAAGCCGGGCGCCCGGGGAAAGAGTGCGGCAGCGGTTTACTCGCCGCCGAAATCGCGCTTGGCCTTCTCGGTGACTTCCCAGAAGTAGAGCGTCTTGCCGTTGACTTCGATCTTCTTGTCGGGCTTCCAGTCGCCCATGTCGAAGCTGTGGCTGACGATGCGGGCGCCGGTGCGGAGCTCCCGGAGGAGCTTGGGGCGCAGGCGGAGGTTGACGTCGGGAAGCAGATAGAGGGTGACGAGGGTGGCCTTGCTGACATCCGCTTCAAAGAGATTTTTCTCCACGAATTCGACTCGGTCCTCGACGTTGGCTTTCTTCGCGTTCTCCTTGGCCTCGGCGATGCGTTGGGGGTTCAGATCGAAACCCATGCCGCGGGCGCCGAATTTCTCGGCGGCCATGACGACGATGCGGCCGTCGCCGCAGCCGAGATCGATGACGAAGTCGGAGGGCTGGATCCTGCCGAGCTTGAGCATCGCCTCGACGATGGGCGGCGGGGTGGGAACGTAGGGGACGTCGCCGCCGAACTCGTCGTACTGGGCCAGCGCCGGCGATGCGGCGAGAGCGAGACCTGCCAGCAGCAGCACCGCGAACTTGCTCATGGCGAAAGGCTAGCACAGCGCAGGGCGCCTTGAGGGCGGACGCTATACTGAAGTTGATCCCCGCCATGAGCGCTTCCTCCCCGGCATTCGCCGTTCCACACGCAGGCGAACGGCTGCGCACGGGCGCGGTGACGCTTGGGCTGCTTTCCCTGGGACATTTCTTTGTGGATTTGTACTCGGGCAGCCTGGGCGTTTTGCAGCCCTTTCTGATCGAGAGACTGGGACTGACACTGGCGCAGGCAGGGCTGCTGGGCGGGCTGCTGGTATTCAGCAGCTCGGTGA
This sequence comes from uncultured Arcobacter sp., assembly GCA_964458495.1. Taxonomy (GTDB): domain Bacteria; phylum Acidobacteriota; class Terriglobia; order Bryobacterales; family Bryobacteraceae; genus JANWVO01. The sequence goes on from CAYWJB010000012.1 coordinate 100,920, forward strand.
CGCAGCCGCTGTACGGGTGCCTGTCCGACCGCTACCGCACGCCGCTGTTTTCGGCATTGGGACCGGCCGTGGCAGGCGTGTTCATTCTGTCGGGCGCACTGGCGCCCGCCTACGGGCTGGCCCTTGCGCTGACGGCGCTGGGCGGGGCGGGCGTGAGCGCCTTCCACCCGCAGGCGTCTTCCTGGGCCGCCGCCGGGATGGCGTCGCACCGGGCGCGGTGGATGGCCGTATTCATCAGCGCCGGAACGCTGGGCATCGCGGTGGCGCCGGTGTTTTTCAAGGAATTCATCGCCCGGTTCGGCTTCGAGCGGCTGGTTTGGGCGGCGGCGCCGGGCTTGCTGGTATCGGCAGCCTGCATTGCAGTGGTGAGACCGCCCGCTGGCGAGCAAAAGGGGGAGCGGGGGTTCGATCTGAAGCCGCTCCGGACGGCGTGGCGCACGCTGGCAATCCTCTATTTCGGCGTGTTCTTCCGGTCGGCCGTGCAAGTAGTGTTCGCTCAGTTTCTGGTGCTCTACCTGAGCCGCGAACGCGGCTTCAGCCTGCATCAGGCGGCTTATGTGCTGACGGCATACCTGACAGCCGGAGCGGTGGGGGGCATTCTGGGCGGGCAGCTTTCGGCGTGGTTCGGACCCAAGCGGGTGATTGCGCACTCCTTCCTGTGGTCGGCGCCGCTGATGAGCGTGTTTTTCCTGACAGACTCGTCCTGGGGCGTCATATTCCTGGTGGCCGGCGGACTGGTGCTGCTGTTCACGATCCCGGTGAATGTGACCGTGGCGCAGCGGCTCGTGCCGGAGCAGGCGGGCACTGTATCGGCGCTGCTGATGGGATTCGCGTGGGGCGCGGCGGGGATGGTGTTCGTGCCGCTGACAGGTTGGCTGGCCGACAGAACGTCGCTGCACGCGGCTCTGGCGTCGCTGCTCGTGTTTCCGGTGCTCGGGTGGCTGCTGAGCCGGAGACTGCCGGAGGACCTGGCGGAATGAAGCCCGCGGTTTGCCTGCTGAGCGGCGGCCTGGATTCGGCAACGGCGCTGGCGTGCGCGCGGCGGGACGGATTCCGCACCTACGCCCTGACGTTCGATTACGGGCAGAGGCACCATGTCGAGTTGGAGGCAGCAGCTCGCGTGGCGCAGCATCTGGGCGCCGCGGAGCACCGCGTGTTCCGGATCGACCTGCGCGCCTTCGGCGGATCGGCGCTTACAGCCGACATCGACGTGCCGAAGGACCGCAGGATCCACGCGGCCGAAATCCCGGTCACGTATGTGCCCGCGCGCAACACCGTGTTTCTCGCCATTGCACTGGCATGGGCAGAAGTACTCGGCTCGGAGGACATCTACATCGGCGTGAACGCCGTGGATTACTCCGGTTACCCGGACTGCCGCCCGGAGTTCATTCGCGCCTTCGGGCAGATGGCCAATTTGGCAACCAGAGCAGGCGTTGAGGGGCGGCAGCGGCTGCAGATCCACACGCCGCTGATCGAGCTGAGTAAAGCGGAGATTATCCGGCTGGGGATCGCGCTGGGCGTGGACTACTCGCTCACGCACAGCTGCTACGACCCGGTGGGCGGCCTCGCCTGCGGGCATTGCGATTCATGCCTCCTGCGGAGGGCGGGCTTCGCGGAAGCGGGAGTGCAGGACCCGCTGCGCTATGCCGGAGAGGCAGAACGGTGAGGATCAGCGAGATCTTCGAATCGATCCAGGGCGAGGGCTTGCTGGCGGGCGTGCCCTCGCTGTTTGTCCGGGCTTCGGGCTGCAACCTGAGGTGCTCATGGTGCGACACCCCTTACGCCTCCTGGGCGCCGGAAGGGGAGGAGTGGACAGTGGAGCAGCTGGCGGAGCGGGCAGGGCAGTCGCGGCTGCGGCACGTTGTGCTGACCGGCGGTGAGCCGATGATCTTTGCCGACGTGGCGCCGCTGACACGGGCGCTGAGGGACCTGGGGCGGCACATCACCATCGAAACGGCGGGCACGGTGGACCAGCCGGTGGAATGCGACCTGATGAGCATCAGCCCGAAGCTCGGCAATTCGACGCCGCATGGCATCGAAGGGGGCAGGTGGGTGGAGATGCACGAGCGCGCCCGGCTGCGGCTGGATGTGATCGGGCGGCTGATGGAGCGCTACGAGTACCAGCTCAAGTTTGTGGTGAGCCGGCAGGAGGATTTGGAGGAAGCCCGGGAGCTGGCCGGCCGTCTGGGGGCGCCGGCGGACCGGGTGCTGCTGATGCCGGAAGGCGTGGACGAGCAGCGGCTGCGCGAGGCGTCTTTGTGGGTCGTGGAGGCGTGCAAGGAGACGGGATTCCGTTACTGTCCGCGATTGCACGTTTTTCTTTACGGAAACCGGCGCGGGGTATAGGCGCGGGGTATAGGCGCGGGAAGGCGGGGAAATCCCCTAGCACAGCCCTCAGGTGATTGCCCAAACCTCGGTTGATTTGCGGATTGAACTGGACGGATTGCGCCGCTAGAGTCGAGGATGGGTGACAAGAATATGGTTTTGAGGGGAGCGGTCATTTGTCCCGACGCGGAGGTTTCCGCACGATTTGACGAAGCCGTGGTAGCTGTTGGAGGGCTTCAGATCATCCGGGAGATCCGGAAGTACCCGGACGCGCTGGAACTGATGCGCATGGTGCGGTCGAGCGTGCCGCACGTGGTGTTCCTGAGCATCGAGGATCTGCCCAAGGCGATGGACACGCTGGAGGTGTTGAAGGCGCAAGCTCCGGGAGTGCAGGTGGCGGCTCTGAGCCGCGCGCTCGATCCTGCCTCGCTGCTGGAGGCGATGCGGGCAGGGATCCGCGAGTGCCTGGCGATGCCTTTCGATCCGAAGGAGCTGCAGGAGGCGGCGGCGCGGATTGCGTCCTTGGTAAGGGACATCCCGGTGCTGGTGGACGCGACGGAACATGTGTACTGTTTCCTGCCGAGCAAGCAGGGCGTCGGCACGTCGACGGTGGCGATGAACGTGGCGGTGGCGCTGGGGCGGCGCAAGCAGGGGGAAGTGCTGCTGCTGGACATGGACCTTTCCAGCGGGATCGTCGGGTTCATGCTGAAACTGTCGAACACGCACTGTGTGGTGGACGCGGCGGAGAACGCCCACGGGCTGGATGAATCGATCTGGGGGCAGATCGTGTGCCAGAAGGCGGGTATCGACGTGGTACACAGCGGGCGGCTGAACCCGGACTTCCGGATCGACGCCGACCAGATCCGGCGGATCCTGGACTTCGCGCGGCGGAACTACCGCACGGTGTGCGTGGACGTGTCGGGCAACCTCGAGAAGTATTCGATCGAGGTGATGCATGAATCGAAGAACGTGTTCATGGTGGTGACGCCGGAGATTCCGTCGCTGCACCTGGCGCGGGAAAAGCTGGCGTTCCTGCACCGGCTGGACCTGGCTGACCGGGTACGCGTGCTGCTGAACCGTTATCACCGCAGGAGCCTGGTGACGGTGGCGCAGATCGAGAGCCTGCTGGGGGTGCCGGTCGCCTACACGTTCCAGAACGACTATCAGGGCGTGCATGCGGCGTTGCAGGACGGGCGCGCCGTGGAGCCGGCCTCCGAACTCGGCAAACAGTTTCAGGCGCTGGCGGACTCGATTCTGGGGATCAAGGGCGAGGAGGCGCCGCAGGCGCAACAGAAGAAGCGGATCGTCGAGTTCTTCTCGATCCTGCCGCAGCGCGTTCCGGCGCCAGGCGCCGAGCGGCACTGACACGGGGCGCCGCCCGGCGCAAAGCAGCCATCAGTAGCCTTCGGATTCGATCCGGACCTTGCCGGCGAAGCGCCGGTACAGGAACCAGAAGTAGAAGGCGGCGATGAGGATTCCCGGAGTGAACCACCACAGCCCGACGCGCAAGCCGTATTCCGGGGCGCTGGCGTTGTAAATCGTCAGGCTCAGCGCAGGGTCGGAGTTGGCGGGCAACACCATCGGAAAGACGCCGAAGACGACGCTGGTGAGCATCCCCACGATGTAGAGCGCCGAGGCAAGGAAGGCCTTGAGGTCGTCCTGACGGCGCTGAAAGACGAATACCGCGGCGAGCGAGGCGACGGCGAGCGCCGGAAACACGTAGCCCGCGGGCCACTTCGAGAAGCTGTCCGCAAGGTGGGGCTGGATGCGGAAGCTGACGATGGTGACCAGGACCGTGAGGGCGGCCACGGCATACCAGCAGAATCGCGCAATGGCGCGCGACCGCTCCCGGACCGGGTCCGGCGTCTTGTAGGCGACCCACAGCGCTCCGTGCTGAACCAGCGTGCAGAGGGCGAAAACACCGACCAGGATCGTGTACCAGTCGAGGATGCCGGGCTCGGGACCCGGCTGGAAGTTCGTCCAGAGAGGCAGGAAGAATTCGCCTTCCTTGTTGAGCGGCACGCCGCGGACGACATTGCCGAGGGCGGCCCCGAAGAAGACGGCCAGCAGCAGGCTGGAGGCGCTGAAAATGACGTCCCACATGGGCCGCCAGACGTCGTTGCGGATGTGGGAGCGGAACTCTACCGAAGTGCCGCGCAGAATAAGCAGCCACAGGACGACCATCAACGGGAGATAGAAGCCGCTGAAGCTGCTGGCATACAGGGCGGGAAAAGCGAAATAGAGGGCGCCGCCGCCGGCCAGCAGCCAGACCTCGTTGCCGTCCCACACGGGGCCGATGGAGCGCAGCACCATGCGGCGCTCTTCGTCATTGCGGGCGACGGCCAGATGGATGGCGCCGGCGCCGAGGTCAAAGCCGTCGAGCACGACGTACATGGCGATCATGACGGCGACGATCCAGAACCAGAGAACGGGAAGCATGTTCGTGCACCTCCTTCAGACTTGGGCGGCAGGCAGTGGCGCTGCCGGAGCGGGCGCCTGCGCCGGGCGGGGCCCGTGATCGATTTCGCGCCAGATCATGAACAGGCCGAGCATCAGCAGCAGCGTGTACATGCCCATGAAACCGAGCAGCGTGAACATGGCGTTGCCGCTGCTGACGTGGGCCGAGCTGCCCTCAGTGGTGCGCATCAGGCCGTAAATCAGCCAGGGCTGGCGGCCGAGCTCGGCCGTCATCCACCCGGCGGTGTTGGCCACGTACGGCAGCGGCGAGGCAAACAGCAGAATCCACAGCAGCGGCCGGGATTCGAACAGCCTCCCGCGGCGCAGCTGGATGAAGCTGACAACCATGACGGCGATGAAGATGGTGCCCAGGCCGACCATGATGTGGAAACCGTAGTAAAGCAGCGGGATGTTGGTCGGCCACTGGTCCTGCGGGAAGGCGTCGAGGCCCTTGACCTCGGCGTCCCAGCGCTTGGACGTGATGAAGCTGAGCATGCCGGGAACCAGGAACGGATTGTCGATGCGGCGGCGCTCGACGTCCGGCTGGCCAAGAATGAACATGGGGGCGGCTTCTCCCGTGGTGAAGTGGGCCTCCATGGCGGCCAGGGTGGCCGGCTGGTGCCTGGCGACGAGCATGCCCTGCTGGTCGCCCGTGGGGAACAGGGCGACGATGGAGGCGATCACCCCCACGGTGACGCCAAGCCGCAGGAAGGTGCGGGCGAAGTCTTCCTGCTTCTTCAGCAGCAGATAGAGCGCGCCGACGCCGGACATGACGAAGGCGCCGGTGATGACGCCGCCGGTGATGGTGTGCGCGTACTGCCAGAAGGCCCAGTCGTTGAAAACGAGCGACCACCAGCTGTCGAGCAGGATCTCGCCGCCGGGGCCGAGGCGGTAGCCGGTGGGCCGCTGCATCCAGGCGTTGGTGGCGACGATCAGGTAGCCGGAAAGCCAGCTGCCCAGCCAGACGGCCAGGGCCGCGAACCAGTGCCCGACGCGGCCGAGGATTCTCTCGCCGTAAAGGAGCAGCCCGAGGAAAGAGCTTTCGAGGAAGAAGGCGTAAAGCCCCTCCATGGCGAGCGTGTGGCCGATGACGCCGCCGGCTGCCTTGGAAAAGCGCGACCAGTTGGTGCCGAACTGGAACTCCATGGGAATGCCGGTGACCACGCCCAGGGCGAAGTTGACGGCAAAGATCTTGGCCCAGAAGCGGGCGGCCTGGTTGTAGTGCTCATCGCCGGTCTTGAGCGCGAGCGTCTTCAGGATGAAGATCAACAGCGCAAGGCCGAGGGTGAGCTGGACGAAAAGATAGTGGAACGTGACGGTGAAGGCGAAATGGAACCGGTGAATGTCCAGCGCGATGTCCATAGGGATGGAACCTCATTGAGGAGTGTACATGAGCCAGCAAGGGGCAAGATGCAGGCGGCGGGCCGGCGTGACACCCGGGAAGAGGAGCAGCGGCTCACGGCGGTTTGAGCCTGGGGGCTAATCTTTGCATCCATTCTGACGATATGAAGAGTAGCCAGAACCCGGGTTCTGGCCGAGGCGACAGGTGTTCAATGCGGTCGTCATCCTGGGAAGCACCGAATCGGCGCCGCTGATCCGGTCCATGCTCGCCGCCACAGGGCAAGTGACGGTGATGAGGGAGTTGCCTGCTCCGCCGGGCGGCTACGAACTGGCGCGGCTGATTCACAGCCTTCTGCCGGACCTGGTGTTCGTGGACCTGACCGGGGGGCAGACGGCGCTGGAGTGCATGGCGCGTGTGAAGGAACTGTCGCCAAAGACCCCGGTGATCGGGATCGGCTGCAACGCCGAGGCGCGCCTGCTGGCACGGCACCTGGGGGCGGCGGGGCTGGCTGCGCCGGATTGCTCGCCCGAGGAATTGCGGGTCACGATCCGGGAGGCGATGGAGGCGCACCATGGCGGGCTGGAGCAGAGCCTGCATTCGTTCCTGCCTTCGAAGGCAGGCAGCGGCTGCTCCACGGTGGTGTTGCACACGGCGGTGGCAGCGGCGCGGCTGGGCAAGCGGGTGCTGGTGATCGACGCCGACCTGCGCAGCAGCGTGATGGGGCTCATGCTGGGCGTGACGCCGACGGGCGGGATCCAGAGTGTGCTGGCCTCGGCGGCGAACCTGGACTCTTTCATCCTGCGCCGGAACGTCGCCAGCAAACACGGTGTCGATTTCCTTCTTTCGACTCGGGCGCTGGACGCCGAGCCGCCAGAGTGGGTGCACTATTTTCAGCTGCTGAACTTTGTACGCGGCGAGTACGATCTGATCCTGGCCGACCTGCCGGAGCTGATCAACCCGGCGACGGTGGAGCTGGTCCGGCGCTCGAAGCAGGTGTTTCCTGTATGCACAGCCGAGCTGCCCTCGCTGAAGCTGGCCCTGCAACGGCTGGAGGAACTGGGGCGGCTGGCAGTGGAAGCGGAACGGATCGGCGTGGTGGTCAACCGCGCGGCGAAGGAAACCCCGAAGGCGGAGGAGATCGAACAGGCTTTGGGCAGGCGGGTGGCTTTCGTGTTCCCGAACGATTACCGGTCCGTGTCGGAGTCGATCCTGGAGGCCGCGCCGCTGGCGCAAGAGACGCCGCTGGCGCGCGCCTTCACCGAATTCGCCGCCTCGCTGGCGGGCGTCGAGGTTCAGCGCCACGAATCCTCACTGCGGGCGCGGCTGAAAGGGTTGTTGAATCTGCAATCCGCCTGACGAGGCTCTCCCCGGACAGACCAGCCAGGCGCGCCCGGCGGGCGATGCCAGGCGCGCTTCGAAGCTCCTCTTAGCCCTTGACGCCCGCCTTGCGCAGAATCGTCATCATCGGGCACCAGTTGGTGAAGGCGCTCTGGAACAGGTTCAGCCCGACGAAGGCGGTGAACCAGAGCCAGCGCTGGTCGTGGTAAACGCTGAGAACCAGGCTCAACAGGATGAAGAACCCGGCGATCATTCGCAACAGCCTTTCAACGGTCATGGTTGTTTGCTCCCTCTGAGGTGAAAGATATAGTAGACGATGGGGACGGTGACGCGCGACAGCAGCAGCGAGGCGATTTCGCCCGCCATCAGCGCGATGGCCAGTCCCTGGAAGATCGGGTCAAACAGGATCACGGCGCTGCCGACGACGACGGCGGCGGCGGTGAGCATCATCGGACGGAAGCGGACAGCACCGGCGTCGATGACCGCCTTGTCCAGCGGCATGCCCTCCTTCAGGCGCAGCTCGATGAAGTCTACCAGGATGATGCTGTTGCGCACCACGATGCCGGCGCCGGCGATGAAGCCAATCATCGAGGTGGCGGTGAAGAAAGCGTTCAGGAGCCCGTGCGCGGGCAGAATGCCGACGAGCGAGAAGGGGATGGCGGCCATGATGATGATCGGCGTCAGGAAGCTCTCGAACCAGCCCACCACCAGCACATAGATCAGCACCAGCACGGCGGCGAAGGCGATGCCGAGATCGCGGAAGACCTCGTAGGTGATGTGCCATTCGCCGTCCCACTTCATGGCGTAGCGCGACTCGTCGCCCGGCTGGCGGGCAGTGTATTGCTCGATCTCGTACCCTTGTCCGATGTCGAGCTTGGCGATCTTCGGGCCCAGCGCCAGGATGGCGTAGACGGGGCTCTCCATGATGCCGGCGACATCGGCGGTGACGTAGGTCACCGGCATCAGGTTCTTGTGATAGATGTTCTTCTCGCTCGTAGTCTGCTCGACAGCGACGATCTCGCTCAAGGGGACGAGGTTCCCTGCCCGCCCCATGACGCGAAGGCTCTTCAGGCGCTCCAGATCGCTGCGCGTGGCGCGGTCCAGCCTGACGACGACGGGTATGTCCTCCTTGGCCTGCTCGAAGTGCAGGAGTCCGGTGGTGAGGCCACTGGAAGCGGCCATCATGGTCTTGGCCACATCGTCGGCGGAGACGCCATGCAGGGCGGCCTTGACGCGGTCGACGCGCCACACCTGCCGGGGCTGGGGATCTTCGACGTACCAGTCGGCGTCGACGACGCCCGGGGTTTCATCGAAAATCTTCAGGATCTGCCCGGCGAGTTTCTCCCGGCCTTCGGCCGTGGGGCCGTAGATTTCGGCGACCAGCGTCTGAAGAACGGGCGGGCCGGGCGGCACCTCGGCCACCTTGATGCGCGCGCCATACTGGCGGGCGACGGGGAGAAGCCGCTCGCGAACTTTCTTGGCGATGTCATGGCTCTGAAGGTCGCGCTCCTTCTTGCCGACGAGGTTCACCTGGATGTCGGCGACGTTCGCCCCCCGGCGGAGGAAGTAGTGGCGGACCAACCCGTTGAAGTTGTAAGGGGCAGCCGTTCCGACATAGGTCTGGACGTTGACGACTTCCGGCTGCTCGAAGGTCTTCTCGGCCAGCAGACGCGTGACGCGTGCGGTCTCTTCGAGCGTGGTGCCTTCGGGCATGTCGATGATGACCTGGAACTCGCTCTTGTTGTCGAAGGGCAGCATCTTCACCTTCACGAACTCGATGTAGACGAGCGACATGGAACCGAGCAGAAGTACGGTGACCAGCGCAAGGAATCCGTAACGGTACAAGGGAACGTGAATGAGGCGGTCCATCACCTTGCGGTAGAACACGGTGAGGCGGTCCTCGGTGTGGTCGTGGCCGTGGCCCGAGTCTCTCTTGAGGATGCGGATCGCCGCCCACGGCGTGACCAGGAAGGCGACGATGAGCGAGAAGACCATCGCGGCGCTGGAGCCGATGGGAATCGGCCGCATATAGGGCCCCATCAGTCCGCTGACGAAGGCCATGGGCAGGATGGCGGCGATGACGGTCAGAGTGGCGAGGATGGTGGGGTTGCCCACTTCATCCACGGCCTCGACCGCCACATCGGCGATGGGGCGGCCCGCGTTGTGGGGCAGGCGCGCGTGGCGGACGATGTTTTCCACCACCACGATAGCGTCGTCGACGAGGATGCCGATGGAGAAGATCAGCGCGAACAACGTGATGCGGTTCAGCGTGTACCCGTAAAGATAGAAGACGGTGAGCGTGAGCGCGAGCGTGACGGGAATGGCGATGAAGACGATCAGGGATTCGCGGAAGCCGAGGACAAAGGCGATCAGCAGGGTGACGCTGACCACGGCGATCCCCATGTGGAAGAGCAGCTCGTCGGACTTCTCTTCGGCGGTCTCTCCGTAATGCCGCGTGATGTCCACCGCGACGCCGGACGGAATGGTGGCGCCCTTCAGGGCCTCGACCCGCTCAAGCACGTGCTCTGCGACGACGATGGCGTTGGTGCCCTTGCGCTTGGCAACAGACAGAGTGACAGCGGGCTCGAAGCGCCCCTGGCTTGCGAACTGCACATATTGGACGGGATCCTCGCCGGTATCCTCGACCCTGGCGACGTCGCGCAGATAGACGGGGCGCCCGTTGTGGACGGTGACAACCAGTCCGGCGGCGTCCTCGGCCGAGCGGATCCAGCTGCCGGCTTCGAGCACAGTCTCCACGTTGCCCGCGGCAGCCGTGCCGGCGGGCAGCTTCTGGTTGGAAATGCCGAGAGCGCCCGCCACCTGCAGCGGAGCGAGCTGGAAGGCAGCAAGCCGGGTGGCGTCGAGCGTGACCTTCAGCACCCGGCGCTGCCCGCCGATGATTTTGACCTCGCTGACGTCGGGAACCTGCTTGACTTCGTCATGAACCTGCGCGGCGATCCGGCGCAACTGAAAGCCGTCGTAATGCGAGGAGTGGAAGGTGAGGGCGAGGATCGGCACGTCGTCGATGGAGCGCGGCTTCATCAGCGGCTGGCTGGCGCCGGGCGGGATGAGGTCATAGTTGGCGTGCAGCTTCTGGTTGAGACGGACGATGGCGTCCTCTTCGTTCTGGCCGACCTTGAAGCGGACGATGGCGAGCGAGGCGCCCGGGGAGGTGGTCGAGTAGATGTACTCGACGCCGGGGATCTCCCAGAGCAGCTTCTCCATGGGGCGGGTGACGCGCTCTTCCACCTCCTTGGCGCTGGCGCCCGGCATGGAGACCATGACGTCGATCATGGGGACGATGATCTGCGGCTCCTCCTCGCGGGGCAGCATGAGGACGGAGAACGCGCCGACGAGGAGCGAGGCCACGATGAACAGCGGCGTGAGCTTGGAGTTGATCCAGCCATGCGCCATGCGGCCGGCCAGACCGTAGCGGGGCTTGTCGTTCGGCATGGTCACGGCCTCACCTCAACGGGGCTTCCATCGCGGAGATTGGCGGGGGGCGCAACGATGACGGCGTCACCGGGGCGAAGCCCGGTGAGAACCTCAAGCCGGCCGCTGTGCGCGGCTCCGGTGGTGACGAGGCGCGCCCGCGCGGCGCCGTTCTCGACGAGATAAACCTGTTCCACCTGTCCTTGCCGGACGATGGCGGAGGCGGGCACCAGCAGCGCTTTCCGCTCGCCGAGGGCGAAGCGGGCCCGGCCGAACATGCCGCTGTGCAGCAGGCCGCCGGACAGCGCGATCTTCACGGTGAAGGAGCGCGAGCCGGGATCGAGCGCGGGAACGATCTCCTCGACACGGCCCTGCTGCGGCGCGCCGAGCGCGTCGAGCACGACTTCCACGCCCATGCCGGGGCGGATGCGGCCGAGGCGTCCTTCCTCGACCGCAGCCTCCAGCCGGTAGCCGGCCGACTGTTCGATCACGGCGATGGGCATCCCCGGCGCGGCCAGCATCCCCGGCTCCGCCTTGCGCTCGACGACGATGCCGCGGAACGGCGCCGTGATCTCCATGTAGCCCTTCATCGCCGCCGCCTGCGCCACCGCCGAGTCCGCTTGCCGGATCTTCTGCTCGAGCTGCGCCTTCTTCGCCAGCGCCATTTCGTGGTTGGCGCGCGCCATCCGCAGCCGCGCTTCCGCTTCGTCGAATTCCTGTTGCGTGATCGACTTCTGGTCGAACAACGACTTCATGCGCCGGTGCGTGGCTTCGGCCAGCTCCAGTTGCGCGCGCGCCGCGGCGATGGCGCTCTCCACTTCGGGCAGCGCGCTGCGCGCCTCTTCGCGCGCCGCTTCCGCCTGCTTGAGGCCGCTGTCGATCTCGCGCGCCTCGATGACGGCGATCACCTGGCCCGGCTGCACCGTGTCGCCCGCCTGGACGCGCACCTCGCGCAGGTATCCCATGACGCGCGCGCCGACCACGCTGGAAACGCGGGCCCGCACGGTGCCCATGGCCTCGTAAATCTCCGGGACCGTCTCCTCGGCGAGCTTCACCGTCTGGACGCGCACCGGCGGCAGGGCCTCTGCCTTCCGGGCGGGCTCCTTGGCGCCGCCGCAGGCGGCGAGACCGGCGGCGGTGATCACGATCAGGCCGGAGAATCCGGCCAGCCTGGCGTTAGTCGAGAACATTCGAATCTCCATTCAGTTTTCCGGCGGATCTTTCCACTTCCACAGCCGCCAGCCGCTGATCGTGGATAGCGGCGAGGCGGCGGGTCTTCGCATCGAGCAGCGCCGTCTGCGCGCGGAGCAGTTCGGTCACAGTCGCCAGGCCGTTTGAATAGCGATTGCGAATGATGCGCAGGCTCTCTTCGGCCTGGGCGACGCCCGCTTCGGTGACGGCGATGCGTTCGGTGGCGGCGTCAAAGTCGGCGAGCGCCTTGGTCAGCTCCAGCCTCAGGGCGTTGGAGTACTGCTTTTCGGTGGCGGCGGCGGCTGAGGCCATGGCGCGCGCCTCGGCGACGGTCTGGCGCGTCCGGTTTCCGTCAAACAGGTTCCAGCGGACCGAACCCATGACGAGCCAGTTGCCGCCGCCCTTGTTGAAGAACTCCTGGCGGTCGGCTTCCACGGTGGCGCGGAAAGCGATTTGCGGCAGATAGCCGGCGCGGGCGCTGCGGGATTGCGCCTCGGCAGCCTGGCGTGCGAGGCGGATCTGCTCGATCTCGGGCCGCAGATCCGGGCTGGCGGCTTCCACCGGCGGCGCGGGCCGGAGCGGCGTGGCCAGCTCTTGAGGCGTGTCCAGCGGCAGGCCGAGGGCCTCGTTCAGCGCGGCGCGGGCGACCTTCAGATCCGCCTCCCGGCGGATCACTTGTTCCTTCATGGCGGCGGCGTGGACCTGCACGGCGAGCACGTCGGCCTCGGTGGCCAGGCCTGCGTCGCGGACTGTGCGGGCGCGCTGGAGGTCGGCTTCCGCGGTCTTCAGGGCCTCGCGGGCCACCTCGAGGGCCTGCGTAGCCAGCGTCACCCCGTGGTAGGCGCGGGCCACATGGGCAATGAGGTTCAGCTCGGCGGTGCGCTTCTCCGCCTCGGTCATTTTCTTCCCGATTTCTGCAGCTTTGACGCCATTTTTCACGCCGCCGAAGTCATAAATGAGCTGCTCGGCGGTGATCATGCTCTGGAAATTGTTGAGCGCATCGGGGCGGTTGAGGCGGGCGATATCGAAATTGGCGGCCGTGAATTGGCGCTGCGTCAGCAGGGCTCCGAAGACATAGACGGGGTTGTTGCCCCGCATGAGGTTTTCCATGTACTGGACGCGCGGCAGGTAGCCGGAACGGGCCTGGCCCACGCGGCTTCCGGCAGCCTCGATGCGAGCATCGGCGGCTTCCAGCGAAGGGTGGCGGCCAAGGGCTTGCTTCACTGCGTCCCGGAGCGTGAGCGGCGTCTGTCCGGACGCCGCCCACCCGATCAGCACGAGAGTGAGAATGGGTTTCCGCACATCCCCCAAGATGCGGCAGTTTTTGCGCCGTGACATGCGTCCTGCGCGGAAATTGCGTGGCCCGCACGAGCGGGGAATGGCACTGGCCGCCGGTCACCTTCCGGCGCGACCCGCATCTGTGGTTCTGAAAGTTGTGGATCCGGGCCGGCGCTCCCCGTCAGAGCGCCGGCCAAGCCGCGGGACCAGCGGGAGCGGCATACCATAGAAGGGTGGCCACATCCTCGACCCCTCCTGCCGCCGCGGCGCCGGAAGTCGAATGGGCGCGGCGTCTGTTGGAAGGCGACGCCTCGGCATTCACCCCATTCGTGGAGAGCATCCAGCACCGCGTGTTCCAGTACACCTGGTTGATGTGCGGGCAGCGGGAAGACGCCGAAGAGGTGGCGCAGGAGACTCTCCTGAAGGTCTTTGAAAACTTCGACCAGTTGCAGGATCCCGCGCGCGTGCGGGCGTGGGTGTTCCGGATCGCCAAGAATTTCTGCCTGATGAAGCGGCGCCGGAGCGTCTTCGCGCCCGAGCGCGAGCTTTCACTGGACGAACTGCTGCCAGGCACCGAAGATGTCGCGCGTTCGGCGCAGCTGGAAGACCGCGGGGAGTTGCCCGAGCAGAGGCTGCTGCGGGCGGAGCTCAACGCCGAGCTGGAGAAGGCGCTGCGCGATCTGCCGGAAACCTACCGGCCGGTGGTCCTGCTGCGGGACGTCGAAGGACTGTCGACGGCTGAAACCGCGGAGATCCTGGATCTCAGCGTGGATGTGGTGAAGCAGAGACTGCACCGCGGGCGGCTGGCCTTGCGAAAGAGCCTGGCCAGGTACCTCGGCGGCAACGGTGAGGTGAATCAGAAATGACCCGCCACACGCATCATCATTCGCAAGGGGAGCGCGATCCGCGCTGCCTGGAGATCTTTGCGCGGCTCTCGGAGTATCTCGATGGCGAACTGGAAGAGATGGATTGCCGCCTGATCGAGGAACACATCCAGGACTGCGAGCCTTGCGTGGAGTTCGTGCGGTCGCTGCGGCGGTCGATCGAAGTGTCGCACCGCTATGCGGGGCAGGCAGCGCCGTCGCAGATTCCGCCGGAGCTGGAGGCGCGGCTCAAGCAGGCCTGGCAGGCAGCCTTGGCGCGGCGCAGGACGGCCTGAGCCGCAAGACTGTAATCGGACCCGCCCGGGCAGGGGGCGGCAGAGCGCGGCGGCCCGGTGCGGCTTCGGCGGGGACGGCGGCTACGGGCTGAGGGCAAGGAAGTAGCCGGTGGCAAGCGCCCCGAAGCACAGCACGGCGACCAGAATCCAGAACAGGACGTAGCCGGAGCGGTTCCAGCGCCAGCGCATCTCCTCCCCGGCTGATTCCTGCCACCGCGAATCGGCGTTCGGCAAGAGGAGGTCGAGGTGGCTCTCCAGCTCCCCGGCGCGTTGCGAAAAGGCGCCGGCGCACTGGCGAAGGTTGACGGCGGCGCCGGCGGGAGATTGCCGCCAGAGGCGGATCAGCGCATCCACGGCTTCGACGGGGTCCGGCATGGCTTCTCTGGACCCAGTGGGCCGCGCACGGAGAAGTTCTCATTTGCAGCCGTTCCATGAAAAGAGGTTCAGACGGCTGCAGCAGAGGGAAGGATAGAATACGGTTACGATGACGACTTCACGGTTCCTGCTTGCGGCAGCCGCGCTGGGCCTTGCGGCTGCATCCGCGCAACAGCCCAAGCTTCCGCCCCCGTTTCACACGCCTTCGGCGTCGAACCCTCCGCGGGTGATCGAGCGCCCCGACGGCTCGCGGCTTCAGGTGCCGGGTGGCTTTGATGTTCAGGAATTCGCCTCCGGCTTTGAACGGCCGAGATACATGATCCTGGGGCCTTCGGGCGAGATCCTGCTTTCCGACTCGGCGCGCCAGGGGCGCGTCTTTGCGCTGGCGGACCGCAACCGCGACAACCGGATCAGCGACGACGAGAAGAAGGAAATCCTCAACGGGCTGGACCGCCCCTTCGGGCTGGCTCTGTGGAAGGACTACCTGTATGTGGCCGAGACGACCTCGGTAAAGCGCTACAAATATGATTCGAAGAAGCTTGAGGCGTCGCAGCCGGAGGAGATCGTTCCTCTGAAGGAGGCCGCCACCGGCCATTGGACGCGGACCATTCTGTTCGACCGGAAGGGGGAAAAGTTCTATTTGGCCGTCGGATCGCAATCCAATGTGAGCCCGGGCGAGCCGGAGATCCGCGCGGCGATTCTGCGTTTCAACCCCGACGGCACGGGACGCGAGTTTGTGGCCACCGGCACCCGCAATCCGATCGGGCTCGACTGGTATCCGGGCACGGACACGCTCTGGGCGGCGGTGCAGGAACGGGACGGCCTCGGCGACGATCTGGTGCCGGACTACTTCACCGCGATCCGTCCCGGGGGCTTTTACGGCTGGCCTTACGCCTACATCGGGCCGAACGAGGACCCGCGGAACAAGGGGCAGAGGCCGGACCTGGTAGCGAAGACGATTGTGCCGGACGTGGTGCTGCCGGCGCATGTGGCAGTGCTGGATGCCCGTTTCTACACGGGCAGGATGTTCCCCGAGAGATACCGGGGAGGCGCGTTCCTGGCCTATCACGGTTCCTGGAACCGGGCGCAGAGGATCGGCTATTCTGTCGTTTTTATTCCCTTCAAGAACGGCCGGCCGGCGGGCAATCCGGAGGATTTCCTGACGGGATTCATGCTGGATCCGTCGAAAAAGGAAGTCTGGGGCCGGCCGGTCGGACTGCTCGAGCTCAGGGACGGCAGCCTCCTGGTATCCGATGACGGAGGCAACCGTCTATGGCGAATCACGTATTCAAAACCCTGATCCCTGTCCTCATTCTGGCGGGCGCGGCCGCAGCCTGGACCGCGCCCCGCAAACCCTTTTCCCACAAATACCATCTGAAGCAGGTCACCTCCTGCGAGAACTGCCACAAGGAGGCAGCCGCCTCGACGAAAGCGGAGGACAACCTTCTGCCGGACCACATGGCTTGCGTCACCTGCCATGACGAAGTGGAAATCGGCGAGCCGAACAATAGCGGGGTCGACAAGTTCAACCACGCGATTCATGTGGAAATGGGCAATATAGCCGCGTTGATTTCGGCGGCTGTGAAGTCGAAATCCTATCTGGGGCCTGATCCTCCGGCCGTGGAGGCGCTGGCAAAAATCCAGGACCCCTGTTCGGCCTGCCACCGGGGAATTCCGCAGAGCGATGACGTGCCGCATGGCAAGAAGACTGCCGCGCATTTCCCGCACATGGCGGATTGCCTGGTATGCCACGCCGAGATCAAGCCGCCGGACTCCTGCAAGAAGTGCCACGTGGAAACGACTCCGAACTTCCGCCCTGCGAACCACACGGCGGAGTTTTCCGACAAGCACGGGGACAAGGATTTCCCGCGCGAGGGCTGTGCCGTGTGCCACGGGCGCAAGTTCACCTGCAAGGGCTGCCACTGAGCCTTCTCTTCCCCGCTGCCCGCGCGCCGCTGGTATCATCGGTCGCATGCAGCGGCGAAGATTCCTGACCCTGGCCGCCGCCTCCGCGGCCGCCGTTTCCCTTCCCTCCTGCAAGCAAGCCGCTGACGCGCGGCTGGCGGGTTCGTGGCGCGGCGAGAAGAAGAACGGCTGGATTCCCGTCCGCCTGGCAGGAACGCCGGAGCAGATCGGCTACCAGCACGGGCATCTCCTGGCGAAGGAGATCGAAGACGCCCTCGCGGTGACGCGCCTGAATCTGGAGCATGACACGAAGCGAAGCTGGGGCTTCTTCCGGGAGACGGCGGAGCGGATCCTCTGGCCAAAGGTGCCGGAGGAGTACCAGCGCGAGATCCTCGCCATGAGAGAGGGCCTTGCGCAGGCGGGCTTGAAAGCGGATCGCTTCGACCTGACGGTGCTGAACGCGAACATCGAACTGGGCTATTACGTGGCATGGCTGGACGGCCAGGGCAAGTCCGGCGCGCCGGACCGTTGCAGCGCCTTCGTGGCCACGGGCAGCTGGACGCGGGACGGAGGGCCGGTGATTGCACACAACAACTGGTCCGGGTATCTCGAGGGCGCCCGCTGGAACATCATCTTCGAGATCCGTCCGGAGCGCGGGCACCGCATCCTGATGGACGGGTTCCCGGGGTTTATTCATTCCGGCGACGACTTCGGGATCAATTCGGCCGGGCTGGCCATTACGGAAACCACGATCACGGGATTTCGCGGATTCGATCCGGAAGGAGTGCCGGAGTTCGCGCGGGCGCGCCAGGCGATGCAGTACGCGTCCTCGATCGACGAGTTTGCGGCATACATGATCCGCGGCAACAACGGCGGCTATGCGAACGCCTGGCTGGTGGCGGACGCGCGGAGGAACGAAGTGGGCCGGCTGGAACTGGGTCTCAGGAACGTCACCCTGGAGCGCACGCGGGACGGCTACTTTGCCGGGGCCAATTTTCCCGTGAGTCCGAAGCTTGCGGCCGAAGAGACCACTTTCCCCATGAACGACCCGGGCGTCAGCGCCAATGCGCGGCGCGTGCGGTGGGAGCAGCTGCTGGCCGAGAACAAGGGGAAGATCGGGCTGGAGGAGGCGAAGCGCTTCCTGGCGGACCACTACGACACTTTCGAGAAAAAGCCGGATGCGCCCGGGGAGCGGACGCTCTGCGGGCATGTGGATCTGAGCCCGCGCGGGATGAAGCCGTGGCAGGACGAATTCGGCCCCGCCGGCGCCGTGCAGTCGAAGGCCGCCGATGCGCGCATGATCCGCGCCATGGAGCTGGAAGCCGCCATGGGCCACTCCTGCGGCATCGGCTTCCGCGCCGAAGAGCACCTGAAGAAGCATCCGCAGTTCGCCTGGATGAAGCCGCTGCTCCGGGATTTGCCCTCGCATCCGTGGACGCGGTTCCGGGCGGAGTAGATCCTGATCGGGAATTCTCTCCCCGCCTGGGCGGCACAAGTTGACGCTGTGCGGAGCTTCACCCCTCTGGCGGCCGCTCGAGAGGAGGACGAAATGACAGTACGTCAGTGGATCAGCCTTTCCCTTCTGGTGCTGGCGCGCCTCCTGCCGCTGGCGGCGCAGCAGCAGGCGGCGCCGCTGGTTCGGCTGGCGGAGATCGAAGTGGACCCGGCGCGCCTTGCCGAGTACAAGGCGGTGCTGATGGAGGAGATCGAGAAGTCCATCCGGCTCGAGCCGGGCGTGCTTGCGTTGCAGGCGGTCTCCCTCAGGGAGAATCCGGCGCAGATCCGGATCCTCGAAGTCTACGCCAGCAGGGAAGCGTACGAGTCCCATTTGAAGACGCCCCATTTTCTCCGGTACAAAGAGGCAACCAGGGACATGGTGAAGTCGCTGCGGCTATTGGACGCCGATCCGGTGATGCTGGGAGCGAAGGCGCGGTGAGGAGAGCGGCGGACGCTGACTCCGCTGCCGGAATAGGCGCGCCGGCACCCTGACGTTGTGAACCATCCGGCCAAAGTGGCAGGCAGGAGAGGCCGGGACGTCTGGGGGGCGGAAGGGAAAAGCCGGCGCGGTCTAGCCGCCATTTCTCACACAGGGGTTGGCGGGAAGCCGTGGACTCTGGCATAAA
>CAYWJB010000013.1:0-117637 GCA_964458495.1 uncultured Arcobacter sp.
GCGACCTCCGACGTGACAGGCCGGCGTTCTAACCAACTGAACTACGTCCCCGCTCAGCTTGGACACCTTCACTATATCACGCCGCCGGGGCGCGCTTCATCCTCCCCGGCGTCCGCTCTTGCACCGCACCGTCCCCACCTGTTCGGGGAGCCTCCGCCGGCCGCCTTCAGCGCTGCGTCTTTCACTCCGCCGCGAGCTCGCTGGACCAGCATCCTGACCATCGCACGCGCGATGCTGCCGCACCGCGCCACGACGAATCTCCGCTCCCGCCGGCGGCGAGGGAACCAAGAGCCGGGAAACGTTACCTGCCCGGCGTCTGGGCCACGCGGTGGTCTAAAATCAAGGGTGCACGCAGTGTCGGGGCGTGGCGCAGCCTGGTAGCGCACCTGCCTTGGGCGCAGGGGGTCGCAGGTTCAAATCCTGCCGCCCCGACCATCTCCGCTCTTACCGCCCAAACACCATGTGCCCCGGCTCCACCCCGTGCCGGAGGCAGTGCTCCCGGTACAGCGCCCCGTAGCTCAGCGTGATGTAGTCCGCCGCCGCAAAGCCCATCTCCGCAGCCGTCGCGTCGATCCATTCCGGCTCGCCTTCCAGCTCCAGATAGCACCCGATCGGCGTCTCGTCCAGAAACGCGTGCCCGCCTTCGCCCGCGCGCGCAAACGCTGTGCGGTATTTCTCATACCGGAACACCACCCGGTAGCCCAACGACTCGAGCAGCGCCTGCATCGCGCCCGCGTCCCCCACCCGCGTTTCGATCTCGTGCCGCTTCTTGTGCGGACCCGCCTCCGCCGGCCCCTTGTAAGTCAGCAGCGCCTCCCCGCGAAACTCCCGAAGCCGCAGCAGCCGCCCGGAGCCGATCAGCTCCAGCCCCGCCGTATCGAACACCGAATTCGCCTCGAACGCCCGCTCATGCAGCGGCTCGAATCCCGCGCGCCGCAGCCGCTCTTTTCCCTCCGCGGCGGACGGCGCTGCGAGCTTGATCTCGATTTCCATTCCCGCTGAGGGCCGCCGCATGTCTGCCCTTCAGTATGCCGCACGGGCCACTCCAGGCGTCCACACGGCCCGCTCCCGGCAGCCCGATCAGAGCTGCGCCGGCGGCGGTGGCGGCGCCTGCGGACGCCGCGGCTGCGGCGGCGGAGGCGGCGCCTCCCCGGACGTGTGGCGAATCACGTTCATCGCCACGCTCAGGATCGAGGCCACGTCGCTCAGGTTCGACGGCACCACCACCGTGGAACTCGCCTTCGCAATGCGCCCGAACTCCGCCACGTACTGCTCCGCCACGCGGAGCTGCACCGCCTCGAAGCCGCCCGGCTCGTTGATGGCCTGCGCCACGCGCCGGATGCCCTCCGACGTGGCTTGCGCAATCGCCAAAATGGCCTGCGCCTGCCCCTCGGCTTCATTGATCTGCTGCTGCCGCCGCGCCTCGCTCGCCTTGATCACCTTCTGCTTCTCGCCTTCCGCCGTGTTGATCGCCGCCTCGCGCGCCGCCTCCGAACTCAGAATCGTGGCGCGCTTCTCCCGCTCGGCGCGCATCTGCTTCTCCATCGCGCCCAGAATGTCGGCCGGCGGGTTGATCGTCTTGATCTCGTAGCGCAGCACCTTCACGCCCCACGGCTCGCTCGCCTTGTCCAACTCCGTCACCACCGCCGCGTTGATGTTCGTGCGCTCCTCGAAGGTCCGGTCCAGGTCGATCTTGCCGATCTCGCTTCTCAGCGTCGTTTGCGCGAGCTGCGCGATGGCGAAGATGTAATCCGAAATCCCGTAGGACGCCCGCTCGGGGTTCAGCACCTTCAGGTACAGCACGCCGTCGATGTTCACGCGCACGTTGTCCCGCGTGATGCAGGTCTGTTCCGGAATGTCAATCGCCTGCTCCTTCAACGAGTGCTTGTACCGGATCACGTCGATAAACGGCACCAGAATGTGGAACCCCGCATACAGCGTGCCCGAGTACTTGCCCAGCCGCTCCACAATATAGGCCGACTGCTGCGGAACGACAACGGCGGTCTTGGCGATAACGACCAGCGCCAGGAAAATCAGAAAGAAAACAACGATCAGCGCGCCAATCTCCATGACGATCCTCCTTCGAAGACAGCTTCAGCCCCGCCGCACCCGAAGTGTCAGTCCATCGATCCCCGCCACCCGGCAGCGCGCCCCCGCCGCAATCGCCGCCTCGCCTTCATTCCTTGCGTTCCATACCGAGCCGCGCAGCTCCACTTTCCCGTACTCCCCGGGCGGAATCTCCTGCGCCGCCACGGCAGTCTCCCCCACCACGCGGTCAGCGTCGGCATTGTCTCCTTTAGGCCCCTTGAACCGCTCGAGCAACGGCTTCCGCAGCAACGCCACCCCGCAGATGGCCAGCCCGACAAACAACAGTCCTTCTGTGATCAGCCCCTGCGTGAAACCGGTCAGCTTCAACAGCCCCACGCAAACGGCGCTCGCGCCGAAGAAGAAAATGTAGAAGCCGCCCGGGGTCAGCACCTCTCCCGCCAGCAGCACAATCCCCAGTACGATCCACAGCCACCACGAAACGGAGAACTCCTCCACGGGAAAGCCTCCTTGTCCCGGCGCAAGCATATCACAGCCCCTGCGCGGCCGGACGCCGTGCGGATAGAATGAAGCTGAACTTCCCCGAACAAGGTGGCTTCCTCCATGAATCAAAACCAGACTCCCCGCCGCGCCTTCGTCGCAGGCGGCGCCGCCGTCCTCGCTTCCACGGCGATGGCGAAGAACTCCGGCAAACTCTCCCCCGCCCGCACCATCGGCCCCAACGACCGCATCAACGTCGCCGTCATCGGCACCGGCGGACGCGGCTTCTATGTCGCCGAACGCTTCCAGCGCTACGCCGAGCAGGTCCAGCCCGGCGCCTGCCGCATTGCAGGCGTCTGCGACGTCTACCAGAAGCGCGTCACCCTCGCCAAAGAGCGCTTCCAATGCAAAGGCACGCTCGACTACCGCGAAATCCTCGAAGACAAGGAAGTCGACGCCGTCATCGTCGCCACCCCCGACCACTGGCACGCCCAGATCGCCCTCGAGGCCATGGACAAGGGCAAGGACGTCTACCTCGAAAAGCCCATGTGCCACACCATCGAGGAGGTCAAGGCCCTCATCAACACCGTCCGTGAAACCGGCCGCGTGGTCCAGGTCGGCTCCCAAACCACCAGCGGCGACCAGTGGTGGAAAGCCCGCAAGGCCATCGCCGACGGCATGATCGGCAAGATGATCATGAGCCAGGGCTCTTACCACCGCAACTCGACCGAAGGCGAGTGGAACTGGAAGATCGATCCCGCCGCCGGCCCGGAGGCCAAGGGCGACGACTACATCGACTGGAAGATGTGGCTCGGCAAGGCGCCCAAACGCCCCTATGACGCCGACCGCTTTTTCCGCTTCCGCAAGTACTGGGACTACTCCGGCGGCATCGCCACCGACCTCTTCTTCCACGTCATGGCCCCGTTCAACATCTGCTGGGGCGAGGCCCAATACCCGCTGCGCGTGGCTGCCTCCGGCGGCATCTATGTCTTCAAGGACGAGCGCGAGGTGCCCGACACCTTCCACATGCTCGCCGAGTATCCCAAGGGCTTCTCCGTCGTGCTCTCCAGTTCGATGGCCAACTCCGAGCATATCCCCGGCACGGTGCGCGGCCATGAGGGCACTCTCGTCATGGTCGAGCACGGCCGCTTCGAGGGCTTCGCCCCCTACATCACCGTCAAGCCCGAAAAGCGCGTCATCAGCGCCGACTACAAGGCGAAGTTCGGCGAGGAGCCCGTCAAGATCGAGGTCGAAAACAAAGACACGATGATGGCCCACATCGGCAACTTCCTCGACTGCATGCGCTCGCGCCAGAAGCCCACCCTCGACGTGGAAACCGCCGCCCGCGCGCAGGTCGTCATCACCATGGCCGTCATGAGCTACCGGCAGGGCAAGGTGCTCTACTTCGACGAGAAGAACTTCCGCGTTACCGACAAGCCCGTGCGCGCCTGAACCCGCGCCGGACACAGCATCGCCGAAGAGGCCGGAGCCGCCCGGGGCCCCGGCCTCTTTTCTGCCCGGAACTCGAATTGACCCCCCGAATCAGACCGTGATAGCCTTTTCTTGTCGGGCCCGCGCGCCGTTCGCAGCCCCTTCAGGTTTCCGGTTCCGCTTTTCCGAACCTGGCCGCTTTTCTCGATTCGCAACGCGATGGAACAGATCCTTCATGCCCTGCAAGGCATCCTCGTGCGAGCCTTGCCCACCTTCTTCCTCGTTATTCTTCTTCACTGGTTCCTCAAGAAGGTTCTGTTCCAACCCCTCGACCGCGTGCTCGAAGAGCGCCGGCGGCGCACCGAAGGCGTGCTCGAGTCCTGCGAAGCGGCGCTGGAACGGGCGCGCAAACGGCTCAAAGAATATGAAGACAGCCTGCGCCAGGCGCAGGCGGAAATCTTCGATCAGCAGGAAGCCGAACGCAAGCGCCTCGCCGCCGGGCAGTCCGCGGCTCTCGCGGAAGCCCGCCAGCGGGCGCGGCAGCGTATCGACGCCGCACGGGCCGAAGTCCAGGCCGAGGCCGCGCAAGCCAGGCAGGCTCTCCAGCAAGAGGCGGCCAGGCTGGCCGATGCCATCACCGAGGCCGTGCTCGCCGGGAGGCCGCAATGATCCGGCTCGCCGCTCTGTTCGCTTTGGCCGCAGCCTTCGCCTTCGCCTCTCCGGAAGCGTCCGGACATGGAGCCGCCCACGGTGGCGATCCTTACCTCGGGTACAAGTGGTTCAACTTCGCCATCCTCGCTGCAGGGCTTGGCTGGCTCTTCGCGAAGTTCGCCGTCCCGGCCCTGCGCGGGCAGCAGGCGTCCATCCTGAAGCAGCTGGCTGAAGCGCAGAAGCGCGCCGCCGAAGCCGAAAGCCACTCGCGGGCGGTGGAGCAAAAGGTGGCCGGGCTCGAGCGGGAAATCGAGGCCATCAAGCAGCAGGCCGCCGAAGAGATGGCCATTGAGGTCCGGGAGATGGAGGCCGAAACGCGCCGGCTGCTCGAGAAGGTCGAAGAGCAGGCGCAGCTCGAGATCGCCTCGGCCGTCGATCACGCCCGCAAGGAACTGCGCGCCCTCGCCGTGGATCTCGCCATGGATCTCGCCCGGCAGCGTCTGGCTGAGGAGACTGCGCGCGGCGCGCAGGAGCGCCTGGTGGAACACTTCGTGCGTTCGCTGGACTCCGCGCCCGGCGCAACGAACTAGGAGAGCGGCATGGCGGAACTGGCCCTGGCCAACCAATACGCGAAGGCGCTGCTGGAAGTGGCTCAATCCTCCGGCGGCGCGGAGGCGGCTGAAGCCGCCCTTGAACAGTTGCGGCGGTTCGCGGAAGTCTTTCGCTCAAGCCGCGATCTGCGCATGGCGCTGCTTTCCCCTGTGGTCGAACACGAACAGAAGATCCGCGTCATCGGCAGGCTCTGCGATGCCGTGAGCGCGGGCCGAACCGTGCGCAATTTTCTCAACGTTGTGACGAAGAAGCGCCGCCTGGCGCTGCTGGATGCAATCTGCGCCCGCTACCAGGCCCTGTTGGACGAGGCCGAAGGCATCGTGCGCGCCGATGTGCGCAGCGCCATGCCGATGAGCGACGCCCAGCGGGCGGCTCTGGAGCAGGCGCTGCGCCGCTCCACGGGCGCCGAGGTGCGTTGCGGCTATTCGGTGGATCCTTCGCTGGTGGGCGGTGCGGCCGTGCGCATCGGTTCGGCCGTCTACGATGGCTCCGTGCGCGGGCGCCTCGATGCCCTGCGGCGCCGGCTGGTGAGCGGGAGTTGACAAGAGGCAGAACGGACAGGAAGTTTACTTATGGCTCAGATTCGTGCCGATGAAATTGCCCGCGTCTTGCGGGAGGAAATCCAGAGCTACGACAAGGCGGTGGAGGTCGCCGAGACCGGCTACGTGGTCACCGTGGGCGACGGCATCGCCCGCGTCCACGGCCTCGACAAGGTCATGGCCGGCGAGCTGGTCGAGCTGCCGCACGGCGTCGTCGGCCTCGCCATGAACCTTGAAGAGGACGAGGTCGGCGTCGTGCTGCTCGGCGAAGCGCACGTCATCAAGGAAGGCGACGAGGTCCGCCGCACGCGGCGCATCATGTCCGTGCCCGTGGGCGAAGCCCTCATCGGCCGCGTCGTCAACGCCCTCGGCGAACCCATCGACGACAAGGGCCCCATCAAGACCGATCACTACGGCCCCGTCGAGCGCATCGCCCCCGGCGTCATCGACCGCAAGCCGGTCCGCGAACCCCTCCAGACCGGCATCAAGGCCATCGACGCCCTCATCCCCATCGGCCGCGGCCAGCGCGAGCTCATCATCGGCGACCGCCAGACCGGCAAGACCGCCATCGCCCTCGACACCATCATCAACCAGAAGGGCCAGGACGTCATTTGCATCTACGTCGCCATCGGACAGAAGCGCTCCACCGTGGCGCAGGTCGTCAAGACCCTCACCGACTACGGCGCCATGGACTACACCATCGTCGTCGCCGCTACCGCCAGCGAGTCCGCCGCCCTCCAGTACATCGCCCCCTACGCCGGCTGCGCCATGGGCGAGTACTTCCGCGACCGGGGCGGACACGCCCTCTGCATCTACGACGACCTCAGCAAGCAGGCGGCAGCCTACCGCGAAATCTCCCTCCTGCTGCGCCGCCCGCCCGGGCGCGAAGCCTACCCCGGCGACGTCTTCTACCTCCACTCGCGCCTGCTCGAGCGCGCCGCCAAGCTCAACGACCCGCTCGGAGGCGGCTCCCTCACCGCCCTGCCCTTCATTGAAACCCAGGCCGGCGACGTCTCCGCCTACATCCCCACCAACGTCATCTCCATCACCGACGGCCAGATCTTCCTCCAGACCGACCTCTTCAACTCCAACATCCGTCCTGCGGTCGACGTCGGCATCTCGGTCAGCCGCGTCGGCGGCAACGCCCAGATCAAGGCCATGAAGCAGGTGGCCGGCTCTCTCCGCCTCGACCTCGCCCAGTACCGCGCCCTCGCCGCCTTCGCCCAGTTCGGCTCCGATCTCGACAAGGCCTCGCAGGCGCAGCTGAACCGCGGCCGCCGCCTCACCGAGATCCTCAAGCAGCCCCAGTACCACCCGCTGCCGGTCGAGAAGCAGGTGCTGATCCTCTTCGCCGGCGTCAACGGCTATCTCGACGACCTGCCCGCCGAAGCCTGCCAGCCGTTCGAGACCGAGCTGTACCGCTTCGCCGACGCCTCCCACCCGGAGATCCTTGCCGAGATCCGCGAGAAAAAGGCCATCAGCGAGGACCTCAAGGCCCGCATGGAAAAGATGGTGGCCGAGTTCAAGCAGCGCTTCAAGGCCGAACACAAGATCGCCTAGCGCGGAGGCCCCATGCCCAGCCTGATCGACATCCGGCGCCGAATCCGCTCGGTCAAGAACACCCAGCAGATCACCCGCGCCATGAAGATGGTGGCCTCGGCCCGCCTGCGCCGCGCCCAGGACCGCGTCATCAACGCGCGGCCCTACGCCCGCATGGCCAGCGAACTGCTCGGCGACGTTGTCGCCGCCGCCGGCCAGGAGCTCGTCGAACGGCTCCCCCTGCTCGCCGTGCGCCCCGAGCGCCGCATCCAGCTCGTCCTGATCACCGCCGACCGCGGCCTCGCCGGCGCCTTCAACTCCAACCTCATCAAGGCCGCCCAGCAGTTCCTCGCCGACCACGCGCAGCAGGAGGTCGAACTCGAACTCGTCGGCCGCAAGGGCCGCGATTTCTTCGTCAAGCGCCCCGTCCGGATCAGCGGCGAGACCACCGGCATCAGCCAGTCCGCCGGCCAGACCGAGGCCGAACAGCTCGGCGGGAAGCTCATCCAGCGCTTCACCGGCGGCGAGGTCGACTCCGTTTATCTCATCTACAACGAGTTCAAGAGCGTGCTCTCGCAGCGCGTCACCCTGAAACAGATCCTGCCCATCCGCATGCCGGAGGCCGCCGCGCGCCGCGAGTACATCTTCGAGCAGCCCCCCATGGAAATGCTCCGCAAGCTCCTGCCCGAGTTCATCGTCCTGCAGGTGCTGGAAGCGTTCCTCGAATCCGCCGCCGCCGAGCAGGCGGCGCGCATGACGGCCATGGATGCCGCAACTTCGAACGCCGGCGAAGTCATCAACAAGCTGACCCTCTACATGAACCGCGTCCGCCAGGCCAGCATCACGCGCGAGATCATCGAGGTGGTCAGCGGCGCCAGCGCCCTGGAATGAGGTTTTGAAGGAAATGAGCGAAGCAACCAACACGCAAGTCGTCGGGAAAGTGGTCCAGGTGGCCGGCCCCGCGGTCGACATCCAGTTCCCCGAGGGCCAGGTGCCCGTCATCTATACCGCCGTGCGCATCACCAGCGACGGCTTCGACACGCCCCAGCCGATCGACGTTACCGCCGAAGTGATGCAGCACCTCGGCGAAGGGCGTGTCCGCACCGTGGCCCTTCAGCCCACTGAGGGGCTCGTCCGCGGCATGAAGGCCGTCTCCCTCGGCGAGCCCATCACGATGCCCGTCGGCAAGCAGACCCTCGGCCGCGTGCTCAACGTCCTCGGCCAGCCCGTCGACGAAATGGGCCCCGTCAACACGGAAAAGCGCTACCCCATCCACCGCCCCGCCCCTCCGTTCGAGGAACAGTCCACTTCCACCGAGATGTTCGAAACCGGCATCAAGGTCATCGACCTCCTCGAACCCTACCTGCGCGGCGGCAAGATCGGCCTGTTCGGCGGCGCCGGCGTCGGCAAGACCGTCATCATCATGGAGCTGATCAACAACATCGCCATGCAGCACGGCGGCGTCAGCGTCTTCGCCGGCGTCGGCGAGCGCACGCGCGAGGGCAACGACCTCTGGCTCGAAATGCAGGAGTCCGGCGTCCTCGACCCCGCCGATTGGACCAAGTCCAAGGTCGCCCTGATCTACGGCCAGATGACCGAGCCGCCCGGCGCCCGCCTCCGCGTGGCCTTGAGCGGCCTTACCGTCGCCGAGTACTTCCGCGACGACGAGGGCCAGGACGTGCTCCTCTTCATCGACAACATCTTCCGCTTCACCCAGGCGGGCTCCGAGGTCTCCGCGCTGCTCGGCCGCATGCCTTCCGCCGTCGGCTACCAGCCCAACCTCGCCACCGAAATGGGCGAACTCCAGGAGCGCATCACCTCCACCAAGCGCGGCTCCATCACCTCCGTGCAGGCCATCTACGTCCCGGCGGACGACTACACCGACCCCGCCCCCGCCACCACCTTCGCCCACCTCGACGCCACCACGCAGCTTTCGCGCGAGATCGCCGCCATCGGCATCTACCCGGCGGTCGATCCTCTGGCCTCCACGTCGCGCATCCTCGATCCCCTCATCGTCGGCGAAGAGCACTACACCACGGCCCAGCGCGTCAAGCAGATTCTCCAGCGCTACAAGGACCTCCAGGACATCATCGCCATCCTCGGCATGGACGAGCTGAGCGAAGAGGACAAGCTCACCGTCAGCCGCGCCCGCAAGATCCAGCGGTTCCTCTCGCAGCCCTTCCACGTCGCCGAGCAGTTCACCGGCTTCAAGGGCAAGTACGTCAAGCTCGCCGACACCATCCGCGGCTTCAAGGAAATCTGCGACGGCAAGCACGACGAAATCCCCGAGCAGGCGTTCTATATGCAGGGCACCATCGAGGAGGTCCTCGAGCGGGCCGAGCAACTGAAGAAAGCGAGCTGAGCCATGGCGGGACTGCTGCGGCTGGAAGTGGCCACGCCCGAGCGCATGCTGCTCAAAGAGAACGTGCGCCAGGCGCAGGTGCCGGCGGCCAATGGTTATCTCGGCATCCTGCCCGACCACGCTCCCCTGCTCGCGGAGCTCGGCGTCGGCGCCTTGGTCTATGAACTCGAAACCGGGCAGAAGAAGTGGATGGCGGTCATCGGCGGCTATGTCGAGGTCGGTCCCGACGGCATCCGCGTCCTTGCCAACCGCGCCGAAAGCGCTGACGAAATCGACCTCGCGCGCGCCCAGGCGGCGCTCCGGCGCGCCGAGGAGCGTATCCTGAACCCGGCGCCCGGCGTCGACATCGCCCGCGCCCTCAACGCCGCCGAACGCGCCCGCGCCCGCCTCGAAGCCGCCGCCCACAAGTAACCCGCCGCGACCATCCGCCCGCTTCACAGCCGCCAACGCCGGCCATCGCTTCCCAACCGCGAACGCTATGCACGCGGTTCGCGTCCCCGTGCGCAATACACCCGGTTCACAGCCGCGAACCCCTCACGGTCAGAGCCGCGGACGGCGGCCGTCGGTCAGAGCCGCGATCGGCGGCCGTCGTTCGCCAGAACGACGGCCAGAGTGAGCGGTCACCGCTCGCGCCTGAATTGGGGACAGCCTGACACGGGCAGTTCGCAGATTTCGCCAAGGGGACGGAGCGCTCTGGTACTTTCGGTGTTTGTCACCCCATGCACCCGCGATTTGGCCGGAACGCCCACAGATGCCCGTTGCGTCGCACCCGCCGTCCCCTATCACGTCACCCGGCGCGGCACCCACGGCCAGCGTCTGTTCTTCATAGATTCGGACCGCAAAACCGGCGTGAAACTGCTCGCCTCCAACAGCCACGAGTCAGGCGTGGCGTGCTCGCCTGGTGCCTGATGTCGAACCACATCCCACTGGTCGCTGAGCCTGAGGCCGGGGACTCTCTCGCCGTTCTGTTGCGCCGGGCCCACGGCCGCTACGCGCAGATGTTGAACGCCTGTCTGAAAAGCACCGGACACCTGTCCCAGAGCCGCTTCTTCCGCTGCCCGCTGGAGACGGCGCACCTGCGGCGGGCGCTGGCCGATGTGGAACGCAACCCGGTCAGGGCGGGCTTGGTGGAACGGGCCGAGCCATACCGGTGGTCGAGCGCGGCGGTGCATCTCGAACTGGCGCAGGACAGGCCAGGGCTGGTGGACGAACCATTCTGGCGGGAGTTTGGAGGCGCGGAGACGTGGCGGGAGCTGCTGATGAGCCCGGAGGAGCTGTCCGAGCTGCGGTTGCTGCGGAGGTGTACGTTTGCAGGCCGTCCTTATGGAAGCGAAAGGTTTCTCCAGTAGATGGAGGAGCGGTTGGGGCGGAAGTGGCGGCGGTGGTCGTTCGAGAAAGCTTCTGGCGAACGGCTCGAGCAGGCCGGAAGCGTGGCCGGTGGTTGAAATGCCGGGTTCTGCGAAACCGTCAGAGCGCTCCGTCCCCTTGGAAGAATATGCGAACTGCCCGTGTCAGGCTGTCCCCTTCAATGTGGGGAGTGTGCGGATCGGCTGTGCCGGCCGGTCAGTGGGTCTTCGTGAGGGCGGAGGCGATGAGGTGTTCGAGT
This sequence comes from uncultured Arcobacter sp., assembly GCA_964458495.1. Taxonomy (GTDB): domain Bacteria; phylum Acidobacteriota; class Terriglobia; order Bryobacterales; family Bryobacteraceae; genus JANWVO01. Next base: position 11,267 of record CAYWJB010000013.1, read on the forward strand.
TCGGTTTGTGACAGCGTGGTGCTGATGAACAGCTCCTGCCTCGCGCCGGCAGCGAGCGCGATGGCCTTCCAGCCATTTTGCACGGGGACAGTCACGCGGATGCGGACAGCCCCCTTGGCGTCGCGCACCGGACGGATGACGCCGGGGATGACGGCGCGGATGCCGGGGTCCTCGACCAGCCGCTCCAGAACAGGGCGCAGACCGTCGATGATAGAGTGCTCGACCTTCAATTTGTCTTTGTTGGCGCGGAGGCGCATGGCTAGCGGAACCTCTTGCGGTACAGGAAGTCCACGGCGAACGAGCCGTTTTCGTCCTTGATGGCGATGACCGACCACTGGCGCGAGAGGTCCCACTCGAGCCGCACGACCTGCTGCTGGGAGCGGTTCAGGTTGGTGATGAAGGTGATGGTGACGTCGCGCGAGATGGACTGCTCGATGCTGAGGCGCGCCTGGGGGAGGGCATCCACGCCAACGTTGCTGGGGTCGATCCGCAGCCGCGAGGCGCCGAAGAAGCGCTCCGTGCGGCTGTTGAGTCCGGCAGTGAGAGCGGTGCCGAGCAGCGTGTTGGTGCCGGCGGAGTTCTCCATGACCGTCTGGCTGCGGATTCGGTCTGTCGCCACGACAGACCCCGACGTTGCCGCAGGAGTGCGCCCCACGGTGAGCAGAGCCAGGATCTCGGAGGATTGCAGCGGCGGCTCGGAGCGGTAGGTGATGTTGAGCCTCGACAGCGGCCCGCTGACGTTGAGATAAACGGTGATGCCGCGCACGCGCGTCTCCAGATCGAGATCGATCTGCGGGACCACGGCGCCCGTGTTGTAGAACAGGATCTCGCCGCGGGAGATGTTGTAGCGGTTGCCGAAGAAGTTCACCTCGCCCTGGCTGGCATAGAGCGAGCCGAGCAGGATGGGCTTGCCGGGGCTGCCGCGCAGGCGCAGATCGGCTTCCAGCTGCAGGTCGCTGGTGTAGGAGGTGATGAAGACGGCGTCCGGGGCGCTGCGGAGCCGGACATCGAACTGAAGATTGCGGAGGAACTCGTTCTGCGCGGCTGCCGCAGGGATGGGGTTGCCGGCGTTGCCCATCATGCTGCCGACGTCGCCGGTGACTACGAAGCCGGAGCGCTTCACCGTCACCAGTCCGGACAGCAGGCTCGCCGCCTGCGAGCCGGTGAGCGCCAGCTCCGCATCCACGGTGTTGCTCACGCCCTCGGGGTAGCGCAGGCGCACGTTGTTCAACTGCGCCTGAAGGCGGAAGGTGAGATCTCCGCGAGCCAGCCCGACAAAACCGGAAAGAGTTGCGGTCCCGCCGCCGGAAACGCCGGCGAGCTTCTGGATGTTGGCGCGGTTGCGGTCGAAGTAGATCACGCCGTGGACATCATCGAGTCCCACGGGCAGATCCTTGAGATAGAAGGATCCCTTCACGATCTCCATCTGTCCGCTGACCTGCGGCTCGGAAGGCGCGCCGCGCAGCACGGCGCGCAGCCGCCCCTGTCCGCCGGCGGTGAGCGCCGGGTAAAAAGACCCGAGCACGGCGAGGTTCGCCGTCCCGCGCGCCTCCAGATTCCACGGCAGAGGAGCGGCGAATTCATATGCGCCCGCGAGCGTCAGATCCGTGTCCAGCGCGGTGAACTGCGCCTGGGCCACCCGCACGGCCTTTTCGTCGAAGTCGAACACCAGAGGACCCGAGTTGCGGAGGAACAGCTCTTGCGGCAATGGCCTATCGGCCGAGGCATCCTCCGGGGCGGGGCGCAGTTCGAGCTTCGGGATCACGATGCGGCCTGCCAGGCCTTCCAAAGAGGCCATCGCGGCCCGGCCGGTGATCTCCGCGTCGAACGAACCCGACACCGGCAGCGGATCGCGGGACATCCGCCCCGCCTCGGCCAGCAACGTATGCAGCAGGCTCACGGAAACGCCCGGCCAGCGAAGGCCGAACTCCGCAGGCCAGTCGCCTTGCAGCTGGACCAACGCGGAGGCGGCCACCGGCGCGGGCTTCGTCTCCAGCCTGGCCCGCAGCGCCAGTGCGCCCTCCTTCGTCTCCGCGTCCACACGCAAGCCATCGAACTGCACCGAGCCGAGGCGCACAGGGGCGGCAGCCAGCGAGCCGTTCAGCGCAGCCAGGCGTGGCAAGCCTTCGCCGGTTTCCAGCGTGAGATCGCCGCGCGCCTCCAGGGTTGCCTCGAACGGCAGCGGGAGTTTGCGGAAGAAGGCGAACTCGGAGGCCGTGAGGCCCGCCAGATGCGCCGCGGCGCGGATGGTTCCGCGGCGCGGATCGCCGGGCTCATGTGTCCATGAGCCTGTGGATTCGAGCCGGGCGCCGCCGCGCAAAGCCAGCAGGCGGAAGCCGCCCGAATCATCGAGGGAAGCCTCCAGCGACACCCGGCCCAGCGGCTCCTCGCGCCACGCCGAGTTGTCGGCCACGAGCCGGAGCGAGCCATGAGGCCGCCCGACGGTCCCATCCACGCGGACGGAGCCCGCCGCCACGCCGCGAATGCCGCTTTCGACCCGCGCCAGACGCAGCAACTGTTCGAGATCCGCCTGCTCCACCTTGAGCGATGCCCGCAGCAGGCCGCCGGGGTGAGGCTTCCAGTCCTCCAGGCCAAGCGACAGCGCGCCGCCCACTTGCCCGGCGCTCTGCCGCAGCGTGAAAGACTCCACGTCGAGGCGCCGCGCATTCGCCGCAAACTTCGCCTGCACGCGCTCGAGAGGGATGCCCTCATAGAGGAGCCGGCTGGCGGTCACAGACCCCGAGATGCGCAAACTGTCGAGCGGACCATCGAGGCGAAGGACGGTGCTGGCTACGCCCTGGTCCAGTGCGAGCGGAGCCGGAAAGCCGCCGGGGGCGCGCGCGGCGGCCAGGATGGCCGGGATCTCTTTCAGGCTGCTGGCGTGGATGCCGGCCTCGAGGCTGTTGCCCAGCGTGCCGCGGAATGTGGCGCGGATCGCCTCCGTGGCGAGCCAGGAATCCTCGAACTCCACGCAGTTGCACTGCTGCCGCCAGGCGAAGCGCACCTGGCCTTCCAGCGGAACCGGACCATCGGCGGGCAGCGCTTCCAGCGCGCCGCGCACCTCCGATTCTCGCGGCCCCGAGGGCGTGATGCGCATGCGGAGGCCCAGCGGTCCGGCCAGCCGCGCATCGAGCGCGGTGAGCGGTTCGCGCAGCACGGCTTGCACGCGTGCAAGGCTCGCACCGGCGGCTTCGCCTTCGAGGGCGAGGCTGCGCCAGCGATCCAGGCGCAGCACTCCGCGCCATGCCAGGTATGGGCTGTCGAGCTCCAGCGGCTGAATGACGAGCGATTCCGGCGTGAGCGTGAACTGGCCCCGCGCGTCGAGCCGCCGCACATGAAAGCCGTCGCCGGCGAGGGCGAGCTGTTCGGCTCGCAGGCCGCCTTCGATCCGCAGCGGTTCGCCGGGCTGGAGCCGCACCTGGCCGGCCGAGAGCGCAAAGCCCTGGCGCACGGGGCTGATTTCGAGGTCCCGCAACAGAACGGATGCGCGGTAGCCGATATCGATCTCGGGCTGCCGGAAGCGTCTCACCGTGCCCTGGAAATTGGCGCTGCTGTCGCCAATCCGCGCGCGTGCGGAGACGATCTCGAGCGAATCGGCGGCGAGCCACGCCTGCATTTCGAGAGACGGCGCCAGCCGCCACGGCAGCGCCGCGCGCCGGGCGGCAAGCCTGACGCGGTAGCGCGGGCTGCGGAAGTCGTAGGCCAGATCGAGGTCAAAGCCCTCGAGGCGCAGATCGAAATCGAGCGGACGGTCATTCAGCGTGAAATGGGCGCGCTGAAGATCGAGCAATCCGATCCGCAGGCGCACGAGGTCTTCGACGGGCGTGGCGGCGCGGCGGGGGCCTGGCGGTTGCGGGAGGTTGGAGGACCCGTCCTCGCGGTGATAGATGTGGATTTGCGGATCCTCCAGGCGCACCTCGCGCAGGGAGAACCGGCGCGAGGAGAACGGCCGAAGGGCGAGCCGGGCCGTGATGCGGGCGGCTTGGAAGAAAGGATCTTCCCCGGAGCGGCGCGCCCCTTCCAGCGAAAACCGCTCGAGGCGGAAGGTGAGGGTGAGCCAGTCGATGTCGATCCGCTCGAGCGAGGCGCGGCTGCCGGTGGCGGACTGCACAGCGCGCAGGACCTGCTCCTGCAGTTTGGCGCGGAGCCAGTCCGACCGGAGCACGAGAATCGTGGCGGACGCAAGCAGCAGGGCTGCGGCCGCGGCGGCCCCGGGAACCCACCGCCGCGTCATGGCTCGCCTCCCTGAGGGCGAAAGGCGGCGTCGAAGTAACGGATGCGGAGGGTTTGCCGCATCTGTGTGAGCCATTCCTCCATGGCGGCGTTCACCTTGCGCGTGGCGAGGATCCTTTCGATCATTGGACGCACGGCGGCGAGCGCAGGCTCCACGGCGTTGGCGTTGCTCTGGCGGAACGCTGGCAGAAACTCGGAATCGTAATAGGACTGCACCTCTTCGTCGCCGATCTGTACGCCGGGGGCGAAGCGGTAGTCGATGAAGCGCGACACGGTGAGACGCGCCTGCATCTCGCGGCGGAACTCCTCCTCGGTGAAGCCGCTGCGGGAGAGGACCCCGAGGAGCTGCTCCCGGCTCCATTTCATTTCGGAGAGGAAGTCTTCGATGGCCTTGTCGGCTTCGGACATGGACGGCGGGCTGTAGCGGCTCAGTTCGAGTTCGCGGCGCACGATCAGGAGTTCCAGAAGCTGTTCGGCGGCCTGCCTGCGGTTGGCCTCCGTATCCTCGACGGGCGAACCGGAGACGATGGAGCGGAACCGCAAGTGGCGCAGGATGTCGCTCATGGTGATGGCGTCGGCGCCGGCGGCGACGGCCACACGGTCGACGATTTCCGCCGCCCGCGTTGCGGGAGCGAGCAGGAGGAGCAGAAGAGGAGCCGCAAGCCGCATCAGAAGGTCTGTCCGATGGAGAAGTGCCACTGGAACTGGCTGACGCGTTGGGGCACGTTGAACTTGCCCTGGCCGCGCAGCAGTTCGTCGCGGGTGCCTTCGAAACCGACAAAGCGCGGGCTGTTGCCGGCGAAGGCGAAGTCGACGCGCAGGGGGCCGACCGGAGTCCGGACGCGGAAGCCAAGGCCGGCTGCCTGCACCATGTAGTCGAAGTCCTGCCGGTCGCGCTGGGAGAAGCGGAATGAGAGCGCGTCGAGCGAGGAGTAGACGTTGCCCATGTCGTGGAAGAGCACGCCTCCGACGCTGTTGCCGATGAGCGGGAAGCGCAGTTCGTGCTGGAAGAAGAGGAATGCCTTGCCGCCGACGGGGAAGCCGGTGACCAAATCGCGCGGACCAGCCTGGTTGTCCGGGAATCCGCGGTGCGTGGAGGCGCCGCCGGCGTAGAAGTTTTCCGGCAGGGGCACAGGGCGGTCCGAGAGGTTGTGCAGCCAGCCGAAGCTGGTGGAGCGGGCGAAGACGACTTCGCGCCGGACGGGATGATAAGTGGAGTTGCGGGCCACGAGGCGCGTGTAGTGGGTGCTGGAGCGGGCGAAGCTGGGCGCGAAGCCGAAGTCGAGCGTGGTGGCGATGCCGCGGCGGGAGTCGACGGGATCGTCGCGCCGGTCCTGGATCAGCGACGAGGAGAAAGCGATGGTCTTGACAGGCTGGGAGAAGACGGGGATCAGGTCGGGGTCGATTTTGAGCGTGTCCTGGTCGATGAAGACGAAGCGGGAGATGACACGGTGCTGGAGGGTGAGGCTGCGCGAGAGGCGCTGGCCGATCTGGATGGCGCTTTCGTTGCGGCGGGAGGTGAAGGTGCGGATGTCGCGGCTCTGGTCGAGCAGGGAGCTGAAGGTGAGGTTGACGTTCTCGTTGCCGAAGAACTGGGGCGCGAGGTAGGTCAGCAGGAGCCGCTGCTGGATGTTGGAGACGCGCACCAGCGCGCTGGCTGTGTGGGCGAGGCCGAACATGTTGGAGCGGGTGATGCCGAGCAGTCCGCGGGGGGCGAAGCCGGCGGCGCCGGCGGGCGCGTCGAAGTTGTTGCCCGAGCCGATGCGGCCCATCTCGGCGCCGAAGCCGAGGCTGAGGGAGTACTTGCGCGCCTCTTCCAGTTGCAGCTGGACGTATTTGTTGCGCTCGCGGCCTTCGGGGTTCTGCACGGCCACGTCGACCTTGGCGAAGATGCCGAGATCGTAGAGCCGCCGCTGCGTCTCGACCATGTCGCTTTGCGAGAGGGGGTCGCCGGGGCGGACGGTGATCCGGTTGCGGACCAGGTCCGGGCGGGTCGACACCAGCCCGCGTACGAGCACATCGCGGACGAAGTTGCGGCGTCCCTCGCGCACCTGGTAGCGCAGGATCATGCGGTGGGGCGAGGTGGCGGGCACGACGGTGGCGTCGAAGGCGGCCTCGGGGTAGCCGTTGTTGAAGTACCAGGCGAGGACGGCGTCGCGGTCTGCCGCCACACTGGCCGCCGAGTAGGGCTGGCCGGGCGTGCAGCTTAGCAGGGAGAGGATGAAGTCGTAGAGGCGGAGATCGACGCCGCCGAGTTCGACGGATTCGACCAGGTACTGCGGCCCTTCGACGATTTCGAACCGCGCGGCGATGTCGCTGGCCTTGTTGCGCCAGTTGTGCTCGATTCGGGTGCGGACGACGATATCGCGGAAGCCGTTGCCGACGTAGAGGGCCTCGATGGCGGCGCGGTCGTTTTCGAGCATCTCCGGGCTGAACCGCCCGTTGCGGTAGCGGGGGAAGCGGGCGGGGATGATGGAGAGGCGTTCCCGTAGGGTTTCGTCGCTGAAGTAGCGGTTGCCGCGAAACTCCACGGCGGCGAGGCGGTAGCGCGGGCCGCGGTTGACCCGGTAGATGATGAGCTGCTCGCCGGAGGGGCCCGGGTCCGGCGCCTGGAAGGAGACGCGGGCGTCGAAGAAGCCGCGGCTGCGGAACCGCTCCTCGAGGTTGCGCTGGCCTTCCATCAGCAGTTCGCGGTCCACGGCGCGCTCCTGGTAAATGGGCAGGAGCCGCTGCAATTCGCCCTGGCCGACGCGCGCCCCCTCGATGCGGACGCGCACGCGGGGGCCGGGATCCACGCGAATGCGCGGCGATGCCGTCAGCCGCTCCGCGTCGAACCTGAGATCGAGGAGCCGCACATTGGAGCGGAGGTAGCCGTCGTTGCGGTAGGCGTCCTGGATGCGCTCGATGCCGCGCTGCAGCCGGGCGGCGGTGAGCTCCTGCCAGCCCCGCAGCCCGAACCACCTTTGCCAGCCGCTGCGGCGGACGAGCGAGCGCTCCCGCTTGAGCAGCGTCCCATCGAACTCCGGGCGAGCCAGCCGCGCGCGCTTTCCCGGGGCGATGCGGAAGCGGATGTCGGCTTCGCCGGTCTCCGGGCGCAGCACGGTGTCGAATTCGATGCGGGCGCCGTAGTAGCCGTTGGCCTGGAGGAGTTCCTTGAGGCTGGCGGCGGCCTCCGGCAGCAGCGATTCGTCGAATGGATCGCCCAGGCTGAGGCGGGTGCTGTTGACGAGCTGGGCCACGTTGGGCGGCTCGGGGACGGGATCGGCCGCCACGAGACTGACAAAGAACGCAGGTTTTGTTTCAAACACAAGCTCCACGCCGCCGTTGTTCTCTTCAGCGCGGACGGCGATGTCGGAGAAGCGCCCGGTGGCCCACAGCCTGCCGATCGCCCGGGAGAGCGAGGTCTCGTCCAGAACGTCGCCGGGGCGGATCTGGAGGGCGAGGCCCAGCTGGTCGCGGGTGAGCGGCTGGCGGGACGGTTCAAACAAAATCTCCGAGATCCGTTTTCCGTACAGCCTGCCGGGAGCGATCTGCGCGCCCGCGAGGCCGCCCAGACACACCAGAAGCGCAAAGGCTGCCAGGGCCCTTCTCACTGACTGCCATCTTACCGTGCGGCGCGCGGCCCTCCGCCGGCCGCTGCTACCATCGTGGTTGGAATGACACCGGAGTGGCGGGAGCGGTACAGCCGCCAGATCCTGTTTGCCGGGATCGGCGAAGCGGGCCAGCAGAGGCTGCGGGACGCCACTGTTGCAGTGGTGGGCTGCGGCGCGCTGGGCTCTTTTCATGCCGGGGCGCTGGCGCGCGCCGGAGCAGGACGGCTGGTCCTGATCGACCGCGACTTCGTGGAGTGGAGCAACCTGCAGCGGCAGTGGCTCTATGAAGAGGGCGACGCCCGCGAGGCGCTTCCGAAGGCCATCGCCGCGGCGCGCGCGCTCGAGCGGATCAACAGCGAAACGAAACTGGAGCCCCACGTGGCGGATCTCACGCCGGACAACATCGAGGAGCTGCTGGAGGGGGCGGATGTCGTGCTGGACGGGACCGACAACTTCGAGACGCGGTTCCTCATGAACGAATACTGCGTCGAGCACGGCGTGCCGTGGGTGTACGGCGGGGCGGTGGGCTCCTACGGGGTGGCCATGCCGGTGGCGCCGGGCCGCGGCGCATGCTTCGAATGCGTTTTCCCCGAGCCGCCGCAAGGGCCGCAGCCGACGTGCGAGACGGCGGGCGTGCTGAACTCGATCACGTCTCTGGTGGCCTCCTGGCAGGTATCACTGGCGCTTCAGTTCCTGTGCGGGCGCGATCCGGAGCGCAAGATCACGATGTTCGACGCCTGGGCGGCCACGGTGCGGCAGGTGGAGATGCCGCCGCCGGATCCGCAATGCCCGGCGTGCGCGCTGCATTCCTGCCGCTACCTGCATGGGGAGGCTCGCGTGCCGGTGAGCCTGTGCGGCCGGAACGCGGTGCAGATCCACGACCGCAAGCGCCCCGTGGATCTGGACGAGCTGGCGCGGCGGCTCGGCGCGCTGGGCGAGGTGCGCCACAACGGCTTCGCCCTGCGGTTCTCCATCCCGCCGCACGAGATGACGATCTTTCCCGATGGCAGGGCGATTGTCAAGGGCACGCAGGATCCGGGGCTGGCGCGAAGCCTTTATTCGCGCTTTGTTGGGAACTGAAGGGGCCGGGGCGGGGTACACTCAAAGCTGTGGGCGGTTAGCTCAGCTGGTCAGAGCGCGTGCCTTACAAGCACGAGGCCGCAGGTTCGAGCCCTGCACCGCCCACCACGGGGGACCCAATGAACCCTGCCTGTCAGGACGACCTGGTTCCGCGCTACGCCGATGTGTTCGCCGCGCTCGGCACCGAACCGCGGCTTCGCATTCTCCGGCTGCTGCTGGCGGCGCATCCTCGGGGATTGTTCGCCGGCGAGATCCAGGCAGCCCTCGGGATTCCGGCGTCGACGCTTTCACACCACCTCGAAAAGCTGAAGCACGAACGGCTGGTGCGCGTGCGCCGCAGCGGAACCTTTCTTCGATACACCGCCGACACGGACACCCTGCGCGAGGTGGTGACGTTCCTTTACTCCGAATGCTGCGGGCGCGGGCGGGAGACGGATCTGGGCGACATCACCCAGCTTTGCGTTCCACCCCAGCAGGCTGAGTGAAACTCCCCTGACCTCTGGATCATTGCGGCAGTACGGGCATGGCACCGCTTGGGGCCGATAGGTTGTATAAGGTCTGAAATTCTGTGATTTTAGAAGCATCGTGCAGCTGGCGCGGGCGCGGCTGCCTCCCGCCCGGCGTTTGGCACGGCCCTTGCTTATGGCATTGGTTCCCGGTCCTTTCCCGAGGACTGGGAGCAAGAGTGGACAACCAGAGGGAGTAAGGCTATGGAAGAGGAAAAGGCGATCAAGGAGCGGGGCGGCAGGAGCCCCGGACGCCGCCGGGCATTCCTGCAAGCACTGGCAGGCATGGGCGCGGGCGCGGCGACGGCTGGGCTGGGGCTGCAGGTGCTGCAGCCGGGGCAGGCGGAGGCGGCAGAGATTCCGCCCCCGCTGGCGGACGCGACGGGCACGGCTCTCATCCGCATGCAGCAGGATCTGGAGCGGGCGATTTCCAGCGGCCGCACGCCTTCGTGGATCATGGTGGTCGACACGCGCAAGTGCATCGGATGCAATGCCTGTACGGTGGCTTGCAAGGCGGAGGTGCCCACCGGGCCGGGCGGCTTCTCGCGCCGGGTGATCCAGAAGGAGCTGCCGATCGGGCCGCGGCCTTTCGCCATCTTCAAGCCGGTGAACTGCCTGCAATGCGACGATCCGCCCTGCGCGAAAGCAGTGCCGGCGGGCATGATCCGGAAGCGCCCGGACGGGATCGTGGAGTTCGATCACGCTCAGCTGACCGGGCCGTATGCCGAGGCCGCTGCGCGCGCCTGCCCGTGGAACCTGATCCACGTGGATGGCCTGGGGCGCTACACGCAGAACACGCCTCGGCCGCAGGCCTATGAGGACCGCACGTTCGAGGAATACGGCCGCACGTATTCGCGCAAGCAGGGTTCCTATGATCTCTCCGGCCGCGCGCGCAAGTGCACGTTCTGCGCCCACCACCTGGAGGAAGGCATGTTGCCGGCGTGCGTGACGACCTGCATCGGCGGGGCCATGTATTTCGGCGACGGCGGCGACCGCTCGAGCCTCGTGTTCGAGGTCACGCAAGGCAGGCGGATCTTCAAGGGGCACGAGAACCTGGGCGTGAAGCCGCGGGTGATCTATTTCGAGGAGTCCATGCCCGGCGCCGTGCATGTGGACTGCGAGGCCTGCCATTCGCGCTGAGGAGGATGCCATGAGGAACGACAGGAACCGCGATATCCGGATGGAACAGAAGACGGGGCGGAGGGAAGTTCTGGCCGGCGCGCTGCTGGGCGGTGCGATGCTGGCGCGCGTCGAGCAGGCGCAGGCGGCCGAAGGCGCGCCGGGGGCGCTGAAGCCTGTGGATCCGTCGCGCTACATTTACACGACCTGCCTGCAATGCAACACGGGCTGCGAGATCAAGGTGCGCGTCCAGGACGGGGTGGCGGTGAAGATAGAAGGCAACCCCTACGGTCCTCGGGCGATGGATCCGCACATCGACTGGAACACGCCGGCGTCACAGGCGGCGCGCATCCAGGGGCACATCTGCCCGAAGGGGCAGGCCGGACTGCAATCCACCTATGATCCTTACCGGATCACGAAGGTGCTGAAGCGCGCTGGCGCCCGTGGCGAGGGCAAGTGGGTGACAATCCCGTTCGAACAGGCTGTGACGGAGATCGTCGAAGGCGGCGTGCTGTTTCCGCAGGACGGCGGAAAGAGCGTGGCGGGCTTCCGGGAGCTGTACGCGCTGAAGGACCCGGCGGCGTTCAAGGCGATGGCAGCCGATGTGGCCCTGATCCAGAGCAAGAAGATGGCGGTGGCCGAGTTCAAGGAGAAGCACAAGGATCTGCTCGGCACGCTGATCGACCCCGACCATCCCGATTTTGGTCCGAAGAACAACCAGTTCGTGTTCAACTGGGGGCGCCTGAAAGCGGGACGCCAGGACTTCTTCCTTCGCTTCGTGAAGGACAGCTTCGGGTCGAACAACGCCCACGGGCACACGACTGTTTGCCAGGGCTCGATCTACTTCGCTGGCAAGTCGATGTCGGAACAGCCGGGCGGCGGCACGTTCACGGGCGGCGCCAAGGCTTACTGGATGGCCGACCTGTCGAACGCAGAGTTCGTGATCTTCTGGGGCGCGAACGTTCTGGAGGGCAACTATGGCCCGCCGCTGAAGGTTCCGAAGATCATGCGCGGGCTGGCGAGCGGAAGGCTGAAGGCGGCGGTGATCGATCCGCGCCATTCGAAGATCGCGGCCAAGGCGTGGAAGTGGCTGCCGGTGAAGCCGGGGCAGGACGCGGCCATCGCCATGGCGATGATCCAGTGGATTCTGGATAACGAACGCTTCGACCGGCGTTATCTGGAGAACTGCAACAAGGCAGCGGCGGCGGCGGACGGCGAGCCCACTTGGTCCAACGCCGCGTGGCTGGTCAAGATCCGGGAGGACGGTACGGCGGGCGCTTTCCTGCGCGCTTCCGAAGCGGGGCTGGCGGGCGATGCCGACACGTTTGTCGCCATGCGCAACGGCCAGCCGGTGGCGTTCAAGAGCGATGACGCTTCGGCGGCGGTGGAAGGCGACCTGTTCGTGGACACGGTGATCAACGGCATCCGTGTGAAGAGCGGCCTTCAGCTCCTCCGCGAAGAGGCCCTGAAGAACACAATCTACGGCTGGGCCGCCATCGCGGGGGTCAGCGCGTCCGACATCATTGCCCTGGCGAACGAGTTCACCTCGCACGGCAAGAAGGCGGTGGTGGAGATTCACCGCGGCGTGTCGCAGCACACCAATGGCTTCTACAATGTGCTGGCCACGATGGGCGCGCTGAACACGCTGATCGGCAACCTCGACTGGAAGGGCGGGCTCATCTATGGCGGCGGCGCCTACGGCGAGACCGGCGGCACGGGGCGTCCGTTCCAGCTGGGCGACCATCCGGCAAAGAAGGCGCCCTTTGGCATCGACATCATTCGCGGCGGCGCGAGCTACGAGAAGAGCACGATCTTCAACGGCTACCCGGCGAAAAGGCCGTGGTATCCGCTAGCCAGCGATGTCTACCAGGAAGTGATTCCGTCGGCGGGCGACGCCTACCCCTATCCGATCAAGATCCTGATGCTGTACATGGGCTCGCCAGTGTACGCGCTGCCGGCGGGCCACTCCTTGATCCCGATCCTGCGCGACACGGACAAGATCCCGCTGTTCATCGCCAGCGACATCACCATCGGCGAGACGTCCCTGTACGCCGACTACATTTTCCCGGACCTGACCTATCTGGAGCGGTGGGAGTTTCACCGCACGCACCCGTCCATCGCGCACCGCGTATCGCCTGTGCGCCAGCCTGCCGTCGCGCCGCCAACCGAAACGGTGCGCATTTATGGCGAGGAGATGCCGGTGTCGATCGAGGCGCTGTTCCTGGCGCTGGCTGAACGGCTTCAGCTGCCAGGTTGGGGCCCGGGCGGCTTCGGCGGCGGGGATCTGAAGCGGCCCGAGGACTACTACCTGAGAATGGTGGCCAACATCGCATTCGGCAACTCGAGCTCCGGCTCCGAGATCTGCCCGGACGCCTCGGACGAGGAGATGGCCATATTCCTGAATGCCCGCAAACACCTCCCGAAGAGCGTCTTTGATCCGGAGAGATGGCAACAGGTTGTCGGTACGCAATGGTGGCGCAAAGTGGTTTTCGTGCTCAACCGGGGCGGGCGCTGGCTGCCCTACGACAAGGCCTGGAGCGGCAACCAGTTGGCCACCAAGTACGGCAAGCTGGTGAACCTGTATCACGAGAAAGCCGCCGGCACGCGAAACTCTCTGACGGGCAAGTACCTGTCCGGCGTGCCCACGTACCTGCCGATCCAGGACGCGCTGGGCCGGCCGCTGGACTACCGCGAGGCGCCGTTCCACCTGATCACCAACCGGAACATGCTCCAGACCAAGAGCCGGACCATCGCCGACTACTGGCTCACTGACATCCAGCCTGAGAACTCCGTCGAGTTGAGCACGCTGGATGCGCAGAAGCTGGGGTTGAAGGACGGCGACGAGGTCTACGTCCTCTCCACATGGAACCCGGACGCGCAGTGGGATCTCGGCCATGGGAACACGAAGCCGCTGCGCGGGAAAGTGCGGGTGACGAGCCGCATCCGTCCGGGCGTGGTGACGTTCGAACTGGGCTGGGGCCACTTCGCCTACGGCTCCTCGATGCAGTACATCGACGGGCAGCCGGTGTTGCCCGACGTGCGGCGCGGGCGCGGCATCCACGCCAACGCCGCTATGGTGGTGGACCCGCATCTGCGATCTCCGCTAAGCGACGTGGTCGGTGGCAGCGCGGTGTTCTATGACTCGCGGGTCTACGTCGTGAAAGCCTGAAGCTCCTCCACTCTGCCAGCCGGGCGGCGGCGGGCCCCGAAAGGGTCTGCCGCCGCCTTTCTCTCCGCGCCAAGCTCAGGTAAAGTGGATCGGCGAAGCAGCCATGAGCCACACGACCTATCTCGGGCGGCGCGCCGCCCGCCTGGCCAACGAACACCTGGAGGTGATTGTCACCGTGGAGGGCGGCCACATCGCCGCCATCCGGGATCTTGCCACGGGCGTCAACCCGCTGTGGGCGCCGCCGTGGCCTTCCATCGAGCCGTCCGCGTACGACCCGGTGCGGCATCCCGAATACGGGCACAACGCGGAAAGCCGCCTGCTGGCGGGCATCCTGGGCCACAATCTCTGTCTGGATCTGTTCGGCGCGCCCAGCGACGAAGAAGCCGCCGCCGGGATGATTGTGCATGGCGAGGCAGGCGCGGCGGTATTCAACGTTCAAGTGACAGACGGCGAGCTGACGCAGCGTGTGGTGCTGCCGAATTCGCAACTCGGCTTCGACCGGAGCATCCGCCTGCGTCCGGGTTCCCGGCGGCTGGAGATCACGGAAACGGTGGAGAACCTCTCCTGCTGGGACCGGCCCGTCGCCTGGACGCAGCATGTGACGCTGGGGCCGCCTTTTCTTGAGAAAGGCAAGACGCTGTTCCGCGCCACCGCCACGCGCTCGAAGGTGATCGAACACGACTTCACCGGCGGCAAGGGCTATATGAAGACCGGCGCCGAATTCGATTGGCCGTTTGCGCCGTGCCTGGACGGCTCGGTGGAAGATATGCAGGTCTTTACGGCCCGCCCGGTTTCGGGCGCCTTTTCGACGCACTTGATGGACCCGGCGCGGGAGCGGGCGTGGTTTGTCGCCTGGAATCCGGGCATGCGGCTCGCCCTCGGCTATGCATGGCGGCAAGCCGACTTCCCGTGGCTCGGCATCTGGGAGGAGAACTTCTCGCGGACGGCGCCGCCGTGGAACGGGGTGACGCTCACGCGCGGCATGGAATTCGGTGTCTCGCCGTTTCCGGAGAGCCGCCGCGCGATGATCGAACGCGGGGTGCTGTTCGGGGCGCCGGGATACCGGTGGATTCCCGCTCGTACTCGCGCCGCCGTGGAGTACGAAGCCTGGCTGGCGCCGGCGGAGTCGATCGAAGCGGCGTGTCCGGCGGATTGAGCGGGCGCTTCAGGCGCGGGCCGAGCGGGCGCCGCTGGCTTTGACGGGCTCCGGCGCGGGCGCAGGCTCGGCGTTCGCTTTGGGTGCGGCCAAGCCGAGGGCGGCGCGGACCTGGGCGTCGATTTGCTGCAGCATCTCGGGGTGGTCCTTGAGGAACTGCCGCGCGTTCTCGCGCCCCTGGCCGATGCGCTCCCCGTTGTAGCTGTACCAGGAGCCGCTCTTCTCGACGATGTTGTGCGTCACGGCGGTGTCGAGCAGGTCGCCGGTGATGCTGATGCCCTCGCCGTACATGATGTCGAACTCGGCCTCGCGGAAGGGCGGGGCGAGCTTGTTCTTCACCACCTTGACCTTCGTGCGGTTGCCGGTGACGTTGTCGCCGTCTTTGATGGCGGCGATGCGGCGGATGTCGAGCCGCACGCTGGAGTAGAACTTCAGGGCGCGCCCGCCGGTGGTAGTCTCCGGGTTGCCGAACATGACGCCGATCTTCTCGCGGATCTGGTTGATGAAGATGAGGCAAGTGTTCGATTTGGCCACGATGCCGGTGAGCTTGCGCATGGCCTGAGACATCAGGCGCGCCTGCACTCCCACGAACGAATCGCCCATCTCGCCGTCGAGTTCGGCCTTGGGCACAAGTGCGGCGACGGAGTCCACCACCACCACGTCGATGGCGTTGGAGCTGATGAGCGCCGCCGTGATCTCGAGCGCTTGCTCGGCGTAATCGGGTTGCGAGACGAGCAGATTGTCGACGTCGACGCCGAGCTTCCTGGCGTAGATAGGGTCGAGCGCATGCTCGACATCGACAAACGCCGCCATGCCGCCGGCTTTCTGCGCCTGCGCCACCACCTGCAAGGCAATGGTGGTCTTGCCTGAGGATTCCGGGCCGAAGACCTCGATGATGCGCCCGCGCGGGAAGCCGCCCACGCCGAGGGCGTAGTCCAGCGACACCGAGCCCGACGGGATGACGCTGACCGGGATCACGGCTTCATGCGAGCCGAGCCGTTGAATGATCCCCTTGCCGTACTGCTTCTCGATGTTGCCGAGCGTGACCGCCAGCAGGCGCTGCTTTTCCTTCTCGTCGAGGGGCATCGTGGGTCTCCGGTGTGTAATCTTTTACAGTATACCAGAACTTGCCGCGAATCCGGCGAACCGGGGCAAATCCGTTCCTCAAGTGTAGCTGGTAGGAGCAGCGCGGGAAAGATCTCACGGGAATTGCTGCCCGGAGCCCCGCAATGGCCCCTCTTTGACCGGCGGCCCCCGGGTTGGCTATCATGAGAGAAGTCACAATTCGCTGGAAGAAGACTGTCTCTAGACATCCATGGCCAACCATTACTCTTCACTGAAGCGAGTGCGCATCACGAAGCGGCGCACGGCTATCAATAAAGTCCGCAAGTCGCGTATGCGCCACGCCATCCGGGCGTTGCGCCGCGCCTTGGAGCAGAAGGACGCCGCCGCCGCCGCCCGGCTGATGCCGAAGACGTTTTCGCTGATTGACCGCGCCGCCAAATGGGGCGTGATCAAAGACAACACCGCCTCCCGCTACAAGAGCCGCCTCCACAAGCGGCTCAAGGCCCTCGAGGGGATTGCCCCGCAGGCCTGACGCAAGCACGCTGTATCCATTCCCGGGCGGCCTCTCTTCGGAGGCCGCCCTTTCTCTATCCCCGCCCCATCGGAGGCGATTCCCGCTTCTTCCATCTCCGGCCTGGCCTCATCCCCCCGGATTGTTTACTGTATATCGTGATACTGTATCCGGGGAGGTTCCTGACCGTGCACATCGCAAAGACTGACATTCCCGCCGCCCTGAGTGTCCCCGGGGCCGTGGCTCGACAGATCACCGGGTTTGGAGACGCCTCCGGTTACGGCAAAATGGCGGGGGAGTACTTTTCCTTCGGCGCCGGAACCGATATCGCCCAACTCCTTCAGGGACTCGACGGCAACCTTTGCCATTCACCGCACTGGGGGTATGTGCTTGAGGGCGGGATCACGGTGAGATACGCGGATGGTTCGACGGAGACTGTCGCTGTCGGCGAGCTGTTCTATCTTCCACCGGGTCATAGCGTGGCATCGCCTCAAGGGGCGGAGATCGTTCTCTTCAGTCCGCAGAACGAGCACTGCGCCGTAGTAGAGCACATCCGGAGGAAGTTGGCGGCCCACTGACCCAGGTCACATTGCGGGCCGGGTGAATCCTGTTCCCGCTGCGGTTCCAGGTTCGCACACCGGGCGAGAGGGAGGCCGCGCACCCTTGTGAAACACAGGGCCAGCCGCATCCGGGACCATTCGGCGAACCGCTCACTCTGGCCGTCGTTCTGGCGAACGCCGGCCGCCGTTCGCGGCTCTGAAAACAGTGTCAGAGCCGCGAGTGAAGCCGCCCGAAGGGCGGCGGGAACGTGCGGTCCCAACAATGGGTTGCCGCGATTTCGGTGCCGGCGCGGTCGCATAATGCCGTGCTGCGTGCCTCTGCGGGGGGAACCGCTCACTCTGGCCGCCGTTCTGGCGAACGCCGGCCGCCGTTGGCGGCTCTGAACGCGCACGCTGTCAGAGCCGCGAGTGAAGCCGCCCGAAGGGCGGCGGGAACGAGCGGTCACGAGCGTGCCCGGAGCCAGAACAAGCCTGCGCGGAGTGACCGCCCGCACTGGCCGTCGCTCTGCCCGACGCCGGCGCTAGACTGAGAGAGCCGCGCGGCTCGGGCCGCGGGGCGAAAGGGAGCGACCGGGATGGATCAGAAGCTCTACGGCGAGATCATCGACAACTTCTTCACCTGCGATCCCGAACTGATCACTTCGATCTTCCGTGAATTTCTCATGGCCGTGCAGGCCGAATCCGCCCTGCCACCCTCTGCGCACATGGCCCAGAACTACGAGACGGCGCAAGCCAACCCGGAAATCCACGTGCTGCCCGGCAACCTGAAGGACGCGCGCGATGCGGTGTTCCCGTATTTTTGGGGGACCGACGGCTGGTTCAGCCCGCTGCACCTGGAGAACGTGAAGGGACCTGCCAACTACGCGTCGCTGGTGGGCGCGCTAGCGTGCCTGCTGAAGAACCCGAACCTGTGCACCGACACCTACAGCCAGCGATCCAACGAGCTGGAGATCAAGGCTATCACCGCGCTGGCGAACCTGCTCTTCTATCACATCGAGGACCCGTGGGGCGTGTTCACCATGGGCGGCACGATCTCGAACCTGTACGGGGCGAAGCTCGGAGTGGAAAAGACGTGCCCGGGCGCGATGCACAACGGCCTTGGGCAGGAGCGGATCGCGGGCATCGTCTCCGAGGCGGCGCATTACTCCAATCTGACGCTGGCCGGCTGGCTCGGGCTGGGCACGAAGAACCTGCATGCGATCCCCACCGATGAAACCTTCGCCATGCGGCTGGATCTGCTGGAGCAGAAGCTGGAGGAGTTGCACGCGGCGGGCGCGCGGGTGGCGTTCGTGACGGCGACGTTCGGGACGACCGACTCTTCAGGGATCGATGATGTGGCGGCGATCCGGGAGATCCTCGAGTCCTTCGCCGCCCGCCACGGCGTGCCGAGGCCGCAGTTGCACGTGGACGCGGCTGTCGGGTGGGTGCTGAGCTTCCTGGCGGCGTACGATTGCGGGCAGAACGAACTCGGCTTCTCTCCCGCAACGCTCGCACTCGTCGAACGGGCGCAGCGCGCCACCGCCGGGCTGCGCGTGGCCGACAGCATCACCATCGACTTCCACAAGATGGGCTGGGGGCACTACCCGGGCAGCGCGTTTCTGGTGAAGAGCCGCAGCGATCTGCGCTACCTGTCGAGGTCCACCGAAGAGATGCCGTACTTTTCGGAGGCCGACGGGCGGCGCGACCCGGCTGTGTTTACACTGGAGACTTCACGCCCGGCGCTGGGTCCCTACACGGTGATGGCCTCGCTGAACGGCATCGGGCTCGCCGGGTGGCAGCTTCTGGTGGCGCGGGCGCTGGAGCTGGCGGAGGATCTCAAGCAGCGGCTCGAGCGGCTGGAATATTGCAAGGTGCTCAACATGGGCGCCATCGGGCCGAGCGTTGTCTGGTGGGTGCTGCCCAAGGGGCGCAACGCGAAGGAGATCTATCAGCGCGCGATCGAGGGGCAGTTGCCGGAGGACCGCTTCTCGCGCTATGCGGCGGAGATCCGGCGCCTGTTCGAGAAGCGGGAGAAGAATCTGGACCCGAAGGTGGATGCGCGCCTGAGCTTCACGCTCAACGCCGGGCACAAGGCACACGGGCTGGCCCTGCCTGCGTGGAAGGCGGTGTTCTTCAACCCGATGACGGACGCAGGCGTGCTGGACCGGCTGATTTACAGCATCGATGAGTTGCTTTGATGCGGGAAGCGGCTCCGGCACGCGTGTATATTAGTGGCCGGAGTGGAACGCCGATGCGCCGAAAGATCCTGCCGTGGATTGCCGGAGCCGTGCTCATGACGCAAGGTTGCAGCGCGCCACCGCCGCCAGCCGCCGCGGCGCGGAAGGAGGGGCGGATCCTGGCCAGAGTTCATCCCTCGGGATTCGAACACGCCCACGACACCTACAACGGCATGGGTGTGGCGAGCGACGGCCGTGTCTATTATGTGCTGAGCAGCGAAAGGCCGGACGTGGCCGGGCAGATGTATTTCTACGATCCCTACACGGACCGGGTCGAGCATCTGGGGGACCTGACGGAAGCCGCGGGCGAGAAGGGGATGAACGCCATTGCGCAGGGCAAGAGCCACGTGAACTTCGTCGAGGCGGAGGGCAGGCTGTGGCTCGCCACGCACATCGGGTATTACTCGATCAGCGACGACATGGAAAAGCCGGGCGTGCCGCCGCCGGGCATGAAGTCCTATCGCGGGGGGCACGTGCTTGCCTACGACCTGAAGACGCGGCGGTTTGAGGATCACGGCATCGCGCCCCGCGGGGAGGGCATCCTCACGATGAACATGGACGCGCAGCGGATGCGCGTCTACGGGCTGACGTGGCCGTCGGGCGTCTTTTTCCGTTACGACGTGCGCCGCCGGGAGTGGAAGGAGATCGGTGCGTTTTTCGAGGAAGGCGAGAACGGGCGCGGCGCCACCTACCGCACGATTTGCCGTTCGCTGGGCATCGATCCCCGCGACGGCAGCGTGTACTTCACCACCGGCGACGGCACGATTCACCGCTACCGCTACGACACGGAGGCGGTGGAGGCGGTACAGGGGGACAACCTGAGGAAGGACTATCTCGGCCAGTACGACGTGACGTCACCCGGGCACATGGCCTACAACTGGCGGCAGGTGGTTTGGCACCCGCGCACGGAGATGTTCTACGGCGTGCACGGCAACTCGGGCTACCTGTTCCGGTTCGATCCGCGCACCGAGCGGGTGGAAGTGCTCGACCGCATCACCAGCGAGCCCTCGCGCCGCAGCGGCATGTTCGACCAGTTCAGCTACGGCTATCTGGGATTCACGCTGGGCCCGGACCGCGAGACGCTCTATTATCTGACCGGCGGGCCCATCTACGTGGAAGGGCGCCGCGTGAAGGGCAAGGATTCGACGGGGAAGGGCGAAGCCAAAGGCGACGAGAACCTGCACCTCATCACGTGGCACATCCCCTCCGGGCGCTACAAGGACCACGGCGCGGTGTTCTATGAAGACGGCAGCCACCCGACCTACGTGAACTCGATTGCAGTGACCGGCGACGGCCGAGTGTTCACGCTGGCCCGCGTGCCGCGCAAGGACGGGTCGTTTCGCACAGAACTGATCAGCTTCCGGCCGTGAGGCGGAAGGTCCGCGGCGCACCGGCGCGCAGCCAGAATGGGAATGGGGAGTTATGCCATGAAAGCCATTGCCGATGTGTGTATCCTCCCGTTGGGGGTGGGGGCTTCGGTTTCGAAAGAGGTGACCGAGTGCGAGCGGATCCTGCGGGAGAGCGGGCTGAAGACGAGGCTGCACGCCTACGGGACGAACGTCGAGGGAGAGTGGGACGAAGTCATGGCGGCGGTGAAGCGCTGCCACGAAGCGCTGCATGAGATGGGCGTGCCGCGCATCTCCACCAACATCCGGATCGGCACGCGCACGGACAAGCCGCAGACGATGGAGGACAAGATCCGGAAGGTGGAGGATGCGCTTTCCGGGCGGGAGCAGTCCTGAGCCGGGCCTCAGGCAAACAGGGTTTCGGCGCGGAGGCCGCGCAGATCGTCCACATAGCGGTCTGGCGCGCAGGCGAGCAGCTCGGGGCCGCTGACGACGCCTGTGCCCACGGCGAGGATGCCGACGCCGGCCTCGCGCGCGGCCTGCACGTCGTTGGGGTGGTCGCCGAGGTAAACGACTTGAGCGCCTGCGCAGATCAGGCCGGCCTTTCTGGCGCGCGAAACCGCCAGGCGCAGCAGCGCTGCGCGAGTCGGGCCGTCGCCGGAAAACGCGCCGGTGGAGAAGAACTCGTCCAGACCTGCGCGGCGCATTTTGGTCCAGGCGATCCGCTCGATGTTCCCCGTGACCAGCCCGCAGGGGATGCCGCGCCGCTGGAGGGAGCGCAGCAGGCCGCGCACGCCGGGGCAGACCTTGCGTTCCAGGGGAGGACAAGTTCGCACGAAAATGTTCTGGGCGGCGCGGGCTGCCGCCGGGATGAGCCGGGTTGCCGCGGCGCCGAGCAGGCCGGCGCGTTCGAGCATGGCCATCAGGATGTCGCGGTCGAGCATTCCGGCCACAGGGATGCCGTTGATGGAGACGCGGACGCCCGAGACACGCTCGACCGCGCGCTCGAGCGCTTCCCGGTGCGCCGGTCCGCTCCGGCGAAGAAGGGTCCCGTCGATGTCGAACAGCGCCAGCGCGCCCGCCTGACTCATCCGCCCACCATGATAGCGGGCGATACACTGAAAATGATGCAGGTTCTTGAGGCGGGCGGCCGCCAGTTGGTGCAACTCGAACTCGACGTGGATCTGCTCCGGCAGGCTGCCGAGGAGGCGGGGTTCACTTGCCGGGTGGAAGAGCGTCCGCGCAGCATCCTCGTCGACCTGGCGGCGCCCGAACGCGAGACTCCGCTGTTGCTGTTCGACGGAGCGGACCCGGCCAACACGGGCTGGTTCGCGCGCTGCCAGTTCTATGTCGACGCGCGCAGCGGCGCGGTGATGCAGACGCCGTTCATTCTGGCCAACCTGCCGGACGCGCTGGGGCGGACGAACACGCGGGCGGTGCGGCTCCAGATTCAGACGGAGTTGCCGGCCCATGCGCGGCTGCCGGGCCGGCAGGCGGTCAGCGAGAAGGCGCTGTTCGGGGTGTATGTGGCCTTGCTGCGCGGCCTGCTCCACAACGGCGTGGCGCTGTGCGGGCGCGGGGTGGTGGAGCCGCTGGCAGGCAAGCCCGAGCCGGCTCGCAAGTGATCACTTGAGCACGGGCAGGATGGAACTCGAGTCGTCCGTCCAGAGGTAGCGCCGTTCAGGCGGCCCGGCGGCGGGCCGGGCAGTGTCGACGACCATCCAGGTGGAAGCGAGGGCCGCGACAGCCGGGTCTTGGGAGCCCGACATGCGCGTGCACGCCGCGCCTGCGTCCGCCGCCACCGCTCGCACCACAGGGGCGAGGTCGGCGTACTGGTTCGAGATGTGGAAGGCGATCACGCCTTGAGGCGCCAGGTGCCAGCGGTAAAGCGTGAATGCCTCGCGCGTGAGCAGGTGGGCGGGGATGGAATCGCCGCTGAAGGCGTCGATGACGAGCACGTCGAACCGCTGCGGCGGCTCGCCGGCAAGCGTGAGGCGCGCGTCTCCTTCTGCGATTTCGATGCGGGCCGCGGAGCGCTTGAGGTAGGTGAAGTGCCGCCGGCTGAAGTCGATGACGCGCGGATTGATCTCGTAGAAGCGAAACAGGTCGCCGGGCCGCCCGTAGGCGGCCAGCGCGCCCGCGCCCAGTCCGACGATGCCCACGCGGCGGGGCGGCCCCGGGCGGCTCAACAGCAGCCCTGCGGCACTGGCGTGTCCGTAGTAGGCGGTGGGCGTGTCCTGCATCTCCGGGTCTGTGAACTGCGATCCGTGCACCACGAGGCCGTGCAGCATCTTGCGCAGCGGCGGGCGGCCTTCCGCGGCAGGCGTGTCGACCACCCGCAGGCTGCCATAGAAGTTGCGCCCGCCGTCTACGAGCCCTGAGTAGTAATTCTGGATCAGAGCCAAAGACGGGGTAGCCGCCAGCAGGGCCGCCAGCCAGGCGGCCTGCATGGTCCACCGGCCGCTGCCGCGCAGGCGCCACAGGCAGAGGGGCGCCGCCGCCGCCATCAAGAGAGGCAGCTCGAAATAGCCTTGCATCAGGGTTGGCGCGAGGACACCCGCTGCCAGAGTGCCCAGCGCACCGCCGGCGGCAGCGTGAGTCCAGAAGCTGGTGAGCCGTCCCGGCCCGGGCTTCGCCGCCGCGAGTTCGCGGTGCGCGAACAGGCACACGAGCGCGAGGCCCAGGCAATAGAGACCCCCCTTGGCCGCAAGCGCGGCCTGCAAGTCCAGGAAGAGGATGGAGAGCGCCATGGCCAGCAGGCCCAGCAGCGCGTGGCGCGCCGCGCGCCGCGGATCGCGGGCCTCACTGGCGAAGGCGGCTGCATACGTGAGCAGGTAGACCAGAAGCGGGGCCACCCACAGCAGCGGTGCCGGCGCCACGACCTGGGTGAGATGCGCGGTGGTTACCGTGAGAAATGCGGTGCCGAGCGCCGCCCAACCGGTCCAGGCCAGCCGTTCTCCCCAGCTGGAACTGCCCGCCAGCGGCAGGTTCGGGTTCGGCGGATCGCGCCGCCACACGAGCCACGCCGCGGCCGCCAGCAGCAGGGTCTGAACCAGGAACGCGGCATCCCACCAGAGTTGCAAGCTGGGAAGGCCCATGCGGGGTTCGAACAGGAATGGGAAGGCCAGCAGCGCCAGCGCGCAGGCCGAGTTCGACCAGGCCGAGAGCCGGTACGGGCGTGCCTGGGAATCAAGAAGCCCCAGCCAGTGCTGCATGAGCGGCGAGGTGGCCGACAACAGGAAATACGGCAGTCCGAAGGCGCCGGCCAATGTCACCAGGACATGAAGCGAACCGCCGCCCGGGTGGGGCGCAGCGCGCGGGGCCAGCACGCAGGCGATCACCACGGCGAGATGCGCCAGAGCCTGCCGTCGCGGCGTCAGGTGTCTGGCCAACCAATGCGCATAGAAATAGCCGCCGAGCAGGCCCGTCTGGAAAAAGAGCAGACAGGCCGACCACACTGCGGCCGAACCCCCGTACAACGGAAGCAGCAGCTTGCCCGCCACCGGTTGGACCAGGAACAACAGGAAAGCGCCGAGCACCACCGCCGCGCCGATCCAAAACATGCGCTCTCATTCTAGCGAACAGCCTGGCGCCCGCTCCGCGGCGACGGGGACAGCCTGACACGGGCAGTTCGCATATTTCTCCAAGAGGACGGAGTGCTCTGGCGGTTTCGCAAAACTGCGTCTCACGGGGCGGCCGATCACCCTGCAACCCCAACCCTGTGATCCGCCGAGGGCCGATGCCCAGACTGCCCTGCATACCCCTCCCGGAGGAGGGTTGGGCCGGCCAGCGGCGTCACTTCATCGAGGGGGACAGCCTGACACGAGCGGTTTGCGTGTTTGCCCAAAGGGACGGAGCGCTCCGACCATTTCGCAAAGTTCGCCTTGCGGGGCGACCGACCACCCTGCGACCGCATCCACGTGGGCCAGCGAGGGCCGATGCCCAAACCAAGCTGCCCACGCCTCCCGGAGAAGGGTTGCGCCAGCACGCCGGCTTCAATTCGGTGTCGCCTTTGCTTTCCAGGAACCGACCCGCACCAAATCCCCTAGTGCCTCCGATACGCATGAGCGCAGCTAACTTATTGCGAGGAAAGGTGATTTCTTTGAGTATTTCCAGTGTGTCCGGACGCCGACAATCGGCACGGGGGGTGCCCATGCAGATCTGATTTCTCGAGTGTTTTAGCTGCCGGTAGCGCGCCGCGGCAGATTCGTGGGGCACATCTCCGCCGCCGCGAAGCTGCGGGCTGTCGAGAGGCGAGGGATGCAGCATGTCCAGATTGACGGGACACTATCCTGTCAAGCAGAGTTCCGCAAGGGCGGCGACCGCGACTGAGTTTTGACGGACCGGAGTGCTCTGTGCGGGACGAGAGGACTCGGTAGATCAGAACATTGTGTGGGAAGGGGCGCGGCGAGCCGGCTCGCTTTCCCATGGCCCCGATGGGAATATGGCGGCAAGTATCTTTGCTGCCTGGACTTGCGGTGGCCGGGAGGATGGCGGCGCGAGCCTGGTCGGCGGCCTCGGGTGAGCGGCGCAGAGTGGTCGGTCGCCCGGCGAGGCGAAATTTGCGAAACGGTCGGAGCGCTCCGTCCCTTCTGGCAAACACGCGAACCGCTCGTGTCAGGCTGTCCCCATCACGCTACCGGTGGTCGAGGGCGGCTTTGCATCTCGAACTGGCACAGGGCAGCCCGGAACTATTGGGCGGAGACTTCTGGCGGGAGATTGGAGGCGTGGAGGGTGGCTGGAAATCGGGATTTCGCGAAACCGTCAGAGGGCTCCGTCCCTTTGGGCAAATGCGCCAACTGGTCGTGTCAGGCTGTCCCCTTGGTCTTGGGCGTCAGGGCCGCCGGCCGCGGGTTACTTTTTCAGAAGGCGGTCGAGGATCGGGAAAAGCCCATTGCCCTCGAAGATGTCCTTGCGGGAGTCGTCGTAGACGATGTCCTCCCGGATGATGCCATCGGGGCCGACGATGAGGAGCGTGGGCAGCTTGATCGTGGGGTTCTGGGGTGTGACGTTCAGCATTGCGGCGACGGCCTGGCCGAAGTCGAACAGCACGGGCGAGGTGACTTTGTTGCGCGCCACATAGGCGGCGACTGTTTGCGGCGTGTCGGGAGGATTCACGATGGAAAGGATCGAGATCCTGTCGCCGTAGCGGGCCTTGACGCGCTCGAGGGTCTTCGAGAAATCGGCGCAGTGCGGGCAGTCCGTTTTCATGATGTCGATGAGAAGGATTTTGCCCCGGTAGTCGAGCACGTCATGATAGCGGGCCTGGGAATCCGGCAGCGTGAAACTGGCGATCCGCTTGCCGGTCAAAGGGCCCGCATGCACGGCGGCGGCCAGAGCCAGCAGGATGGCGGGTAGGCGTTTCATCCGATCAATCTCCTTGGGCCAGAGCGGCCAGGTTCTCCTCGAACGGCGGGTGCGCCACACCCTTTTCCGTGATGATGGCGGTGATGTAGCGGTGCGGAGTCACGTCGAAAGCGGGATTGGCGACATCCGTCCCATCGGGCGCGACGGGCACTCCAAAGACGTGCGTGACCTCTGCGGCGGGGCGCTCCTCGATGGGAATGGCGTCGCCAGAGGCGAGCGACAGGTCCAGAGTGGACACGGGGGCGGCGACGTAGAAGGGAACGCTGTTTTCGCGGGCGAGCACGGCGACGGAGTAAGTGCCGATCTTATTGGCGGTGTCGCCGTTGCGGGCGATGCGGTCGGCGCCGACGATGACGCAGCCGATGCGCCCGGACTTGAGAAAATGGCCGGCCATGTTGTCAGTGATCAGCGTGACCGGAATTCCGTCCTGCTGGAGCTCCCATACGGTGAGACGCGCGCCCTGCAGGAACGGTCTCGTCTCGTCGGCGAAGACGTGGATTTTTTTGCCGGCTTCGGCGGCGGCGCGGATGACGCCAAGCGCGGTGCCGTAACCGGCGGTGGCCAGCGCGCCGGCGTTGCAGTGGGTGAGCACGGAGCGGCCATCGGGAACCAGCGCGGCGCCGTGGCGGCCGATAGCGCGGTTGATGGCGATGTCCTCCTCACAGATGCGCAGGGCTTCGTCGATGAAGGCCTGCCGAAGCTGCTCCGGCGCACTGCCAGCCAGCGAGGCATAAAGGCGCTTCATCCTGTCGATTGCCCAGAAGAGATTGACGGCCGTGGGGCGGGTGGCGGCGAGCGTGTCGCAGATGCGCGGGAATTCCGCGGCGAGCCGCTCCGGCGGCGTTTCGAGAACACCAAGGGCCACGCCCATGGCGGCCGAGACGCCGATGGCGGGCGCGCCGCGCACGACCATGCTGCGAATCGCCCCGGCGACGTCGCGGTAGCTGCGGCAGGTGACGAACTCCACGGTGCGCGGAAGCTTCGTCTGGTCGATCATGACGACGCCTTCCGGCGTCCACTTGACGGTTTCCACCATAGGGGAAACTTCCATTGAACCATGCGGGCGCATCCAACTGCGGAAATCAGGTGAGCAGCTCTCGCCGCTGGGCCAGATAGCCGACGAAGAAAGTGAGGTTGTAAGTGGCGTGGACCACGGTGGAGGCGGCGGTGGAGCCGGTTCGGTGCCGCGTGTAGCCGAATACGAAAGAGGCGAAGAACAGCAGCAGCACATGTTGCCAGTTCCAGGCGTATTGCGGGCCGTGAAGCAGGGCGAAGGGGGCGCTTGCCAGGGTGATGCCGGCCCACTTGCCGAATGAGCGCACGGCCAGCGGCTGGACGAAGCCGCGGAAGATCAGTTCCTCGGCGAGCGGCCCGAGGGTGACGGCGAAGGCGCCCACCAGCAGGATGGACCAGCGGTCACGCAGCAGGCGCGCCACGGCGTTGTCGATCACGGGGGTGTGGAGCGCCTCGCCGAGAACGGCGACCACAACGACGAGCGCCGGGCCGAGGACTCCCGTGAGAGCCATGTTCGGCCACGGGAAGCGCCAGCCGAGAGAGCTCCAGAACGGGGCGTGGTAGCGCTGGCGCAGGATGAGCCACAGCGCGCCGAACCAGAAGCCGTAAGCGGCGAACTGCATGCTGAGCACGCGCACCGCCTCGCCGGGCATGCGCGGAAGCAAAAGGAAGACGCCGTGCGTGAGGGCCAGTGCGAGGGCGAAGCAAGGCACAGTCAGCACGGCGAGCATCCATGCGTCGGGCCAGGTCCAGAAGGGATCGCGGCGGGGCAGGGGAGGCGGGGCGGGCGTGGTCATGAATCGGCCTCGACCAGAAGTGCAGCGAGCAGGGGCAGCAGGATTTCGTGATGGCCGGTGACGGAGTGGCCTGCGCCGCCGGAGCGGGCGTGCGGGCGCTCGACGACGTTCAGGCGCGGGCGGTAGTGCTGGAGAAAGTCGAAGTTGACAGTGGTGAAGTCCGCGAGCGGATAGCGGAGATTGCGCACGACGGAGACTGCCTTGAGGAACACTTCCGGCAGCACGACGGCGGAGCCGACGTTGAGATACACGCCGCCGCCGTCGAGCCCGCGGACCAGAGAGCAGAAGAGGCGGAAGTCGCGGTGGGTGGCGGCGCCAATGGCGGCGCCGGAAGCGGCGGGATGAGTGTGCGGGGTGTCCGTGCCGACGGCGACGTGGACGGTGACCGGAACCGAGCGGCGCCAGGCTTGCAGCAAGAGGGAGTAAGGGGCGAACTGCGGCGGGGCGAGGGAGTCGAGCGCGGCGCCGAGCGCTTCTCCCATGCCGCAGTCCGAGGCGCCGGCGCCGGCGATGGTCTGGTTCATGAGCCTGCCGGTCTCCTCCGCCGAGCCAAAGCGCCCGTCCGGGAGCACGGCCTCGACGTCCTCGCTGGTGCAGCCGGCGAGGCCGATCTCGAAGTCGTGGATCGAGGTGGCGCCGTTCATGGCGACAGCGGTGACGAAGCCGCGATCCATGAGGTCGATCAGGACAGGGGCGAGGCCGCACTTGACGACGTGTCCGCCGAGCCCCCACAAGATGGCGCGCCCGCGGCGGCGGGCGTCCAGAATGGCGGAGACGACAGCGCGCAGCGAATCCGCGGCGAGGAGGCGCGGGAGCCTGTCGAGCCACTCGGTGAGAGCCGCGCCCTTGCGGTGGGGCGCGGCCATGTGTTCGATGCGCACCTTGCCACCGCGTTCGGCGAGCGGAATGGTGGAGAGGCGGCTGAAATCGAGGGGCGGCTCGCGGTACTTGCTCAAGGCGGTTCCTATTCAGCTTTGCCGTTTTTGAGCGCTTTTTCAAGTGCGCGGGCGGTGTGGCTGCGGCGCGAGCGGAGGATCTGTTCGGGGCGGCCGGCGGCGACCACCGTGCCGCCCTTTTCGCCGCCTTCGGGGCCGAGGTCGATGATCCAGTCGGCGGACTTGATGACGTCGAGCTGGTGTTCGATGACGAGCACGGTGTTGCCGAGGTCGACGAGCCGGTTGAGGACGTCGAGCAGTTTGCGGATGTCCTCGAAGTGGAGCCCGGTGGTAGGCTCGTCGAGGATGTAGAGCGTCTTGCCGGTCTGGCGGCGGGAGAGTTCGCGCGAGAGTTTCATGCGCTGCGCTTCGCCGCCGGAGAGGGTGGTGGAGGATTGCCCGAGGTGAAGGTAGCCGAGCCCCACGTCGACGAGCGTCTGAAGTTTCGTCTGAATCTGGGGGATGTTCTTCAGGAGTTCGAGGGCGTCCTCGATGGTCATCTCGAGCAGGTCCGCGATGGAGACGCCCTGGAAGCGGACGGCGAGGGTTTCCGAGTTGTAGCGGCGCCCGCGGCAGACGTCGCAAGGGACATAGACATCGGGCAGGAAGTTCATTTCGATGCGCTTGAGGCCGTCGCCCTGGCAGGCCTCGCAGCGGCCGCCCTTGACGTTGAACGAGAAGCGACCGGGCTTGTAGCCGCGCTCGCGCGCCTCGGGCAGCATGGCGTACAGTTCGCGGATGGGCGTGAAAACGCCGGTGTAAGTGGCCGGGTTGGAGCGCGGGGAACGCCCGATGGGGGACTGGTCGATCTCGATCACCTTGTCAATGTGTTCGAGCCCCTCGAGCGAGTCGAACAGTCCGGGCGGCGTTCTGGCGCCGTAAAGATGCTGGGCGAGGGCGCGGTAGAGGATGTCGTGCACGAGCGTGGACTTGCCGCTGCCGCTGACGCCGGTGACGCAGAGGAAGAGCCCGAGGGGGAGCTCGACGTCGATGTTTTTGAGGTTGTGATGGCGGGCGCCGCGCAGAACGAGCTTCAGGCCGCTGCCGGGGCGGCGCGAAGGCGGAAGCGGGATGGCGCGGCGGCCGGAGAGATAGGCGCCGGTGAGCGAGCTCGGGTGGGCGGCGATCTCCGCGGGCTTTCCGGCGGCGATGAGTTCGCCGCCGAGGCGGCCGGCGCCGGGGCCGAGATCGACGACATAGTCGGCGCGCTCGATGGTCTCTTCGTCGTGCTCGACCACGAGGACGGTGTTGCCCAGGTCGCGCAGGTGGACGAGCGTGTCGAGCAGGCGGCAGTTGTCTCGCGGGTGCAGGCCGATGGAGGGTTCGTCGAGGACGTAGAGCACGCCGCGGAGGCGGGAGCCGATTTGCGTGGCGAGGCGGATGCGCTGGGACTCGCCCCCGGAGAGCGTGGCGGCGGAACGGTCGAGCGACAGATAGTCGAGGCCTACCTCGCAGAGGAAGGCGAGGCGGTTCCGTACCTCTTCGACGATCCGGGCGGCGATCTGTTGCTCGCGCGGGGAGAGTTTCCAGGAGCGGACCTCCTCGAGGGCGCGCGAGACGGGCAGCGCGGTGAATTCGGCGATCGACAGGCCCTTGAGCTTGACGGCGAGGCTGGAGGGACGGAGGCGGCGGCCGCCGCAAGCAGCGCACCCTGCCGGGGACATGAACTCTGCGAGGTACTCGCGGTAGCCTTCGGTGGAATCCTCGTAGGAGCGCTCGAGCAGCCGGAGGATGCCGGGCAGGTTGGAGGCGCCGTAAAGCAGGGCCTGTTGATGCTTTGCGGGGAGATCCTCGAAGGGGCGGTCGATGCGGATACGAAGCTGGCGCGCGACGGCGTGAAGGGTCTGCTGCATGAGCAGGCTGGAGGCGCCGGGACCGAGGCCGCCGTCGAATAGGGGGCGGGAGGGGTCGGCGATGACTTTGAGAGGATCGAAAGACCACTTGGCGCCGAGGCCGTTGCAGGACTCGCAGGCGCCGTAGGGGCTGTTGAAGGAGAACGAACGGGGTTCGATTTCCGGCACGCTCTGGCCGCACTCCGGGCAGGCGAGTTTGAGCGAATAGAGGCGTTCCTGGCCGCCGACATGGACCACAACGACGAGGCCATTGGCGAGGCGGGTGGCGGTCTCGATGCTGGCTTCGAGGCGGCGGGCCGAGTCGGGTTTGAGGGGCAGGCGGTCGACGACGATCTCAATGGTGTGGTTGCGGCGGCGGTCGAGGCGGATGTCTTCATCGAGGGAGCGGAGCTCGCCATCGATGCGGGCGCGGACAAATCCGGCGCGGGCGTATTTTTCGAGTTCTTTGCGGTATTCGCCCTTGCGGCCGCGGACGATGGGGGCGAGGATCATGACGCGCTCGCCGGCGGGCAGGGCCATGACCTGTTCGACGATCTGTTGCGTGGTCTGGCGCGTGATGGGGACGCCGCAGTCGGGGCAGTGGGGCGTGCCGATGGAAGACCACAGGAGGCGGAGGTAGTCGTAGATTTCGGTGATGGTGCCGACGGTGGAGCGGGGGCTGCGGCTGGTGGTTTTCTGCTCGATGGAGATGGCGGGCGAGAGCCCTTCGATGGAGTCGACGTCGGGACGCTCCATCTGGTCCAGGAACTGGCGGGCGTAGGGCGAAAGGGTTTCGACGTAGCGGCGCTGGCCTTCGGCGTAGATGGTGTCGAAGGCGAGCGAGGACTTTCCGGAGCCTGAGAGTCCGGTGATGACCGTGAACGACCCCCTGGGGATGGAGACGGAGATGTTCTTGAGGTTGTGCACGCGCGCGCCGTGCACGGAGATGCGGTCGATCATGGAAATTTCATTGTCCCGCAGGCTGGCGGGCTCAGATGGCCCGGGCAGAGGCTGTCATGCGGCGAAGTGTGGCTTCGGCGAGGAGGTCGAAGATCTGCCGCGTTTCCTCGAGGTCGACGCAGGCGTCGGTGATCGACTGGCCGTAGACGAGGGGCTGGCCGGGAACGAGGTCCTGGCGTCCGGCGACGAGAAAAGACTCGAGCATGACGCCGAAGATGCCGGTCTGGCCGGCGGCGATCTGCATGGCGACATTGCGGGCGACGGCGGACTGGAGGCGGTAGTTCTTGAGCGAGTTGGCGTGGGAGCAGTCCACCATGACGCGGTCCGGGAGCTTGGCGCCGCGGAGGCTGAGGAGCACGGTTTCGATGGACTGCTCGTCGAAGTTGGGCAGTTTGCCGCCGCGGAGGATGACGTGGCAATCGCGGTTGCCCTTGGTGCAGACGATGGCGGAGTGGCCGGCTTTGGTGACGGAGAGGAAGTGATGCGAAATGCGGGCGGCGCGGATGGCGTCGATGGCGACCTTGAAATTGCCGTCGGTGCCGTTCTTGAAGCCGACGGGGCAGGAGAGGCCGCTGGCGAGTTCGCGATGGACCTGGCTTTCGGTGGTGCGGGCGCCGATGGCGCCGTAAGAGATGAGGTCGCCGATGTACTGGGGCGTGATCATGTCGAGGAACTCGGTGGCGCAGGGCATGCCCATCTGCGTGAGGCGCAGCAGGAGGCCGCGGGCGCGGCTGAGGCCCTCGTTGATCCGGAAGCTGCCGTCGAGGAAGGGATCGTTGATCAGGCCCTTCCAGCCGACGGTGGTGCGGGGCTTTTCGAAGTAGACCCGCATGATGACGAAGAGCGCGTCGCGGTACTGGCGGGCCAGGTCGAGGAGGCGTCCGGCGTAGTCTTCGGCGGCGGCGACATCGTGGATGGAGCAGGGGCCGGCGACGACCGCGAGGCGGTTGTCGCGGCCGTAAAGAAGGTCGTGAATGGTGTGGCGGGCGTCGTAAATGAGCTTGGCGCCTTCCTCGTGCAAGGGAAACTGGTCCAGCAGCGCCTGCGGCGTAACGAGTTCGTAGATCTGCTGGATGCGGACGTCGTCGGTACGGTACGGCATGGGACTAATGCTCGGGCGGCTTCTCCGGACCGGCGCTGCCGGGCCTGTTTCTGAGCCGGGCCGCCTCTTCCTTCATCCGGTCGCGGGCCCAATGGAGGGCCCGCCGCAGGGGCGGGAAGAAATCAGACAGGATGATCAGCCCAGGGATCATAAAGGCCCAGCCGGGCATGATGGGCAGAAGCCATCCGATGATGCCAAGGATACACAATCCGATACCGGCCAGCAGCCTGAGGATTTTGCTCACGGGGGAACTTTCAGTGTAACAGGCCGGGCGTGAGCGAATTCATTGACCGGGGGTGGCGAAAAAGATAGAATCGCAGCATTGCAATCGTTTGCAGGAGAGACTCATATGAAGAAACAGACGTTCGGGGTGATCGTCGGCAACCGGGGATTTTTCCCGGACCACCTGGCGAAGTCAGGCCGGGAGGAGATGATCCAGGTATTGGAGAAGCTCGGCTATGGCGTTGTGGCGCTGGCGCCCGAGGACACGAAATACGGGGCGGTGGAAACGCGCGCGGACGCGAAGAAGTGCGCGGAGCTGTTTGACCGGCACCGGCACGAGATCGATGGCGTGATCGTGACGCTGCCGAACTTCGGCGACGAGCGCGGGGTAGCGGAAGCGCTGCGCGGCGCGGGGCTGCGGGTGCCTGTGCTGGTGCAGGCGACGCCGGACCGCGCGTCGAGCATGACGATTGCCGACCGCCGCGACAGCTTCTGCGGCAAGATGAGCGTCTGCAACAATCTGAAGCAGTTCGGCATTCCCTATTCGCTGACGAAGCTGCACACGGTATCGCCGTCGAGCGCGGAGTTCGCGGCGGACCTGGAGTGGTTCGCGGCGGTGTGCAGGGTGGTGAACGGGCTGAGGAAGTGCCGGGTGGGGGCGATCGGCGCGCGCCCGGCGGCGTTCAACACGGTGCGGTACAGCGAGAAGCTGCTCGAGGCGGCGGGCATCGATGTCGACACAATCGACCTGTCGGAAATCTTCGGGCGCATCGGGCGGCTGAAGGACGATGACGCGGCGGTGCAGGCGAAGCTCGGGGAGATCCAGAGCTATGTGAGCACGGCGGGGATCGACGCCACGGCGCTGGTGAAGATGGCGAAACTGTCCGTGGTGGTGGACCGCTGGATGGCGGACAACGACATCACGGTGACGGCGGTGCAGTGCTGGACTTCGATGGAGGAGTACTTCGGCGTGGTTCCGTGCACGGTGATGAGCATGATGTCGAACCGCCTGCTGCCGAGCGCGTGCGAGGTGGACGTGCCGGGCGTGGTGGCCATGTATGCGCTGGCGCTGGCTTCCGGCACGCCGAGCGCGCTGCTGGACTGGAACAACAACTACGGCGACGATCCCGACAAGGCGGTGTGCTTCCACTGCTCGAACCTGCCGAAGCACTTTTTTGAGTCGGCGCGGATGGACTATCAGGAGATCATCGCCGGCACGGTGGGCAAGCTGAACACGTTCGGCACGGTGGTGGGGCGGGTGAAGGCGGGCCCGATGACCTACCTGCGGCTTTCGACGTGCGACGCCGAGGGCAGGCTGAAGGCGTATGTGGGCGAAGGCGAGTTCACCAGCGATCCGCTGGAGACATTCGGCGGCGCAGGCGTGGCGCGCATCCCGAACCTGCAGACGCTGCTGCATTACATCTGCGAGAACGGCTTCGAACACCACGTGGCGGCGAACCTTTCGCAGGTGGCGGCGGCGGTGTATGAAGCCGGGCGCAAGTACCTCGGCTGGGAGATGTACTGGCACAAGGGCTGAGCGAGCGCGTCAAGCGGCCGAGAACTGTTCGATCAGTTTTTCGGCGTGGCGCAGGGCTTCGGGCGTAAGCTTCTGCCCGGAGAGCATGCGCGCGATTTCGCGGATGCGTTCCTTTTTGCCGAGCGATTCGACGCCGGCGGCGGTGCGGCCGCCGGCTTCGCTTTTCGTAACGAGATAGTGGTGCTCGGCGAAGCCGGCGATCTGCGCCAGGTGGGTGACGCAGAGCACCTGGTGGTGGCGCGCCAGCTCGCGCAGGCGCCGTCCGATCATTTCGCCCGCGGCGCCTCCGACGCCCGCGTCCACCTCGTCGAAGACCAGCGTGCGCGCGGAGTCCGTCTCCGCCGGCGCCATACAGGTCTTGATGGCGAGAGCGACACGGGACAGTTCGCCGCCGCTGGCGACACGGTCGAGCGGGCGCGGCTCCTCGCCGGCGTTGGCGGAGAAGAGGAAGGCGACACGGTCCATGCCGGTCTCGCCGGGATCGCACGGCTCCAGCACGATGCGGAAGGCGGCGCCGGGCATGGCGAGGTTGGCGAGTTCGTCCTGGACCTTGCGGGAGAGCCTGCGGGCGGCGCGCTGGCGCAATTCGCGGAGCTGGAGACCGAGTTCGCGGTAGCGGGCCTCGTGGGCGGCGACGGCCGCCTCGAGCGCGGCGCGCCGTTCCCCGGCGCTTTCCAGCGAGGCGAGACGCGCGGCGACCTCGTCGTGGAAGGCGAGGATTTCCTCGACGGTCGAGCCGTACTTGCGCTTCAGGCGCTCGATGAGCGCGAGGCGGGACTCGACCTCCTCGAGGCGGCGCGGGTCGGCTTCCAGATGGCCGAGGTAGTGGCGCAGTTCGTGGGAAGCCTCCTGCAAGGCGATCTGTGCGGGGCGGAGGGCCTCGGCGACGGGCGCGAGGGTCGAGTCGATGCGGGCGGCCTCGTCCAGGCGTTTCAGGGCCTGAGCAACGGCGCCGGAGGCGCTGGTCTCTGATTCTTCGAGGAGCTGGTAGGCGGCCGAGACAGCGTCGCTCAGGCGGGCGACATTGCGGAGAACGCGGCGTTCGTTTTCAAGCTGAGCGTCCTCGCCGGGGCGCAGGGCGGCGGCGGCGATTTCTTTGCGCTGCATGGACCAGAGGTCGGCGAGGCGGAGCCGTTCCTGTTCGGCGCGGCCGAGTTCGGCCAGTTCGTGCAGGGAGGCGCGCCAGGCGCGCCAGTGGTCGAGCACCTCGGCCAGCAGCGTTCCGGCCCCGGCGGCCGCGTCGAGCATTTCGCGTTGCGCGTCGGAGGAGAACAGCTTCTGCTGGTCGTGCTGCCCGTGGATGTCTCCGAGGAAGGGCGCCAGGTCGCGAAGGAAAGCGACGGTGACGGGGCGGGAGCCCGCCCAGGCGCGCGACTTGCCCGAGGCGGTGATTTCGCGTTCGAGGAGGAGTTCGCCGTCCTCGGCGGTGATCCCCGCCTGTTCGAGCATGGAGCGAAGGCGGGGGTCGGATGGAAGCTCGAAGATGCCGGAGACGAGGGCGCGTTCCTCGCCGGTGCGGATCATGTCCGGGGAGGCGCGCCCGCCGAGCAGGAGGCTGAGCGCGCCGACGATGAGGCTCTTGCCGCTGCCGGTTTCACCGGTGAGGACATTGAAGCCCGGGTGCAGGCGCAGGCGGAGGCTCTCGACGACGGCGAGGTTCTCGACGGCGAGTTCCACCAGCATTCAGCACAAGTATAAAATCCCCGGCGGGCGGCGGCGCGGGGTGCGGGGGCGAAAACAGAAGGGTTAGAAAATGATTTGGGGCGGGACGCTGCGCGGCTCCGGTATGATGAACTTGGAGTATCCGATAGGGAGCGTACATCTTGTTTGAAAGTCTGCCTGTGGCGCTTCTGCAGCAGCATTCGCTGTGGGAGCTGGTGCTGGCCGCCTCGCCGGTGGCGAAGTTCGTACTGGTGCTGCTGCTGGCGGCCTCGCTGATGAGCTGGGCGGTGATTTTCGCCAAGTGGTCGCAATTCCGCCACGGCGGGGAGGCGAACGCGTCGTTTCTTCGGGCGTTCCGGAAGGCGCCGGGGCTGGAGGCGGTGGCGGTGGCGCTGGAGCAGTTCCGCGTGTCGCCGCTGACGGGCGTTTTTGACTTCGGCTACCACGAAGTGGAGAGGCAGCTGAAGGCGCGCGGGCGGATTGTGAACAAGAACGCGCTGGAGAGGGCGCTGCAATTGGGGATCAGCGAGGAGGTGGCGCGGCTGGAGAGGCGGATGAGCTGGCTGGCGACAACGGCCACGGTATCGCCGTTTGTAGGGCTTTTCGGAACGGTGCTGGGCATCATCGACGCGTTCCAGGGACTGGGCACGGCGGGCAGCGCGAGCCTGCGCGCGGTGGCGCCGGGCATCAGCGAGGCGCTGGTGGCGACGGCGGCGGGCTTGGCGGCGGCGATCCCGGCGGCGGTGGCGTACAACGCCTTCGGGCACGCGATCAAGGAGTTCGCGGCACGGATGGACGACTTCGCGCTGGAGTTCCTGAACATGGTGGAGCGGCAGTTCGAGGAGTGAAGCGATGGCGTTCTCTGTCAATGGAGGCGGCAACGGCGTCGCAGGGCGCATGGGCGGAAGCTACCGGCGGCGGAGCGTGGGGGCGCTGTCGGAGATCAACGTGGTGCCGCTGGTGGACGTGGTGCTGGTGCTGCTGATCATCTTCATGCTGACGGCGCACGTGATGGAATTCGGCCTGGAAGTGCAGGTGCCGAAGGTGAGGCAGGTACGCGACAGCGCCGAAGAGCTTCCCGTGGTGACGCTGACGAAGAACGGCGAGCTGTTCCTGAACGAGAGCCCGGTGAACATCCACCGGCTTGGAGAGGAATTCCGGCGGCGCTTCCCCGGGGCAAGGGCCGTCTACGTGCGCGCCGACGCGCAGACG
Organism: uncultured Arcobacter sp.; assembly: GCA_964458495.1. Lineage (GTDB taxonomy): Bacteria > Acidobacteriota > Terriglobia > Bryobacterales > Bryobacteraceae > JANWVO01. The sequence goes on from CAYWJB010000013.1 coordinate 48,461, forward strand.
ATCTGGGACCCGATCGCGCAGGTCATCAGCGTGCTCGGCGAGCGCGGGCTCGATGTGCGCGTGGTCACGCAGCCCGAAGACAGGGGACGATGAAAGACGGGGAGCCATGGATCTGCGCCACGTCGAGGTGCTGGAGGAGCGGGAAGAATTCCGGCGCCCGCTGCTGGCCTCGCTGGCGCTGCACACCGCCCTGTTCGGGCTGATCGCGGCGACGGCGTGGACGGGAATCGGAAAGCGGCAGCCGTGGGGCGACCCGAACTCGCTTGGCGGGGGCGGCGCCTACAGCGTGAGTCCCGTGAAGAACATCCCGATCCCCGGCCGTAGCGGTCCGGTGAACCGGGTGGCATCGGATACCGATTCGCAGATTCCCACGCCGCCGAAGCAGGAGACGAAGAAGGCGGCGAAGCAGCCGGAGCCGGACGCGATTGCACTGAAGAGCCGGAAGGCGCCGCGCACGGAAAGAAGCCCGCGGGCCGAGACGGCGAGGCGGGACGTGCGGGAGTTTTCGGAGAACCAGATGTTCAGCCGCGGGGGGCAGGCGGCGTCGAGCCCGATGTATGCGATGACGCCGGGTGCGGGCAACGTGGGGGTTGGCAGCGGGGCGCCGTTCGGCGCGAGGTGCGGCGGCTACGTGACGGTGCTGCGGGACCGCGTGGCGCAGCGGTGGCGGACAGAGCAGATCGATCCGCGCATCCGCACGCTGCCGCCGGCGGTGGTGGTGTTCGAGCTGCAACGCAGCGGGCAGGTGCGCAACGTGCGGCTGGTGCAATCGAGCGGGAACGTGGCGCTCGATTACTCGGCGCAGCGCGCTATCTTGGAGGCAAGCCCGTTCGAGCCTGTGCCGCCGGGCTGTGAGGGAGATCCGGCGCGGGTGGAGTTCTGGTTTGAGCTGAAACGATGAAGCGGAACTGGATCCTTGTGAGTTTTGCCGCGCTGGCCGCGGCGGCTGCCGCCTACACGCAGGTGCAGAGCGACATTGTGATCCGCCTGACGGGCGGAGCGCGAAAAGTGATCGCGCTGCCGGACTTCCGCGGGGCGGGCGCGTCGGGGCAGTTTGCGGGCGTGTTCAATGCGGTGGTCTTTGAGGACGTGGAGCGGTCCGGCGTTTTCACGATGGCGGCGAAGAGCTTTTACCCGCTGAATGCGCCGCAGCAGGAGCGCGACCTGCGCACGCCCCCTGCTCCGCAGGCGCAGTGCGGCGGGCTGTGCCTCGGCGACTGGGCGGGGGCGCCCGTAAACGCGGACTACCTCGGGTTCGGCTACCTCGGCGAGCAGGGCGGGCGGCTGGTGGCGTTCGGGAACTTTTTCAACACGCGGATGGAGTCGCCGGCGGCGGCGCGCGTGTTCACGAAGCTGTACACGGCAGAGATGAGCGAGGAGGGGGCGCGGAAGATCGCGCACGAATATGCAGCGGACATTCTGGCGCAGTTCGGCGTGCCGTCGCTCGCCGGGACGAAGATCTACTTCGTGAGCGACCGGCAGGGGAAGGGGACGAAGGAGATCTGGGTGATGGACTTCGACGGGACCAACCAGCGGCGGATCACGCAGTTCAACTCGATCACGACGATGCCCTCGATTTCACCCGACGGCAGGCGGCTGGCGTTCACGACCTATGCCAAGGGGCAGCCGCAGATCATGATGTATTCCACGGAGACGGGGCGTTTCATCCCGTTCCGCAATTCGGCGGCGCCGACCAATGCGCAGGCGTCTTTCACGCCCGACGGGCAGTCCGTGCTGTATGCTTCGTCGGTGAGCGGGTACATGCAGATTTACATTTCGGATCTGGACGGCAGCAAGCCGCGGCGGCTGACGAACACGCGGGCGATCGAAGCCGAGCCGAAGGTGAACCCGAAGACGGGCGCCGACATCCTGTTCGTCAGCGGGCGGGGAGGGCTGCAGCAGATATATAGAATGAATATGGACGGCGCGGACGTTGAGCGGCTGACCAACGGCGAGGGCGAGGCGAGCAACCCCGCCTGGCATCCGGAGGGAAGGCACATCGCGTTCGCCTGGACGCGGGGCTACGCGCCCGGGAACTGGAACCTGTTCCTGATGGACGTGGCCACGAAGGAAACGGTGCAGCTGACGCACGGGCAGGGCAGGAACGAAAACCCGAGCTGGGCGCCCGACGGGCGCCACCTGGCGTTCTGCTCCAACCGCACCGGCTCCTATCAGATCTTCACCATGCTGGCTGACGGTACGGGCGTCCGGCAACTGACAACGCAGGGCAACAACTGGATGCCGGTGTGGTCGAAGTAAGCACGAACAGAGGGAAGAAGAGCACAGCCGTAGCGCTTGCAGACACAGGAAGAGAAGGAAGAAAGAAGGGAGGCACCAAGCCCATCATGAACCGCCTGCTGAAACCACGGCTCATCGCCATTGGCATACTGAGTGTGTTCCTGCTGCTGTTCGCGGCAGGTTGCAAGAAGAAGCAGCCTGCGCCGCCACCACCGCCACCGCCACCGCCGCCGAAGGAGGAGCCGAAGCCGCCCGCCGCGGTGATCCGCTCGTTTACCGCAGAGCCTTCCACGGTGACGCGGGGACAGAGTTCGACGCTGCGCTGGAACGTGGAAAACGCCAGCGAAGTGAGGATCGACCAGGGCATCGGGACGGTGCCGCCGCGGGGCGAGCGAATGGTTTCGCCCAGCGACACGACGACCTACCGGATGACGGCGCGCAGCGCAGGAGGCGATGCCGTGGCGGCGGTGACGGTGACAGTGACCGCCCCGCCTCCGCCGCCCCCTCCGCCGGCGAAGCCGAAGCCGAGCCTTTCGGACCGGATCGCCCGCGAGGTGCAGGACGTGTTCTTCGACTATGACAAGAGCGAGATCCGCGAGGACGCGCGCGCCACGCTGCAACGCAACGTGGAGGCGCTGAAGTCGATCCTGAACGACTTCCCGTCGGCGGCGATCCTGATCGAGGGTCACTGCGACGAGCGAGGCTCGGCGGAGTACAATCTCGGGCTCGGCGACCGCCGCGCAAACGCGACCAAGGAATTCCTTGTGCAGCTCGGCGTGCCGGCGGACCGGCTGAAGACGATCTCGTACGGCAAGGAGCGCCCGTTCTGCACCGAGTCGAACGAATCGTGCTGGCAACAGAACCGCCGCGCCCATTTCGTCGGCGTGCAGTAACCGCAGGGGCGGGAGCGGCGCGTCCGGGCCGCTCCCGCCGCCTGTCCGGCCGGGAGGGAGACAGATGCGCAATACACTGACAGGGCTTGTTGTGCTTCTTGCATGGCCCGCCACGGCGCCGGCGCAGCGGCGCGACGCGCTGGTGGAGCTGGGCCGCGACCTTGCCCTCTTGCAGGAAGAGGTCCGGATGATGAACAAGTCGCAGAACGAGCGGCTGGGACAGATGGAGGAGACGCTGAAGGCGATCCAGGAGCAGATTGCGGCCGCCAACCGGTCGCTGGCCGTTCTGGACAGCGGGCTGAAGAAGCGCCTGGAGGAATCCATGGTGAAGCCGCTTTCCGGGGTCACCGGCAAGGTGGACACGCTGAGCCAGGATTTCGGCTACATCCGGGAGACGCTGGCCGAAGTCAACAGCCGGCTGGGGAAGCTGGACCAGCGGGTGGCGGACCTGGAGAATACGATCCGGACGATGCAGGCGCCGCCGGCGCCGCCGGCCGCAGCGGCGTCAGGCCCGCCTCCGGGCGTTTCCGCCAAGAGTCTGTACGATGCAGCCCTGCGGGACAAAATGGGCGGGAATTTCGACCTGGCGATGAGGCAATTCACCGATTATCTGGCGTGGTTCGGCGACACGGAAATGGCGCCGAATGCACAGTACTATATTGGTGAAATTCTGTACAACCAGAGGAATTTCCAGGACGCAGTACTGGCGTTCGACAAGGTGCTGGAGGCCTATCCGTCCAATTCGAAGACGGCCGATGCGAGGCTGATGAAGGCGCGCGCGCTGGCCGAGCTGGGCAACCGCGCCGAGGCCGAGCAGGAATTGCGGGCGTTGATCAAGGCAGCGCCCAACAGCGATGCGGCGCGTCGCGCGAGGGCGGAATTACAGAAGATGACCGGCGCCCCGGCGCGGAAGCGCTGAGGAGGGCGGGAGCCGCGAATGACGGAGCAGGCACCGGAGGCGAGGGAGCCGAAGACGGCGGAAGAGTTCGCGCAGGCGCTATGTGCGCGGCTGTTGCGTCCCGGGCTGACGGATGCGGCTCTGCTGGCGGAATGCAGGAGGGCGGCGGCGGCCGGGCTGGGAGGGGTAATGGTGTTTCCCGCCGACGCCGAGCGGGCGCTGCGGGCGCTGGAAGGCAGCGGTACGGCGGTGATCGCCGTGGCTGGTTATCCGTACGGCGCGTCCACCACGGCGGCGAAGCTCTACGAGGCGCGGGACCTGCTGCGGCGCGGCGTGCGCGAAACGGGGTTTGTCCTCAACGCGGCGCAGCTGCTCTCACGGGAGTTCCAGCAGGTGGAAACGGAGCTGATGCAGATCGGGCACTCTTGCGCGGAGAACGGAGCGCGGCTGCATGCGATGGTGGAGGCAGGGCGGCTGGGCGACGACCTGCGGGTCATCGCGACCAAGATCTGCAAGCGCTGCGATGCCAGCGTCCTGAGCCTGCTGGCGGGGGCCGGGGATCCGGCGCCGGGCGGCGGCGACGTGGACCTCTTCTGCCGGATTGCACGGGAGGAGATCCAGATCGGTTTGTGCGCGCCACGGCTTTCGCTCGAAGAGGCGCTGGAGGCATGGCGGCGCGGAGCGCGGCGGTTTGCGGCGGAGAACGCAGAAGAACTGGCGGCCGAGTGGAAGGCGCGATGTGAAGCGGCGGCGGAGAGCGGCGCGGGAGAGGCGGGCCGGGTGTGAGATGATAGCGTCTTCCACGACGCCCGAGGACTGAGGACGAAATGATCTCCCGAGCCCCGTTGCCCAAAATCTGCATCGCCTTGGGACTGCCGGACGCCACGAGGCTGATGGAGCACGCCCGCAAGGAAGCGGACGCGGGAGAACGGTTTCTGGAGTTCCGGCTCGATTACCTGGCGAGGCCTGAGGACGGGCTTCCGGTGATCCGGAAATTTCTTGAGCTGTATCCGGACGCTACGTTGCTGGCGACGTGCCGGCGGCATCAGAACCACGGGCGGTTCAACGGCAGCATCGAGGAACAGTTCCGGATTCTCGGCGCGGCGGTGGACGCAGGGGCGCGGGCGGTGGATGTCGAGATCGAGAGCGCCGAAGCGCCGCTGGCGCCGCTGCACCTGCTGGAGGGCAAGGCGCAGATCATCCTGAGCTATCACAATTACGAGGGCACGCCGGCGCTGGACCCGCTGATGAAGCGCATGCTGAGGGTGCCTGCGTCGGCTTACAAGATCGTGACCACGGCGCGGAAGCCCAGCGACAACGTGCGCGTGCTGGGGCTGGCGCGGAGTTATCCGAAGACGCCGCTGATTCTGCTGGCGATGACGGAGATGGGTTTCCCGACGCGGGTGCTGTGCACGGTGTTCGGCGGCGTTTACACCTATGCGGCGCCTTCGTCGACCGAAGGCACGGCGGCGGGGCAGGTGACGGCGCGGGTGCTCAGGAACCTGTACCGGGTGGACAGAGCGTGGATGGGGCCGAAGTTTTACGGCGTGATTGCGGACCCGGTGCGGCACAGCATCTCGCCGGCGGTGCACAACCGGGCCTTGCAGGCGCGGCGGCTGCAGGCGCTGTATCTGCCGTTCCTGGTGACGCCGCTTCAGCTGAAGGACTTTTTCGGGCTGGCGGAGCAGCTGCCGCTGGCGGGCTTCAGCGTGACGATCCCGCACAAGCACCGGATCATGCGGTACCTGGACGCCATCGATCCGCTGACGAAGCGGATCGGCGCCGTCAACACGGTGTACCGCAAGGCGGGGCGCTGGCGCGGCACCAACACGGACGCGGACGGGATCCGGATCCCGCTGGAGAAGCGAACGCGGCTGGGCAAGGCGAGCGTGCTGATTGTGGGCAACGGCGGGACGGCGCGTTCGGCGGCGTTCACGCTGAAGGACGCGGGCGCGAAGATCGCCATCACGGGGCGCAACATCGACCGCGTGCGCGCGCTGGCGAAGCTGGTGGATGCCGAGCCGCTGGCGGCGGACCAGGTGGAAGGGCGGTTTTTCGATGTGCTGGTCCATGCCACGCCGCTGGGCATGTGGCCGCACACGGAGACGTGCTTTTTCACCGGCCCGATTCCCGCGCACCTAGTGTTCGACCTGGTGTACACGCCGCGGGAGACGCTGCTGCTGAAGCGCGCGGCTGCGGAGGGCAGGCAGGTGATTGCGGGCCTGGAGATGTTTCTGGAGCAGGCGGCGCGGCAGTTCGAGATCTTCACCGGCGTGACGGGGCCGCGGGCGGCCATGGAGAGGGCGGCGCTGGAAGCGCTGCACGAACAGGAAGAACAGCTCCGCCTGCACGCGGGCAGGCACGGGGGATCGCTATGAAGAAGACGGGGCGGATCACGCGCCGGGGCCTGGCGCGGCTTCTGGGTGCGGCGGCACTGGCGAGGCCCGGCAAAACGGGGCCCGCGCAGGCCGCGGCGCAGGCTCGGGAGGCCCGGACGGGCCGGCTGCAGCGGGCCGTGGAAAAGTTGCGGAGGGCGCGGCCGGACCGGAGTATTTCACCGGCGTTCCGTTTCATTCCGTGAGGGCGCATGGCTGCGGCGTTCACCAGCCTGCTGGAGCTGAACGGCCGGCTGCGGTCGGGCGTGGCGAAGGCGCGGGATGTCGTGCGCGAGACGGCGCGGGCGCTGGAAGAGGAGGGCAGGCGGAGCGGCGCCGTGCGGGTGGTGCTGGAAGACGAGGCGATGCGCGCCGCGCGGGACGTGGAGCGCGAACTGAAGCGCGGCCGAACGCGGGGCCTTCTGCAGGGGGCGCCGTTCGGCGTCAGCGAACTCGTGCAGACTGCGGGGCGGGCGCCGGTGTGGGATGGCAGCGCCGATCCCCGAAGGGCTGCTGACGCGGCGGCGGTGGAACGGCTGCGGCGCGCCCGGGCGCTGCCGCTGGCGGTGCTGGCCTCGGCTCCCCTGGGGGGAGTGGAGGAGGGCTGCGGCACGGAAGAGGCGGGTTGCGCCTCGGTGGTGGGGCAGGGGCTGCTTCCTTTTGCAGTGAGCGTGGATTTCAACGGCAACATGCTGCGGGCGGCGCTTCGCCATGGATGCCTCGCCCTCAGGCCCACGTTCGGGACCGTCAGCGGCTATGGCGCCGCCCCGCTGGGCTGGACCTTTGGCGCCGTTTCCGTGCTGTCGCGCACAGCCGAGGACTGCGGTCATGTGCTGGCGGCCATGAGCGGCGGAGATGGCCGGTGCGGGCATTCTCCTGGCAAGGCGTTCCGTTTCGCGCCCAGATACGCGCGTGCGCCGGAGGCGCTGCGAGTGATGGCCGCAGGCCGGCCGGCGCAGGCGGTTTCGGAGGTCCTGAAAACCGGCGCGGCGATCCTGCAGGCGCCTGAGCCGGGCGAGCCTTGCATGGAGTTGCTGGAAGCGCTGGTAGCCGTGGAGGCGGCCGAGGCGTTCGAGGAAGACCTGGAAGGCAGCGAGTCCGGACGGCGGTTCCTGGCCGGGGCGCAGGAGGTGAACGCGGCCGTTTACATTCGCGCGATGCGGCTGAGGCGCAACGTGCAGGACTGGTTTGCGCGGGCATTCGCGGATGCAGACCTGGCCTGGATCGATTTTGGAGGGAGTGCCGGCGCCGGATGGACGGGAGAAGACGACGCTTCGCCCGCGGTGCGCTGGGTGGCGGCAGCGATCCTGGCGGGCGCGCCGGTTTTGGCTTGCGGCGGCGGGGGAGGCCGGCCGCCGTTCTGCCTGGCGGGAAGGCCGGGCGCGGAGAACCAGATGCTGCGGTTTGCCATGGCCGTTGCCGGCGGGGGCAGGACTAGGGAATCTCCCGAAGACTAGTGGTTCTAGTCCAAACTCGAGAGAATTTCGACGGGTGGCGGGCACGATTATGCGTGAAGATAAAGAGTGCAGTTTGTAGCAAACGAATGACAAATCCAGCTTCTCCCCGGCGTGAGCCGCGCAGCCGTGTGTCGGGCCCGCGCCATGAGCCGAGGCTGACCGATGGCGGAAAGTTCGAAGCGGTTCTGGACCAGCGGATCGCCGCGCACCCGAAGAAACGCTTCACGGTGTGCGTGGCGGGGGTGAACCGTTTCCGCAGAATCAACCAGTTGTTGGGTTATCGCGCAGGCGATCTTGCACTGCAGGAGCTTTCCCGCCGGGTTCTTTCCTTCGCGCGCGGCAGGGGGGCGGGGCATCTGGGGGGAGACGAATTCGCCGTACTGCTGGAGGCGGCGACGCGCCGCGGCGCTCTCGAGCAGGCAGCGGAGCTGCTGGATTGGATCGGGCGGCCCCTGGTGGTGCTGGGCCATGAATTCCAGATGACGGCCAGTATCGGGCTGGCCATGCACCCGGCGAACGGGACCGACGGGGAGACGCTGTTGCGGCGGGCGTCGGCGGCGATGATGGAGGCCAAATCGCGGAGCGGGAACGCGATCGAATGGAGCAAGCCCGCAGAAGCGCAGCCGCAGATGGAGCGCTTCCAGCTGGAGAACGCCCTGAACCGCGCCATCGAGAGGCAGGAGCTTTCGCTTCGGTTTCAGCCACAGGTGGACCGCGAAGGGCAGGTGCGGGCGGTGGAAGCGCTGCTGGTGTGGAACTCTGCCGATCTTGGCCACGTGGACACCGAGAAGTTCATCCGCCTGGCGGAGGAAACTGGCGTCATCACGCCGATCGGCGAGTGGGTGCTGCACGAGGCGTGCGTACAGGCGGCGCGGTGGACGGCGGACGGGCACCGGGCGGTATACATGGCGGTGAACGTGAGTCCGCAGCAGTTCGGTTCGCCGGATTTTGTGGAGACGGTGAAGCGGATTCTCGCCGAGACGGGCCTCCGCGGAGACGGACTGGAGCTGGAGGTCACCGAGAGCTGCATTCTGGCTGACATCGAGCAGTCGGCGCGGCGGATGGCGGAGCTCCGGAAGCTGGGCGTGCGGATCGCGATCGACGATTTTGGCGTCGGCTATTCACCGCTGGCGTATTTGCACCGGCTGCCGCTGGACAAGATCAAGGTGGACCGCTCGTTTGTGCGGCAGATCGCACAGCCCGGCGGCACGCTGCCGGTGGTGCACACGATCACGGTGCTGGCGCACCATCGCGGGCTGCAGGTGGTGGCGGAGGGGGTTGAGACGGAAGAGGAGTTTGAACTGGTCCACGCGGCGCGGTGCGATCTGGTCCAGGGCTATTACGTGGGGCTGCCGCTGGAAGCGGAAGCGATTTCGGCGCTGTTGTTCGACCGGAAATCGTTTGCGCGGTACGCGGTGGCGGCGGCCGACTGGCGGTATTGAGGCCGGTTTCTCACAGTTCTCCACGCACGCAGGGCGGGAATCGGATACATTTGTGAAAGCGGCAGGGGCATCGCTGCCGCGGGCGAAACATGGGCATGGATGTACCGAGACAGGGGGTTGGCAGAAGAAGGGCGCTGCGCGTTGCGGTTTTTGTAGCGGCCGTGGCGACGCTGCTTGCGGCGGGAGCGTGGCGGCTGAGCCGGGCCAAGCCGGCGGCGCCGGAGGTGGACCGGGGCAGCCTGTGGGTGGACACGGTGAAGCTGGCGCCGCTTGTGCGGCAGGTGCGGGGGCTGGGCACGCTGGTGCCGGAGGAGATCGTGTGGATCCCGGCGCCGCAGGAGGGCCGCGTGGAGAAGGTCCTGCTGCGGCCGGGAGCGGCGGTGCGTCCGGACTCGGTGCTGGTGGTGCTGTCGAATCCCGAACTGGAACTGGCGGCGGACGATCTGCGCTGGCAGCTGCGGGCGGCGGAGGCGAACCTGCGCGATCTGAAGGTCAAGCTGGAATCGGCGCAGCTGGATTTGCGCGCGGCGGTGGCGAAGGTGGAAAGCGAATTCGTGCAGGCGCAGTTGAAAGCGGACAACGACGCCGCGCTGGGCAAGGAGGGGCTGGCGGCGGAGCTGAACGTGAAATTGTCGCGCGCGGTGGCCGACGAGGCGCGGAAGCGGCTCGAGATCGAGAAGAAGCGTCTGGAAATCAGCACGGCGAGTTCGGAGGCGCAGCTGGCGGCGCAGCGCGTGCTGATCGAGAAGCTGCGGGCCGCGTTCGAGCTCAAGAGGAAGCAGGTGGAGAGCCTGAAGGTGAAGGCAGGCACGGCGGGCGTTTTGCAGCAAATGCCGGCGGAGGTGGGGCAGCGGGTGACGGCGGGGACGGTGCTGGCCAAGGTGGCGCAGCCGGAGCGGCTGAAGGCGCAGATCCGGATTCCGGAAGTGCAGGCGAAGGACGTGGCCGAAGGACAGCCGGCGGTGGTTGACACGAGGAACGGCACGGTGCCGGGACGGGTGGCGCGGATCGATCCCGCGTCGACGGCGGGCAACGTCCTGGTGGATGTGCGGCTGGAGGGGAATCTGCCGCCGGGTGCGAGGCCGGACCTGAACGTGGAGGCGGTGATCGAGATCGAGAGGCTGCCGCAGGCGTTGCAGATCCAGCGGCCCGCTTTTGCGCAGCCAAACACGATGCTTTCGCTTTTCCGCCTGTCTTCCGACGGAAAAGAGGCGGTGCGCACGCAGGTGCGGGCGGGAAGGGCGTCCGTGCAAACGATCGAAATTTTGGAAGGGCTTCACGCGGGCGACCGGGTGATACTTTCCGATTTGTCCGCGTATGAAGGAGCCGACAGGCTTACAATCCGTTGACGTTTGGTGATAATATAGCAGGCAATCCAAATTCGGGATTGGATGATGCCGGACCAGCCGCCCAATGAGAATGGATCGTTGATTCGCCTCAGGGGAATTTCCAAGGTTTTTCTGACCGAAGAGGTGGAAACGCACGCGCTCGAAGGGGTCGACCTCGAGATTCAAACGGGCGAATTCGTGTCGATCGCAGGACCGAGCGGGTGCGGCAAGTCGACCCTTCTGGCGGTGCTGGGGCTTCTGGAGGCGCCGACGCGGGGCGAATACTGGCTGAAAGGCAGGCCCGTGCATGGTATCGGCGTTGCCGAACGGGCGCGGGTCCGGAACCTGGAAATCGGGTTCATTTTTCAGGCATTCAACCTGATCGGCGACCTGACGGTTCTCGAGAACGTGGAATTGCCGCTGGTGTACCGGGGCGTGCCGGCGGCGGAGCGGAGGCGGATGGCGATGGAGGCGCTGGAGCGTGTGGGCATGGCGCAGAGGCTGAAGCATTATCCATCGCAACTTTCCGGCGGACAGCAGCAGCGTACGGCGGTGGCGCGGGCGCTTGCGGGAAAGCCGGCGATTCTGCTCGCCGACGAACCCACGGGGAATCTGGATTCCGCCAACAGCGAGTCGGTGATGGATCTGCTGAGCGAATTGCACGCTTCCGGTTCCACCATTTGCATGGTGACGCACGACCCCCGGTTCGCGCGGCGGGCCCAGCGGACGATTCACCTTTTCGACGGGAGGATCGTGCCCGCCGGACAGGCGGCGGCGCTGTGAGGATTTCCGGAGGCGAAAGGATGCGGTTCATCCTGGCGAGCTGCAAAATGCATTGAGGGGAGGCGCGGGAGAAGTAGGGATGTTTTCCGGCCTTTTCCATGACATCCAGTACGGCACAAGGCAATTGGCCAGGCAGCCGCTGTTCACGGCTGTCGCGACCGTGCTTCTGGCCCTGGGCATCGGCGCCAATACGGCGATTTTCAGCGTGGTGGACAGCGTGCTGCTCAAGCCGCTGCCTTACCCGGACGCCGACCGGCTTTTCTTCGTGCGCGTGAGGGACATGAGCGGCGGAGAGCCGGTCCTGCCCAACATGCTGGAATACCTTGCGCTCGAGAAAGGCATTGCCAGCGCCGAGGCGGTGGGCGCCATTCTGGGCCAGCCCTTCAATTTGAAATGGGACGGGCGGTCGATGTATGTGATGGGGGGATTTGCCAGCCCGAAATTCTTCGACGCGCTGGGGCTGAAGCTGATGGCGGGCAGGCCGTTCCATCCGGAGGAATATCAGAGCGGCCGAAATCAGGCCGTGTATTTCATGCAGCGTTTCTGGACGGACCGGCTGGGCGGCGACGCGGGACTGCTGGGCAAGACGGTGGAGATGGAGAAGGAGACGCACGTGGTGGCGGGCATTCTGCCTTCGCTGCCTGGCGAGATCCAGTTGCCGGACGCGGTGGTGCCACTGCCGGTCACGCGCGACATGGTGGAGGCGTATGAGCGGCGTTCGATGGTGGTCGCGGTTCGCCTGAAAGCAGGCGCGACGAAGGAACTGGCGAACGAGGAAATCCGTGCCATTTACCGCCGCCTGGGGGAGGAGACGCCGCAGAGCAGCCGGAACCGGGAGGGTTATCTGGTGCCGGCGGCCGAATTCTGGCGCGGGAATGCGCACCAGCCGTTGACGGTGCTGTCGCTGGCTGTGGCGCTGGTGCTGTTGCTGGCGTGCGCGAATCTGGCGGGGCTGCTGCTGGCACGGGCGTCGTCGCGGCTGCGGGAGATGGCGATCCGCGCGGCGCTGGGCGCATCGCAGATCCAGGTATTCCGGCAGATGATCACGGAGAGCGTTCTGCTGGCGCTGCTGGGCGGCTCGGTGGGGACGGCGGCGGCGGGCTGGGCGCTGGGCGAACTGAAGGCATGGCCGGGGATGAGGCTTCCGCGGATGGACCAGGCGGAGCTGAACTGGCACGCGCTGTTGTTTGCGCTGGGCATTTCCCTGGCAGCGGGAATCCTGTTCGGGCTGGCGCCGGCGGCGAGCGTGCTGCGGCTGGATCTGACGGCGGCGTTGAACGAGGAGTCGCGTGGCGCGTCGGCGGGGCGCGGGCGGCGCTGGCTGCGCGGCGCGCTGGTGGGGTTTGAAGTGGCGCTGTGCACGGTCCTGCTGGTGGGCTCGGGCTTGCTGTGGAGGAGCTATCACCGCCTGTCGAGCGCCGACATGGGCTTCCGGCCTGACAATGTGCTGCTGCTGAGGACCATGCTGCCGGAGGCAGCCTATCCGGATGACGCCGCGCGGGAGGCATTCCAGCGCGATGCGCTGGAGCGGCTGCGGGCGCTGCCGGGTGTCCTGCAGGCGTCGATAGCGGCCTATCCGCCGCTGGCGAACGTCAACTGGCCGTGCATGTTCCGCATCCCGGGCCACGCCGAGGCGGGCGAGCTCCAGCTGGTGGCCTACAACACGGTCTCGCCCGGCTATTTTTCCACGATCGGCGCCGAGTTGCGCGCCGGCCGCGACTTCGCCGAGAGCGACACGAGGGACGCGGCCAAGGTGCTGATCATCTCTGAAACCTTCCGCGACCAGTATTTTCCCGGCCAGGACCCGGTTGGACGGGAGATCGAGTATGTGCTGCTGGGGGAGCACTCCAGGGGCACGGTCATCGGTGTGGTGGGGGACATCGCGTTCGACCGGCCGGACAATGTGCGGCGGGCCATGATCTATGAATCGTTCACACAGCGGCCGTGGGCGTTCCCGATCTTCGCGTTGAAGACGGCCGGCCCGCCGCGGCAGGTGGCGCCCGCCGTCACGAAAGCCCTGGCGGCGCTGGCGCCGGATGTGGCGGTGGATCAGGTGAGTGAGTTGAGCACGCGCGTGGCGCGCTCCACGGGGCATCATACTGCGGCATTGACGCTGTTCGGGGCTTTCTCGCTGGTGGCAATCCTGCTTTCTGCCGTGGGGCTCTATGGAGTGCTGGCGCTGTCGGTGGCGCAGCGGCGGCGCGAGATCGGAGTGCGCATGGCGCTTGGGGCCACGCCGGACAGGATCCGCGCGATGGTGCTGCGCTACGGGCTTTCGCTGGCGGGCATCGGGTCGCTGTGCGGGCTGGCCGCTTCGCCTCTGGCGGGCATCATGCTGGAGAAAATGGTGTACGGTGTGCGGGCGTTCGACCCGGCCGTTTATGCCGGGGTGGCGTTGCTGCTGGCGGCGATCAGCGCCGGCGCGGCCGTGGCGCCGGCGCTGCGCGCCGCCCGGCTGGAACCTGCCGCGGCACTGCGCGAGTAGGCCCGGTCAGATGCCCTGCATGCGGCGCTTCATCTCCCGCGCCTGTTTCATGATGGGTCCGTAGACAGTCTTGTCGAAGGGCGGGCAACCGGTGGGGAACTGTCCCAACTCGTTGTGCTTCTGGCGCATCAGATAGGTGCAGTAGGTGAGCGTCTTGCAGACGCGCGACTCGTCCAGCTCGCCTTTCTCGATCACATCGCGGGCGAAATCGGGGTAGGTGAGAGCGCCGCGGCCGATGCCCACGAAGCGGATGTTGCCGTCTTCGAGGTTGGCGGCGCCGGCGTGGATGAAGTACTTCTGGAGCCAGCTATAGCCGGTGCCGACCATCGGCAGCTCCGGGAAGGCGCGCTGCAGCTCACCGGCGACGCGGAAATGGCGGTCGACGCCGAGGAGCGGGTGCTCGGGTTCCTCGTAGTTGCCCTCGTCGGGCTTTTCAAAGGGGCGCCCGATGTGGGGGTTGTAATACGGGCTGCCGAGGGACACGTTCAGCAGTTCCAGGCCCCATTCGCGGAACCAGGCGATGGCCTGTTTGACCTCGGTCAGATCCGGTTCCAGGGGATTCGCGGGGTTCACGCCCCAGCCCCACGGGTAGGGCACGGGGTAAGGGAGAGGCCTGCCGCGCCCCGTCTCGGGGTCGGTGACGTAGGGCACGCCGTCGAAGCAGCCGAGGCGGACCGTGAGCATCAGGCTGCGGCCGTATTTTGCGCGGATCTTGCCGAAAACATTTTTGAAGAACCTTGTTCGATTCTCGAGCGGGCCTCCGTAGCGGCCCTCGCGCGTCTTCGCGCCGAGCAGCTCGCTGAGCAGGTAGCCGTGCGTGGCCTTGATGTCGACGGCCTGAAAGCCCGCCTGCAAGGCGAGCCCGGCGGCGTCGACGTAGACATCTTCCAGCCGCTCGAGTTCTTCGTCGCTGATGACGGGGTAATCCGGCGGCGTGCCGGTCTTCTGGTCGATCAGCGGGTTGTGATACGCGATGATGCGGACGGGGTGGGAGTAGCGGCCGGAATGCGTCAGCTGGACCGGGATCAGCAGGTCGTCCGCCGAGCCCCACTCCTCGCGGTGGGCGCGCCGCATCATTTCGAGGAGGCGGGCGAAGTCGTCCACGGTGTTGCGGTCCAGCATCACCTGGCGCGTGTTGGCGCGCCCGTCGGCGCGCACGGCGGTGGCTTCAAACCAGATCAGCTTGGCGCCGCCGCGCGCGAAGCGCTCGTAGCGCCGCCAGGTGAGCTCGTCCGGGCGTCCGTCGAGGGTGCCGTCGCAGCCCTCCATGGGATGGATCGCCATGGAATTGCCCGCGGTGAGATCGCCGACGCTCACCCGGCGCCGCAGCAGCTCCTGCACGCGCGGCTTCTCGTGCACGAAGCGGACATGCGTGGCGCCGAGCGAACGGGCTGCGGCTTCGAGTTCTTCCAGCGATTTGTATGTGAAGAAGCGCATGAATCGGTCTAGCGGATCCGGTTCTTCTCACCCAGCACCTTCGTGTTCGGCAGCAGGGCGATGGCGAGGGCGCCGGTCATGGCGATGGCGAGGACCACCATGAGGGCCTTGTCATAGCTTCCGAGCCAGGTGCGGAGGTGGGAGACCAGATAGGGGAACCAGGTCTGGCCGATGGTGTCGGCGGGCAGGATGACCGACATGGCCTTGGGCAGGGTGTTGACGCCGAACGCCTCGGCGGCCATCAGCGGAATCAGCATATAGTCGGCGCCCATGCCGAAGCCGAACATCACGGCGAAGATGTAGAGCCAGGCCTCCTGGCCGGGATGCACATGGAGCAGGAGCGGAATGGTGGCAGCGACGATGAAGTAGGTGATGAACATCACCCATTTCTTCGTGAACCGGTCTGCCAGGTAGCCCATGCCGAGGCGGCCGGCGATAGAGGACCAGAGGATCAGGATGGAGGCCGCGCGCCAGGCGCCATCGGCATGCGGGCCGGGCTGAAATCCCTGGTCGAGGAAGACGAACTTCATGTGAAAGTTGACGGCGCCGATGCTGCCGATGGAACAGACGCTGCCGACCAGCAGGAGCCAGAAGGCAGGCTTGGAGAGCAGCCACCGGAAGCTCTGCGGTTCAACGGCCTGCTCGGCGGGAGGCTCGGCGTCGCCGTCCGGGTTTTGACCCATCTCGCGCGGATGGTCGCGCATGACGAAGATCACCAGCGGCCAGGCCAGGAAGAGCATCAGGCCGAGGATGACCAGAGCCATGTGATAGCCGAACCATTCGGTGAGCGGCTTGGCCAGGAAGCTGCCGAGCGAGCCGATGACGCCGACGCCCACATAGACGACGGCCATCGCCTTGCCACGGTTGCGGCGGTACCAGTTGGAGACGATGAACTGGTGCGGCGGGGGTCCGGAGAGGAAATAGCCGATGGTGTAGACGACCCAGAGCAGGTAATACACGCCGAGCATGCCGGGCATCAGCCCGAAGCCTGCCAGAGCGCAGAAGGTCAGGAACGTGCCCACCAGGATCAGCTTGCGTGGGCTGAAGCGGTGGATGAGGAGCGGACCGGTCCAGAGGGTGAGCGCGACGGCGAGCGGGAAGCCCAGCGTGATCTGCTCGCGAGACCAGCCGAAATCACGGTTGAAGTAGTCGTAGAAGAACGAGACGTTGTAGTAGGGCAGACCCGTGGACAGGCCGAAAGTGATGAAGGCGGCGAACACGATCCAGGGGCCGTAGAATTTCCTGTTCATGGTGGAAGGATCTCCGCGGCGCGGGCGGCGGGCCCGCAGCTAATTGAAATGCCAGTTATATCACAACGTGCGGAGGTGAAACCCGCCGTCGGCGTTGAGAACGGTGCCGGTGCCGTAATCGAGCAACCCGTCGGCGACGGCCCTCACCTGCCGGGCGACATCCTCAGGAGCGCCCAGCCGCCCCTGCGGCAGAAGCCCGGAGCGCGCCTTCTCTTCATAAGTCTGACGGACCTTCTCGATCATATCCGTCCGGATGATGCCGGGGCGCACCTCGAAGACGAGGACGCCATGGGGGGCGAGCCGCGCCGCCCAGAGTTGCACGGCCATGCTGAGGCCCGCTTTCGAGATGCAGTATTCGCCGCGATTCAGCGAGGCCGTGTAGGCCGAGATCGACGTAATGAAGACGATGCGGCCGAAGCCTTGCGAGACCATCCACCGCGCGGCGAGCTGCGTGAGGAAGTACGGGCCCTTGAGATTTGTGTCGAGCACCTCATCGAAGATCTCCTCGCTGGCCTCGAGGATATCGGCGCGCTCGCGCGGAGCGATGCCGGCGTTGTTGACCAGCAGGTCCAGCCGGCCGTAGCGGTTCCTTGCATGCTCGATGAGAGCGAGGCGGTCGGCGGCGGAGCCGACGTCGCACTGTACGATGTCGGCGCCGCATTCGGCCGCCAGGCTTTCGGCGGCGTCGCGCCGCCCGCGGTAGGTGGCGATGACGCAGTGCGTTTTCGACAGCTCGAGGGCGATGCCGCGGCCGATGCCGCGGGAGGCGCCGGTCACAATCGCAACAGGTTTTGCGTCCTGCATGGAGCTCCTTTTCCGGTGCGGGCCGTTCAGCCCGCCTTCACCACCCGCATCAGGCCGGCGGCCACCTCGCGTCCGCGCGCGAGAGCCTCCTCGTATGCCCGCTGCCGCTCCTCACGGCTCAGGCCATAGCCGAGACGGTAGACGCGGTCGAGGGCGAGGCCGACGACATAGGTGCCCGCGAAGGCGACAGCGGCCTTCGGCACGATGCCGCCGCCGAAGGGGATCTTGCTTACTAGCTGGCGCGCGCCCGCGCGCCAGCCCCATGCGCCGGCGATGATGGATCCGATCTCGCGCCGCTGCTCGCGGAAGCCCACCTCGCGGTCGCTGGCGGCGGCGAGCAGGAACGCCATGCGGATCTGATTGGCGGTGATCACAGCGGTGTCGGAGGCGAACTCGCCGATCAGCCACGGCAGCTGGCCGAGCAGCGGCACGATGTTGGGCAGCGACGTCAGAATGCTGAAGAGCGCGTTTTCGCGGGCGATCTGGTGAATGACATGGCGCGCGTAAGCAACACGCACCGGTTCGAGCAGCCTGGCCAGCCCGAGCGCCTCTTCCGGGCTTGCGGCGACGAAGTGATCGACGAATTCAGGAAGCCGGGCGGTGTCGAACCGGAACAGGTCCACGCCCTCTTCCCAGCCCGCGGGAGCCGGAACGCCGCGCTCGGCGAAGATGAAATGGAACTTGCCTTCCGCGCCGGGGTCGCAGGCGCGCACGAGAGTCTCGGCCGCTTCCATCCGTTTGCGCCGGCTGAGCACGGCGGGCATGAGGAAGTCTTCCAGCGCGGCGTAGGAGGCGGAGGAGCCGGCAGCCACCAGGATGCGATAGCGCCGCGCGGCCAGCGTGCGGATGTCTTCCGGGTCCACCTTGCGCAGCGCGCCGCGCACCTGCTGAAGGAATCGCATGGGGAACCGCCTCAGGGAGAATCGTCCCACTCGGGCCGGGCGGCGCCGCGTGCGCGGAGCACCACGCGCGGCCTTAGATGCCATTCTACGCCAAGGCCCACGCGCTCCACTTCCACCTCCGGGCGGAAGAAGCCGAGCAGCGTTTCCGTCGCGGGATGAAACTCGAGGGCCGGCGCGGCCAGCACCAGCCGGGGCGGCCGCGGGTCGATGGCGAATCCGCGGAAGTAGCCCCGGGGGGTGAAGCCGCCGCGGGCGGCGTGATGCGCCACGCGGACCCAGTAATCGAGGGCCTGCAAGGGCAGGTCGAGGTCGGCTGTGGCCTTGATCTCGATCACGGTCAGGCGGCCGTCGCGCCGCAGGGCCACCAAGTCGAGAATTCCGCGCCCGGCACCCTCCACGGCGGCCACCTGGCTGTACACGGGCTCGGGCAGCAGCAGCGGGTCGATCAGGTCGAGCCGGCGGCGGAGCACGGATTCGAGCCACGCTTCGGGCCGGGCGAGACGCCACGGGTGGCGCGGACCGGGCGAGTCGGGCGAACGCCACCGAGCCAGTTCACGGGCGAGGGCCCGCACCGGATCGATGCGCGAGGCCCGGCGGCGCTCGCCGATGCCGTAGAACAGCTCGCCGCCGCAATAACGCGCGAATTCGAGCCCGTGGATGCGCAGGCTCCATTCGCCGGGCGCGGCAGGGACGGCTTCCACACCTTCCTCGAGCCGGAGCTCGTGAACCCACTGTGCGGCCGGGCCATCCGCTGCGGCGGGCGGATCGATCCACGGAGCGAGATCTTGAATTCGATTGCCGGAGTCCGCCTGGTCCACGGGCGCCTCCACGCCGTGCGGGTCCCAGGTGAAGAGCCTCGACTCGACGTTGAGCCATCGAAGGCGCAGCGCGGCGGAGGATTCCGAGCCCGCGGGAAGGAATAACGCGACAGAGTGGACGTCTTCGCCGTCGCGCTGGCGGAGGTGGGCGGCCCAAAGAAGCGCCTGCGAGAGGGCGTGCGAGGCGTGCTGTTCGCCGGCGGCGACGGCGGCGCACCGCCTGCGGCCGAGCGTGACCAGGGCGCGAGGGCAAGCCGGGGAGAGCGAATGTTCCAGATCCATGCCGGCGCTGATCTCGCGCAGCCGCCAGTGCGGGAACTGGCGCGCCAGCCATCGGCGCAGCATCTCCATGAGGCGGGTTCTCGAGCCGCGCAGGAGGGCCGGGGCGGACTCGGGGCGGGCGCGGTCGGCCAGGATCAGCGTGCCCGTGCGTCCGCCAAAGCGTTCGACGGCGAGCGTGAGGCGCGCGGCGGAGCGTTCTGCCAAGGCGGTCACGCGGCGCGCCAGCGAACGGTTTTCGTCCCAAACTTCGAAAAGCAGGAAGCTGCCGCGGCTGGTGCAGGACCAGCTGGCGCCGCGGGAGAGTTCAAACGGCGCTTCGCCGGGTTCTAGCAGGACGGGGTCGTGGCAAGAGGCGAGGAAGCGCTCGACCTCAGCGCGCAGGTTCGCGGCGGAACCCGCGCGGGGCGCCTTCCGGAGGTTCGCCACCGCCCCCATTATAATGGCAGGCAGTGGGCCCGGGTCTTTCCGAACGGTTGGCGGCGGTGGAAGAGCGCATCCATGCGGCATGCGCCCGCAGCGGGAGAAGGCGCGAGGAGATCACTCTGCTGGCGGTGACCAAGACGTTCCCGGCCGAGGTGATTCTGGAGGCGCATGCGGCGGGGCTGCGGGAGTTCGGCGAGAATTACGTACAGGAATTCGAGCAGAAGGCGCCGCAGGTGCGGCAGCTTGAGGGGGCGCGGTTTCACCTGATCGGGCATTTGCAGTCGAACAAGAGCCGGCGCGCCGCGGAGCTGTTCGATGTGGTGCAGACGGTGGACACGGTGAAGCTGGCGCGGCGGCTGGACGCCTCGGGGCGCGCGCTGGAGGTGATGATCGAGGTGAAGCTCTCGCCGGAGGAGGCGAAGGCAGGCTGCGCGGTGGAGGAGCTGCCGGCGCTGGTGGAGGCAATCCGGGCGTGCCCGAATCTGCGGCTGGCGGGGCTGATGACGATGCCGCCGTGGTCGGAGGACGCCGAGCGGAGCCGCCCCTATTTCCGCCGGCTGAGGGAACTGGCGCGGGCACACGGCGTTGCCGGGCTGTCGATGGGAATGTCGCACGACCTTGAGGTGGCGGTGGAGGAGGGCGCAACGGTAGTGCGGGTGGGTACGGCGCTGTTCGGCGAACGGACGCGCAGGGGCTGAGACATGCGGCGCCGCATCCTGTTGCTGCTGGCACTGGCAACGGCTGCGGCGGCGCAGCCGGTGGTGCAGCTGCACGTGCGGGTGCCGATGCGCGACGGCGTGCGGCTTTGCGCGAACATCTTCCGGCCGGCGCTGAAGGGCAGGTTTCCGGTGGTGCTGCACCGCACGCCTTACCGGAAAGGCTCCGTGATCACGCCCTCCGTGCGCCTGTTTCTGGAGCGCGGCTACGCCGTGGTGACGCAGGACGTGCGCGGGCGCTACGACAGCGAGGGCGAGTTCCGGCAGTTCGCGCAGGAGGAGCGGGACGGCGCGGACACGTTGGCGTGGATCGCGCGGCAGGCGTGGTCCGACGGGAAAGTGGCCATGTTCGGCGGCTCCTACACGGGCATCGTGCAGTGGCGGGCGGCGCTGAGCGGGCACCCGGCGCTGAAGGCGATCGCGCCGGCGGTCTCCGGCGGCGACGAGTACTTCGACCGCTATTACAGCCGCGGCGGCGCCTTCCGGCTGGCGCACCGGCTCCGGTGGATTGCCGAGAACTTCAAGCCCGCCAACCGGCCGGTGGTGGACTTCCAGAAGATGACGACGTTTCTGCCGCTGGGCAAGGCGGACCGGTTTACCACCGGACGCACGCTGGACTTCTACCAGGAGGCGATGGCGCATCCGTCCTACGACGGTTACTGGCAGTCGATGAGCACTCTGCAGCGCGCGGGCGCGGTGAGGGCGGCGGCGCTGATCGAGGGCGGCTGGTTTGATCCCTTCGTGCAGAGCGATATCGCCATGTGGCAGGCGCTGCGCGCGCGCGGCCACCCGGCACGGCTGATTCTTGGTCCCTGGGGGCACAACCTGAACCCGTCGATGCCCGCATCGGATTTCGGTCCCGGCGCGGAGCTGCCGCTGCGCCGGCTGGAGGCGGACTGGTTCGACGCATGGTTGCGGCAGACCTCTCCGCCGGCCTCCTCGGGCGTTCTGTATTTCGTCATGGGGGCCAACGAATGGCGGGAAAGCCTGGCCTGGCCGCCGGAGGACTTCGAGCCGCTCGAACTCTTCCTCGACTCCGGCGGGCAGGCGAACGCGCTGGGCGGGGATGGACGGTTGATGCCGGAGCCGCCGGAGGAAGAGGCCGCGGACCGTTACGAGTACAACCCGCGCAAGGCGGTGCCCACCGTCGGAGGCAACACGTGCTGCAACCTGAAGGTGCTTCCGTGGGGCCCGCTGGACCAGCGCAAGGTGGAAGGCCGCCACGACGTGCTGGTCTACACCTCGCGGCCTCTGCGGACGGATCTGGAGGTGGCGGGCGGCGTGCGCGCCGTGCTGTATGTGTCTTCCAGCGCGCCGGACACGGATTTCACGGCCAAGCTTGTGGACGTGGCGCCGGACGGGACGGCGCGAATCGTCTGCGACGGGCTGACGCGGCTGCGTTACCGCGAAGGAGTAGAGCGCGCGGTGATGTACCGGCCGGGAACGGTGGTGGAAGTGGAGATCGACGCCGGAGTGACGGCATGGGTCTTCGAGCCCGGCCACGCCGTGCGGCTGGAAGTTTCCAGCAGCAATTTCCCGAAGTTCGACCGCAATCTGAATACGGGCCGCCTCCAGGCGTCCGAGATGCAGATGCGGGTGGCGCGGCAGGCCGTGTTTCATGGCCCGGAGCGGCTTTCGAGGCTGGTGCTCAGCGCGCGGAAGCGCGCGGGAAGGGCGCTTTCCGGGCGTCTGATACCATAAGGAATTACAATGCTCCCCGATCATCTCGAAGAAGGGCTGACCTTTGACGACGTGCTGTTGAAGCCGGCGCGCAGTGGCGTGCTGCCGTCGGAGGTGGACACGCGCACCATGGTGACGCGAAACGTCGCGCTGAACATTCCCATCCTCAGCGCGGCCATGGACACGGTGACGGAAAGCCATCTGGCCATCGAGCTGGCGCGGCAGGGCGGGCTCGGCATCATCCACAAGAACATGACGATCGAGCGGCAGGCGGAGGAAGTGGACCGCGTGAAGCGCTCCGAGAGCGGCATGATCGTCGATCCGGTGACGGTGGATCCGGACCAGAAGATCTTCGAGGCGCTGGAGATCATGAGCCGCTACCGGATCTCCGGGCTGCCCGTGGTGAAGGAGGGGCGGCTGGTCGGCATCCTGACCAACCGCGACCTGCGGTTCGAAACCAACTATGACCAGCCGATCCGCAACGTGATGACCAAGGAGCCTCTCTACACCGTGCCGGTGGGCACGACGCTGGAGCAGGCGGTGGAAGAGCTCCACAAGCACCGCGTGGAGAAGCTGCTGGTGGTGGACGAGCAGTTCGTCCTGAAGGGGCTGATCACGGTCAAGGACATCCAGAAGAAGCGCAAGTACCCCAATGCTGCGAAGGACGCGCAGGGGCGGCTGAGGGTGGGCGCCGCCATCGGCGCCACGGGCGATTTTCTGGAGCGCGCGCAGGAGCTGGTGAAGAAGAAGGTGGACGTCCTGGTGATCGACACCGCGCACGGCCACAGCGAGCGCGTGCTGCAGGCGGTGGTAACGATCAAGCGGGCGCTGCCGGAAGTGGACCTGGTGGCAGGCAATGTGGCGACCTACGAGGGCGCGCGGGACCTGATTGCGCTCGGGGTGGACGGGGTCAAGGTGGGCATCGGCCCGGGCAGCATCTGCACGACGCGCGTGGTGACCGGTGCAGGGGTGCCGCAGATCACCGCCATCACGGAGTGCGCGCGCGCATGCCGCGGCACCGGCGTTCCGCTGATCGCCGACGGGGGGATCAAGTTCTCCGGCGACATCACGAAGGCCATCGCCGCGGGCGCCGATTCGGTGATGATCGGCAGCCTGTTCGCAGGCACCGATGAAAGCCCGGGCGAGCTGATCCTGTACCAGGGCCGGACGTTCAAGGCATACCGGGGCATGGGGTCTCTGGGCGCGATGAGCCAGGGATCCAGCGACCGCTACTCGCAGGAAGGCGGCATCAAGCTGGTGCCGGAAGGCATCGAGGGACGCGTGCCGAGCAAAGGGCCGCTGGCCGAACTGGTGTTCCAGCTGGTGGGCGGGCTGCGCTCGGGCATGGGTTATTGCGGGTGCGCCACGATACCGGAACTTCAGGAAAGGGCGCAGTTCCTGCGGGTCACCATCGCCGGGCTGAAAGAAAGCCACGTCCACGACGTGATCATCATGAAGGAAGCGCCGAACTACCGGCTGGAGCCGTAGCGGCGGCGCACGGACCGGCCCACGCGCCAATCCCGCCCTGCTTTTGACTCGGAGGTGGACATGCTGAATTTCGAGTACTCGAACCCGACGAAAATTCTCTTCGGCAAAGGTCAAATTGCCTCGATTTTCCGGGAAATTCCCGCCGGGACAAAAGTGCTGATGACCTATGGCGGGGGCTCCATCCGGACCAATGGCGTCTACGATCAGGTGAAAGGCGCGCTTTCGGCCTGCACGGTGATCGAATTCGGCGGCATTCAGCCGAACCCGGAATACCGGACGCTGATGGAGGCGGTGCGGCTGGCAAGGGAGGAGAAGGCGGGGTTCCTGCTCGCCGTGGGCGGCGGTTCGGTGCTGGATGGCACGAAGTTCATCGCCGCCGCGATTCCCTTTGAAGGCGAGCCGTGGGACATCGTGCAGAAAGGCGCGGAGGTGAAGTCGGCCGTGCCGCTGGGCTCCGTGCTGACCCTGCCGGCCACAGGTTCGGAGGCGAACCCCTTCGCCGTGATCAGCCGGGCCGAGACAGGCGAGAAGCTGGCGTTCTCCTCGCCCCATGTCTACCCGAAGTTCTCCGTGCTGGATCCGGAGACGACCTTCAGCCTGCCGCCGCGGCAGGTGGCCAACGGCATCGTCGATGCCTTCGTCCACACGATGGAGCAGTATCTGACGTTTCCGGCGCAGGCGGAACTGAACGACCGGTTTGCGGAAGCCATCCTGCTGACGCTGATCGAGACCGGGCCGAAGACGCTGGCGAATCCGGCCGACTATGACGCGCGGGCGACGTTCGTGTGGACGGCGACGATGGCGTTGAACGGGCTGATCGGCTGCGGCGTGCCGCAGGACTGGGCGACGCACATGATCGGGCATGAACTGACCGCGCTATACGGCATCGATCACGCCCGCACGCTCGCCGTGGTGGCGCCGCATCTGTACCGCGTGATGCGCCGAGACAAGGCGGCCAAGCTGCTGCAATACGGCGAGCGCGTGTGGGGCATTCGCGACGGCACGGAAGAAGAGCGCATCGAGGCGGCCATCCGCCGCACCGAGGAGTTCTTCGAGTCCCTCGGCGTGCCCACGCGGCTGGCGCGTTATGAAGGGGTGCGCCCGGAGACGCCGCGCGAAGTCGCCGGGCGGCTGAAGCAGCGCGGCATGGAAAAGCTGGGCGAGCGCGGCGCCGTCGCGCCGCCGCTGGTCGAAGAGATCCTCTCGCGCAGCCTGGCGGCCTGAGGCTCCAACTATTTGACGATTCCTTCAAATAGTTGCTACGCTGGGAGCGGATGAACGCGCAAACGTCGCGCCGCCTGGAGGGGCGGGCCGCGGTCCTGAAGGCGCTGGCGCACCCGGCACGGCTGTTCCTCCTCGAGCAACTCCGGGACGGAGAGCGCTGCGTGTGCGACCTGCACGATCTTTCGGGCGGCGACTTTTCCACGGTGAGCAAGCACCTCGCGCAGCTCCGCAAGGCAGGGCTTCTCGACGCAGAAAAGCGCGGGCTCAAGGTGTTCTACCGCCTCAAAGACCGCTGCGTGCTGCGCCTGCTGGAATGCGCGGATCAGTCGGTTCATTCCCCCCGAAAGGAGCGTCTCAGGTGAAAATCCAGATTCTCGGCTCCGGTTGCGCCAAATGCAACCAGTTGAAGGAGAGCGCGGAGGCTGCCGCGCGCGATCTCGGGCTGGCATATGAGATCGAGAAGATCACCGACTTCAAGGAAATCGCGCGGATGGGAGCGCTGGTGACGCCGGCGCTGGCGGTGAACGGAAAGCTCAAGCTGGTGGGGCGCGTGGCGTCGCCCGAGGAGATCAAGCCGCTGCTTCAGGAAAGTTGAGCGCGCCCGTGCCCAGCCTCTTTACGCCCTACGAGTGGTTCGCCCGCTGGGCGACGGAGCGGATCTTCGGGCTCGATCCGGCTTCGCGGCTGGGGTCGAGCGTCGAGTTCTTCCTCTACGACGTGCCGAAGGTGATCACGCTGCTGGTGCTGGTGAGCTTCGCCGTCGGCACTCTGCAGACGTGGCTGCAGCCGGAAGCGGTGCGGCGCATTCTCGGAGGCAAGCGGTTGTTTTTCGGCAACGTGGCGGCGGCCGTGATCGGCATCTTCACACCGTTTTGCAGTTGTTCGGCGGTGCCGCTTTTCATCGGATTCCTGAAGGGTGGCGTGCCGCTGGGCGTGACATTCTCCTACCTGATTGCGGCGCCGATGGTGAACGAAGTGGCGGTGGCGCTGCTATGGGGTTTGTTCGGCTGGAGGATTGCACTCACCTATATCGGCTTCGGCGTGACGCTGGCCATCGCCGGGGGCATGGTGATCGGCTTGTTGAAGCTGGAGAAATGGGTGGAGCCCTTTGTGTGGGAAGTCCCGGCGGGGGCCGGCGAGGTGACCGCCATGCCGTTGCGCGCCCGGGCGGCGGAGGGCTGGCGGTCGATGCGCGAGATCCTGGGCAAGGTGTGGCCTTACATTGTGGGCGGGATCGCCGCCGGCGCGTTCATCCACGGCTACGTGCCGGGCGATCTGGTGATGAAGTGGGCGGGGCCGGGCAACCCCTTCGCCGTGCCGGTGGCAGTGCTGCTCGGCGTGCCGCTGTATGCGAATGTGGCCGGCGTGCTGCCGATTACGGAGGCGCTTGCCGGCAAGGGCATGCCGCTGGGCACGGTGTTGGCGTTCACGATGGCGGTGACGGCGCTTTCGGCCCCGGAGATGATCATCCTGAGAAACGTGCTGCGGCCGCAGTTGCTGGCCGTGTTCATTGCGCTGATGACGGCGGGCATCATCGCCGTGGGGTACCTCTTCAACGTGCTGCTGTAGCCGCACCGGAGGGGCGGGGATTGCGCCGGCGGCCAGCCGCCGGTAGAGTTGGATGGAGATCCGCCGGCGGCAGGAGAGAACGATTGCTCGCTCCCGGCGTTGTACCCGGCGGTGGAAGCAAGGCCGCCCGCCAGGCGGGCCGAAAGGAGCATGGGGTGAACTCCCGGATACTCATGAGACCTGGTTTGGCCGTGGCCGCTGCGGCCGCGTGGCTGGTGCTGCCGGGGACTGGAAGCGGGCAGGCGCCCTCGCCTGCGCCGGCGCAGCAGCCGCAGCCGGCGATTGTGGTGGATGTCGATGAAGTGGTGGTGGACCTGATCGTACGGGACCGGAGGGGACGCCTGGTCAAGGACCTGAAACCCGACGAGATCGAAATTCTCGAGGACGGAGCGCCGCAGCAGTTGCGCTCGCTGCGGCTGATCGAAGGGCCGCAGGCTGTGCTGGAGAACCAGCAGCGGGTGACGCTGGACCCGCTGAGGCAGCTGCGGCTGGTCAGCCTGGTCTTCGAACGGCTGGGGCCGGAGGCGATGCGGCTGAGCCGGGACGCGGCCAACCACCTGGTGTCGAAGGAAACCGATCCCAACGTCTACTTCGCCGTGTTCCGGGTCGATCCCGCGCTGCGCGTGTTGCAGGGCTTCACCAAGGACAAGGGGCTGCTAAAGAAGGCCATTGAGCGGGCCACCAGCGGCGTGTCCACGAACATGAGGCAGGAGAGAGACGAAGGGCGGAAGGCGTCCGAGCAGGCGCGCGCCGCCGACGCGGCGCGGGCGGAGCAGCCGCCTGCGGCGGGCCAGGCGCCCGACGGCGCCAACTACGCCGAGCAGGCGATGGCGCGGGCGTTGCAGAACATGGAGGTGTTCCTGGAACAGACGGCGCGCGAGCAGCAGGGCTCGCTGTCGCTGACTTCTCTGCTGGCGCTGGTGAAAGGACAGCAGGGGCTCGCCGGGCGCAAGACGGGGATCTACTTCACCGAGTGGCTGGTGGTGGACGAGGCGCAGGACCAGATGTACCAGACGCTGCTCGGCGAGGCCAACCGCACCAATTTCAGCTTCTACACGGTGGACGCCAAGGGTCTGACCACCTGGTCGCAGAGCGCGCCCAGCATCGACACGCTCCAGTCAGTCAACCAGCTGCCATCGGGGCTGGAAAACACGGCCACGAAAACGGCGGAAACCGCGGCGGGCATGAAGCGCACGGACCGGCAGGTGGCGGCGACGCGGAACAACCCGCAGGCATGGCTGCAAAGCCTGGCCGCTTCGACGGGCGGATTCCTGGTGGCGGACACCAACGATTTTCGCCGGCCGATGGAGCGGATTGTGGAGGACATTTACGCCTATTACGAGGCTACCTACAAGCCACAAAACCGGAACTTCGACGGGAGATACCGGCAGCTGGCGGTGCGGGTGAAACGCGAGGGGCTGGCGGCGCAGTCGCGGGTAGGCTATTTCGCCCTGCCGCCGGAGTTTCGCGACGTGCTTTTTCCCTGGGAGGTGCCGATCCTGAAGGCGTTGGCGCTCCAGAAGCTGCCGCGGGACGTGGAGTTCCGCGCCGCCTCGTTCCGGTTCGGGCAGCAGGGGAGCCTTGTGAAGGGCGCAGTGGCGATGGAGGTCCCGCTGAAAAACCTGGAAGCGAAGCTGGACGAGCAGCGGAAGACGTTCGCATTGCATTTCTCCTTGCTGGGGCTGATCCGGGACTCGCAAGGGCAGGTGGTGCGCAAGTTCCAGCGCGATTACCCGCTGGTGCGGGAACTGGACAAGCTGGACAATTACCGCGCAGGCAATTTCACGTTCTCCGAGCCGTACGAACTGGCGCCGGGGCGCTACACGCTGGAGACGGCGGTGATGGATTGGACCTCCGGCAAGATGGGAGCGAAGCGCGCGACGGTGGTGGCTGCGCAGGCGCAGGGCGCGACGCTTTCCTCGCTGGTGCTGATCCGCCGCGTGGAGCCCGCCGAGGGGCGGGACGACGGGTCCAACCCGTTGCGGTTCGAGAAGGGGCGGGTGGTGCCGGAGCTGGAGGGGAAGATCGCCGCCGGCCCCAACGCGCAGATCGCAATCTACCTTGTGATCCGCACGCCAGCCGGGAGTCCCAAGCCCGCGCTGACCATGGAGTTCAGCCGGGACGGGCAGGTGCTGGGGCAAGGCGAGGCGCCGCTGCCCGATCCGGGACCGGACGGGCGGATCCCCTACATCGCGCAGATTCCCGCCGGCGGCTGGCCGCCGGGGCAGTACGAGGTGCGGGCGGTGCTGCTGCAGAACGGGCAGCCGGCCGGGGAGGAGAGGCTCAGTTTTGTGATTGAATAATGGGCGGCGCGGGTGGAAACTGAGAGTAACAGGAACCAAAGTGGCCTTGGCAGTGTCCATATCAACAGAGGCGCCCAGGTTGGCGCCGGGGAAGCCATCAGGAGGCAGCGATGCCGCCGGGCGTGAATGAATTCGGGCAGGCCGAAGGGCTGGAAGCGGCCGGCTGGCCGGAGTTCGGCTCCGAGGAGCGGATGCTCGAACGGCTGCGCGAGGGTGACGATGCAGCCTACGAGGCTCTGCTCGAGCGGTTTCAGGGCCCGGTGTACCAGCTTGTGTACCGGCTGGTGGACGATCCGAACGAAGCCGGCGACGTGGTGCAGGATGTCTTCCTGAAAGTGTTTCGCGGCGTGTCCGGGTTCCGCGGGCAGAGTTCATTGAAGACTTGGATCTACCGGATCGCAGTCAACGAGGCGCACAACCGGCGCCGCTGGTTCCACCGGCACCGGAAGGCGGAAGTCGTGCTGGACGGGGATTCGGGCGTGACGAACCGGATCGAGCTGGTCAGCGACCGTGGCAGGACGCCCTACGACTGGACGCTGAACGGCGAGATGAGGACGGCGATCGAGGAGGCGCTGGAGGGTCTGAATCCGGTGTTTCGTTCGGCGGTGATCCTGAGGGATCTGGAAGAACTGAGCTACGAGGAGATTGCCGACATACTGGACGTATCGATCGGCACGGTGAAGTCCAGAATCCTGCGGGGGCGCGAGGCGCTGCGCAGGGCGCTGATGGACAAGTTGGAGCCTGCGCGGGGGCTGGCGTTGTCGCCGCAGACGGCATCTGACTGAGGTCTGGATCGTGATGATGGAGTGCCAACAGGTAAGGTTGACGCTGTCCGCGTTCCAGGACGGGCGCGTGCTGGACGAAGAGCGCCGCCAGATCCAGGAGCATCTGGCGCGGTGTCCCGCCTGCGCGGAGCGGCTGGCGCAACTGGAGCTGGTGCGGGTGTCGGTGAGGAGTCTGCCGAAGATGGCGGCGCCGCCGTATGTGTCCCTGGCGCTGCGGTCGATCGCCTCCAGGGAGGCGGCGCGGCGGCGTTACTATGCGGGACTGCGGGGCGCCGTGCGGGCGGCTGCCGAGCGGGCTTCGCTTTGGGTCAATAATCTGATGCGTCCGGTGGCCCTGCCTGCCGCGGGCGGGCTTGCTTCGGCGGTGTTCCTGTTCGCGCTGGTGCTGACGAATTTCCAGGGCATCGTGAGACAGCACCCCAATGACGTGCCTCTGGCCGTGGTGACGGCGCCGACCGTTCGCAGCGTGTGGTTCGACCTGGCGGACGATTCCGAAGTGACCCTGGACATCTTTGTCGACGAGCAGGGCCGCGTTCTGGACTTTGTGATCCCGGAGGACCAGGGGCCGGCGGCGAGCCATGAGATGCGGAGGCGGCTTGCCAGCACGCTTCTGATGACGTCCTTCAATCCGGGGACGGCTTTTGGACAGCCTGTGAGCGGCTGGGTCCGCGTGAAGTTCCGCGGGCGCAGCGAAATCGACGTCCGGGGCTGAGCGGGGCGGCGTGGGGCGTCCGCTCGGACAGCACTTCCTTTTCCACGCAGGAATCCTCGAAAAGATCGCCGCCTCGGCCTGCGGGGAAGCCTGCGCGCATGTGATCGAGATCGGCTGCGGGCCGGGTTCCTTGACGAGGATGCTCCTGGAGCGGGCAGAGCGGGTGACGGGCATTGAGGCCGATGCGCGGCTGGCCGGGCGGCTGCGGGAGCAATTCGCCGGCGAGGGCCGCTTTCGGTTGATCGAGGGCGACGTTCTGCAGGTGGACTTTGCGCCGCTGGCGCCGGCCGTGATCTGCGGCAACATCCCGTATTACATCACCGGGCCGATCCTGAGGAAGACGCTCGCGCTGGGCGCCGGGCTGGTGCGCGCGGTTTTCCTGGTGCAGCGGGAGGTGGCGGACCGCTTGGCGGCTTCGCCGGGCAGCCGGGATTACGGCTATCTGAGCGTGGCCGCGCAGGCGCTGTGCGAGGTAGAGAGGCTGTTCGCGGTGAAAGCCGGCGCATTCCGCCCTCCGCCCAGGGTGGAGAGCGCCGTGGTGAGGCTCACGCCGCGCGCGGCGCCCCGGGTGGCCGATTACGCCGCGTTTCTCGGATTCGCTGAGCTGTGCTTCCGCCACAAGCGCAAGACGCTGCGCAACAACCTGGGGCTGGACGGCATTCCGTTCGCGGCCCGGCGCGCCGAGGAGCTCACTGTCGAGGAACTGGAGCAGGCGCGCGCGGAGTGGGCGGCGAAACGGTCATGAGATACTGGGAGTTTCATGGTCAGAGTGCGGTTCGCTCCCTCGCCGACGGGCTATCTCCACATCGGCAGCGCGAGGACGTTTATCTTCAACTGGCTGTTCGCGCGGCACCACAAGGGCACGATGATCCTCCGGATCGACGACACCGACGTCGAGCGCAACACGGAGGAGTCGCTGGCATCCATCTTTGAGGGGTTGCGCTGGCTGGATCTGGGCTGGGACGAGGAGTACCGCCAGAGCGAACGCTTCCACCTTTACCGCGAAGCGGCGCAGGCGCTGCTTGAGAAGGGCCATGCCTACCGGGATTTCACTCCGGCGGACGCGAAGGCTGCGGATGCTGGGGACGGGAAAGCGGGCTGGCTGTGCCATCCGGAGATGCGGGCGCTGCCACGCGAGGAGTCCGACCGGCGCGCGGCGGCGGGAGAGCCGTTCGTGCTGCGATTCCGGGTCCCGCGCGAGCCGGAGCGGACGGTGGCGTTCCGCGACCTTGTTTACGGAGAGCAGGCGAAGTCCACGGCGGACATCGAGGACTTCGCACTGTTGCGTTCGACGGGCGCGCCAACCTACCATCACGCCTCCTGCGTCGACGATGCCGGCATGCGGATCTCGCACATCATCCGCGGGCAGGACCACCTGACCAACACGTTCAAGCACGTGCTGCTTTTCGAGGCGCTGGGCGCGGAGACGCCCGCCTTCGCGCATCTGCCGCTGCTGATCGCGCCCGACGGGGCGAAGCTCTCCAAGCGGCGGCACGGTCCGGTGGTGAGCGTGCTCACTTACCGCGACGCGGGCTTCCTGCCGCATGCCTATGTGAACTTCCTGTGCCTGCTCGGCTGGAACCCGAAGGACGACCGTGAGAAGATGACGCGCGAGGAGCTGGTGGAGGCGTTCACGCTGGAGGGTGTCAACCGCTCCAACGCCGTGGTGAACTTCACCGGCGAGGACCCCATCGATCCCAAGGCGCTGTGGCTGAACTCGCAGCACATCTACTCGCTGCCCGCGGAGCGTCTGGCAGAGTTGCTGGAGCCGGTGTGGCGCAGGGCGGGATACGAGGTCACGCGCGAGAAGGCGCTGCGCGTGACGCCCCTGATCCAGGAGCGGATCAAGACGCTGAACGACGCCGTGGCGGCGGCCGACTTCTTCTTCGTGAAGGAGCTGGCGCCGTACGATGCGGACGAGCTGATCCCCCAAAAAGGCGATCGCGGAATGGCGCTGCGGGTGCTGGAGAAGGCGCTGGATGTGCTGGCGGACGGCGAGTTCACGCATCTGGCGGTCGAGGGGCGGCTGCGCGCGGCGGCTGCCGGGCTGGGGCTGAAGGCGGGGCAGATGTTCCAGCCGATCCGTGTGGCGGTCTGCGGCAGGAAGAATGCGCCGCCGCTGTTTGAGACGCTGGAAGTGGTGGGGCGGGAGGCGTGCCTGGAACGGATCAGGCGGGCGGTCGAGTTGCTGAAGCGGGAGTCATAACCAAGCGATGGAAGAAGACAACAGGAACAGCGGCGGGGCGGAAGAGCCGCGCCCGTCGAACTTCATCCGGGACATCATCCTGAAGGATCTGGAGACCGGCAAGCACGGGGGCAGGGTGCACACCCGGTTCCCGCCGGAGCCGAACGGATACCTGCACATCGGGCACGCCAAGAGCATTTGCCTGAACTTCGGCCTGGCGCGCGAATTCGGGGGCAAGTGCAACCTGCGGTTCGACGACACCAATCCCTGCAAGGAGGAGGTGGAGTATGTCGAATCGATCATGGAGGACGTGCGCTGGCTCGGCTTCGAGTGGGACGGCTTGTACTACGCCTCGGACTACTTCGAGCAGCTCTACGAGTGGGCGAAGGAGCTGATCCGCAAGGGCAAGGCGTACGTTTGCGACCTCAGCGCCGACGAAGTGCGGCAGTACCGCGGGACGCTGACCGAGCCCGGCAAGGACAGCCCCTGGCGCAACCGCAGCGTGGAGGAGAACCTGGATCTGTTCGAGCGCATGCGCCGGGGCGAGTTCCCCGACGGCTCGCGCACGCTGCGGGCGAAGATCGACATGGCGTCGCCGAACCTGAACCTGCGCGATCCGGTAATGTACCGCATTTTGCACGCGGCGCACCACCGCACCGGCGACCGGTGGTGCATCTACCCGACCTACGATTACGCGCACGGGCAGTCGGACTCGATCGAGGGCATCACGCATTCCATCTGCACGCTGGAGTTCGAGGATCACCGCCCGCTGTACGACTGGTTCATCCGCGAGCTCGGCATCTACGCGCCGCAGCAGATCGAGTTCGACCGGCTGAACCTGACCTACACGGTGCTGAGCAAGCGGCGGCTGCTGCGGCTGGTGGAGATGGGCTTCGTACGGGGATGGGACGATCCGCGCATGCCCACGCTGAGCGGCATGCGCCGCCGCGGATACACGCCGGAGGCGATCCGCACGTTCTGCGGGCGCATTGGCGTGTCCAAGACGAATGGCATCGTGGAGCTGGGGCTGCTCGAGCATTGCCTGCGGGAGGACCTGAACCGCCGCGCGCAACGGGTGATGGCGGTGCTGCGCCCGCTGAAGCTCGTGATCGACAACTACCCGGAAGGGCAGGTGGAGTGGATGGAGGCGGTGAACAACCCGGAGGACCCGGCTGCCGGGACGCGGCAGGCGCCGTTCACGCGCGAGCTGTGGATCGAGCGGGACGACTTCCGCGAGACGCCGCCCAAGGGCTACTACCGGCTCTATCCCGGAAACGAGGTTCGCCTGCGTTACGGCTACATCGTCAAGTGCACGGGATGCGTGAAGGACGAGCGCGGCGAGGTGGTTGAGGTTCACTGCACTTACGATCCCTCGACGCGCGGCGGCAACACGCCCGACGGGCGCAAGGTGAAGGCGACCATCCACTGGGTGAGCGTGCCGCACGCCTTCGACGCGGAGGCGCGGCTGTACGACAACCTGTTCCTGAAGCCGGACCCCGACGACGCCGAGCCGGGCAAGGACTGGACCTCGAACCTGAACCCGAATTCGCTGGAAGTCCTCGAAGGCTGCAAGATGGAGCCCTCGCTGCGGGAGGCGAAGCCGGGCGCGCGCTTCCAGTTCGAGCGGCTGGGCTACTTCTGCGTGGATCCCGACACGACGCCGGAGCGCATGGTGTTCAACCGCACGGTCGGGTTGCGGGACACATGGGCGAAGGTGGAGAAGAAACTGAACACGGGGCAGGCATGATCATCGTCGGTTTGGGTGGTCTTTTGAAAGACGCCGCATGCGCCGTTCTGCGGGACGGCGAACTGGTATCGGCTGTCGAACAGCAGAAGGCGGCGCCGCGGCACGTGCGCGGGGATCTGCCGGTGGAGGCGATCCGCATGGCGCTGGAGGTGGCGGGGGCCAGCGGCGGCGACGTGGAGACGGTGGCGCTGGCGCGCCCGCTCGGCGAGGGGCACCGCGCGCGGCACATCCATCTGGAGCTGAGGCGCGAGTTTCCGCGGGCGCGCGTGGTGAGCGTGGACCATCACCGCGCGCACGCCGCTTCCGCCTACTATGCGTCGCCGTTCGAAGCTGCCACGGTGGTCGCCATGGACAACCTCGGCGATTTCCGTTGCGGCTCCCGCTGGCGCGCCGAGGGGACCGATCTGCGCCTGGAAGCCGAACTCTCGTATCCGGACTCGCTCGGCGACTTGTACAGCCGCGTCACCGAGCTGCTCGGCTTCCGTCCCATGCTCGAAGAGCACAAGGTGCAGTGGCTGTCGGCTTCGGGCCAGCCGAAGTATGCGGAGGTGTTCCGCCAGATCCTGCGCCGCGACGGCGCGGGCTTCCGCGTGGATGCGTCGTGGTTCGACATGGACCGGCGCGAAGCAGGGGGCTTTGGCGCGCGCTTCTACCAGGCGCTGGGGCTGGCCGATGGCGCTGCGGTTCCGGAAGCGATGAAGCCGGACGTGGCGGCCAGCATGCAGGCGGCGGCGGAGGCGACGGTGATGGAGTTCGCCGGCGAGGGAGGCAACCTGTGCCTGGCCGGCGGACTGGCGCTGAACGCGCTGCTGGTGGCGGCGCTCGAGCGCAGCGGGCGGTGGACGAACGTGTTCGTGCAGCCTGCCGCGGGCAACAGCGGCACGGCCATCGGCGCCGCCTTCCACGCCTGGCACCGCACGCACGGGCAGGGCGGGCGGCGGCCGATGCAAAGCCTGTGCCTGGGGCCCGGGTTCACAGCCGAGCAGATCAAGAAAGTGCTCGAGAACTGCAAGCTGCGGTTTCGCTATTTGCCCACGCGGGAGGAACTGCTGGAGGCCGCCATCGGGCAGCTGGCGCAGGACAAGATCGTGGCGTGGATGCAGGGGCGGATGGAGTTCGGGCCGCGCGCCCTGGGCAACCGCTCCATCCTCGCCTCGCCGCTCGACCCGTACTCGACGGAGAACCTGAACGTCTACATCAAGCACCGCGAGGCATTCCGGAAATTCGCGGCGTCGGTGCCGGAAGAGGCGGCCGGGGAGTATTTCGAGGCGGGACCGAACGCGCGATTCCTGGCCACGGTGGGACGCGTGAAGGAGAAGCACCGCAAGACGTTCGAAGCTGCCGTGCTCGGTCCGGGCTGGGTGCGCGTGCATGTGGTGTCGCGGGAGGAGAATCCGCTGTTCCACAGGCTGCTCACCGAGTGGGGACGGCGCACGGGCCTGCCGGTGCTCTACAACACGAGCTTCAACCTGTTCGGCGACCCGCTGGTGTGCACGCCGCGCGATGCGGTGCGCAGCTTCTACTCGTCGGGAATCGACGCGATGGTGGCGGGCCACTTCCTGCTGGAGAAGTAGGGGCGTTCAACGCCGGCCGGCGGGGATCAGATACAGAGGCTCCTCTTCGTCCGCCATGCGGAGAATGCGCTGCACGGCGCGGTCGTCGAAGGCGCCGACGGGCACGGCGCCCAGGCCCATGGCGGCGGCCTGCAACAGTACGTTCTGGGCGGCGTGGCCCGCTTCCATCCAGGCGTAGCGCACGCCACGCTGCTGGTAGCGGCCGGTGATGCGGTTCATCACAGCGGCCAGCGCCACGGTGACGGGCGCTTCCCGGATCCAGGTCTGTCCGAGGGCGGCAGCG
The DNA here is from genome assembly GCA_964458495.1 of uncultured Arcobacter sp. Classification (GTDB taxonomy): domain Bacteria; phylum Acidobacteriota; class Terriglobia; order Bryobacterales; family Bryobacteraceae; genus JANWVO01. Next base: position 84,542 of record CAYWJB010000013.1, read on the forward strand.
GCGAGCCTGTCGCGGAAGTCGCCTTCGGCAAGGCGCAAGATTTCGTGAGCCTGCGGGCGGTACCTGTAAACTCCCGCGGGCAGCCCTTCGACTCGCCCGGCGCAGAGGAAAGTCTCCAGCGGGTAGAGGGCACCGGCACTCGGGGCGGTGCGGTAGCCGCCGCGCCCGGTGATGCCCTGAGCGGCCCAAAGCAGTTGCGAGACGTCCTCGAGTGCGAGCGCCGCGCGCGAGTAGCTGCGAACCGAGCGGCGTTCCAGCAGGGCGCGCTCGAGCGGCACCGGCCCCCCGGTGCGCGGCGGCGGCAGCCGCACGGTGTTCTGCCCAACTGCGTCAGTGGCCTGCGGGAGGCCGAGCAGGGCGAGCAGGTTTCTGCGGTCCATCGCATCCTCATGGGCCGCGCGGGCTGATGCTGCGCGGCGGTTACCTCGGGTAGCCTACCGTCTGCGCTAGGATCACCCGCTGCGTGGGTTTGAGCGCCAGCGCCTTGGCCAGCGGCTCGGGATCCACCCACCCGCGCACGACCGTGGCGAGTCCTTCGGAAGCGCAGAACAGATACACGTTTTGCGCGATGGCGCCCGCGGTGACGCCGGACCAGACGGCGGACTGCGCCTCCTGTCCGCTGCGGGCGGTGTCTTCGACATAGATCAGGTTGAGGGGCGCGGTATAGACGAAGTCCTGCCGCCCGGCGAGCCTGCGCAGGTCGCCCGTGGCGGCGGGCACAAGGCGGTGCGCCCTGGCATCGTAAAGAAACGCGCCACCGGCGGTGATCACGTACAGATCGATCGGCTGGTGGTTGTGAGCCGACGGCGCGGTACGCCGCCCGCTGGATGGGCGATTCACGCCCCACGCCGCCCAGAGCAGGTTGGAGAGCACCTGCGGGGGCAGCTCTCTCTGGCTGAACGTGCGGATGCTCTGGCGTCTGGCAAGAGCCTCCATCAAGGGCATCCCCCCGATGGTGGCGGGCTTGGGGAGATCCTGGGCGAAGACGAGAGCCGGGAGCAGGAGCAGGGTTCTGGAAAGCGGTGACATCCGGCACCTCCGGGCCACAGGGCCACAACAGGAGAATCCGGTCTCATTCTACGCCTGTGGGCGTGCCGCAGCGGCCGCGGATCGGAACAAAGCGGGAGAGCCGGACGGGGTCAAAACCCTTGGGCGGCCAGCCATTCCAGCAGGACGCGGTTGACCTCGTCCGGCTTTTCCATGTGCAGGAAATGTCCGGTGCCGGGGACGCGGACCAGCGTGGCGCGAGGGAAGCGCTTTTTCAGGTTTTCCTCGGTCAGGTAAGCGCTGGTCTCGGCGGCGATTTCGATGAAGGGCATGTCGATCACGTCCTCCCGCCACACCGACAGATCGGCCATCCCGCGCATCGCGCCCGCAGCAACCGGGGCGGGCGTGCCGAGCATCACGGTCTCAATCTTCCTCCGGACCTCCGGCGGCGTGGCGGCGGTGAACATCCCGTGCACCATCTTCGCGCGCGCTTCCGTCGCCGCCGGGGCTTCAAAGCGGGCCGCCAGGTCTTCCAGAGGCTTCGAGGCGCCCGGGTCCGGGAAGAAGGCGTCGACGGCGACGATGGCGAGCAATTTCTGCGGGTACAGGCGGGCGAACTCAAGCATCACGGCGCCGCCCATCGAATGCCCGGCCAGGACCGCCTTTGCCGCTTTTTCCTTTTCGAGCACGGCGTTCACGGCGCGCGCGAAGCGGCGTATGGAGTAATCCGGAGCCGGATCGCTGCGCCCGTGGCCGGGCAGGTCGAGCGCAAGCACGCGATAGCGCTGCTTCAGGGCATCGATCTGCGCCTGCCAGAAGGTGTGGTCGCAGGTCCAGCCGTGGATGAGAACCACGGTGCGCGGGCCGCGTCCCGCGGCGGCGTAATGGATCCTGGCCCCGTCGAGGAGGGCCGTCTCTGCCAGCAGGGGCAGGCTCATGGCAAGCAGCAGGACCGGGCGCACCTGCCCATTGTAGATCCGGGAGGGAGGGCGGGGAGCTCCGCGAAGCGAATTTTGCACCTGTTGCGCGCAGGCTTCGTGCATCAGCCTCGCAGCGGCGCGACCGCAGAAGCGAAGATCCCGGCCGCGGGCTGGTTGCTGTCCGGCAAGCCGCCGTCAGGGCATTTCGAAGACCGCGAGGACAGGGAAGTGGTCCGAAGGGAAGACGCCGGCTTTGCGGTCTGTGATGGTTTCGGCCGAGAGGACCTTCCAGGGGGCGCGGTAGAGGATCCAGTCGATGCGCCCTGGGCGCGGCTTGCCGGTGAAACCGTGGAAGGTGCCCTCGGGACCGGTGCGAGTGGCGGCAGCGAGCCAGGCATCCTGCATGTGTTGCGCCAGGATCTGGTGGACGGCGCCGCCTGCGGGCGCGTTGAAGTCGCCGGTAAGGATCACCGCCTCTTCGGCGTCGAGCAACCCGATGCGGCAGGCGATGAGCATGGCGCTTTTCAGGCGCGCCGTCTCGTCCACGTCCCGGTGGGCGAAGTGGGTGTTGAAGTAGCGGAAGCGTTTCCCCGTGCCGGTGATCTCGAACACAGCCCACGTGACCATTCGCGGCAGAGTCATGTTCCAGGAGATGCTGCCGGGCTTTTCGGGAGTGACCGACAGCCAGAAGTCGCCGCTTTCGACGACGCGAAGCCGGTCCCTGCGGTAGAAGACGCCCATGTGCTCGTCCTCGCGGTTTCCGCGGCGGCTGAGCCCGAACCACGCGTATTCGGGCAGCTTGTCGACGATGTACTGGCCCTGCTCGTAGAACAGTTCCTGCGTGCCGATGATGTCCGGGCGGCGGGAGCGGATGGTTTCCACCAGAAGCTCCCGGCGGGCGGGCCAGACATTGGCGCCGTCGCCGGGGTTCGGGTAGCGGACGTTGAAGGTCATGACGCGGAGGGGTTCGGCGGCGGCGGGAAGGCTCACCAAGGCAAGAGCCAGTGACAGCAGGTGGGAACACATGTCTTCGTTATACAATCGCGGGCATGAGGATGGTTGCAGCGCTTCTGCTTGCGGCCTTCGCAGCACAGGCGCAACCGCCGGCGGATGCGCCTGCGGCCGAGCGGCTGGAGCGCATGCTGCTGGACAACATCCTGAAGTTCTGGCATCCGGCAGCCATCGATACGCAGCATGGCGGTTACCGTTTGAACCACGACGAGCGAGGCGTCTGGAAGGGGGATGCGCCGAAGGCGCTGGTGACGCAGGCGCGGATGGTGTGGTTCTTCGCGCGAATGGCGCGAGCCGGCTATGGCGACAGAAAGCAGATGCTCGAAGCCGCCGCCCACGGCTACCGGTTCCTGATGGAGAAGATGCGCGACGCCCGCCACGGCGGGTTTTACTGGCGCGTGGATGCCACGGGCGCCAGGCCGCTGGCGCCGAAGAAGCATCTCTACGGGCAGGCGTTCGCGCTTTACGCTCTGAGCGAATACGCGATGGCCTCCGGCAGGAAAGACGCGCGGGAGGCGGCGCTGCGCCTGTTCGATCTGCTGGAGGAGAAAGCGCACGACCGCGTGCATGGGGGCTACCGCGAGTTCTTCAACGAGGACTGGACGCTGCCGACGCCGGAAGAGCGGGGCTACATGGGCGCGGGCAGCGATCTTAAGCTCATGAACACGCATCTCCACCTGATGGAGGCGATGACGTCCTTCTACCGGGCCACGGGGCTCCCGCTGGCGAGGGAGCGGCTGGTGGAGCTGATTCTGATCGAGGGCTCGGCTGTGGTCCGGCGGCAGTGGGACGCCTGCTCGGACCGGCACCGGCTGGACTGGACGCCCGTTCTCGAGGGGCCTGGCGGCGATGCCAGCTACGGGCACGACCTGGAAAACATCTGGTTGCTGGAGGACGCACTGCGGGCGGCGGGGCTGCCGGTGGCGCCGTGGCTTGAGTTCTTCCGCCGCAATTTTGATTACTCGATGCGGTTCGGCTGGGACGACCAGCGCGGCGGCTTCTGGGACCGCGGCCCTCTGGGCCAGCCGGCCACGAGCCGGATCAAGATCTGGTGGGTGCAGGCGGAGGCGCTCGTTAGCGCGCTGACGATGCACCGGCTCACCGGGGAGAAGCGGTACATGGACGTGTTCGAGCGGACTTTGCGGTTTGTGGAGCGGCACATGGCAGACCGCGAGAGAGGGGAATGGTGGCCGCAGGTGGATGAAAAGGGCGCGGCGGGAGGTGGAAAGGCAGGAGAATGGAAGGGGCCCTATCACAACGGCCGGGCGATGATCGAGTGCATTGCGATTTTGAGGGGGTTGAGATGAACGGCTGGACAAGGCGCGAGTGGGTGGCGGCGCTGGCCGCGCCGGCGCTGGCTGGGGCGGAAGAACCGGGATTCGTGCCGCTGTTTGACGGCAGGACGCTGGACGGATGGATTCTGGTGCACGGCAAGGGGCGGGGCTACGTGGTAGAGGACGGCGCCATCGTGTGTCCGGAAGATGGAGGAGGGAACCTGTACACGGTGAATGAATACGCCGACTTCGTGCTGCGGCTTGAATGGAGGCTGTGGGAGGGAGGAAACAACGGAATCGGCATCCGGGCGCCGCTGGAAGGGGACGCGGCTTACGCCGGCATGGAGATCCAGATCCTGGACGACGAGGCGCCGGTCTACCAGCGGATGAAGCTGAAGCCGGCGCAGTACACGGGCTCGGTGTATGACGTTGTGCCGGCGCGGCGCGGCTTTGTGCGCCGCAACGGCGTCTGGAACGAGATGGAGATCCGTGCCGAGGGGCGGCGGGTGCAGGTGACGCTGAACGGCGAGCGGATCACGGACGCCAATCTGGACGATGTGCGGGATCCTGAAGTGCTGAAGAAGCACCCGGGCTTGCAGCGCCGGAGCGGGCACATCGGGTTCCTGGGGCACGGCACCCGCGTGGAGTTCAGGAACGTCCGGGTGCGCGTGCTGTAGTGAGGTGGCTGGTGGCGGCGGAATGTCTCTGACACGGGAGGTTCGCGTCTGACGGCGTGGATAATCGTCGCGTTGGTGGCAGCCGCAGGGGTTGGCGCCGCTGCGGTTCGTGCATGGGACCGGCTGCGCGACACGCGGGCGAGGAGAACGGCCCAACAGTGGAGACAATGGCAGCAGGTGCTGGAGGCGTTGCCCATGCTGGCGGGCGTCAAGGACCGCACCGGGCGTTATGTGTACCTGAACCAGGCCATGGCGGACTGGTTCCGTGCGTGCGGGGTGGAGATGGCCGGCAAGCGCGACGCGGAGGTGCTCTCTCCAACTGTGGCCGCGTGGGTGCGCGAATCGGAAGAGCGCCTGTTCCGGGGCGAAGAGCGACTGCTGGAGACCGAGGTCAACCAGGAGGAGTGGCTGCCGGGACACGGGGAGGGCCGGTGGCTGTTGAGCAAGGTGCTTCTGCGAGGGACGCCCTGGGGCGATGGCGTTCTGGTGGTGGCGCAGGAGATCACCGAACTGCACCGGGCGCAAATAGAACTGGCGCGGCAGCGGGACTTTGCGCAGGCGGTTCTGAACAGCAGCCGCGCGCTGATTTTCGTCCTGGATGCATCCGGGCGGCTGGTGCGCTGGAACCAGGAATGCGAAAGGGCGACGGGGTATCACGAGGCGGAGTGCCGCGGCAAGCCGCTGGCCGAGACGCTTGTGGCGCCGGAGTTCCGCGCGGAGCTGCGACGGATGGTGGCGCGGCTCCTGAGCGGAGACGCGGTGCAGGCCGAATCCTTCGAGCTGGTGACCCGCAGCGGCGGGCGGCTCATCGCGGACCTGTCCGGGGGCGTCGTGCGCAACGAGCGCGGCGATCCTGAGTGGGTCGTGATCACGGCCATCGACCGGACGGCGGAGCGGGCGGGCGAGGCACGCGAGAAGGAGCTGGCGCAGGAGCTGGAAGCGATCTGGAAGAGCAGCCTGGAGGCGCTGGTCTTCGTCGACGGGCAGGGGAAGATCGTCGCCGCCAATCCCGGATTCTGCCGGTTGGCGGGAGTGCAGGACGACGAGACCCGCGGCATCCTGCTGACGGACGTGCTGTCGGAATGGCCCGGCTACGAAGCTGCGGAGCTGGAACGGTTTCGCGACCGGTTCCGTGGGAGAGCCGTGGAACCGGTGGCGCTGAAAGAAGTGCGTGTGCGGGACGGGCGGAGAGTGTGGCTGGAACTGGCGAGCTCGTTCGTGATGCGCCCGGGCAAGGAGCCTTGGTTGCTGATCTCGGCGCGCGACATCACGGAGCGGATCCGGAGCGAGCAGGAGCTTCGAGCGGCGAACGAGTTTCTGGAGGCCACCACGCTCTGGGCGAAAGACCTGGCGTCGAAGGCGGAATCGGCAAGCGCTGCGAAGACGGCTTTTCTGGCCCACGTCAGCCATGAGTTGAGGACGCCGATCAACGCCATTCTGGGGATGCTCGACTTGACACTGGCGAGCCGGCTGGAGCCGGCGCAGCGGGAGAACCTCGAGATCGTGCGCGAATCGGCCGAGTCCTTGCTGGGGCTGGTGGACGACCTGCTGGACGTGGCCAAGGCGGAGAGCGGGCGGCTGGACTGCATTCCTGCGCCGATGAATCTGAGGGAGGCGCTGAACCGCGTAATGCGGCCGCTCATCCACCGCGGCGCGGCCAGAGGCGTGCAAGTGCGCTGGCACGTGGAAGAGGACGTGCCCGATGCGATCATCGCTGACAGCGCGCGCCTGCGGCAGGTGATCGGCAATCTGGTGGGCAACGCGCTGAAGTACACACAACAGGGCGAAGTCGAGCTTGCTGTCGCGCGGATCGGGGCAGGAGACCGGCAACGGCTGCGCTTTCTGGTCTCCGACACCGGATGCGGCGTGCCGCCGGAGAGATGGTCCGATATCTTCGCTCCCTTCGCCCGCCTGGCACCGGACAGCGAATCGGGCGGGGGGACGGGTCTGGGCCTGACGATCTCGGCCAGCCTGGTGGAGCGCATGGGTGGGTGGCTGTTGGTGGACAGCGAGCCGGGCGGCGGAGCGCGGTTCTGCTTCACAATTCCGCTGCAAGAAGCCCCTGCGCAGGCCGGCAGCGGCGATGAGCCCGCGGCCGGACCGGCAACTGCGCAGGCAGATCGCGAAGCGGGCCGGCGCATCCTGGTGGCGGAAGACAACACGCTGAACCAGCAGGTCGTCCGTGGGTTGCTCGAGAAGCTGGGGTTCAAGGTTACCGTGGTTCCGGACGGCGAGTCGGCGGTGCGGGAAGCGCTGCAGGGAGACTACAGCCTGCTGCTCATGGACGTCCATATGCCGGTGATGGACGGCTGGAGCGCGGCGCGCGCCATCCGGGCGGCCGAACCGCCGGGCCGGCGCCTGCCTATCCTGGCCATGACCGCAAGGGCGCTCGAGGAAGATGCCGCCGCCTGCCGGGAGGCGGGCATGGACGGATATCTGGCCAAGCCGATGCGGCTGGAGGAGCTGAGGGCTGCGTTGAGCGAGCACGCCGGCGCACCGGCTGCGGCGCTTGCGCACGCTGGTGAGGAACAAAGATCAATGCGAACGGAGTCTTCTGTGAATTACATGGATGTCGGGGCAGCGCTGGAACGCCTGGGAGGCGACCGCGCCCTTCTGGCCGAACTGGCCGGGCTGTTCGTGGAAGAGGGCCCGAGGCTGCTGGGGGAGGCCGAAGGCAGCCTGGCGCGCGGGGACGCGCCTGCGCTGCAGAATGCGGCGCATCAGTTGAAGGGGTTGTTCGCGCAGTTCTGCGCCACGCAAGCCCGGGAAGCCGCCTGGGCGCTGGAGCTGGAGGCCCGGCGGGCCGATCTCGTGGCAGCCCGGCCGCGGCTGGAAGCGCTGCGCGCGCAGCTGGGGCTGGTGCTGCCGGAGCTGCGCCTGCTGGCGGAGAGCGGCGGCGGGACGGCCTGATCGCGCGGTCTGCTATATTGAAACTTCCCCGATTTATGCAACCATCGTCCCCCCTGGAAATTGTCTGTGCGCATAGTCCGGACAGCGATGATGCATTCATGTTTTACGCGCTGGCGACAAAGAAGCTGCGCAGCCGCCTGCTGACTTTCCGCCACGTGCTGAGCGACATCGAGACGCTCAACCAGAAGGCGATGGCAGGCGAGTATGAGCTGACCGCCATCTCGTATCACGCCTACCCGTATGTAGCGGACAAGTATATGCTTTTGGCCAGCGGATCGTCTGTGGGCGACGGTTACGGGCCAATGGTGGTGGCCAGCGCGCCCATGCAGTTGGAGGACCTGAAGGGGAAGCGGATTGCCGTGCCGGGCAAGCTCACCACGGCATATCTGGCGCTGAAGATTCTGGAACCGGACTTTGAGGCCGTGATCGTGCCGTTTGACCGCATTCTCGACGCGCTGCGGGACAAGGCGGTGGACGCGGGCCTGGTGATTCACGAGGCGCAGCTCACCTACGCCAAGGGCGGACTTCATCAGGTGGTGGATCTGGGCAAGTGGTTCAAGTCGGCCTATGAACTGCCTCTGCCGCTGGGCGCCAACGCGCTGCTGCGCACGCTTCCCGAAGAGATCCGCGGCGAATGTTGCCGGCTGATGCGGGAGAGCATTCTCTACGCGCTGGAGAACCACGAGGAGGCTCTGAATTACGCCTTGCAGTTCGCCCGCGACATGGAGCCGGCGCTGGCGGAGAAGTTCGTGGGAATGTACGTGAACCATTTCACCGTGGATGCGGGCGAAGAGGTGCCGAAGGCGGCGCAGAAGCTGCTGGATCTCGGCTACGAAGCGGGTGTCATCCCGAAGCGAGTGGAAGTGGAATTTGTCCGGTAGGTGGAAAGGTATGGTCCGGTGGGCGGCTCTGTGGCTGGCGGCGGCTGCCGCTTGCGGGCTGTCTGCGCAGGAAGACCCGAAGCAGAAAATCCGGACGCTGCGGGACCTGGCGAAGCAGGGCTCGCCGGCCATCGAGCGTGTGGCGCCCTACCTTCAGGACCCGGACGCCGAGGTGCGCCGCGAAGCCGTGAAGGCGCTGGTTCAGATCGGCACGGTCCGCAGCCTGGACGCCCTGGTGCAAGCGGCCCGCGACAACGACCCGGAGGTGCAGATCCGGGCCACCGACGGCCTGGTGAACTTCTACCTGCCGGGCTATGTGGATCACGGTCTCTCGGCCACGCTGCGGCGGGCTGGCAATCTCATCACCGGCCGGTGGTCGGAACGCGCGAACGAGGACGTCGTGGAGCCGGACACACCCATCCGGCCCGAGATTGTCGAGGCCATCACCCGGCTGCTGGACGGGGGCAGCTCCATGGATGTCCGCGCCAACGCCGCCCGCGCTCTGGGCATTTTGCGCGCCCGCGCCGCCTTGCCTTCTCTGGTGGAAGCGCTGCGCTCCAAGGACAGCCGCCTGATGTTCGAGGCGCTGATCGCCATTCAGAAGATCCGGGACCGCAGCGTGGCCGACCGGGTGGCGTTCCTGGTGCGAGACCTCGACGAAAAGGTGCAGCTGGCCGCCATCGAAACGGCGGGGATTCTCGGCTCGCAGGAGGCCGCGCCCCTGTTGCACCGTGTGCTGGACGCGCCCCGGAACAAGCAGGTGCGGCGCGCGGCGGTGCTGGCGCTGGCCCAGATCGCCCAGGCGGATTCGCGCAGCCTGTTTCTGAATCTGATCGGCGATGCCGATGAGAATGTGCGCGCCGCAGCCGCGGAAGGGCTCGGGCGGCTGCGCAAGCCGGAAGACGCGGCGGTGCTGGAAAAAGCCTGGAGCGCGGAGAAAAAGATCATCGCCCGGCTGGCCATTGCGTTCGCCCGCGTGCGGCTGGGCAACCGGGAGACAGGAAGCTTCAGCCCGCTGGGCTATCTGGTGAACAACCTGAACCAGCGCGCCTGGCGGGGCGTGGCCCTGCCCTATCTCAGCGAACTGGCGCTGGACGCCGGTGTCCGCAGGTCCATTTACGTGCTGGCCGGCGAAGGAGCCACCCGCGACGAAAAGACAGGCATCGCACAGGCTCTTGCCGCGAGCGGAGGCGAGGACTCCATCCCCTTGCTCGAACGGCTTTCGCGTGACGAGGACGCCGAGGTGGCCAGGCAGGCCCTGCGGGCGCTGCGGATTCTCCGCGGGCGGCTGTAGGCAAAGCAAAAGGCAGGCCGCGCGGCCTGCCTGTGTTGCGAAACCCTGTCAGGGAAGGCCCTACTTGACCTTCTTCTGCTTCTGCTGGCCGACGCGGATCTTGAACTGTTTCTGCTGGTGCTCTTCCCAAGCCTTCCAGTCGAATCGCTTGCTGGCTTCGGCGAGATAGGCGTCGACATCGGTGCCCTTCGGGATGACGGCCATCAGCGTCGCCACCTTGCCCTCCGGCGACGTGATCCGGAAACGGCGCACATTCGGAATTCCCATAACAACCTCAGGATAGCAAAGCCTTGAGCGCATCCGCCACGTGCGGGTAATGGAAGCGGAAGCCCAAGTTCAGCGCCGCGCGAGGCATCACTCGCTGGCTGGACAGGACGATCTCCGCCGCGTCTCCCATGGCCAGGCGAAGCGCCCACGCGGGAACGGCGAACAAGGCGGGTCGGCCGAGGACACCCTCCAGAACACGGGTGAAGTCCTGGTTGCGCACCGGCGCGGGCGCCACGGCGTTCAGGGGGCCGCTCGCCCGCTGCTCCTCCAGCGTCCACAGGATCAGCTTCACGGCGTCCTCGACGTGAATCCATGGCATCCACTGTTGCCCCCCGCCCAGCCTGCCGCCCAGGCAAAGCCGGAACACGGGCAGCATTTTGGCCAGCGCTCCGCCTTCGCGGCCGAGCACCATTCCGAACCGCAGGCGCACGACACGGACGCCGGATTCTTCCGCGCGCGCCGCCTCGCGCTCCCACTCGATGCAAGTTTCCGCCAGGAATCCCTGGCCGGGCGCCGAGGCTTCGTCGAGCACCTCTTCCCCGCGGTCGCCGTAGTAACCGGTGGCGGAAGCGCACACGAGGACTGCCGGGCGCGGCGCGGCTGCCTGGATCGCGTCCGCCAGCCGCCGCGTGCCGGTGACGCGGCTGTCCCGGATGCGGCGGCGGGCGGCTTCCGTCCAGCGCTGCGCCACGTTCTCGCCGGCCAAATGGATTACCGCGTCCGCACCGGACACGGCTTCGGACGGAAAAGGAGCGTCGTAGCTTGGCCACTGGTGGTAGCCCCGGCCCGCCCGCCGGCTCACGAGACGAAGTTCGTGCCCTTGCGCGGCGAGGGCTGCGCGGACGCGCGAACCCAGAAAACCCGTGGCGCCTGTCAGCGCGACTTGCATTCCGGCTCCTTCAGGGCGCAGACTGGATCCGCGCCCGTTCGTTCCAGCCAGGCGATCTCCCGCAGATAGGCGTCCACGTCGGTCTTGCGCTTCATTCCGTCCAGTGACATATAGCGAATCATGCCAAACACCGGTCTCTCCTGCCAGGGGCGGTCGTGCAGTCCGAAGCACCAGAGGATGTTGGTATAGGTGTTCGGGTCGCGCCCGTCCAGCGCATAGCGGTCATGGAGATGGATCATGGTCTCCAGCGCATCCTGGCAGGTGGGGGACCACTCGATGATTTTCTTCCCCCAGTACATTCTGTAGTAACCGTGGATGATGCCGCGCAACAGCATCTCCTTCTGGCACGCGTTCCAAAGCTCGTCGTGGGTCTCGGCGCGTTCGAACTGCGCGCGGGAGTAGCAGGGCCGGCGCGCGTCCCTGGCGTGCGCCAGCAGGGTGGCTCGCGCCCAGTCCGGGAGGTTGGAGAGGCTGGCCGGGTTGGCGGTGTGGCGGGCGAAGTTGAACGCCAGCTCGCGGCGCACGATCAGCTCCTCGAGAAACTCGTCAGCAATCAGGCGGTGTTCTCGGGCGTGCTCACGCGCGGCGAGCGCGATCTCGAGCGCCGAGATGCGGCCGAAGTGCAGATACGGGCTCATGCGCGAGGTGGCATGCGCGGCGGGCTGGTTGCGCTCCTTGGCGTAGCGGCGGAGGTTCTTCTCCAGAAAGAGGCGGAGCCGCGCCTCGGCCTCTTCGCGGGAGCCACGGAAGCTCAACGAGGGCGGCACGGAGTGGTCGACCTCGCAGGAGGCGACGATCGCAGGGATCTGCGTCCCGGAAAACTCGAAGTGAAACTTCGGCGGCGGCCCCTGCCACCGGCGCCGCACGCGGGGTTCGGGGCACGGGACCAGATGCTCCGGCAGAAGACGGCGGATCTTGGGCCGGATCGTGTAGGCGGCGTATTCGCGCTTGTCGAGCAGGCTCATCGGCACGATGCAGGAGGAGTCCACGGCTTCGTACCGGACATCCAGCTTCAGAGGAATTTCGGCGTTCATCCTGGCGGGGAACCCGGCCGGGTAGTCGTCGGCGACGGCGCAGGCGGCGCGGCCGGCGAGCCGGAAGAAGATGTCGCCGGGATCGGAACGGCGGCGGCGGAGGTGGAAGCAGTAGCCGATGCCCAGCCGCTTCAGGCGCCGCGCCGTGCCGGGAACGCCTTCCAGCAAAAAGGTTTGCAGGCGGTCGTTGGCGTGAGGGTAGTCACAGGTCACGCCCTCGTAGCAGAGGACCGGCAAGCCCAGTTCATTGGCAAGCTCGACGGCGCGCAGAAGGGCGTGGTTGGATTCCACGCGCCGGTTGGCGCCCATCCAGTAGAGGACGTAGTCGCCGTCCGGGCGCATGGGCGCGCCGTTCAACACGCGAATCCGCTCATTCACCATGGAACAAGATGACGGGTTCCGGGCCGCCGCTACAATAAAGGTACACCCGCCCGCCCATGAGCGCCTGGAACCGGTGGAAACTGCTGTGGGCTTACCTGCTCGGCAGGGACGACGTCCGAGCCCTGCCCGTGGAGTACATCGTTGAGACTACCGCGCGCTGCAACATCTACTGCCCGATGTGTCCGCGCGAGTCGCACCCGCAGCCGAAGGAGGACATGGACGAGGAGGTGTTCGGCAAGCTGCTCAAGGAAAGCGCCGGCACGGCGGAGCACATGATGCTGATCGGCCTGGGCGAGCCGCTGCTCGACCGGCGCATCTTCGACCGCATCCACGCCTGCGCCCAACACGGCATTTCGGCGCTGATCTCGACCAATGGAACGCTGCTCGACGAAAAGGCCGCGGCGCGCCTGCTCGGCTCCCCGCTCAGCCACATCACGCTGAGCTTCGACGGATACAGCAAGGAGACGTTCGAGTTCTACCGCAAGGGGGCGAAGTTCGAGCGCGTGCGCGACAACTTCGTGCGCTTCTGCCGCATGAAGCATGAGCGCGGATCCAGGCTCCAGGTGACGGTGCAGATGGTCCGCATGGACGGCAACCGTCATGAGGAGGAGGCGTTCCGGCGGTTCTGGGGCAGCGTGCCGGGCGTCGATCTGATCCGGGTGAAGGACGACGAGACGAACCTGGTTTCCGGCGGCGCCGAGCGGCGGACAACCCGGCGCTGCCACTACTTGTGGCGCGGCGCCATGTACGTCAAGCACAACGGCGACGTCTATCCCTGCTGCCAGAGCTACATGCTGGACGGGGCGCCCGTGGGCAATCTGAACAGCCAGAGCCTGACAGAGATCTTCAACGGCGGGCCGATGCGGCAAATGCGGCGGCTGCACGCGGCCGGGCGCGAGGGCGAGATCGGCATCTGCGCGAAGTGCTGCACGGCGATTCCCCATCCGGCGCTCGCAGCCGGCAGCCTGGTTCTGCACGGCAATGCGGTGCGTATGCTGCTGCCGCTGGTGGAGCGATGGAGCCGGCGCCTTCTGGGCGGACGGCTGCTGGACCAGCCCGTCAGAAGCCAGCCGCCGCCGCTCGTGCAGCTTCAGCCGGCGGCCGGAACAGCGGAGGAGGCGGCGGGACCGCGCCCGGCGAGGCGAGAGCCCTGAAGGGGGCAGGCGGCGCAACAGCACTTCGGGGTCTCTGCCGCACGCCCCGGCGCAGGGCGGCTGCAGGGCATGCCAAAGGCTCGGGGGGTCTGCCGCGGGAGCGCTCCCGGCATCAAGCAAAACTCGCAGAATCTGTTTTAAACAACCGCGGCGCTCATCGTTGCACGGAAGCGAGCACGGCGGCGACGCTGCTGTCCATCATGCGGAAGAACGGAGCCGGGTACAGGCCGATCCAGAACACCAGCGCGAGCAGCGGGGAGAAGTAGAGAACCTCGCGCCAGTTCAAGTCCGCCAGCGTGCGGTTCTTCTCGTTGGCCATCTCGCCCAGCATGGTGCGCTGGAACAGCCAGAGCAGATATGCCGCGCCCAGGGCGATGCCGATGCCGCCGGCGAGCGCCCACCAGAAGTTGGCCTCGTAGGCCCCCCGCAGGATCGTGAATTCGCCGATGAAGCCGTTCAGCGGCGGCATGCCCATCGAGCTCAGGGCGGCGATCAGGAAGACGGCGGTGAAGACCGGCATCACGCGGAACAGCCCGCCGTACTCGGCGATGAGGCGCGTGTGCCGCCGCTCGTAGACGACGCCCACGATGAGGAACAGCATGCTGGTGGAGACGCCGTGGTTGATCTGCTGGAGGATGGAGCCCGCCAGGCCGGCCTGGTTCAGGGCGAAGATGCCCAGCGTGCAAAAGCCCATGTGGCTGACCGAGGAGTAGGCGATCAGCTTCTTCCAGTCGGTCTGCATCAGGCAGACCAGCGCTCCGTAAATGATGGCGACGATGGACAGCCCCGCCATGATGGCTACCACCTTCGGGTCGCGGCTGGTTTCCGGCAGCAGAGGCAGCGAGAAGCGGATGAAGCCATAGGTGCCCATCTTCAGCAGAATGCCGGCCAGAATGACCGACCCGGCGGTGGGGGCTTCCGTGTGCGCGTCGGGGAGCCATGTGTGCAGCGGCCACATCGGCACCTTCACCGCGAACCCAAGGAAGAACGCCCAGAACACCCACCAGGCGTGTGCCGCGGGCATCTGCGTCTTCACCAGTTCGTTCAGGTCCCAGGTCAGCGTCTGGAACTGCACGTAGTGCTGCCAGTAGAACGCCAGCATGCCAAGCAGCAGGAACATGGAGCCCACCAGAGTGTAGAGCACGAACTTGATGGCTGAGTATCCGCGCCGTTCGCCGCCCCAGATGGCGATGATGAAGTACATCGGGATCAGCGTCAGTTCCCAGAAGACGAAGAACAGCAGCAGGTCGCGGGCGGCAAAGACGCCCAGCATGCCGAACTGGAGCAGCAGGAAGTGCCCGTAGTATTCCTTGAGGCGTTCCGTGATGGCCGACCACGAGCACAGGATCGCCACCGAGCCGACCAGCGTCGTCAGCAGGATCAGCAACGCGGCGTAGCCGTCGACGCCGAGGTGCCAGGAGGCGCCGATGGCCGGGATCCAGGGCGCCCTCTCGACGAACTGGAACAGCGGCCCGCCCGGATCGTATTGAAACCACAGCGGCAGGGAGACGAGGAAGCCGGCCAGGAAGACGAAATTCGCCCAGAGCTTGATCAGCCGGGGATTCGAGGAAGGAAGGAAGAACAGAACCAGCAGCCCGGCAAGGGGCACGCACAGGATGAGCGAGAGCAGGTGATCCATAACGGCTGTCCGGTCAAGCTGCCATTCTATCCCAGTTAGCACAGAAATGGAGTTGAGAGTCCGATTCGCGCCTCGCCGCCCGCCTCAGTCGCGCGCGAGGATTCCGAGGGCACGCATTTTCTTGTAAAGGTTGCTGCGCTCCAGTCCCAGCAGTTCGGCAGCGCGCGTGATGTTGCCGCCGGTCTCCTCGAGCTTCTTGAGGATGTAGCGGCGCTCGGCCTCCTGCCGCACCTCCTGAAGGCTGGCCGGACGCTCCTGGGCGCGCTCGGCCAGGCGGCGGCCGGCGGGTAGGGGAATGTGGCGAGCGTCGATCCGAACCTGCGGGTACATGATGACGAGCCGCTCCATCAGGTTCTTCAGCTCTCGTACGTTGCCCGGCCAGTGGTACTGCTGGAGGACTTTGACCGCCTCCGGGGTGAGCTCTTTCTTTTTGCGGCCGTAGGCGGTGGCGAACTCGTCCAGGAAGTGGGCGGCCAGCAGGGGGATGTCCTCCGAGCGCTCGCGCAGCGGGGGGACCTCGAAGGGGATCACGTTGAGCCGGTAGAAGAGGTCCTCGCGGAAGTTGCCCTTCTCGATTTCCTCCTCAAGGTTCTTGTTGGTGGAGGCGATGACGCGGACATCGACCTGCACGGGAAGGGAGGAACCCACCGGCTCGATGCGCTGCTCGTCGAGCACGCGCAGGAGCTTGGCCTGCATACGCAGGCTCATGTCGCCGACTTCGTCGAGGAACAGCGTGCCGCCGTCGGCCTTTTCAAACTTGCCGGCCTTGGCCGTGGTGATGCCGGGCGCGGCGCCGGGCCGCTGGCCGAACAGTTCGGCCTCGATCAGCTCGTCGGGCAGGGCGGCGCAGTTGACCTCGACGAAGGGCCCGTCTGCGCGCGCGCTGTGGGCGTGGATGGCGTGGGCCACCAGTTCCTTGCCTGTGCCGCTCTCGCCGTAAATCAGCACGCGGCCGTTGGTGGCTGCCATCAGGGCGATCTGCTGCCGCAGCGCCTTCACCGGCACGCTTTCGCCGATGATTTCCGGCCGCGGCCGCGCCGTCTGGCGCAGCTCTTCCACCTCCAGGCGCAGGCGCCTGTGCTCCAGGCCGTTGCGAAGCACCACCAGCACTCTCTCGATGGTGAGCGGCTTTTCGAGGAAGTCGAACGCGCCCAGCTTGGTGGCGCGCACCGCGCTTTCGATGCTGCCGTGGCCGGAGATCATGATCACGGCGGGCTGGCTGGCGGGAGGCGACTCGCGCAGCCGCTCGAGCACAGCCAGTCCGTCGATGCCCGGCAGCCAGACGTCGAGCAGCACGGCGTCGAAGGAGTCGGCCGAGAGGCGCCGCAGGCACTCTTCGCCTGTGGCCGCGGTTTCCACCACGAAGCCCTCGTCCTCGAGCACGCCCCGGAGCGAGTCCCGGATGCCGGGTTCGTCGTCGACGATGAGGATGCGCGAGCTTGTCATGGGAGGGCTTCGGCGGCGCGGAGGCCGGCTTCGGGCACGCTGGCGGCCGGCAATTCGATGATAAACCGCGCGCCCTTCGGCGTGTTGTCCTCCACGCGGATCTGCGCGTGGTGCTCGGCCACAATATGGCTGACGATGGCGAGCCCCAGCCCCGTGCCGCGTCTCTTGGTGCTGAAGTAGGGCAGGAACAGCTTTTCCTTGTCCTCGGTGGAGATGCCGCAGCCGGTATCGGCGATCTCGACCTCCACCAGGTCGCCGGGCAGGGCCCGCGTTTCCACCAGCAGCTCCCGCACCGGCGAATCGCTCATGGCTTCGGCGGCGTTGTCGATCAGGTTGACCAGCGCGCGCTTGAGTTGCTCGCGGTCGAGCGCCACCGGAGGCAGCGCGGCTTCCAGCCGGCGGCGGACCGTGATCCCCTCCAGTCTGCCCTCGAACACTGCCAGCGCTTCTGCCACCACGGCGTTCAGGTCTCCGGGCTCGAGGTGCGCCGACGGGAAGCGCGCGAATTGCGAGAAGGCGTCCACCAGATTCTTCACGCTGTCCACCTCGCGCTGGATGGTGGCGCAGCATTCGGTGATGATGCGCTGGATTTCGGGAGCCGGCGGCGCCTTCTCCATCTGCCGGAGAATGCGCTGCGCGCTGAGCGAGATGGGCGTGATCGGGTTCTTCAGTTCGTGCGCGATGCGCCGCGCCACCTCATGCCAGGCGGCGGCGCGCTGCGCCCGCAGGATGTCGGTGGTGTCCTCGATCACCAGCACGAAGCCGGACGTGGTGGAAGCCTCCAGCGCGGAGACTGTCAGCGAGAGGTGGCGCGTGCCCTGCCCGGTCTCCACCTCGAACTGCCGGGAGGCGGAGCCGGTGCGGCGCGCGCGTTTCAGCAGGCGCAGGAACTCGCCGGCGCGCCCGCCGGGGATCAGATCCGTCAGCCGCATGCCCGCCTCGATGGGCTGCTCCGGCAGGATCTGCCGCATGGCGCTGTTCACCAGCAGCACCGTCATGTCGTGGCCGAGGCTGATGACGCCGGTGGGGATGCTCTCCAGCACGGCTTCAATGAAGCGCCGCCGCCGCTCCAGTTCGTCGCGGTTGGCCTGCAGGTCCTCGGTCATTTCATTGAAGGCGCGCACCAGCGTGGCCAGCTCGTCGGTAGCGGCGACCCGCACGCGCCAGCTCAGATCACCCGACCGCACGGCCCGGGCCGCCTCCAGCAGCGCCG
The DNA here is from genome assembly GCA_964458495.1 of uncultured Arcobacter sp. Lineage (GTDB taxonomy): Bacteria > Acidobacteriota > Terriglobia > Bryobacterales > Bryobacteraceae > JANWVO01. The sequence continues at coordinate 102,519 of CAYWJB010000013.1, forward strand.
TCACCGGCGAGGTGATCTGGCGCGCAAGAAAGAGCGCCACCCACACGGCGACAAACAGCACGAACAAAGTGATCAGGAACAGCAGCTGGAGATAGAACCGGCGCGTCTCCTTGCGGCTGGCGGCCAGCCGGTCGTAGTCGCGCACCTGCTGCTGGAGTTCCTGTTCCCTGGCTGCCAGATCCACCGGCGTGCGCAGGCGCACCACAAGCTGTCCGCCTGCCACCGGCGCCGCCGCCGTGTGCTCGGGCCCTCCCTCGGCCGGCGTGGCGCTCTGGCAGACCGCCAGGTGCCCTCCGTCCGGGCGCACAAAATGGATCTCCTCCGCCCCGGCGATGGCGCACGCCTGCGAGAAGAACTCCACAGGCGTCCCGCTGCCGGTCAGGAATTCCCGGAACATGGCGCTGTCAGCCAGCCAGCGGGCGGCCACGTTCGCCCGCCGCTGCGCCTCGGCGTCCATCGCTTTGCCGATCTCGGCTAGGTTCAGCTTCATCCGCTCCGCCGGGCGGCTGAACCACTTGTCCAGGTTCCGGTTCAGAACCTCGAAGCTCCACAGAAACAGAAACACCGCCGGCAGCAGTGTCAGCCCCAGCGCCCCCACCAGAATCTTCGTCCGGATCCGCGTGCCCTCCACCCCCGCCCGCCGGGCGAAGTAGAGCTTCACGGCATCGCGGAACAAGATGAAGGCCAGCAGAACCGTCAGCAGGAAGATCAGGCTGGAAAGCGCCCAAAAGACATAAGTCTGCTCGGGCGATTCGGGTCCGTAGTCCCCGACGCTGAACGACCCTTGCCAGACGACCAGCGCCAGCAGAACCGACAGGGCGACGAGTCCGGCAGAAAAGCGGACTTTGTGGCTTAGAGCCATCCGGGGCACCTGCGCTTCCCATCATAAGGGTGTCTGGAAGTCCGCGGGGAGCCTCCAGAAAACGGGCTTAAGACCTAAAGGCCCCCTTGACTTCATTCTTCAAAATCATGTTACGATTATCTCAGCGTTGCCCCAGTCGTGCAGGGGAGGTTGCTCTTTCAGCATGAGTTGGCCCTCAGGGATCCCGGAAGAAGGGTGTGAACCTGAGGAGAGGTGCAGGGGACGGTTCGTGCCTCCGCAAACCGGTTTCTGCACCCCTCGCGGCAGTGGTGCATTCCTAAGCGCATTCCGGGAGCCAACAACCGGGCAGCCTTCCAGCGCAGTATCTTCACATACCCAGCGCCTCCGCGACGCTCGTTCCCGGCGCAACTCGCACCGAATGTGTTTGTCCGCGCTGGAGCCGGCTTGCGCGCGTAAGCGATCTCAAGCAGTTTCAACATCCAGGGAGGGATTTGTGACTATGAATCTCGCATCCAGCTTCAGGGGCGCCACAGGACGCTGGCTGGCGTTCGTGGCTCTTCTTGTAATGTGCACAACTTTTGCCGCCGCGCAGGAAACCACCGGCGGCATCCAGGGACAAGTGATTGATCCAAGCGGCGCGGCAGTGCCGAATGCCACTGTCGAAATCAGTGGCGGACCTCTCCCGCGTCCGATCACGCTGCAAACCGATTCGACGGGACAGTTCCTGCAGCAGCAGCTGCCCGTCGGCATGTATACGGTGACAGTGTCCGCACCGGGCTTCTCGACGATCCGCAAGACGGACACGCCCGTGGTGCTCGGCCGCGCCACCCGCGTGGACTTCCGGCTGGAAGTCGGCCAGGTGAGCGAGAGCGTTGTGGTGAGCGCCGAGGCGGTGCTCGTGGACACAACCTCCAGCAGCTCCGCCATCAACGTGGACAAATCGTTCTTCGACCTGATCCCGAAGGGGCGCAGCTTTTACGATCTGATCAACATCGCCCCCGGCGCCCGCAATGAGGGCAAGGCAGGCGGCTTCCAGGTCGACGGCGCCTCGGGTTCGGAGAACGTCTACTTCCTCGACGGCATGGAAGTCACCAACATCCAGACGGGCGTTCTCAACACGCAGAACCGCGTTCCGGTCGAGATGGTGCAGCAGGTCCAGGTGAAGAACGGCGTCATGGACGCGCAGTATGGCGGCGCCATGGGAGGCGTCGTGAACGCCGTTGTCCGCAGCGGCACCAATGACTGGCATGGCCAGGCGGGCTTCTACTTCGACAACGACAACATGTCGGCGCGGCCCCGGCCCACGCTTGAGATGGATCCAACCGATGACAGCCGCACGCGGGTCCGCTACTTCCAGAACAAAATTGACGACTACTCCACCTGGAACCCCGTGTTCAACATCGGCGGCCCCATTCTCAAGAACAAGCTGTTCTACTTCGGCGGTTTCATGCCCAGCCTGACGACGACGAACCGGACTGTGACGTTCCTGTCCAACAACCAGACGTCGACCTTCACGCAGAAGTACCGGCAGCACTATGCCGCCAACAAGATCGATTTCGCGCCGTTCAGCAAACTGCGCATGAACATGAGCTGGGTGTGGAACCCGAACTACACCCGCGGCGCCCTGCCCGCGCGGCAGGGCACGGATTCCCCCAATCGCGATTGGGCAGGTCTAGGCAACTACCGGGCCGGCCAGATCCTCTCCGGCCAGGCCGACTTCCTCGCCACCAGCAAGCTGATCCTAAGCTTCCGCGGCGGCTACCAGTTCACCAACTACACCAACAACTACGCCCTGTCGAAGACCACCTTTATCTACAGCACATCGAACCTGATGTACCCCGACCTGCCCCCCGCCGTCCGTCTGACGAGCACGGGCTGGGTGCAGCAGGGCACCTCGAGCACCGACTACGACATCTACCGCCGCACCAACCTGAACGCCGACGGCAGCTATCTGCTCAACCTCGGCGGCCAGCACAATATCAAGGCCGGCTGGCAGTACAACAAGCTCGAGAATGACGTCAAAACGCTCACCTATCCCACCGGCTACTACCGCTTCTTCTGGAACCAGTCCTGGCCCTGCATCACCAACCAGTGCGACGGCGTCCCGGCGCAGTACAAGCTCCCCGGAACCAACCGCGTCCGCGGCACCTACGGTTACTACCGCTGGATGACCTTCGGCACTTTCGGGTTTGCTTCCAGCAACAACCACGCGATCTTCTTCCAGGACAACTGGCGCGTCAACAAGCACCTCTCGCTGAACCTTGGCCTGCGTACCGAGCGGGAGTTCCTGCCCAGCTACGAGAAGCAGGGAATCGCCGCAGCGCCCCCGATCAAGTTCACCTGGGGCGACAAGCTCAGCCCGCGCATCGGCGGCGCGTTCGACCCGAAGGGCGACGGCAAGATGCGCTTCTATGCCTCGTGGGGCTACTTCTACGACATGATGAAATACGAGATGCCCCGCGGCAGCTTCGGCGGCGACATCTACCTGACCTCCTATCACGCCCTGGACGACCCGAATGTCTTCACTACGATGCGGACCTACGGGTACCCGTCCGACCCGAGGAAGCTGCCTGGCCAGTTCTTCGAGCTGGTCGACTGGCGCATCCCGTCCAACGACCCGAACTCCTGCGAGAAGAACCATCTGCCTTGCGAAGGGCAGACCATCGAGCCGAAGCTGAAGCCGATGAAGCAGCGCATGTTCGACCTCGGCTTCGACTACAGCCTCAGCCCGACCCTCGTGGCTTCGGCTCGCTACACCAACCGCCGGCTCATCCGGACCATCGAGGACGTCGGCATCCTCGGCGAGGGCGGCGAGGTCTACTTCATCGCCAACCCGGGTTATGGCATCACCGCGGATCGCAACTTCTGGGCGGCGGGCTATCCGCTTACGCCGAAAGCGAGGCGCGAGTATGACGCGATCGAGATCCGCCTCGACAAGCGGTTCGCCCGCAACTACCAGTACGCGCTCAGTTACACCTGGTCCCGCCTGTACGGCAACTACTCGGGCCTGGCCAGCTCTGACGAGAACGGGCGCACCAGCCCGAACGTCAACCGCTACTTCGACGTGCCATGGCTGGCCTACACCGAGAAGGGCGTCATGAGCGAAGGCCGGTTGGCCACAGACAGGCCCCACACGCTGAAGTTCTTCGGCGGCTATACGCTGAAGAGCCTCCTGGGCAACACGACGATCTCCCCCAACATCGCCCTGTACTCCGGCACGCCTCTCACCACGGAGCTGAACGCCATTTCGTCCACGCCCATCTATCCGTATAACCGTGGCGACATGGGCCGCACCCCCGTGTTCTACAACTTCGACCTGAACCTGATGCACGACTTCACGCCCTTCGCGGCGCGCGAGAGCATGAAGATCCGCTTCGAGTTCACTGTCTTCAACCTGTTGAACTCCAGCATCGTGACAAACAAGGATCAGATCCTTCTGCACCCGGACGACAGCCAGTTGCAGTTCGACCACGAGACGGACCTCTTCAAGGGCTTCAACACGCTCAAGATGATGCAGGAGCAGGGACTGCGGATCAGCCCGCTCTACGGGCTGGCAAGCGGTTTCCAGGGTCCGCGCTCTGCCCGCCTCCAGCTGACGTTCTTCTTCTAGACCAAGCCGAGCTCGCGAACGGAAAAGGCGCCCCCATCCGGGGCGCCTTTTCTCTTTCCCGCCATGCGCCGGGCCGCGGCGGCTTCAGTGCTGAACGTACGCCTCCACCTCGATCTCCACCCGCAGCCGCGCGTCCACCAGCCCGGCAATCTGAATCATGGTTGCCGCCGGACGAACCTTCCCGAACACCTCCGCATGCGCGCGCCCCACGGCGGCTTCATCCTCTAGCGACACCAGATACATCCGCGTCCGCACAACATCGCGCAGGGAGGCGCCGGCCTCTTCCAGAGCCCTTCCGATCTTGCGGAAGATGAACGCCGCCTGCGCGTACGCGTCGCCTTCGCCCACGACGCTCCCTTCTCCTTCCACCGCCGTCGTCCCCGCGACCCACACATGCGGCCCCAAACGCACCGCCCGCGAATAGCCCACAGCCTCTTCCCAACGTGTTCCCGAAGAAATGTTTTTTCTCATCGCGCCGCCTCCTCAGCCAGAATCAGCGCTCCGCTCAAGCCAGGGTATTCGAGCGCCGGCCGCTCGATCCGCGGCAGCGGGAAATACCCGTTCGCGCAGGCGGCAGTCCGCGCGCGGACCATCTCCAGCAAATGCTCCTGTTCCATCACGCCCCCGCCGAGCACGATGACGCGCGGCGACAAGACGCACGAAACGGCCATGCACGCCTGCGCCAGATAGTCCGCCTCCACGCGCCACGCCGGATGGTTCTGGGGCAGCGTCTCGGCGGGGTGCCCCCACCGCGCCTCGATCGCCGGTCCGCTCGCCATCCCTTCCAGACAATCCCCGTGATACGGGCACACTCCCGCGAACCCGGGAACTTCGTCCGGCGCCCGCCGCACCAGCAGATGGCCCATCTCGGAATGCATCAGCCCGTGCACCAGCCGCCCCCCCGCCACCGCGCCCCCGCCGATGCCAGTGCCCACGGTGAAATACACCAGATCCTCGACCACGCGCCCCGCGCCATACCGCGCCTCCGCCAGCGCCGCGCCGTTCACGTCCGTGTCGAACCCCACCGGCACGCCCAGCGCCTGCTCCAGCCAGCCGCGCAGCGGGAAATCGCGCCACGCCAGCTTCGGCGTGGTCGTGATGCGCCCGGTGGCAAAATCCACCGGCCCGAACGTCGCCACCCCAAGCGCCTCTACCGGTCCCGAGCGCCGGATAAACTCCACCACCGCCGCCATCGTCTCCTGCGGCTCGCTCGACGTCTCGATCCGCGTCACCTGCTCCAGCCGCAGAGGGTCTTCGCCCACGGCGAGCAGAAACTTGGTTCCGCCCGCCTCCACCGCTCCGTATCGCGCCATGCCGCCAGTGTATCTCCGGAAGGCGCCCGTCTCAGCGCCCCGCCCGCTTCATCACCTGCCGCACGGCGTCGTGGATCCGCGCCTCCACCTCTTCCGTGAACGGTCCCGGCTGCCCGTAGTAAATCATCGAGTCCACTGCCTCGTAGCCGCCCTCGCCCAGCACGCGCGCGCTCGGGATATAGCACGGCACATCGTTCGAATACCCTGCCACGATCAGCTTTTCCCGAGGCCATGTCCTGTAGGCCCACAGTGCGTAATCGACCACCACCTCGCCTCCCAGAGCGAGGAACGTGAACCCCGGATCCACGCGGATCGCCTGCACCGGGTAGCGCAGCAGCCGCGGCTCGCGCCGCTCGTCATACAGCTTCAGCATCAGCGCCGCTCTCCGCCGCCGGAACACATTCGCGTCTTTTTGTTCCTGCTCGAACTGCTCCCGCGTGTGCGGCGCAAACGGCAGTGCGGCCAGTTGGTAGGCCGCCCGAAGCCGCCCGCCCGCGGGCTGCATCTTCCCCCGCGCCACCCGCGCCACCTCCGCGGCCAGCGTCCGCCCGTGCTGTTCGGCGTACTCGAGCTTGCTGCGCGGGTTCGGGTTCTGGTCCCCGCCGCAAAGCTGCACAAACAGCGCCACCGCTCCCGGAAACTCCTTTTCCACCTCTGCCTGCGCGTAGCCCGCGTAGTCGCCGCTCAACTGATAGAACTCCGCCGTCAGCGTCGTGTTGTGGCATGCGTAGCCGAACAGGATCGCCCGCACCTTGCCCGCCGGCGACATCACGCGCAGCACCGGGACGCGAGGGTCCGTGGGCCCGTCCGGGTTCACCCCGATCACCACCCCCTTCGGCGTGAACTGCCGCCGGTTCACCCCGAAGCGCGCTTCGCCATATTCAAACGCCAGCTCTGCCGACGCCAGGTCCGCGAGCGCCGCTCCAATCACATCCAGCAGATTTTGTTGCAGCCGCCGCCGGTACTCGGCCAGCGCCTCCCGGTGCGGTGATTGCTGCGACTCCATCACCGACAGATTGCCCCGCACCACCGGCCCCGTGTGCGTGTGCGAGGAGTTGAACACCAGCCCGGCCCGTTCCAGCTCGTACTTCTCCATGGCCAGCGCTGCCACCACGTCCGTCAGCTCCATCGGCAGCCCGATCAGGTCTGTCGTCACGATCACCGCCCGGTTGCCGCCCGCGTCCTCGAGCGCCAGCGCCTTCGCCCATAGCCGCGTCAGCACGCCCTCGCTCGGCTTGTTCCGCGCCGCATAGCCCGACATCCAGATCGGACCGTCCGGTGTGATATCGATCCGCGCCACGCCCGCCTTCACCGGCGGCGCGCCCCACTCTGGCAGCCCAAGGACGAGCAAAATCGGAACAAAAAGTACTGGTTGTCTCATTACGTGATCCTGTTACAATCCGGAAAGTGCGCCCTTGACTTCCATCGTGGCGCACCAGGGGAGTTGTGCAATGAAGCCGATGACGATTCTGGCCATCGCGGCCCTCGCTTGCCTTCCAGCATACCCGCAAGCCCAGAGCAACGCAGGGGAAATCCGGGGCGTTGTCACCGATGCCAGCGGTTCCGCCATCCGCGGCGCCAGACTCCAGGCATCCGACCCGGACCGCGCCATCCAGCGCACCGCGGAGACCAATGACGCCGGCGAGTTCGTCTTCCTCCTCCTGCCCCCGGGCCGCTACCGCGTGCGGGTGGAGGCACAGGGCTTCACACCGCAGGCATTCGAGCAGGTCGAAGTCCGTGTCGGGGACACGTTCACTCTGCCCGTGCGCCTCGAAGTGGGCGAACTGCAACAGGTAATCGAGGTGAGGGCCGAAGCGCCCGTCATCGACAGCGAGCGCGCGCAGCAGGCGTCCACCATTGACCTGGCTCGCATCACGCAGCTTCCCATCAACCGCCGCAACTACCTCGACTTCGCGCTGCTCTCTCCGGCGACGGCATCGACGCAGGATCTGGCCGACGGCACTGACTACCGCGTCGCCCAGACGCCGCAGTCGGGCATCAGCTTCGGCGGCGGCAACGGGCGCGGCAACGGTTTCTTCGTCGACGGCGTCGAGAACTATATCAACTCGGGCGGCGTGCGCCTCAGCGTCAGCCAGGAGGCCGTCCAGGAGTTCCAGATCAACCGCAACACTGCCAGCGCCGAATTCGGCTGGTCCAGCGGCGGCACCGTCAACATCGTCACCCGCGGCGGCAGCAACCGGTTCCACGGCAACTTCTTCGGATTCCTGCGCCACCGCGACATACAGGCGCGAAATCTCTTCGATCCGCAGAAGTCGGCCTACACGCGCTCCCAGGCCGGCGCCACCGTGGGCGGCCCGCTCCGGCGCGACCGGACTTTCTTCTTCTCCGCTTACGAGCGGCTCGACCGCCACGAGTCGACTTTCGTGCCGATCCTGCAGGACCGCAGCGCCTTCAACGCCCCCACTTCCTCCCAGCAGGCCCTCCTCAATGCACTCCGCACAAGCGGCATCCCGCAACTCGCCGGCCTGGCGCAGGCTCTCACCGGGGCTCTCACGCCCGCGGCCAACCCTTTTGTGACGGGAATCTTCCAGGCCAACAGCGGCGTCTTCCCTTTCAGCGAAGCCAGTAACCTCTTCTCCACCCGCATCGATCACCGCTTCAGCGACCGCCACAGCCTCTACTGGCGCGGCAGCCTCGGCACGCTCGACAACGAGAACAACCAGTTCGGCGCCCTGGTCGCCTACAACCGCGGACGCAACTTCGACATCTGGGACGGCACGTCGATGCTCAGCGACTCCATCATTCTCAACTCGTCCTGGGTTGTCGAAACGCGGCTGATGTTCAACTACAACCGCATCGCCGTGCGCACCGTCGATCCCAACGGCCCCGAGTTGAACGTCACCGGATTCGGCTTCTTCGGGCGCGAGATCTTCCTGCCCTCCCGCACCGAAGAGCGCCACTACCAGATCATGCAGAACTGGAACCGGCACTCCTCCTCGCACGATCTCAAGTTCGGCTTCGACATCAACCCGGTGCGCGACTTTGCCAACACGGAGACTTTCTTCAGCGGACGATTCAGTTTCGGTGAGGCCGTTCCGTTGCAAAACGTCATCGCCGGAGCCGCAGGCACGGCTGCGGTGCAGCAGATCAGCCAGTATTTGCAGGCCACCGGGCAATCCTCGCTGCTGCCCGTGCTTTCCCAGCCGGTGAGCGCATTGCAGGCGTTCGCCCTCGGGCTGCCCACCTTCTATCAACAGGGATTCGGCGATCCGCGCTGGACCGGCTGGTCCAAGCGCTTCGGCCTCTACTTGCAGGACGCCTGGCGCGCCCGCCGCAACCTGACGCTGCACTTCGGGCTCCGCTACGATCTCGAAGGCAACGAGCCCGTGCTCGGCACCGACAAGAACAACTTCGGCCCGCGCTTTGCCTTCTCCTGGTCGCCTGGCAAGGAAGGAAAGGCGGTGGTCCGCGGCGGATACGGCATCTTCTTCTCGCCCACGAATCTCCAGATCGCCAACGTCGCCGACGCCCTGAGCGGCCGCTACATCAATCAGGTGTTCGTACCGCTCACGGGCATCCCGGTGATCGTCAATCCTGCCACTGGCCGGCCCACGACGTCCGCCGACATCTATCAGGGCCTTCTCCGCCAGGGCGTCATCGGCCGCCGCACCATCACTCCAGATGACCTGAAGCAGTTCGGCGTGCCCGTCGGCCCCGGGTTGCCTCTCCGCGTCGAGTTCGGCTCCGATCCCCTGCGGCAGGGTTACGCCCAGCACGCGAGCTTCGAAATCGAACGCGCCATTGGAGAATGGGCTGTCTCCGCCGGCTGGAACTACAACCGCGGCCTCGGCTTCGCCCGCATCACCGGCCGCAACCTCGTTTATACCGGCCAGCGCAATCCCAACGGCACGCCGCAGTACGCGCGCGTCGATCCCACGCTGCTCCAGAAGAACATCTTCACCTACGACGGCAACACCGTCTACCACGCCGGCATCCTCCAGGTGCAGCACCGCCTGCGCCGTAACTTCGCAGTTACGGGCCACTACACCTGGTCGAAAGCCATCGACGACTTCACCGACTTCAACTCTGACTTCTCGCCCATGGATCAGCTCTGCAAGCGCTGCGAGCGGTCCCTTTCCGCCTTTCACCACGCCCACCGCGCCGTCATCCACGCCCTATATCAGTCGCCCGCGCAAAACGCGCTGTTGCGCGGCTGGAACCTCGCGCCCATTTTCATGGCCAACTCGTGGCGCCCGTTCAACGTGCTCGCCGGCCTCGACGTCAACGGCGACAACTACACCACCAACGACCGGCCCTACCCGCTCGGCCGCAACGCGGGTCGCGGCCCCAACTTCTTCTCCTTCGACATGCGCCTGTCCCGCCGTTTCCACTTCGCAGGAGAACAAGGGGCGCTCGAGGTGATTGCCGAAGGCTTCAACCTGGCCAACCGTTCGAACTTCCGCACGGTGAACAACACCGTCGGGGCGGTGCCGCTCAGCGCCCTGCCGGCGAAGATCCAGGCGGTGGCGGGCGCGTCGCCCACCACGCCGCTGGCTTACACTTCGGCCCACGACGCCCGCCAGTTCCAGTTCGCCATGAAAATCTTCTGGTAACAACCGGGTCCGGCGAAACCGCGTTCGCCACGCCCTCAGGGCCGCTCTTCAGAGCCGCGAGTGAAGCGGCCGAAAGCCGCGAGAACGAGCGGTTCACGGCGCCCTTGCGGCGAGACGGGGACTGACACCTCCGTCCCGCCCCACCTTCTCCGCAACCTTCCGGAACCAGTCCACCCGTGGACGGAGGTGTCTGTCCCCCAGCGCCGGAAGCGAGCCAAGCCCGGCTCCCCGCGCCCCCGCAACCCGCACCACCTCCTCAAACGCACCCTACACCCGGATTTACCCCCGGCCTTGACCGGGGGCCCAAACCATGCTCCTCTGTGCTGCTCATGCCTTGGCTTCCCCATGCGCTTGCGCAGGGCTTCAGCCATGGCCCGCTCTCCGATGACGCTGAGCGGATCACTCGCCAAAGCGGCCTGTCAGATCCAGACCCTCTCGGGCGGCCCCATCTCCCGCGCCTTTTCCTGCGCGGCCTCGGAATCCCAGAAATACATGGCGTCCAGCTCCGCCAGGTAATAAAAGGGGAGGTTCTCGAACTTCGGGGTCTCCGGGTTCGGCTGATACACGATCACAGCCAGCGCCACCACTTCGGCGCCCTTCTCCTCGATCAGACGCCGCAATTCGGTCAGCTTGCGCCCGGTGCGGAGGACGTCGTCCACCAGCAGCACCTTTTCGCCGGGCTCGGGTTCGAGGAAGGGGCGGAAGCGCAGCGGGCCACCCTCTTCTCCCCGTTCGGCCCAATAGACCTGGCGCGCCCGCAGCGCCTCGCAGACACCGTAAGCCACGGGCAGTCCTCCGGTGGCGGGCGTGACGATCGAAAGCTCGGGGATGATGGCGCGCAGCTCGGGATGCGCGCGCAGCTTGCGGCTCAGCGCCACGCTGAGCAGCTTGGCCGTCTGGTAGTGCCGCATGGCGATGGCCACTTGCAGGTACATGTCCGAGTGCAGCCCGTTCGGGTACTGGAAGTGGCCGGAGCGCAAAGCGCCGGTCTGTCGCAACAGGGCGACGACTTCTTCCTGGGTTGGGATCAGTTCCATAAAATCCGGCTCCTTCTGGGAAGCGCGGCGCCGGCAATCACGGGGCCGGGCCGACGCCCCCATTGTGCCACCACGCGCGCCGCGGCGGAAAGGGGGCCGTCACACCTTCCGCCAAGACCGTGCCGGCAGTCTGGCACGCCGCGCGCTGTGCCCTGTGCGAGGCTCCCGCTGAGCCCCGCCGCGCGGTGTGGCCTGCGCGGAACTGTCCTGGGGCCGTCCTTCGGGCTCTCAACTTGCCTGCTGCGATTCACGAATCAGCCACTTCCAGGCAAGATTTTTGTTCCCTCCACTTGACAAGTCTGCTATGCTGAGAGCGTATTTTGATCGCCCGCGTCAGTTAGGATCGAGTCTGGCCCCCGTGGATTCCCTCCTGTCCGAACTCCCCTGAACGAACGCCCGCTGTCGAAATACGTGAAGGAGTGTCTGAGTGAAGAATATTTTCGTTGGGAATCTGAGTTTCAACTCGAGCGAGGAAGCCGTTCGGGGATTGTTTGAGAACTATGGGACCGTAGACCGGGTGAGCATCATCACGGACCGGGAAACGGGCCGCAGCCGCGGTTTCGCCTTCGTCGAGATGTCGAATGACGAAGAGGCGGAGCGCGCCATCAATGCGCTGAACGGAATGGACTTCGGCGGCCGCAAGATCAATGTGAACGAAGCGCGCCCGCGCGAGGAGCGCTCGTTCGGCGGCGGTGGCCGTGGCGACCGCGGCGGCTACGGCGGCGGTGGCGGACGCCGGCGCGAACCGCGCTGGTAGTCGGAAATCCCGCAATATGGGCCGGCAGGCGGCTGCCTGCCGGCCCACCTCTGTTTCTTCCCTGCTTCTCGCTCTGCCCCCTCGAAGCAGTGAATTCCCTCCCGCTCCGCCCGCCTGCACGAGCATCCCGTTTCACTGGCCCTGATCCCACACCCAACCTGCCGGGATTCTTTCAGGGGTTCCCACGGCGGGGATTGGTGGGCCCTGCAGGACTCGAACCTGCAACCAACGGATTATGAGTCCGCTGCACTAACCATTGTGCTAAGGGCCCGCCATGCGGCTCGCGCCGCTCCATTCGCTACTATACCGCTCCGGTCAAGTGGCCGCGGCCCGCGCCGTACAATGAAAGTATGGACACGCCATTCTCCGTCGCCGGCCGCACCTTCCGCTCCCGCCTGATGATCGGCACAGGCAAGTACCGCACCTTCGACGAGATGGTCCGGTGCCACGAAGCCTCGGGCGCGGAGGTGGTCACGGTGGCTGTTCGCCGCGTGAACCTGACCGACAGATCGAAGGAGTCGATGCTCGACTACATCGACCGCTCGAAGTATTTCATCCTCCCCAACACCGCCGGCTGTTACAACGTCGAGGATGCGGTGCGCACAGCGATGCTGGCGCGCGAAGTGGGACTGTCGAACTGGATCAAGCTGGAAGTGATCGGCGACGAAAAGACACTGTTCCCCGACGTTCACGGGCTCGTGGAAGCGACGAAGATCCTCGTGAAAGAAGGCTTCGTGGTGCTGCCCTACACGAATGACGACCTGATCACGGCGAAACGGCTGATCGATGCCGGCGCCGCGGCTGTCATGCCCTTGGCGGCCCCCATCGGCAGCGGGCTCGGCATCCAGAACTTCACGGCGCTCCGCATCCTGCGCGAACAGATCACCGGGGTGCCGCTGATCGTCGACGCCGGCGTGGGAACGGCGTCGGACGCCTGCATCGCCATGGAGATGGGCTTCGACGGCGTGCTGTTGAACACTGCGGTTGCCGCCGCGCAGGACAGCGTTGCCATGGCCGCCGCGATGAAACACGCGGTGGAAGCCGGCCGGCTCGCTTTCCTCGCCGGCCGCATGGAGCGGCGGCTTTACGCCAGCGCCAGTTCGCCGCTCACGGGCGTCATTCGCTGATCAGAACGTCAGCCCGAAAAGCAGGTCCAGCTGGTTTTCCTTGGTCCGGAACGTCCCTGCCGGGGCGTTGACATCGCTGCCACGCCCTTGCCCGTAACGGCTGTAGCGCAGCCCCATCGAAAAGCGCGCCAGCCCCGCGCCGAAGCGCACGCCCGCGCCCAGCGCGAAGCCCTTGGTCGCGTTGCCTTCGAGCCGCGGAACGTTTCCCAGCGAGCGGAAAGAGGGTCCGGCTTCCAGAAAGTACCGCGCCCCGTCCCCTGGAAGGTAATACTTCACGAGCAGGGGAACCGTCCACGAGTTCGCGGTGTTCGACGACGGATCCTTGTACTCCAGCCGGCGGTACAGCAAGTCCGCGCCTGCGGCGAATCCGAACGGAAGGCTTAACTCGGCGGTGGGGCCGAGCGTCCAGTGCTTCGACGCCGCGCGCAGGTTGCCGCGCGAATCGATGACATCTTGCAGGGCAAAGCCGCCGCGCAGCCCGAAATGCAGCGGCTGGGCGGCGGCGAGAGCCGAGAGAAAGAACAAGGCAATGCGGAAATGTTTCATGATACGGTGACGAGATCCTCCGCCAGACGCACCGTGCGGCCCAGGTCCATGGCGATGTTGGCCAGGTGCGGCCCGGCCACGGCGCGCTGCGCGATCTCCACGGTGCAGTTGGGCTGCTGGCGCGACTTCAGGCAGTCGAGGAAGTTCTGGATGTGGGTCTCGATCGGAACCGGCGCTTTCTCCTCGACGATGGGCGTGCGGTTGTCCTTCCAGGGCTCCTTCCACACGGTGACGCCCGAGTCGTTCAGCAGCATCGTGCCCGCGTCGCCCATGAAGAGGATCGACCAGCTGTCGTCGAAGTCGTTGCAGTAGTTCAGCTCCCAGCAGGTCAGGAAGCGCCCGTAGTCGAACGTGGCGCTGAAGACCTCCGGGTGCTCGGCGCCCTCGTTCTTGGCCACGAAGCCCATGGCCGTGGCGGCGCGCGGAGGCGCCGAGTTGGTGAACCACTGCACGACGTCCATCAAATGGGTGCCCTGGTCGGTCATGTTCCCGCCCGCATAGTCACGGAACCAGCGCCAATGCCGGAGACGGCGCGGCTCCATGGGCCGTTTCGGCGCCGGGCCGAGAAACCGCTCCCAGTCGACCTTGCCCGGGAACGGAGCGTTGTTCAGCGGGCGCGCCGTGTTCCAGTGCCACTTGGCCTTCACCATCGTGACGCGGCCAAGAATGCCCGAATCGACCATCTCTTTCGCCTTGATCAGCGCCGGCGCGCTGCGCCGCTGCATGCCTACCTGCACGATCTTTCCGCTGCGGCGCACGGCGTCCACCATCACCGCGCTCTCCTGCAGCGTCTTCGACAGCGGCTTCTCCGTATAGACGTCCTTGCCGGCGTTGAGCGAATCGATCAGGTGCTGGAGGTGCCAGTGATCGGGGCCCGCGCACACTGTGAAGTCGATGCCCTTCTGCGCCAGCAGTTCCTCGTGGTGGTAGTAGGTCTTTGCCTGCGGGAAGTCTTTCAGCGCTTCCTGAAGGCAGTCTTCGCGGACGTCGCAAACGGCGACGCATTCCGCCCCCAGCTTGGCGAAGTAGCGCGCCAGGTATCTGCCGCGCCCGCCCGCGGCGATCACGCCGAACGCCGGCTTGTCATTGGCGGCGCTGGAGGAGGGCGAGCCGTGCAGGATGGCAGGTGCGGCGGCGGCTGCACTGGAGGCAAGAAATCGGCGGCGGTTGGTGGTCATGTCCGTTTTCCTTTCACGCTTACTCTAACGCAGTCAGGACTCGCGCGTCTTGAACTTCGGGAGCGTTTGTTATAATGGGGATGGCCTCGCTGGGAGGTCGTCTAATGGTAAGACTGCAGACTCTGGATCTGCGTATCGGGGTTCGAGTCCCTGC
>CAYWJB010000014.1:0-37824 GCA_964458495.1 uncultured Arcobacter sp.
AGCGTAACCCGCGAATCTGCGAATCGGCGGTTGGTCGCTCCATAATGACTGATCCCGCCGCCGGCGCCTGACCCTCACCCAGGGCCCGGGGCAGCCGCCCCGGGCCTTTCCTTTGCCGGCGTCCCCGTTGTGATATAACACGAGATTCGCAGGTCTGTTTTATGGCCCTCCACTTTGTCGACTACCTCGTGCTGGTGCTGTATTTCGGCTTCGTGCTAGGCATCGGCTGGTTCCTGCGCAAGCATGTGCGCACAAGCAGCGAGTTCCTCACCAGCGCCCACTCCCTGCCGCTCTGGATCACCTCCCTGGCGTTCCTGGCGGCCAACATGGGAGCGCTGGAGATGATCGGCATGTGCGGCTCCGGCGCGAAGTACGGCATGCTGACCTCGCACTTTTATTGGGTGGGCGCGATTCCGGCGATGCTGTTCGTCGGCGTGTTCATGATGCCCTTCTACTACGGCAGCAAGGCGCGCAGCGTCCCCGAGTACCTGAAGCTGCGCTTTGACGAGAAGACCCGCGGCTTCAACGCCATCACCTTCGCCGTGATGACGATCTTCAGCTCGGGCATCTCGATGTACGCCCTGGGCATTCTGTTGCAGGCGATTTTCGGCTGGAGCTTCACCTTCTCGGTCCTCATGTCGGCGGGCATCGTGCTCGCCTACACCTACCTGGGAGGGCTGTCGAGTGCGATTTACAACGAAGTTCTGCAGTTCTTCCTCATCGTCGCCGGCTTTGCGCCACTGGCGATTCTCAGCGTGCAGAAGGCAGGCGGCTGGGAGGGAATCTCGCAAAGGCTCAGCCCGCAGATGACGCAGACCTGGCGGCACCTTTCAAGCCCGGCGGACAACCCGATGGGCGTGGAGGTCTTCGGCCTCATCATGGGGCTCGGCTTCGTGCTCAGCTTCGGCTACTGGTGCACGAACTACCTGGTGGTGCAGCGCGCCATGGCGGCGCGGTCGATGACCGATGCGCGAAACACTCCCATCGTGGGCGCCTTCCCCAAGATGTTCATCCCGTTCGTTGTCATCGTGCCTGGCGTGGCGGCCGCGGCTCTGGCGCAGATGGGCGCGGGCTACTCGATTCCGCTCAAGAACGGCGGACCGGACTACGACAAGGTGCTGTTCAGCCTGATGGAGCAGTTCTACCCGAGCGGGATGCTCGGCGTCGGGCTGACCGCCCTGGTCGCCAGCTTCATGAGCGGCATGGCGGGCAACGTCACGGCGTTCAATACGGTCTGGACCTACGACATCTATCAGAGCTACATCCGCAAGAACGCCCCCGATTCCCACTACCTCTGGATGGGGCGCATGGCCACCATTTTCGGCACGGGGCTCTCCATCGGCGCAGCATACCTGGCGACGCAGTTCAACAACATGATGGACTTCCTTCAGCTGATCTTCGGCTTCGTCAACGCGCCGCTGTTCGCCACCTTCCTGCTGGGCATGTTCTGGAAGCGCGCCACCGGCAACGGCGCCTTCACCGGGCTGCTTACGGGCACCGCCGCTGCGGCGCTCACCTACAGCCTGACGCTTGCGGAAGGCAAAGGCGGCTGGCTCGGGGTCCTGCACGAATTTCCGTCCTCGATGGCGCAGAACTTCTGGGTGGCGATCAACGCCTGGACCGTCTGCTTTGTCCTGACGATCCTGGTGAGCCTTTTCGGCAAGGCGCGCCCGGATGAGGAACTGGTGGGTCTCGTTTACGGCGTGACGAAACACGAGGCCGAGGCGGCCGTCTGGTACAAGCGCCCGGCGATGATCGCTCTCGCCGCCGCCGTGCTCTGCCTCGGTCTGAACCTGATCTTCTACTAGGGAGCCTGCGATGCTGGACCTGCGCAAACCCGCCGGCTGGTTCTTCCTGCTGCTCGGGCTGATCCTGAGCGCGACTGGGCTGGCCTTCGACTTCAAAGCGCCGCTGCTCGACCGCAACCTGAACCTGGAGTTCGGGATCTTCTCGCTCGCCTTCGGAGGAGTGTTCCTTTGGCTCGCCCGCCGCGCGTGAAGAAATGGTTCGCGCCCGGGCGCGTCAACCTGATCGGAGAACACACCGACTACAACATGGGCTTCGTCATGCCCGTGGCGCTGGACATCGGCTGCACGGTCCGCTCTGCGCCCGCGCGCCGCGCCGTGCTCCATCTCAGCTCGAAACAATATCCCGGGGAAATGATCTTCCCATTGGACGCCATCCCGTCCATGCGCAAGACGGGCGCATGGGTGGATTACGTCCTGGGCGTGGCGCGCGAACTCGTGCGGCTCGGCATCGAGCTGCGCCCGTTGCGGCTGGAAGTCGACGCCACCGTGCCCACCGGGAGCGGGCTCAGTTCCTCGGCGGCGCTGGAGGTCTCGTCGGCGCTGGCGCTCCTCGACGGGCAGGAAATGCCGAAGCTCGAACTCGCCCGCCTTTGCCAGAGGGCGGAGCGCGAGTTCGTGGGCATGCCCTGCGGCATCATGGACCAGTACGCCTCCGTGTTCGGCGAAGAGCACAAGGCGATCCTGCTCGACTGCCGCTCGACAACGCACCAGTATGTTCCGATCCCCGCCGGGGCGGAAATCGTGATCGCCAACACAATGGTGAAGCACGAGCTGGGCTCGTCGGCCTACCGGCAGCGGGTGGCCGAATGCCGCGAGGCGCTGTCTCACTTCCCCGGGCGGGAATCGTTGCGCGACGTGACACTGGCTCATCTGGAGCGCGCCTCGCGGCAGATGCCCGAGATCCCGCTGGCGCGCGCCCGCCACGTGATCCTTGAGAACCGGCGCGTGCTCGACTTCCTCGCCGCCGCGCAGCACAACGACCTGGCCGCCATGGGGCGGCTGATGGTGGAGAGCCACCGCTCGCTCCAGCACGACTATGAGGTCAGTTGCGAGGAGCTGGATTTCCTCGTCGGCACGGCGCTGACGATCGAAGGCGTGTACGGCTCGCGCATGACGGGCGGCGGCTTCGGCGGCTGCACGGTGAGCCTGGTGGATCACAGCGCCGTCGAGGATTTCCGCCTGCGGCTGTCGGACGCCTACCGGCAAAAGTACGGCATCACCCCGGCCATCTACCGGTGCGCGCCGTCGGCCGGGGCGCGGCGCATCGCCTGAGCCATGAACGCCCGCCGCTGGCGCGTCTTTCTCGCTTTGCTGCTCGCCCTGCAGGCAGGGCGCTGTCTCTACAATTCGTGGCGCGAGACGCAGACCGTCGACGAAGGCATCCACATCGCCAGCGGATATACGTTCCTCAGGTCGGGGCGGTACGAGCTCGACGTGGAGCATCCTCCCCTCGCGCGCGTGTGGTTCACGCTTCCCCTGCTGCTGATGAAAGCCGACGCGCGCCTGGACGCCCCGAGCTGGCAGCAGCGGGACATGATCGAGCATGGCAAACAGGTCCTCTACCGGCAGCCCCGCTGGAGAGCCGAACCGCTGCTGTTCGCCGCGCGCGCCATGGTGGTGCTGCTGGCTCTCGCGCTCACTCTGGCCGTGGCCCTGTGGACGCGCGGGCGTTTCGGGCCGGCGGCCGGACTGGCTGCCGCCGTGCTGGTCTCCTTTGACCCCACCCTGTGCGCGCACGGCCACTACGCCACCACGGACGCAGCGGCTGCAGCGTGCGCCTTCCTCGCCATGATCGCGTTCGAGTCCGCGCTTCTTCACGGCGGATGGCGGCGTACCGCGCTGGCAGGCGCGGCCACGGGCGCGGCCTTCGCCGTCAAGCTCTCCATGCTGTTCCTGGCCCCCTGCTTCCTCCTGCTGGCCCTCGCGCTGCGAACCGGCTGGCGGCGCAGCGCGGCCGCGCTGGCCGGCACGCTGGCGCTGGCCGTGCTTGTCGCCCTTGCCTCCTACGGGCCTGCCGGCTGGCGGATCCGCGAGCTGGGCCGGCTCGATGAACGCGTCTCCGAGGGCGGCCCGGTGAACGGCGCCCTGCGCTGGATGGGCGCAAAGTGGAAGGTTCCCGCGCACCCCTGGCTCACGGGCCTGGCCTCGCACTTTCAGCACCAGGACGCCGGCCATGAGGCCTACCTGCTCGGCGAACTGTACAAAGGGGGCAAGTGGCAGTATTTCCCCGTGGCCTTCCTGGTGAAGACGCCTTTGGGAGCCTTGCTGCTGTTCGCCCTCGCGCTGCCGCTGCTGTGGTTCGCCCCCCTGCGCCAATGGGCGGTTCTCGTCATCCCGGCTGCCGCTTACTGGACTTTGGCCGTGCAGAGCCATTTGAACATCGGCGTCCGGCACCTGTTGCCTGTCTTCCCTTTCACCTTCGTGCTCGCCGCCGGACTGGTTGCGGCCCATGGCGTGCGCCTGTACCGCCGCCTGTCACCTGCCCTGCTGGCGGGCGCCTGCCTGCTCGCCGCCGCCGAAAGCGCCAGCCGGTTCCCTTACGACATCTCCTTCTTCAACATCGCCGCCGGCGGACCCGGGAACGGAGCGCGGATCCTTCTCGACTCCAACATCGACTGGGGACAGAGCCTCGGGGAGGTCATCGAGTGGCTCGGCGACACGCCGCGGAAGGATGTCTGCCTTTGCTATTTCGGCGTCGTTCCGCTGGACTACTTCGGCTTTGATGAGTGCGGCGTGATGCCGGACGAGGAGATCCGCCGCGGGCTCCGCCCGACACGGCGGTGGTACATCATGAGCGTTACGCTGCTGGAGGGTGTCTATCACAAGCGCGAGTGGTATGGCTGGCTGCGCGCGATGACGCCGGTGACACGGATCGGGTATTCCCTCTATGTTTTCGATGTGTCAGGCCTGAAAAAACCCGATGAAAAACCCTGATTGTGAGGGGATATCCGCCAGCCTCAAGCTCCCCGCGGATGTGTGGGCCGGCGGTCAGCTTTTCACGGCACGCGCGCCGTTGCGCGGCTCCAGATGCTTTTTCGCCAGGTATTCAGAGAGTTTCAACAACGTACGCCCGCCGCGCTCCACGTACTTGTTGGCCGCCTTCTGGTAGCGCTTCAGCAGCTCCCGTTTGTTCATGTCAGTCAGGTTGCAGGAGTCGATGTCCAGCAGAATTTCAATTTCCCATGGCTGGAATGTGTTCCGGTTCAGACTGCCGCGCAACAGCTCTTGGATCAGCTTGTTGAACTGGCGCAGTCTTCCGTCGAGCTCGTAAGCGCCCAATTCCATCGAGTCACTGTTATTCTACACCGAAATTCCGCCGTTTGAAGGCGGAATTAGCCGCGGGAGGCGAGCCGCAGCCACTGCGCCACAGCCGCGGCCTTGTCCACGTCGCCGCGCCGCCAGTAGGCGCCGTGCAGGTTGTGCAGCATGCGGGAGACGATGCGGCTGTGCGGAGCCGGCGCGAAGAGCGGCTCCGCGGGCGGAAGGCGCGCTCCGGTGATCTCCTCCACGACTCGGAGGCAGTCCTCCTCGGTGAGCAGCCTGCCGCCATCGAAGGGGTCCATCATGACGCGTACGCCGTCCTCGTCGTCGTAGCGGCAGACGAAATGGCCGGGCAGGTTGACGCCGGAAAGCCGCAGTCCGGCGCGCCGCCCCGCCTCGATGCAGATCACCGAGAGCGTGATGGGCAGGCCTTTGCGCCGCGCCATCACAAGATCAATGCAGCTGTTGGCAGGAGAGTAGTAGTCGTCGCGGTCGCCTGCGAGCTTCTCCTCTTCGAAGAGCACGTGGTTCAGCGCATGCAGCAGCGCTGCGCCCCTGGCTCCGGGTCCGGCCGCGGACAGCACGCGCGACGCCCACAGGTCAAGCTGCCGGAGCACGGCACGGCGCGCGAGGTCGCCGTGATCGATGGCGGCCACCTCGATAGCGGCCTCATCCAGCTCCAGGGCGTCTTCCTCGCCGTTCAGCAGGGCGATCAGGCGGTATGACGGCTCCATCACGGCTGTTTCCGCCTCCTTGTCCTGGCAAGTGTCTCTTCGGCCGCTTTCGACAGCCTCTCGATCTTATCAGGCGCCATCAGGCCGCTCTCGCGGAGCTCCCCGAGCCGCCGTCTCGCCGCCTCCTGCCGCCCGTCTTCGGCCAGCAGCAGGATCTCCTCGGAGCGATAGAGATGATTCAACGGAAAAGCGGCGGCCAGTTCGCCCATCAGTTCGGCGGCCCGGGCATGGTTCCTCTCGCGGCGATACACCACCGTCAGCAGGACACGCGCCTCCACCGCTGTCTTCACACCCTGCGCCACCGCCCGCTCCATGTGTTCGACCCCTTCCTTGCGGTCTCCCCGGTAGCCCGCCAGGAACGCCAGCGCCTTCACGTACCACGGCAGGCTGCCGGCGATGTATTCATGCAGCCCGGGGATCAGGCTGGCATCAGGCATCCCTGGCACCAGACGCAGCAGCCGCTCATGCGCCTGCCGGCTTTTCGTGCCTTCCCGCAGCGCCTCGCGCCAGGACTTTTTCACCAGCAGCGCCATCTGCGCCTGATGCGCGTGCGCCACCCCGGAGGCGTACAGGCAGCTCTGGTCGTCCGCATTCGCGCGCAGCCGCTCCTCGCAGATCGAGAGCGACTTCCGGACCGCCGCCTCGAACCGCGCCCGGTCTCCGTCGCTCATCGGAACCTTCGGGCGGCGCAAGAACGGGCTGCCTGGACCGAACGCGGAGGAGTCCATTGCCCCGGCGGCGTATAGCGCGCGGTGCAACAGCGCCTGCGCCAGATGGTTCCAGGCTTCGGGATCATCGGGGCGCTGCCGTGTCTCTTCCTCGAAGATCCGGACCGCACCGTCATACTCCAGGCTGTACAGCGCACGGAAGCCCTCCGGAAGAGCGGGCAGCGCACCTGCCGCGCAAAGAGCTCCTTGCAGGACCAGTGCGGCCGTCTTCACACCTGTTCAGATGCCAACCCGGGGCCGCCCGTTCCGATTTGCTCAGCGGAAGAAGATGTCGATCAGGTTCGTGTTTCTGCCCGATGCGTCCACGCAATAGCCGAAGGGGCTATAGGAGATGTGCCGGTTTTGCCGGTCTACGTAAAGGAACACCTCGTCCCCCGGGGCGTATTCGAGAATCTGGATCACGCCCTCCACGCACGACCGCGTGCGGCGAACTCGCGCCTTGGCCACGTTGCCGTATGGGCTCTTGGGCCCCCAGTCCTCCAGGAACTTCTCCATGCTGTAATCCCGGCACGGGCGCGCCGGATCGCAGCCCCACAACCGGTAGGCGTCCTCGTACTTCTTCTCCGCCAGCAGGTCGAGAAACAGCGCAACCTGACGCTTTTCCCTGAAGTCGTGAATGAACCAGTACGCACCCAACCCGATCACGGCCGCAGCCAGCGCGCAAAGCAGCCCAAGCTTCAGACGCCGCTCGCGCCGTGCGTCCGCTTGACCGTAAGTGTCCAGGAAGCCGCTCATGATCCGCCTCTCCGGCGGCAGCCCGTCTACTTCTTCACCGGGTACTTCTTGTCGTAGGCCGCCGTCACGTCAGCAGAGATGTCCAGGGCGTCCTTGCTGAAAAGGAGGTTGCCTGCATCGATGATGATGTCCAGCCCCTTCTCTTCCGCCACCTGCCGCAACACCTCCTGGAAGCGCTGGCCCACCCGCTGGAGGATGTCCTGGCGCTCCCGGTTCACCGCGTCCTGCAGGCCCTCGCTGTTGCGCTGGTACTGGCGCTGCTTGATCTGGATGCGGCTGACCAGCTCGCTCATCGCCGCTTCCGTGTACTTGTCCTGGTTGGCCTGCGCCTCCTGCTGAAGCTTGGCGATCTCCTTCTCCAGCTGTGCCAGTTCTTCCTGCCGGGGGCCGAAGCGCGCTTTCAGATCCGCCTCCGCCTGCTTGATTTCCGCCGTGTCCTGCAACGCCTTCTGCAGGTTCACGACGCCCACTTTCACCTGAGCCCCGGCGGCGCCCGCCAGCAGCATCATTCCCGCAGCCAGCGCCGCCAGCCGCGCCCACATTCTCGTGTTCTTCATCGGCTCTTGTTCTCCGCTTCTTTCCACTGCGGGCGCCGGGCTCAACCCAGGACCGCCAGAATCTCGTCTTCCCTCAGAACCAGGTAATCTTCGCCGTCGATCTTGACTTCCGTGCCGGACCACTTGCCCACCAGCACCTCATCGCCCGCCTTCACGTCAAGCGTCGCGCGCTTGCCGTCTTTCAGCACCTTGCCTTCCCCGACGGCGACCACCTTCGCCTTCTGCGGCTTCTCCTTCGCCGTGTCGGGAATCACGATGCCGCCGATCTTCTCCTCGCCCTCTTCGATACGTTGCGCCAGCACACGGTCATGCAAAGGCCGGAACTTCATGGCGAACTCCTTGTTGCTCTCGGATTGGATTGAATCAGGCTCCGCGCGCCGGCAAGCAGCGGGCAGAGCCAACCACTCCCACCTAGCATTGTAGAATCACTATCCCTTGGGGCTCAACACGAAGCGCTTCCCGCAGGCGCCGTGTTCAGGCCGGCGGCCCGCCGCCGGCCTCCTGCTCGGCCCGCAATCCGCTGATACCAATAGTACTTTCCTGAAGAACCCCCAAGGCGGCCTTTCTGATATAATGACAGATGTCTTTCGGCTGCGGGTGCTCGCCCGCAGGGGGCGCGCCAGAGAGGGCGCGCCGGAGGACCCGGTTCGCAGCGACCGGAACCCGGGCAAGAGGTCCGGGCCCTGCGAACCACGCGACAACCGGCAAGGCGGCCCCGAAACAGGGGGCTTGGAGAGCGGCAAAGCCGCCCCTTGCCAACCGCCGGCCCTGAAGCCGGCGCCGTGAATGATCCAGCGGCACACCCTCGGACTATCTGTGTGCCAGGACGATGCAACTGGCTGGAAACAAACAGGGGAGGAGAATCGCTTGATGTCCGGAAAACTCACTCGCAGTGTGGTTCTGATGGCAGGGCTGCTCCTGATCCAGCAGCCCGCCGACCCCGGCCCCAGACCGGCGCCTGCGGGACTCGACCCCCGGGACCCGCGCCTGTTCTGCCTGCGTCAGTTCTTCCTTTCCAGAGATTGCCCCGCTCACGTCTACGCCCCCGATTTCATCGCCGCCGCCGACGAAAACGGCCTCGACTGGCGCCTGCTGCCCAGCATCTCGTTCGTCGAATCCACCGGCGGCAAAGAAGCGCGCAACAACAACATGTTTGGCTGGGACAATTGCAACCAGTGGTTCTCCACATCCCGCGAGGGCATTTATCACGTGGCCGGCAGACTGGGCAATTCGCCGCTGTACCGCAACAAGCCTCTCGCCCAGATCCTGCGGACCTACAACCCCAATCCCGAGTATGCGCGCGTGGTCCAGCGCGTCATGAACCAGTTGGGCCCCGCCCACCTGGCGGGTGCCGGGCGCGCGGCACAGTAGCATTTCCGCGCCCCGGTGCGCCTGCGCCCGGCAGAACGCGACGAAACGGCCTTATTTCAGGCAGGGTGGTATACTCAATCCGCGGCAGCCGCGTCTCACCAATCGGGACGGCTGCCGCCGTCAGTCCGTTCGCAGGAGTTGCCAGTGTACGATTTATTGCTCATTCGGGCGGTTTTCGTGCTCATTCTGGCGACTGCGGCCTGGTTCCTTCAACCTTTCGGGCTCGCCCCGCTGCCTGGCGCGGCCGCGGGCGCCCTTCTCGGGGCGCTGATCGTGCTCGCCGAAATCCGCCTGAAGCAAGTGAGCCTGAAGCGGCTGATCGGCGCCGCAGTCGGCTCGGTTCTGGGCATCGTAGGCGCCTTTCTCATCGCACTTGTCATCTCGTGGGCCCTGCCCGGCTCGCGAGGCACGGTCTCATTCTTCCAGCTGCTGATCCTTCTCGTCATGGCTTACGTCGGCTTGGTCGTTGGCGCTGCCAAGGGCGATATGCTCAACCTCTCCGCCCTCGGCGGCCTGTTTGGCGGCGAAAAGGCGCAGAAGCAATCCTTCAAGATTCTCGACACCAGCGTCATCATCGATGGCCGCATCGCCGACATCGCCGAAACCGGTTTTCTTGACGGCACCCTCGTGGTGCCGCAGTTTGTCCTCCGCGAACTTCAACTGGTGGCCGATTCGGCCGACTCGATGAAGCGCAACCGCGGCCGCCGCGGCCTCGACGTCCTCCAACGCCTCCAGAAGATGGCCCACCTGAACGTGCAGATCCTCGAGGACGACTATCCGCACATCCGCGAGGTGGACCTGAAGCTGATCGAACTGGCCCGCGCCTACGACTGCAAGGTCATCACCAACGACTTCAACCTCAACAAGGTGGCCCAGTTGCACGGCGTCGAGGTGCTGAACATCAACGAGCTGGCCAATGCGCTGAAGCCCATCGTCCTGCCCGGCGAGACGATGCGCGTGTTCATTCTCAAGGAAGGCAAGGAGTACAACCAGGGCGTCGCCTACCTTGACGACGGCACCATGGTGGTGGTGGACAACGCCAGAAAGATGATCTCAAAGACGATCGACATCTCCGTCACCAGCGTTCTCCAGACGCAGGCCGGAAAGATGATCTTCGGGCGCTTCGACGAGCGGATGCATCACGTCTATGACAAGCCGCCGGCGCCGGAGCGCTCCTCGCGCGGAGCCGACGCCGCGCCCGCAGAAAAGTCCGCCGCCCCGCCGCGCGCGTGACCGTAACCGAACAATGGCAGCCCTCCAGCGAACTTCATGAAAGTCTCCGTCATCCTTCCAGCCGCCGGTCTCGGTACCAGGATGCGCGCGGCCGCCGAAAGCACGGGCACCAGCCGCAAGCAGTTCATGCTTCTTGAGGGCGTCCCCATCCTCATCCACACCGTCCGCAAGTTCGTGGCCTCTCATCACGTCTCCGAGGTCGTCGTTGCCCTTCGGCCCGAGGACATTCCGTGGGTGGAGGAGATGATCGCCCACGAGAAGTTCTCAAAGCCGGTTTGCTGTGTGAAGGGCGGAGAAACGCGGCAGGAGTCGGTCGCCAACGCCTTGGCCTCTCTGGCCGCGGACGTCGAACTGGTGGCCGTGCACGACGCGGTCCGCCCGTTCGTCTCCCAGGACACCATCTCCGCCGTCATCCTGGAAGCGGCGCACTGCGGGGCGGCGATCACCGGCATCGTCCCGGTCGACACCGTCAAACAGGTTCACCGCCACGTCGTCCGCGGCACGTTGAACCGCGACCGGCTGGTTCTGGCACAGACGCCGCAGGTCTTCCGCGCCGGGGTCCTCCGCCAGGCGTTCGCCCGCGCCCGCGAGGACGGCTTCATCGGCACCGACGAATCCAGCCTCGTTGAACGGCTTGAGACGGTCGAGATCCGCGTCGTGCCCGGCTCGGACCGCAACATCAAGATCACCCGCCCCTCCGACATGGAACTCGCCGAACTGTTCCTCTCGCTCGAGCGCCAACAGGAGGCCGGCTGATGGACCTCCGCATCGGGCTCGGCTGGGACAACCACCGCCTCGCTGCGGGACGCGCGCTTGTCCTGGGCGGGGTGCGCATCCCCTGCGAATTCGGCTTCGAGGCGCACTCCGATGGCGACGTCCTGCTCCACGCCGTCACCGACGCGCTCCTTGGAGCGCTCGCCCTCGGCGACATCGGCATGCACTTCCCCGACTCCGATCCCCGCTGGAAGGACTGCGACTCGGGCGTCTTCCTGCGCCACGCCGCCTCGCTCGCCCGCGAGCGCGGCTACCGCATCTCGAACGTCGACGCCACGGTCATCCTGCAGCGCCCGAAGCTCAAGGATTACCGCGACGCCATTCGCTCGAACCTCGCCTCCCTGCTCGCCCTCGAACCTGACCGCGTCTCGGTGAAATTCAAGACCGCGGAAATGGTCGGCCCCGTGGGCGAAGGCAAGTCCGGCGAAGCGCAGGCAGCAGTGCTTCTCGTCAGAGATTGAGGAATTCCGCGCCCCAGCGCGCGTCCTCCACTTCAACGACCTCCGCGCGGTCCTCCACGGCTTCCAGCAACTCCTGCACCGTCTTGCCCAGCAACGGGTGCCGCCACCACGGCGCAACAGCCGCCAGCGGCACGAGCACAAACCGCCGCAGATGCATCCGCGGATGCGGGACCGTGAGCCCTTCCTGTTCGATCACTTCATCCCCGTACAGCAGCAGATCCAGATCCAGCGTCCGCGGCCCGTCTTTCTCCCGCCGCGCACGCCCGCGCTCCGCCTCCGCCTCCAGCAGCGCCCGCAGCAGTTCCCGTGGCGGCAGCGCCGTCTCCATTCTCGCCACTGCGTTCAGGAAAGCCGGCTGCTCGCGCAGCCCCAACGGCTCTGTCTCGTACAGCGGCGACACCGCCAGCACGCGCCCGGATCGCCTCAACCCGGTCAGCCCGGCTCGCAGGTGCCCGCGCCTGTCGCCAAGATTCGATCCCAGCCCGACGCACGCCTCAACCACTGCGGCGCCTCACAATCTCGACTCCCGCCCACTCCACCCCCTGCGCCCGCAGCGCCCCGGGCTTGCGCACCAGCACGCGGGCTTCCTCTGCGGGGAAGCCCTCCAGCAATGCGGAGGCGATCCTTTCCGCCAGCGTCTCCACCAGCGCCCAGGGCTGCCGCCTCGCCGTCCCCTCCATAAGCCGCCAGACTTCCGCGTAGTCCACCGAAAGCCGCAAATCGTCCGTGCGCGCCGCCTCGCGCACGTCCAGCGCCAGCTCCACGTCGATCACCACCTCCTGCGGGCGCGCCCGCTCTTCTTCGGTCACGCCGATCCGGGCCTCCAGCCTCGCCCCTTGCACGATCACCTTGTCCATGCCTGCCCCCGCACTGCGTCCACCACGCTCAGCGCCTTCTTCACCGCCCGCACATCATGCACACGCACGACCGAAGCTCCATTCCACGCGCCCAGCACCGCCGCGGCGATCGTCCCCTCCAGCCGCTCTCCCACGTCCTCCATTCCCGGAAGCACGCCCAGAAACGACTTGCGCGACGGTCCGATCACGATCGGGCAGCCCAGCACCCGCATCTCCCCCAGCCGCCGCAGGATCTCGAAACTCTGCGCCGGCGTCTTTGCAAATCCGATTCCCGGGTCCACGTAGATCTCGCGCACACCAGCCTCCCGCGCCAGTTCCACCCGCGGACGCAACTCCTCGCAGATCTCCTTCATGACGTCGCTGTATGCCGCATGTTGCCGCATCGTCTGCGGCGTCCCGCGCATGTGCATAATGACGACTCCCGCCCCCGCCGCAGCCGCCACTCGCGCCATCTCCGGGTCGGAAAGCCCGCTGACGTCGTTCACGATGGTCGCGCCCGCACTCAGGCACGCCGCCGCCACCCGCGGCTTCATCGTGTCCACCGACACGCGCACGCGCGGGTCCATCGCCAGCAGCTCCACCACCAGCGCCACCCGCTCCAGTTCCACGTCTTCGGGCACCGGCACAGCCCCCGGACGCGTGCTCTCGCCGCCCACGTCCACGATGTCGGCGCCCTCCGCAATGAGCCGCCGCGCCTCTTCCACCGCCTCCTCTGGCGTGGCGAACCGCCCGCCGTCAGAGAACGAGTCCGGCGTCACGTTCAGCACGCCCATCACCAGCGTCCGGTTCATCGCGCGCCCCCCGCGCCGGCGGCGGCTGCGCCCAGATACTTGGTCCGGGACTCGGGGTCGAGCAGCGGCGCCTGCAGGCGGATCGGCTCGCCCCCGGCGCTCCAGAGCAGATCCCCCTGCCCCAACAGGTTCTCCGCGCCCGCCACGCCCAGCACCAGCCGGGACTCGATCGCCTCCACCACGCGCAGGCACACGCGCCCCGGCAGGTTTGCCTTCAGCACCCCGGTCACCACGTCCCGGCTGGCGCGCTGCGTCGCCAGCACCAGGTGAATGCCTGCCGCCCGAGCCTTCGCCCCCAACCGCGCGATCCGCGCCTCCAGCTCCCGCCGCGCGCCCGCCGCCTGCACCAGGTCTGCATACTCATCGCAGAGGGCCACAATCCGCGGCGGCGCGTCCCTCCCCTCCCGCTTCCATGTGGAAAGGTCAGGCAGCCTGCGTTCCTCCAGAGCCCGGTAGCGCCGCTCCATCTCCTCCACCAGCGTGTCGAGCGCTTCCGCCATGTCGTCCTCCGGCGGCATCAGTACCGGCAGCCGCTCCCACAGGTATGGCGAGCGGCGCAACTCCGGAAACGCGGTACGCTTCGGGTCGATCAGCACCAGCCGCAGGTCCGCAGGCATATGCGTAGCCATCAGCGCCGCCGCCGCCGTGCGCATCCATTCGCTTTTGCCGCTGCCCGTGGCGCCCGCCACCAGCAGGTGCGGCGCCCGGCTGCCGGCCAAGTCTGTGAAATGCGCCCGCCCGGCCAGGTCCACGCCCACCAGCAACGGCGCCTCCAACCGGGCCGCCTCATGGATGCTCACGGAACGGAACCACAGCGTCTCCGCGTCTCGCCGCGGGATCTCCACCAGCACGCAGCCCTCGCCTTTGCGCAGGATCGGCGCCGTCTTCAGCCCCAACTGCACTTGCAGGTCGTGCGCCTCCGCCAGCACGCGCCGCACACGCGTCCGCACCCCCAGCCGCACCGGAACCTGCACGTAGGAGGGCCCGGCATGAACCGGCTCGCCCATCTCCACGTCGTGTCCGCGCTGCTTCAACACAGCCACGGTTTTCTCCGCCAGCTCCTGATGCTCCGGAGCAGCGGGTTTCGGCTTGGGCTTCCATTCCGTCGGCGGAAGGGCCGCCTTTCTTTCCGCCGTCACTCCCGCCAGCCTCCCGATCAGCTCTTCCAGCCGCCTCTGTGCTTCGGCAATTTTCGCTGCGTCAAACACGGTCTGCCGCGGCTCCGGGTCGAAGCTGACCAGCGCCGCTGCTCCGCCTGCCCCGTTCTCCCCCAGCATGCAGTGGTACAAGCACAGCTGCGCAACATCCGCCTCCTCTGCCGCCGAAGCGAGCTTCCACTCAATCACAGCCCAGCGCCCGCTCTCCGGATCGCGGAACAGCGCATCCAGCGTGCCCCTCACCTCCACCGGCGCTTTCCAGCCCGGCCGTTCCACCCTCCACACCAGAGGTACTTCCGTCTGCGCTACCTCCTCCGCGCCCCGCCATCCGCGGCTGCCCTCCCACTCGATCAGCCCGCGCCGGCGGCACTCCCGCAGCACGGCCGTCAGCCATTCGGCAAAGCGCTGCACCCCGCGCCACAGCCGGAGCACAGCCTCAGGGTTGTCCTCGAAGGCAGCCCGCCCGGTGGTGAGCTCCGCCCCAAGGACGTGGTCATACAGCGCCACCGCGTAAGCTGCGGCAGCATCGCCGGCTTCCAGCCGTCCCGCATCGAACCACCTGTGCCACACGGCCTCGCCGTCTCCGCCGAGCGCCTCGGCCGCCGTGAGATGAAACAGCCTGCCCGCCACGGGGCCGGCACCGCCGGAAGCGCCCCCGGCCGCGCGCCAGATCTCGTCGCGGATCTCGGAGACCTGAACCACTCTCGCCTGCCCCTGGGCGTTGTCCTCAAGCGCCTCGTGACTCAAACAGGACCCTCGCCGGTGTCCCCACGGCGGCCACGGCATCCTCACCTTGATCCGCACAGCGCCTCACCTCCTCAATCCCCGTGCCCAGCCTCGCTGCCGCATCCTCCACCGAAATCACTTTCACCTCCCGCAGCAGTTCCACCAGTTCGTCGAGCAGCCCGGTCGCCTCGACGGCACCGGACTCGAACCCGTCCGCCACACCGGCAAGCTCCCCGGGCAGGTTGTCCCGCAACCACTGCTCGACGAACTCCAGTCCCAGTGTCTCCCCGTCGTTGTGCAGATCTCCGGCGGCGGCATCGGCCAGCAGCGTCCGGCACGCCTCCAGCGCTGCCAGAACCTCGGCAGGTAGCCGCACCAGCCGCGCCCCTGCCTCCTCCAGCTTCGCCAGCTCCTCCCGCGTTTTCACCGCCGACGCGCTCACCGGCAGCGCCGCTGCACGCACCAGCCGCACCGTGCCTGCCTGCGCCGCCTCGCGGATCTTCCGCAACCGCTGCGCCGCCCCGTGCAACCGGGCGCGGTTGAACACCACCACCGCCAGGCGGCTGCCTCCGCGCTCCATCAGCAGGTCGATCCCCTTCGGACGCGGCTCCACCGCGCTCCAGCCGGCCAGCGGCATCAGCCGCCGCAGACCGTCCAGCAGGAACTCATTGCCCTCCGGTGCCGCCGCCTCTCTTGCCTGCTCGATCCTTTCCTTCAACTGGCTGCGCAGGAAGGCCTCCGGGCGCCTCTCCGGCCCCTTCTCGCCTCGCAACTGCTCGAACAATCTGCGCGCTTCCACAATCAGTTGCCGCGGCGTCACCGGGCTGCCCTTCATCAGCAGATAGCGGATCGCGTAAGCCGTGAACGGCCAAATCGGCTGCTCGCGCCGCCGCGGATGCATCCGCATTGCCGGTTCGGCGTCCAGCCGCGCTTTCAACAAGGATTCCGCCTGATGCTCTTCCAGGGGCAGCAGCTCCAGGCGGACCTCCCCCAGCCGGTCCATGTCGGCACGCAACACTCCGTCGTGCAGCCGCGGCAGAAAGCTCGTCTGCACACACGTCACCAGCACCAGGTTGGGACTCTCGTCGCGCAGCGCCGCCGCTGCCGAACCGAGCGCCGCCAGCCCGCGCACATCCTGCGGGTCCGCCTGCAATGCCTCCACCTGATCCAGCGCCAGCACTACGGGCGCCGGCGCCGCCAGTGCGATCAGCTCCTTCAGCACGCGCCGTGCCTCATCCTCCGCCTCCTCTTCCTCCTCCGGGTCTGTGTCCGCGATCCCCAGCGCCCGCAGCGCCGCCTCCGGCAGCCGCTCCCCGCGCAGCCAGGCTTCGCACTCGTGCAGGAACTTTCCTTCGCGCCACCGTTCCAGAACGCGCGCCAAGCTGTAGTCGTGCGGCTCGCGCCCGCCCTCCTCCGCCCGGGCCAGCAGCCGGTCCATCTGCGTGCCGCCGTCCGGCAGGCGCCGCAACAGGTTGCGCACGAACTCGCGCCGCATATGCCGCCACATCGTCTGCGGTCCGCATTGCAGGCGGAAGCCCGCAAAGAGCGCCCCTCCCTCCACGCACCCCCGCCGCACGCGGTTCAACAGGTGTGTCTTCCCGCTGCCCGGCTCGCCGAACACCAGAATCCCGCACCCGCCGCCGGAGGTTCGCGCCGCCGTCACCTCCCGGCACACGCGCGACGAAGCCACGGCGTGGATCTCCGGCACATCCACCCAGTCCGCATCCCATGCGTCCCGCGTGATGCCGCTGCGGAACGGGTTCGGGATCCCCCTCAGTTCAATGGCGAGCGGTGATGCTGACATAGTACAGACCCGCGCCGTCGGCCACCAGACTGCGGCGCTCCTCCTCCGTCAAACGCATCGCGTGATCATGCGGCGCCATGTAGACCGTTCCCTGCCGCAGCAACTCCAGCGCCGCACGGTCGAACTCCTCTTTCGTCATTCCCGCCAATGCCGCCCGCTTTCGCAGCAGCGCCACCGGGTTCGGGGGCGGGCTCTCCCGCTCCAGAAGCCGCAACTCCTCAAGCACTGCCTCCGCCCCAGGCTCGGCTCCGCCCGCCAGGAACCGGGCCACGTTCTCGTCCCGGATGCCCAGTCTCCGCCATTCTTCCCTCAGGCGCTCGATCACCGGGCGGTAGATGTCGAGCAAGGCGGCGCGGCGCTCCGCACGCACACACGCCTCCACGCGCTTGCCCTCGATCCTCGTCAAATGCGCCATCACCCGGCCCGAGGCGATCAGCTCCTCGCACGCCTTCTGCCACTCCGCCGCAGTGCGCCCCTTCAGGCGCGCCCTGGCCTCCCGCAGCCACTGCGCCCGTGGCAACGCGCGTTGCCCCAACGTCTCCAGCAGCACCTCGGCCAGCGCCTCCTCCGGTCCCAGATGCCACCATGCCGGCGCCTTGCCAGGCCACAGCTTCAAGAGGCCGGCTTGCTGCATCTGAACCAGGCGCCCGCGCAAGGGCGCCGCGTCCAGCTCCTTGGGCCACGCCGTGGCCGCCAGCTTCTTCTCCGGCACGGGCCCCGGCGCGCCGCGAACCATCTCTGTCACGCGCTGGCCAGCCTCGTCCAGCCATGTCTCAAGAGACGCGCTGCTCCACAGCGCCGTGCCACGCGCGCCCGGCAAACGGTGCGCCGCTCCGCGCGCCTCCAGCTCCTCAAGCGCCACCATGACCTCCGACAGCTTGGGCGCCGGCTTGCAGGGCCATTTCTTGCGGATTCCTGCGGCCGTCCACGGCCCCCGGCTCTCAACCAGCACCACCTGCAACGCCTGCGCTTGCGCGGAAGGCGCAGGCGCAGGTCCGGCGGCGGCGCCGTTCGAAAACAGGGGCGGCGTCTCGCTCATCCCTCGGCCTCCTATTCAGAATAATGCGCCTTGCTCCCGGCCACCGGATGAGGAGAGAGCAAGCGGCTATACTTCCAGTTAGCCATGATTCGCACCCGCGCTTACGCCCGCGCCGGCCTCATCGGCAATCCCAGCGACGGCTACTTCGGCAAGACCATTTCCCTGATCGTGAGAAATTTCCGGGCCGAAGTCACTCTCTACGAATCCCCCCGCCTGCGCATCGCCGGCGGCCACCGCGACCGCCTGGAATTCGAGGGCGTCGGCGATTTCCTCGACGACGTCCGCCAGAACGGCTACTACGGCGGCGTCCGCCTCATCAAGGCCGCCATCAAGAAATTCAGCGACTGGTGCCGCCGCGCGGGCATCCCCATGGACCGCAATTTCACCATCGA
This sequence comes from uncultured Arcobacter sp., assembly GCA_964458495.1. Classification (GTDB taxonomy): domain Bacteria; phylum Acidobacteriota; class Terriglobia; order Bryobacterales; family Bryobacteraceae; genus JANWVO01. The sequence goes on from CAYWJB010000014.1 coordinate 18,429, forward strand.
ATACGATACCGACATCCCCGTCCGCGTCGGCCTGGCCGGCTCCAGCGCCATCGTCACCGCCACCATCCGCGCGCTGATGCAGTTCTACGGCGTCGAGGTCCCCAAGCCCGTCCTGCCGAACCTCATCCTTTCGGTGGAACTCGAAGAGCTCAACATCGGCGCCGGGCTCCAGGACCGCGTCATCCAGGTCTATGAGGGCGTCGTCTTCATGGATTTCGACAAGACCCGCATGGAGCGCGACGGGCACGGCCTCTATGAACCCCTCGACCCGGCCAACCTGCCTCCGCTGTTCGTCGCCTATCACGACAACCTCGCCGAAGGCACCGAACTCACTCACAACGACCTGCGCAGCCGCTACCAGCGCGGCGAGCCCGCCGTCATGGACGCCATCCGCCAGTGGGCCGCGTGGGCACAGGAGGCGCGCGACCTCATCGCCTCCGAACGCGGCGCCGAAATCGGACCGCTGCTCAACGATGCCTTCGACCTGCGCGCCAGGCTCATCCGCATCAGCCCGGGCAACATGGAGCTGGTTCAGCGCGGCCGCGAACTCGGCGCCTGCACGCAGTTCTGCGGATCTGGCGGCGCCATCATCGGTGTCTACGACGGCGACCCGGAGCGGCTCGAACGCCTCCGCGCCTCCTACGCGCAGATGGGCGCCCAGCTCATCGTCCCCCGCATCCTGCCCTGACGCCTGAAGGTGATCCCCATGCAAGTCCGCAAAGCCGTCATCCCCGCCGCCGGCATGGGCACGCGCTTCCTGCCGGCCACCAAGAGCATGCCCAAGGAGATGCTGCCCATCGTCGACAAGCCCGTCCTCCAGTTCGTGCTCGAGGAAGCCGCCGAAAGCGGCATCGAGGACGTGCTCATCATCACCGGCCGCGGCAAACAGGCCATCGAGAACCACTTCGACTACAATCCCGACCTCGAGTATTTCCTCCGCAACTCCGGAAAGGCGGACCTCGCAGACCGCGTCCGCGACATCGGCGAGACCGTCCGCATCCATTACATCCGCCAGAAGGAGCAGCTCGGCCTCGGCGACGCCATCCGCCTCGCCCGCCACCACGTCGGGCTCGAACCCTTCGCCGTTCTGCTCGGCGATACCATCATTGATCCGCCCGAGGGCCAGAAGCCCGGTCTGCGCCAGTTGCTCGACGCCTTCGAGCAGGTGCGCTCGAGCATCGTTGCTGTCCACCGCGTCCCCCCGGAGCGCGTCTCCCTGTATGGCATCGTCGACGGCGAGCCGGAACCCTTCGATCCCAACCTCCTCCGTCTGCGCCGCCTCGTCGAGAAGCCCGGGCGCGACGATGCGCCCTCCAACCTCGCCATTGCCGGCCGCTATGTCTTCACCCCGGAGATCTTCGACACCCTCGAGTGCACCCCGCGCGGCGTCGGCGGTGAGATCCAGTTGACCGACGCCATGAACCAGCTCGCCGGCGAGGAGCCGGTTTTCGCTTTGGCCTGGCAGGCCCGCCGCTTCGACATCGGCAACCGCCTGGAATACGCCAAGTGCTTCGTGGAGTTCGCCTTGCGCCGGCCCGATACCGGGGGCGAACTCCGCGCCCACCTCCTGCGCCTCCTCTCGGACGCCTCCGGCCCGCTGCTATAATGGAAAAGTCCGCTCTCAGAGCGGAAGTGTGCCGGTTCCTGCGTTTGCGCGCGTGTCCACCGGGCTCGCGCGGCCTCATACCCCTGACCGATTTGGCATCCTCGGGGCGTTCGGGAGCGCAGGCGCGTGTGTGCGGCGGTTGAACCGATGTTCGATACCCTGAGCGACAAGCTCCAGCGGGTTTTCAAGAACCTGCGGGGCGAAGGCAAGCTGACGGCCGAGAACATGGAGGCGGCCCTCAAGGAGATCCGTGTGGCTCTCCTCGAGGCCGACGTCCATTTCAAAGTCGTCAAGGCTTTCATCGAGGCCGTCCGCGCCAAGGCCATGGGGCAGGAGGTGCTCGCCGCCCTCAGCCCCGCCCAGCAGGTGATCAAGATCGTCCGCGACGAGCTGGTCCACATCCTCGGCTCGCACGCCTCGCGGATCCGTACCGCCAACCAGCCGCCCACCCTCCTGATGATCGTCGGCCTCCAGGGCTCCGGCAAGACCACCACCACCGCCAAGCTGGCCCGCCACCTGGGAAAGAACGGCCACCGGCCGCTGATGGTCTCCGTCGACGTCTACCGCCCCGCCGCCCGCGAGCAGCTCGCCGTGCTCGCCCGCAGCCTCGCCCTGCCGGTCTATGAGGGCAATGCGGGAGAAAAGCCTCTCGACCTGGCCAGGGGCGCGAAGCGCGAGGCCGAAATCACGGGGCGCGATCTTGTCCTGATCGACACCGCCGGACGGCTCCACATCGACGAGGAGTTGATGGTCGAGCTCGAGGAGCTCAAGAGCGCCCTCCACCCCGCCGAGATCCTCTTCGTCGCCGACGCCATGACCGGCCAGGACGCCGTCCGCAGCGCCGAAGAGTTTCACAAGCGGCTCGGCATCACCGGCGTCATTCTCACCAAGATGGATGGCGACGCCCGCGGCGGCGCGGCCCTCTCCATCCGCCACATCACCGGCCAGCCGCTCAAGTTCGTCGGCACCGGCGAAAAGCCGGACGCTCTCGAGCCCTTCCACCCGGACCGCATCGCCAACCGCATCCTCGGCATGGGAGACGTGCTCAGTTTCATCGAAAAGGTGGAGCAGGCCGTCGACCAGAAACAGGCCGAGAAGATGCAGCGCAAGCTGCTCGAGGACGATTTCACACTCGAGGATTTCCGCGACCAGCTCAAGCAGCTCCGCAAGCTCGGCTCGCTGGAGTCCATCCTCGGCATGATGCCCCGGATCGGCCCGCTCAAAGAGCTCAAGAACGCCAGGGTCGACGAGAAAGAGTTCACCCGCATCGTGGCAATCATCGATTCGATGACGCCCGCCGAGCGGGCCAATCACATGCTGATCAACGGCAGCCGCCGCCGCCGCATCGCGCGCGGCAGCGGCACCTCCGTCCAGGATGTGAACAATTTGCTGAAACAGTATTCGCAGGCGCGGAAAATGATGAAATCCATGTCCGGCAGCCTGCTCGGGAAGAAGTCGGGAAAGTTCAAGCTGCCGTTCCCCAACCCGTTCGGTATGTGAGGGCGGGCGGCGCAAGGATTCTTCAGGAGAAGGAAAGACCATGTTGATGATCCGCCTGGCGCGTTTCGGCGCCAAAAAGAAACCCACCTACCGCGTGGTGGTCATCGAGAAGCAGCGCGCGCGGGACTCCAGGTCCATCGAGGTCGTCGGCCATTACAACCCGGTCGCCGATCCGGCTGTCGTCGAACTCAAGCACGACCGCATCGAGCACTGGGTCCGCAACGGCGCGCAGCTTTCCGAAACCGTCGCCCGGCTGCTCAAGCAGAATCCCGCTCCGGCTGCGGAACAGCCCGTCGCCTGAGCCTCCCCCTCCCTGCGCGGATGGCTGTTCGTCCACGGCCGTTCGTGCTAGGATCGAGGCAGAAAGAGGTCCTCGCGATGGCTGGCATCAAAGAGTTGGTCGAGGAAATTGCGAAAGCTCTGGTGGATATCCCGGAAGAGGTGCACGTTCGCGAGGTGCAGGGCGAGCAGGTGACCGTGCTCGAATTGCGCGTGGCCCCGAGCGATCTCGGCAAGGTGATCGGCAAGCAGGGCCGCACCGCGCGTTCGATCCGCACCTTGCTGGGCGCCGCCGGAATGAAATTGAACCGGCGCTTTACGCTGGAAATTCTGGAATAAATGCCGGACGAGCTCGCCTGCGGGGCCGGCTGGATTTTGATTGCCCGGCTGGGAAAATGCCGGGGGCTCAGGGGCGAGATTTTCGGCGATGTCTGGAATCCGCCCGAAAGCTACCGCTGGCTGAAACGGGCCTGGATCCGGAATCCCGAAGGAGAATTCCTTTTTCAGGGCAGCCCTCTGGAAGTCCGTGAGGCGCGCCCCTGCCGCGGCCGCCTCGTCCTCCGCTTCGCGGGCATCGATTCGCCGGAGGCGGCCAGGGCGCTGACTGGCTGTGAGGCGGTGGTTCCGCGGGCGGAACTGCCGCCGCTGCCCGGCGGCGAGTACTATCTGTCGGACCTGCTCGGCTGCGCGGTCATCCACCGCAGCACCGGCGCCCTCGCGGGCACGGTCTCGGGCTGGCAGGATTTCGGCGGCGCTCTTTTGCTGGAAATGACGCCCGCCGGCGGCGCCGGCGGCGATCCGGTCTGGATCCCCTTCACGCGGGCCATCTGCGTGGAAATCCGGCCCGAAGAGGGCCGGCTGGTGATCGATCCGCCGGAGGGTTTGCTGGAATTGAACCGTTCCGAACAGGCTGGAAACGAGCCCGACGATGATCTTTCACGTGCTGACAATATTCCCGGAATTCTTCCGCGGCCCGTTCGAGCACGGCGTCGTCGCCCGCGCCATCGCCGCGGGCCGGCTCGGCATCCGCGTCCATAACCTGCGCGACTGGACCCGCGACTTCCACCGCACCGTCGATGACCGTCCCTTCGGCGGCGGCGCCGGCATGGTGCTCAAGCCGGAACCCCTGTTTGACGCCGTCGAGTCCATCCTCCCCGCGCGCGACTCCGCCCGCCACCGCGTCGTCCTGCTCTCGGCGCAGGGCCGCCTGTTCACCCAGCCCGATGCGCAGCGGCTGGCCGCCTTCGACGAGGTCGTCCTCATCTGCGGCCGCTATGAGGGCGTCGACGAACGCGTCAGCCTGCATCTGGCCGACGAGGAGCTCTCCATTGGCAACTACGTCCTGAGCGGCGGAGAACTGGCCGCCGCCGTCGTCATCGACGCCACCGCGCGCCTCCTGCCCGGCGTGCTGGGCAACGAGGAATCCTCCGAATGGGAGTCCTTCTCCTCCCCGGATCCGGACCGCCCGCTCGGCATTCTCGACTGCCCCCATTACACGCGCCCCGCCGAGTTCCGCGGCTGGCGCGTCCCCGATGTCCTGCTCGGCGGTAACCACGCCGAGATCCGAAAATGGCGCCGCCAGGCCGCCGAAGAGAAAACCCGGCGAATGCGCCCGGACCTGCTCGCGCCGCAGGGCTCCCCGGCCCCGGCCGGCGGGTCCGGCAGCCAGACGCCCCAATGTGACACCATAGAAAGAAGCGAACACTGAGGAATCCGTCCCATGATCAGCCCGTACCTGAGCAAAGTGATCAACAAGCGCAAGCGGACCGATCTGCCCGAGATCCGCATCGGCGACACCGTGCGCGTCCACGTCAAGATCAAGGAAGGCGACAAGGAACGCCTCCAGGCCTTTGAAGGCACTGTCATCGCCCGCAAGAACAGCGGGCTCGGCGAAACCGTCACGGTTCGCAAGATCAGCTTCGGCCAGGGCGTGGAGCGCATCTTCCCCATCCACGCGCCCGTCATCGACCACATCGACGTCGTACGCAGCGGCCGCGTCCGCCGCGCCAAGCTCTACTATCTCCGCAACCTCCGCGGCAAGGCCGCACGCCTGCGCGAGCGCGAACAGTAAGCCGGGAAGCGCCGCCGTGCGCTGCACCACGCTGCTGGAAGACCGGCTGCGACGGCAGGGCTTCTCCCGCGTCGCCGGGGCCGACGAGGCCGGCCGGGGCTGCCTCTTCGGCCCTGTCGTCGCCGCCGCCGTCATCCTCGATCCGGCGCGCCCCGTGCCCGGTCTCGCCGACAGCAAAACGCTTGCGCCCGAGCGCCGCCAGTCCCTCTCCATCCTCATCCGCGAGCGCGCTCTCGCCTGGGCTGTCGCATCGGCCTCCGCCGCCGAAATCGACCGCCTCAACATCCGCGAAGCCTCCCGCCTGGCCATCCGCCGCGCCGTCGAAGCCCTTCGCCCGCCGTGCGATTATCTTCTTGTGGATGCGCTCCCCGTCGATTGCCACGTCCCGCAGCAGGCGCTCATCAAGGGCGACGCCCGGGTCGCCTGCATCGCCGCCGCCTCCATCCTCGCCAAAACCGCGCGCGACGCCCTGATGCTCGAGCTCGACGCGCGCTATCCCGGCTACGGCATCGCCCGCCACAAGGGTTACGGCACGGCCGAACACCTCGCCGCCTTGCGCGCCCTCGGCCCCACGCCTCTCCACCGCCGCAGCTTCTCGCCCGTCCTGGAGGCCTTGCAAGGCGTGCTATGAGCTCCTCGCCTCCCTCCCCCCCACCGCCGCAGGAGCGCCTCACCTGGTTCGAAAAACTCTCCTACGCCGTCTTTTGCATCTTCACCCTCGAGGTCGGGCTCTTCCTGCTGATCTATCCGTGGATGCACCCCGTCTGGTCGCAGAACTTCCTCTTCCACCTCGTGCCCGAATGGCATCCGGTCTTTATGAGCAACTATTTCCGCGGCGCCGTCAGCGGCCTAGGCCTCCTCAACCTCATCATCAGCGCCTCTCACACCCTGCGCCTCCCCCGCGTTCTCTTCCGCCGCTGACCCGCGCTCACGCCGCCGTGTAGCTGCCCGCCCCGGCGCGGAAACACAGCCGCTCGCCATCCTCGGCCGGCTCCACCTGCACCACCTCGCCCGGACGCGCCAGCCGCTCCAGCACCACGCGCGCCAGCGGCTGGATCACGTGCCGGTGCATCGTCCGCTTCAGCTCCCGCGCCCCGTACTCCGCGCTCGTCCCCTGCTCGAGCAGAAACCGCCGCGCCTCCCTCGTCAGCGACAACCGGAACGCCGCCTCCCCCAGCCGGCCCTCGATGTGCCGGTGCAGCTCCTCCAGTTGCAGGTCCAGGATCCGCTCGAACGCCGCCTCGTCCAGCGGCCGGTAGGTGAGAATCCGGTCGATCCGGTTCACGAACTCCGGCGAAAAGCGCCTCTTCACCGCGCCCAGCGCCACCCGCTCCAGCGTCCGCTCCGCTGCCCCTGCCGGCGCCGCCGCCGCCAGCCCGAACCGCTGCCGCGTCTGCCGCGCCATCTCCCGCGCGCCCAGGTTCGAGGTCAGAAAGATCAGGCTGCGCTCGAAGTTCACCGTCGTGTTGTCCCCCAGCTTCAGCGCCGCCTTGTCCAGCACTCCCAGCAGCAGCCGCCCCAGCGATGCCGCCGCCTTCTCGATTTCGTCGAACAGCACAATCGAAAGGCTCGAACGGTCGCTCGCCACCGCATTCAGCTTCGTCTGCGTCAGCATCGGCTGCGTTTCGCGGTGGCCGATATAGCCCGGCGGCGCCCCGATCAGCCGCGCCACCTCATGCTCCAGCTGGAACTCCCCGCAGTCGATCCGCAGCACGTGCCGCTCGCTCCCGTGCAGCGCTTCAGCCAGCGCCTCCACGGTCCGCGTCTTGCCCGTGCCCGTCGGGCCCAGCAGCAGGAAGACTCCCACCGGCCGCCCGGCCGGGCTGAGCCCCGCCTCGTACAGTTCCACATACGGGACAATCGCCCGGATCGCCTCCTCCTGGCCTACCACGCGCCTCAACAGGCGGTGCGCCAGCGCCGGCGGGCCGCCGGCCGGCTCCTCCCGCCGCAGCGGGATCACAGGGGCTCGCATGCGCGCCTCTCACCTCCGCGCGCATTGTACACGCACTTGGCAAACCGCCCCGCCGCCTCCAACCCCGCTCCACACTCTGGAACCGCCGCGTCTCAGGCCCCGGAAGCCGCCAGAAATGAATGAATTGCCCGCAGAATCCGCTCGCTCGCCCGCCCGTCCCCAAAAGGATTGCGAACCCGCGTGAACGCCTCCCGCGCCTCCGCTGAATCCAGCAGCCGCCCGGCGCTGTATACGATCCTTTCCGGGTCCGTCCCCACCAGAATCGCCGCCCCCGCCTCCACCGCCTCCTGCCGCTCCGTCTTCTCCCGCATCACCAGCACCGGCTTGCCAAACGACGGCCCCTCTTCCTGCACTCCGCCGCTGTCTGTCAGCAGAATGTCCGCCCGCCGCATCAGGTCCACGAAAGGCACATAGTCAAGCGGTTCCACCAGCCGCACGCCTTCCACCCCGCCCAGCATCCGCTCCACCACCTCCCGCACGTTCGGGTTCGGATGCACCGGATAGACGATCTCGACGTCGCCCCGCCCCGCCAGCCTCCGCACCGCCTCGCAGATCCGGACAAACCCTTCGCCGAAGCTCTCCCGCCGGTGCGCCGTCATCAGGATCAGCTTCCTGCCCGCAGCCGGCACACTGCCCTCGAAACCCTGCCACTCGCCCCTTTCCAGCCGCTCGCGGACATACAGCAGAGCGTCGATCCCCGTGTTGCCCGTCACGAAGATCCGCTCCCTTTCCACTCCCTCCCGCAGCAGGTTCTCCGCCGCACGCGGCGTCGGCGCAAAGTGCAGCGCCGCCAGCCGCCCGGTCATCACGCGGTTCATCTCTTCCGGAAACGGCTGCGTCATGTCCCCGGTGCGCAGCCCCGCCTCCACGTGCCCCGAAGCAATCCGCCGGTGGAAGCAGGCGAGCGCTCCCGCCATCGTCGTCGTCGTGTCGCCCTGAACCAGGACGAAGTCCGGCCGCTCCGCCACGAGCACCGGGTCCAGACGTTCGAGGATCCGCGCCGTCAGTGCGTTCAGCGGCTGATCGGGCGCCATCACGTCCAGATCGTGATCCGGCTCCACCCCGAACCGCCCGAGCATGGCGTCGAGCATCTCGCGGTGCTGCGCGGTCACGCACACTCGCGCCTCGAATTCTTCGCGCTCGCGCATCCCCAGGATCAGCGGACACAGCTTCACCGCCTCGGGACGCGTTCCAAAAACGAAAAGAACCCTGTAGCGTTTCATCGGGTGAGCCGCGCGGCTCGGCGTGCGGCCCTGAGCTTCAGAGGGGGCTTACTTGTGACGGTACGTGATGCGCCCTTTGGTCAGATCGTACGGCGACATCTCCAGGGTCACCCGGTCGCCCGCCAGCACCCGGATGCGGTTCCTTCTCAGTTTCCCCGCCAGATGCGCCAGCACCACCCGGCTCTGGTCCTGGTCGAGCTGCACGCTGAAAAGCCCGCTGGGGAATTTCTCCACCACCGTGCCGGTCACCTCAATGCAATCTTCCTTGCTCATCGTCCTCCCGTGAGACGTGGATCTCGGCGCGCGCCCGAAGGCCGGATTCGCGCATTCCCAGTATATCCCACCCTCATTTCTGCCAAATTTCCGCGACGCATCACCCGCGCCCAAGGTATTTCGCAGGATCCGCTTCGTCAAACGCCGCCCGCCGGAACTCCTCCTTCATCGCCCACGGAACCGTGCAATCGAAGATCGTCTTGCATGAGATCCCCTCGGCGCGGATCGAGGGGCTGAACCCGGGCGACTGCGACGGATCCAGCGGGTGGCAACGCACGCCGGGAATGAACACCGTGCTCGCGTCGCCCTGATAGCGCGTCGTCATCGCCCACAGCACCTCGTCTGTCTGGAACAGGTCGACGTCTTCGTCCACCAGAATCACGTGCTTCAGCTCGGGGAACGCGGCGAAGGCCACGAGCGCCGCCTGCCGCTGCCTCCCCTCGTCGCGCGGCTCCGCCTTGCGGAATTGCAGAATTGCCAGATACTTCCCGCCTCCGGCGGGGTGGCAGTACACGTTCCGCACCCGCCCCGGCATGGCGCGCTCCGCCATCTGCAGAATGCTCGCCTCGGTCGGAATCCCCGCCAGCTGGCAGTGCTCCGTTCCCGGCCCGACAATGGTCTGCAAAACCGGATCGCGCCGGTGCGTCACCGCCGTCACCCGGATCACCGGCAGCGCCGCCTGCGCCTTGCCCATGTAGCCGGGAAACTCCGGCATGCTGTAGCCTGTGCTTGTCTGCACGTCTTCGCGGATCCGCTCGCCCGGCAGAATCTCTCCTTCGATCACGAACTCCGCATCCGCCACCGCCTCCACCGGCTGCGAAACGCACCTCGCCAGCCGCACCGCCCGCCTCCGCAGTCCGCCTGCAATGGCCAGCTCATCGAATCCCAGCGGCGTGGCCGGCGGCTCGAAACATGCCGCAAGGTAGATGGCCGGATCCATGCCGATGCTGATCGACACCGGCAGCGCCTCCCCGCGCGCCTCGGCCTTCGCCCGGAACAAGTCGATGTGCCGCCCCGGCGCGAAGTACACGCTCAGCCGGTCCGGCCCCTGCACACACAGCCGGTGAATGGTGACGTCTGCCTCGCCCGTCTCCGGATCGCGCGCCCGCAGCAGCCCCATCGTGATGTATGGGCCCGCATCCAGCCGCGTGTTGGTGGGCGCGGGCACGATCCTCCTCACGTCCAGCGGCTCTCGGATCACCACCTCCTGGCACGGCGCCTCTTCCGCCACTGTCGCTTGCTCCGGCCTCTCCAGCGCCTCCAGCATCCGGAAGCCCACCCGCTCCGGCTCCGTCCCCAGCAGCAGCGCCACTCTGCGCCTTGTGCCCAGCACGCCCGCCACCACAGGCACGCTGTATCCTCTCACTTGACGAAACAGCATCGCCGGACCCGCCGGCGCCGGCGGCATCACCGGCGCGCCCGCGCCCACGCGCCGGTACACCGCCGCCAGCTCCGCCTCCGGGTCCACCTCCACGCCCGTCTCCACCAGCTCGCCCGGCACGCTCGCCAGATACTCGAGCGCCGTCCGCAGATCGCAGATCTCTTCCGCTCTCATCTTCACCGTCCCGAACCTGGCGCTGCGCCCTTCAGGCGTTCATCGAGAAACGCCAGCACCATCGCCCGCGCCACGGCGCTCTGAAACTCAGGCCCGCCGTGCCCTGCTCCCGCGATCTTGTAAAACGTCGCCGGCACTCCCGCCTTCCGCAGCGCTTCGAACAACAGTTCGCTCTGGTGCACGGGCACCAGCGGATCGCGTTCTCCGTGGAGGATCAGGAACGGCGCGTCCCCGCTGTCCACATACGTCACCGGGTTCGCCCGCGCCACCTTCTCCGCGTTCTCCCGGATCGGTCCCCCGACCAGCTGCGACTCCGGCGACTCCGCCGGATCGTGCTTCATCCCGCCCGGCAACGCATGCGCATCCATCTGGAGAAAATCCGTCGGCCCGAAGAAATCCACCACCGCCTGCACACGCGTGGAAACCTCCGGGTCGTGTCCCGGACCCTCCAATTCCTTCACCCCCACGCTCACTCCCAACAGCGCCGCCAGATGCCCGCCCGCCGATGCGCCCCACGCCGCCATTCTCTCCGGGTCCAGCCCGTGCTCCCCCGCGTGCCGCCGCAGCCACCGCACCGCCGCCTTCGCGTCCTCGATCTGCGCCGGGAATTTCGCTTCCTGGCTCAGCCGGTAGTTGAACGCCGCCACCGCGTAGCCGTGCTGCGTCAGCCATAGCGCGCCGCGCGTCTGCCCGTCGTCCTTGCTTCCTGCGCGCCACGCGCCGCCATAGACCCACAACACCACGGGCAGCGGCCTCTGCGCGGCTTCCGGCAGATACAGGTCCAGCAGCAGGTCTCTTCCGCCGGGACTCGAATAAACAACGTTCTTGACTGCCCTCACGCCCGGCGGCGCCTGCGCCGCCGCTGCGGCTGCCAGAACCAGTGGGAACAACCAGGCCGCTCTCATGGATTCCCTCCCATCTTACGTCCGCCCCTCCCCGCCCGCGCGCGCAAAGCCGCATAGAATGGAGCCGCGGAGACCCTTCCATGCCGCCACGCCTGGCTGCCGTCCTGCTCTTCTGTGCTGCCGCCTCCGCACAGTCTTTGCCAGGCACTGCACCCCTCTCCACTTCCGAAGACCCTGCCGCGGAAATCGTCTCCGGCATCGGCCGCTACCTCCAGCGCATCCACGCCTGGTTCGCCGAACGCCGCGACCCCGATCCCCGCCACCTGCGCCTCCTGCTCGGCGCCGTCGATCCGCGCCTCGAACCGGTTGCCATGGAACCTGTGGGCACAACGGACCGCTCCCCCGTGCTCGCCGCCACGGATTCCTTCGAGCTCTTCGCCGTCCGCTGGCCCGCGCTCGAGGGCGTTCATGGCGAAGGCCTCTATCTGCGCCAGCTCTCCACGCCTCGCCACCTCGTCATCTTCCTCCCCGGACCGGACCGCCTGCCCGAGCAATGCCAGGAGATGTTCGAATTCGCGGCCGCCGGCGCTGACGTCCTCGTTCCGGTTCAGTTGCGCCGCTCCGCTCCGCCTCCGCCCGCTCCAGGCGGCTGGGCCAAACACCTGGGCGAACGCGAGTGGATCCGCCGCATGGGCTTCCCGCTCGGACGCCACCCGCTCGGCTTCGAAGTGCAGAAGGTGATCGCCGCCGTCGAATGGTGGAAGCAGCGCCACCGCGAAGCGGCCGTGTTTGTCACAGGGGTCTCCGATGGCGCGTGGGTGGCGCAGTTCGCCGCGGTTCTCGAACCCCGCATCGCCCGCGTGGAGGCGCTCGACGGAAGCATCGAGCCTGCCGGTCCCCTTGAGCAGCCGCTCGACCGCATCGTCTTCGCCCTCGTCCGCTTCTTCGGCGACAGGGACCTCCGCGGGCTCTTGCGCTCTCGCCTGGCCGCCGCGCCGCGCCTGCCTGCCTCGCCCGTGCGGCTCCCCTCCATCGATGCCGAAGCCCGCGCCGCAAGACAGGTACGCGAGCTGGAAGACTTCCTCCAGCGCCTCGCCCGCCGCTCCCGCCGCGTGCGCGACGAACTCTGGTCCAACATTCGCGGCGCAACGCCCGGCGAGTGGCGCCGCGCAGCCGCGCCGCTCGAACGGCGCATCCGCGAAGAGGTGATCGGCGAACTGCCTGCTGAGTCCTGCCCGTCCGATCCGCGCTCGCGCCTCGCTGCGGAAACCCCTCTCTACCGCGCCTGGGACGTCCGCCTCAACGTCCGCCCCGAGTTTCCCGCCCGCGGCGTGCTCCTGCTGCCCGCGCGCATCGAGGCGGGCGCGCGCCTGCCGCTCATCGTCGTCCAGCACGGTTTACAGGGAAGCCCTCAGGACCTCTTCGGCCAGAGCCGCGAATCCCGCGCCTTCGCCACCTACCGCAACTACGCAGAGACCCTCGTGCGCGAAGGCTTCGCCGTCTACCTGCCGCAGAACCCCTACACGGGCGACTTCCGCTGGCTGGTCCGCCTCGCCCACCCCCTCGGCCTCACCCTGTTCAGCTTCATCCGCGAGCAGTACCGCGTCGCGCTCGATTGGCTCTCCTCGCTGCCCATGATCGACCCCGAACGCATCGGCTTCTACGGGCTCTCCTACGGCGGCAAGACTGCCTTGCGCGTGCCGCCCTTCGACCCGCGCTTCCGCGCCGTCGTCTGCGCCGGCGATTTCAATGAATGGATCGGCAAGCTCACCACCACCGAAGAGCCCTGGAGCTACCTGTTCACCGACGAATACGACGTGCCGGAGTGGAACCTCGCCCACATCGCCAGCCACGCCGAGCTGGCCATGCTCATCGCGCCCCGCCCGTTCCTCGTCGAGCGCGGCCACCGCGACGGCGTCGGCATCGATGAATGGGTGCTGGCCGAGTTCGCCCGCGTCCGGCGCTTCTATGACGAAACCAGCATCGGCGAGCGCGCTGCCATTGCGTTCTTCAACGGGCCGCACCGCATCGACGGCGAGGAGGCGCTGCGCTTCTTCCGCCGCTGGCTCAGCCGCCCATGAGCCTCTACCGCAGCCGGGACGCCCACCTCAGGAACCGCCACAGCTCCCGCCGGTGCTCAGCGCAAAAGCGCCAGAACTCGCCCGCCCCGATGCCGGCTGCCTCCATGCCCCAATAGGTCTCGATCCGCCACCGCAAGTACGGGCTCTTCCACGGCGTCAGGCGGTAGCCCCGGCTCGCCCTCCACAGGAACCGCAATGCACCCCACATCGCCGTCCCGTCTCAGCGGCTAGCGCGCTTGTTCGGCTCCGGCGTCGCATAGTAGCCGCTGCGCGTGCGCACGGAGTAGCGCCCGCCGGAAGTCACCACCCGGATCGAGCGGAATGTGCCGTCCAGGTTCTGGTTCAGCGGCGAGTATGCGATCACATACTGGTTGCGGATGTCGTGCGCCACCTGCTCGGCGATCTGCTCCACCTCCGCCGCGTCCCCCGGGTAATAGCTCGCCCCGCCGGAGGCGCGCGTCATCGCGTCAATCGCCCGCATGGCGCGCTTCCGGTCGCGCGCGTCGTCCTTGCCCAGGATGCCGATGCCGTAAATCAGCACCTCGCTGCGGTGCACCTTCTCCACCAGTTTCTCGAGCGTCACGCCCGTCGACGCCGTGTCGTTGCCGTCCGTGATCACCAGCAGGACCTTCTTGTCCTTCTTGCCTTCCTGCTTCAGGTAGTCGATCGACATCGACACCGCGTCGCGCAATGCCGTCCCGCCGCGGCTGTCGATCCGCCCCACGCCCTCCTCCAGCTTGGTGATGTCGCTGGTGAAAGGCACATCGAGGTACGCCTCGTCGTTGAAGTTCACAACGAACACCTCGTCCTGCGGATTCGACGCCTTCACCAGCCGCAGCGCCGCCGCTTCCACGCGCGCCCGCTTCTCCCGCATCGAGCCGCTGTTGTCGATCACGATCCCCAGGCTCACCGGCACGTCCTCGCGCTTGAAGAGCCGGATCGGCTGCTCCACCTTGTTCTCATACACCTTGAACGCGCTCTGCGGCAGGTTCGTGATCAGCCCCCCCTTGCGGTCCACCACCGCGCAATGCAGCACCACCAGCCGCGTGTCCACGCGGATCACGCTCTGGTCGTCCGGCGTGAGCGGCTGCTGCGCGTCGGCCGCCGCGGCGGCCAGCAGAAGGCAGGCCGCCAGTTTACTGAGTCGGTGCATAATACCCTTGCCGGTGCAGCGCACGCAGAGGCGGCAAGCCGCGCGGCTGATTCAATTTTACCGAGATCCGGCGGTACTTCCCGTCCCGGTTCGGGTTCTTCGAGATGTAGCCGAGCACATACTGGTTCCGCAACTCCAGCCCGATCTTGGCCGCAATGTCCGGCAGGTCATTCAGGTTGTCCACCGGGAAGTGCCGCCCGCCGGTCATCTCCGCCAGATCGCTCAACAGCCCCGGCCCGGCCAGCTCTTCCGCTGTCCGCCCCCGCGCACCGATCGGTTCGAAGATGCCGATCGCGTAGACCTGCGCGTCGGCTTCCTTCAGCACGTTGCGGATCTCGGTTTCCGTGTAGCGGCTCGAGTTGTCGCCCCCGTCGGAGATCACCAGCAGCGCCCTGCGCGGATTACGCCCTTTCTTCAGCGTCTGCATCGCCAGATAGAGCGCATCCAGCAGCGCCGTACGCCCCTTGGCCTGCGTGAACGTCAGCCGGTTCTGGATCTCCTCCACCTCGCGCGTGAAGGGCACCACCAGCTGCGGGCGGTCGTTGAACTGGATCAGGAAGAACTCGTCCTCCGGGTTCGCCGTCTTGAAGAACGCCGCCGCCGCCTGCCGGCTCTTGTTCAGCTTGTTGCCCATCGAGCCGCTGGCGTCGAAGACCATCCCGATGGAGATCGGCGCGTCAAAGCTGGCGAAGTAGGTGATCTCCTGCTCCACCTTGTCCTCGTACAGGCGGAAGTTCTCCTTCTCCATGCCCGTCACGATCTGGTTCAGCGGCGTCGTCACCGTGATCGGCACCAGCACCAGATTGGTGTCGATCCGCAGGTTCGGCGTGATGCGCTCGTTCTCCGGCGCCTCCGCCCGCGGCTTCACTCTCGGCGTGATCGAAGGCCGGGCTTCCTGCCCCCACAGCCCCTCTGCCGCCCCGCAGGCGAGCCAAACCAGGCATGGCAGGATCCACCCCTTCATGGCCGGTCTCCTTTGCCCGCACCCTGAGTATATAGCAGCTTTTTCGTGCTATGCTCGATTGTGCCCCCCAGGATCTTGGGTGTCATCCCCGCCCGCTTCGACTCCACCCGGTTCCCAGGCAAGGCGCTCGCCTCCATCTCCGGCAAGCCCATGGTCCGGCACGTCTGGGAGCGTGCCTCGCAAAGCCGCCTCCTCGACGGGCTTCTCGTCGCCACCGACGACGAGCGCATCGCCGCAGCCGCGCGTGACTTCGGCGCCGAAACAGCTCTCACCAGCCCCGCCCACACTTCCGGCACGGACCGCGTGGCGGAAGCCGCCGCCGCCACAGATGCGGAAATCATCGTCAACATCCAGGGCGACGAGCCGCTCATCGACCCGGCTGCCATCGACCTTGCCATCTCTACCCTGTTAGACGATCCCGCCTGCCGCATGGCGACACTAAAACGCCGCATCGAACGCGCGGAGGACGTCGCCAACCCCAACGTCGTCAAGGTGGTCACCACCTTCGACGGATGGGCGCTCTACTTTTCCCGTTCCTCCATCCCGTCAAACCGCGGCGGCTCTGCTCGCTGGTGGAAGCATATCGGCCTTTATGTCTACCGCCGCGACCTCCTGCTCGCCTACAGCGGGCTCCGCCGCGGTGAACTGGAGCAGGCCGAACAACTCGAACAGCTCCGCGCCCTGGAAAACGGCATCGGCATCCGCGTCGCCGAAACGGAGTACGACACCATCGGCGTCGACACCCCGGAAGACCTCGACGCTGTGCTGAAATTGTGGAGTTCGCGGCAGAACCAGACCGAGCAACATGGCTAAATTCATCTTTGTCACCGGTGGCGTGGTCTCCTCCCTGGGAAAGGGCATCGCCGCCGCCTCCATCGGATGTCTTCTGGAATCCCGGGGCCTGAAAATCACGCTCCAGAAGTTCGATCCCTACCTCAACGTCGATCCCGGCACCATGAGCCCCTTCCAACACGGCGAGGTCTTCGTCACCGACGACGGCGCCGAAACCGACCTCGACCTCGGCCACTACGAGCGCTTCACCCACGCCCGCCTCACCCAGAACAACAACCTCACCTCCGGCCGCATCTACGAGCGCATCATCACCCGCGAACGCCGCGGCGACTACCTCGGCAAGACCGTCCAGGTCATCCCCCACGTCACCAACGAAATCAAGGCCGCCGCCTGCAAGGTGGCCGACGGCGTCGATGTCGTCATCTGCGAGATCGGCGGCACCGTCGGCGACATCGAAAGCCAGCCCTTCACCGAGGCCATCCGCCAGATGCGCCACGAGCTCGGCCGCCGCAACACTCTCTTCGTCCACGTCTCTTACGTCCCGTGGATCGCCGCCGCCCAGGAGCTCAAGACCAAGCCCACCCAGCACTCCGTCAAGGAGCTCCGCTCCATGGGCATCCAGCCCGACTTGCTCGTCTGCCGCTCCGAGCGCCCCCTGCCCGCCGACCAGCGCGACAAGATCGCCTTGTTCTGCGACGTAGACCGCAACGCCGTCATCAGCGCCTACGACGTCGACACCGTCTACCAGGTCCCCGTCATGTTCGCCGAGCAGGGCGTCGACGCCCTCATCGTCGACGCCCTCCAGCTCTCCGCCGGCCCGCGCGACCTCTCCCAATGGCAGGCCATGCTCGACCGCATGCGCAGCCCCCGCGACGAAGTCGAAATCGCGCTTGTCGGCAAGTACGTCGAATACGAGGACTCCTACAAGTCGCTCAAAGAAGCGCTCCTGCACGCCGGCATTCACCACCGGCTCCGCGTCCGCATGAGCTGGATCGAGTCCGAGCCCCTCACCGATCCGCAGCACCTCGAACAGCTCGCCCGCTTCGACGCCATCCTCGTCCCCGGAGGCTTCGGCAAGCGCGGCGTCGAGGGCATGCTGGCCGCCATCCGCTTCGCCCGCCTGCGCCACGTCCCCTACTTCGGCATCTGCCTCGGCATGCAGACCGCCGTCATCGAGTTCGCCCGCAACGTCTGCGGCCTCGCCGGCGCCGACTCCACCGAGTTCGAACCCGCCACCCCCTACCCCGTCATCTACAAGCTCCGCGACCTGCTCGGCGTCGAAGAGCTCGGCGGCACCATGCGCCTCGGCGCCTACGAGTGTCTGCTCGAGCCGGGCTCCTTCGCCCGCGGCGCCTACGGCCAGGAGGTGATCAGCGAGCGCCACCGCCACCGCTACGAGTTCAACCGCGCCTTCGAAGACCGCCTCGTCTCCGCCGGCCTCCGCATCACCGGCCGCTCCCGCGACGCCAAGTTCGTCGAGATCGTCGAACTGCCCAACCACCCCTGGTTCCTCGGCTGCCAGTTCCACCCCGAGTTCAAGTCCAAGCCCCTCGAGCCCCACCCTCTTTTCGTCGCCTTTATCGGCGCCGCCTACGAGCACCGCCAGAAGCGCCTGCTCGATGAAACCAACCCCCTGTTCGCCGATGAAACCCGTTGACATCGCTCCCGGCCTCGCCCTCGGCGCCGGCTCGCTCGAGTTCATCTGCGGCCCCTGCGTCATCGAAAGCGAGGCCCACTGCCTCATGCTCGCCTCCGCCATCCGCGAAGCGCTCGCCGGCCCGTACATCTTCAAGGCTTCTTTCGACAAGGCCAACCGCTCCAGCCTCTCCTCGTACCGGGGCCCCGGCTTGCGCGAAGGCCTCCGCATACTGGCCGAAGTGAAGCGCCGCACCGGCCTGCCTGTCCTTACCGACATCCACACCCCGGATCAGGCCGCCCCCGCCGCCGAAGTGGTTGATGTCCTCCAGATCCCCGCATTCCTCTGCCGCCAGACCGATCTGCTCCTCGAAGCCGGCCGCACCGGCCGCGCCGTCAACATCAAAAAGGGCCAGTTTGTCGCCCCGCTCGACATGCGCCACGCCGTCGAGAAGGTCCTCTCGACCGGCAATCCGCGTGTCTTCCTCACCGAGCGCGGCGCTTCGTTCGGTTACAACAACCTCGTCGTCGATATGCGCGCCATCCCGCAGATGCACTCCCTTGGCGTGCCCGTCGTCTTCGACGCCACACACTCCGTGCAACTGCCTGGCGCGGCAGGCTCGTCGAGCGGCGGCGCCCCGGAGTTCATCGGCCCTCTCGCCTGCGCCGCCGTCGCCGCCGGCGCCGACGCCGTCTTTCTCGAAGTCCACGAAGAACCCGTGCGCGCCCTCTCCGACGGCGCCAATGCCCTTCGCCTTGACTCGCTCGCCGCCCTCGCCGCCCGCCTCCGCCGCATCCACTCCGCCCTGCACGATGCCAGCCCGCCCGGCGTCTAACATAGAGGGTAGGATTCCCCACAGGAGAAGGAACCGTCATGCCTTCCGCCCATCGCCGTTCGCGCCGCGGCTTCTCGCTCATCGAGCTCCTCATCGTCATCGCCATCATCCTCGTCATCGCCGCCATCGCCGTGCCCAAACTCAACAGCGCGCGGATGCAGTCGCAGGAGATGGCCGCCATCCGCCAGATCAACACCATCCACACGGCCCAGACGATGTACATGAGCCAGTTCCAGAAGTTCGCCGAAAACCTCCAGCAACTCGGGCCCCCTGCCTCCGGCGCCCCCGGTCCAGCCGCCGCCGACCTGATCCCCGGCGACCTCGCCCTCGGCGAAAAGACCGGCTACGTCTTCACCCTCACCGGCGCCAAGGACGGCTACATCGTCACCGCCGTGCCCAAGGTCTACAACAGCACCGGGCGCCGCACCTTCTACTCCGACCAGACCCTCGTCATCCGCGAAAACTGGGGTCCCGAACCCGCCACCGCTCAAAGCCCGGAGATCAAGTAGCCAAAGGGGACAGCCTGATCCGGCACTCTCGCCGGATAGCCGAGGGTTACAGTCTGACCTGGCACTTTGGCTGCTGACGCTGCGGAGGCGAACAGGATAGCG
>CAYWJB010000014.1:37924-76217 GCA_964458495.1 uncultured Arcobacter sp.
GATGCTGAGTAGCCGAAGGGGACAGCCTGATCCGGCACTTTCGCCGGATAGCCGAAGGATACAGTCTGACCTGGCACTTTGGCTGCTGACGCTGCGGAGGCGAACAGGATAGCGCCATTCTTGCCGGGGCTGATCGGAAGGGCGCCGGCAAGTGCCGGCAAACTCATCCCTCGACGGTGCCACAGCGTTACTTGTGCTCCGCTCCGCTCCGATGCTGAGTAGCCGAAGGGGACAGCCTGATCCGGCACTTTCGCCGGATAGCCGAGGGTTACAGTCTGACCTGGCACTTTGGCTGCTGGCGTTGCGGAGGCAAACAGAGCCGAAGGAGCCGAAGGGGACAGCCTGATCCGGCACTTTCGCCGGATAGCCGAGGGTTACAGTCTGACCTGGCACTTTGGCTGCTGGCGTTGCGGAGGCAAACAGGGTAGCGCTATTCTGGCCGGGCAGATCGGAAGGGCGCCGGCAAGTGCCGGCAAACTCATCCCCCGACGGTGCCACGGCGTTATGTGTGCTCTGGTCCGCTCCCGATGCTGACGGCGGGAAAGGCGACCTGTCTGGAGCAGGACAAGCCATCCACAAGTCCTCAGATGAACGGGGCACTTCTCGATCCCGCTGACAACCGGCGAGAGTTATGCGCAAGTGCCGGATAGCAGGCTTGAGTCGGGGCAGCCGGGCAAGGTGCCAGATCAGGCTGTCCCCCTCGATCTATCTCTGACTCGCAGGGGCCGGTTCTGCATCCAACAAGTGCGAAGAATTTCTTGTGAGGGTAGAATAGGAACATTGAACTTCCCGCCCTCGGGAAGTTCGCCGTCTGGGCCTCTGAACCTCCGGACCGCCGGATCATCATGATATCCGCCACCGTGCACATCCTGGCGTGCCTGCTCGCCCTCGCCACCCTCGTGGCAGCGGGCGCGGGATTGCCCGCCGCAGGCAGCCTCGGCGCGCCGGGTCTCGAAATCGCCGCCGCCCTGGCCCTGCACCTGCAATTCGCCGCCCTGTCGCTGGTCTGGCTCGTCACCGCGCCCTTCTGGCGGCGCGAGCAGCCTCGCTTCCGGGACTCGGGCTGGCCGTCACTCCGCGCCATGGCCTGGCTCGCCCCCGCCGCCACGCTGGCGCAGATCGCCCTCGGCGCCGCCTACCGCTACCGCTTCTCCGGCGTCATTCCCCATGTCACCTGGGCCTTTGCCGCCTCCATTCTGCTGCTGATGTTCGGCTCCTTCGTCCTGACGCAGGCAGCCGCCGCGCCCACCCTCCAGCGCGCCGCCGCCGCTCTGGTCACTCTCGTGGGCCTTCAGGTCGTTCTCGGCGTCATGGCGCTGCTCTACCGCGTGGCGCAGATCGGCGGCGGGTGGATGGAATGGGCCTCGCGCGCGCACATGGCCGCCGGCGCCGCCGTATTGGGCCTAGCCGTCATCCTTTCGGCCTTCGTCCTGCGCTGCGTCGAACCGGCATCGCAGCCTGCACCGCTTGCATCGAACGGAACAAACGCATGAGGGGCTACATCGAGCTCACCAAGCCGCGCATCACCTGGCTCATCCTCATGAGCACGGCCATCGGCTACTACTTCGGCCATTCGGGCTCGATCCACTGGAGCCTTCTGCTGCACTGCCTGCTCGGCACCGCCCTCATCGCCAGCGGCACCGCCACCCTCAACCAGTGGTATGAACGCGACGCCGACTCCCGCATGCGCCGCACCTCCTCGCGCCCCATCCCCTCAGGCCGTGTCGCGCCCCGCAACGCGCTGCTGTTCGGCATCGCCCTCGTCGCTACAGGCGAGGTGGAACTCGCGCTCGGCGTCAACCCCCTCACCGCCTGGCTTGGGCTGTTCACCGTCGCCTCTTACCTGCTCCTTTACACGCCCCTCAAGCAGAAGACGTGGTGGTCCACCACCGTCGGCGCCTTCCCCGGCGCCATGCCGCCCCTGCTCGGCTTCGCCGCCGCCCGCGGTGAACTCACGCCCGCCGCATGGGCGCTGTTCGCCATTCTGTTCCTCTGGCAGTTCCCGCACTTCTACTCCATCGCCTGGATGTACCGCGACGACTACGCCCGCGCCGGCATCCGCATGCTGCCCGTCGTAGAACCAGACGGCCGCTCCACCGCCCGCCACGCTCTTGCCTTCTCCCTCATCCTGATTCCCGCAAGCCTCCTGCCCGGATTCCTCTCCATGGCCGGGCACTGGTACCTGGCCGCCGCTGTCCTGCTTGGGGCCGTTTTCCTCCGCGCCGCGGCGCGCCTTCACCGCGACCGGACCGCCCTGAACGCCCGCGGCGTGCTCAAGGCCAGCGTTCTTTATCTGCCCCTGCTCTACCTCGCCCTGCTGCTCGACAGCCGCCCCGGGCTATTCTGAAGACAGTCATGAACCGCCGCGCCTGGCTTGCCGCCTCCAGCGGCGCTTTGCTCACAGGCTGCCTCCGCTCCGGACTCCCGGTCATCAACCACGTTCCGCCCTTTGAACTCATCGACCAGGACGGCCGCCCCTTCCGCAGCGCAGAACGCCTCAAAGACAAAATCTGGGTGGCGGATTTCTTCTTCACCACCTGCAACGGCCCTTGCCCGCGGATGTCCGCTCTGATGTTCCGCGTGCAGGAGGCCACCCTCGGCTTCCCCGAAGTCTGCCTCGTCAGCTTCACCGTCGACCCGAAAACCGACACGCCTGAGGTCCTGCGTGCATACGGCCGGCGCTTCCGCCAGGATCCCACCCGCTGGTTTCTCCTTACCGGCGACCCCGAAACCCTGCGCCGGCTCGGCGCCGAGGTCTTCTTCCTCGGCGGCATGGGGCCGCAGCACGGTACCCGCTTTGCTCTGGTCGACCGCAAAAGCCGCCTCCGCGCTTACTACGAAACCACCCAGCCTTCCTGCGTCGACGACGTCGTCGCCGACATCCGCAAGCTCAGAAGGGAACTTCTCTGATGGACGTCCGCGACCTGCCTGCGCTGAACGCCCTCCTCAACACGGCGTCCGCCGTGCTGTTGGTCACCGGCTACCGCCTCATCCGCCAGGGAAAACGCGAAGCGCATCGCAAAGCGATGACCGCCGCGCTTGTGGTGAGCGCCCTGTTCCTCACCAGCTATCTCATCTACCACGCACAGGTCGGCAGCGTGCGCTTCCAGAAGACCGGATGGATCCGCCCCGTCTATTTCTCGATCCTCGTCTCCCACACCATCCTCGCCGCCTGCGTCGCCCCGATGGCGCTCGTCACCGTGTGGCGCGCATGGAAAGGGCGCTTCGAGCGCCACCGTCGACTCGCCCGCATCACCCTCCCGCTGTGGCTCTATGTCAGTGTTACCGGCGTCCTCGTCTACCTCATGCTCTACCATCTGTGACAATGAGGGCAGGCCCGCGTGCGGCCCTTCCTCATCATGTTTCCCAGGCTGATCGACTTCGGCGGCTTCTTCCTTCCCACCTACGGTTTCCTTGTCGCCGCCGGCTTCCTCGCCGGCATGGGGCTCACGCTGCGGCTGGCGCGCCGCTCGGGGCTCGACGTGGACGCCGTCGCCAACCTCGCCATCTACTGCGCGCTCGCAGGGCTCGCCGGAGCCAAGCTCCTCATGTTCGTCATGGATTTTCCCTATTATTCGGAAAATCCCGGCCGGGTTTTCAGCCTCGACACGCTGCTTTCCGCCGGCGTTTACTACGGCGGCTTTCTCGCCGCCTTTCTCTTCGCCTGGTTCTACATCCGCCGCCGCAAGCTCCCCTGGTGGCAAACGGCGGACGTCTTCGCCCCCGGCGTCGCCCTCGGCCATGCCATCGGACGCCTCGGCTGCTTTGCCGCCGGCTGCTGCTGGGGCAGCGAGTGCGCGCGTCCCTGGGCCGTCACCTTCACAAATCCCCACGCCCATGAACTGACGGGCGTGCCCTTGGGCATTCCCCTGCACCCCGCCCAACTCTATGAAGCCGCCGCCACCGCTCTGGTCGCCCTCTGGCTCTATATCCGCAGCCGCCGCCCGCACCGCGAAGGTGAAATCCTCGCCTGGTATCTCCTGCTCTATTCCGGCGCGCGCTTCCTCATCGAGTTCTTCCGCCACCACGACCAGCCGTTTCCCATCTCCGCCATTCCGCTGACATGGACCCAGTGGATCGCCCTCGCCCTCTGCGCCTCCGGCGCCTGGCTGCTGGCCCGCCGCCGCGCTCAGCGAAGCGAAACGGCCAATTCGTAAAGCCGGTCCGCTTCTTCCTTCGTCCGCGCCTCCACGGAGACGCGCAGTAACGGTTCGGTGTTGGAGGCTCGCACATGCATCCACCCATCCGGCAGCATCAGCTTCAGCCCGTCGGTCCGGTCCGCCTGCGCGCCCGCAAGCGCCTCCTCCAGAGCCTGCATCATCATCCCCAGCCGCCCGTGCTCGAACGGCAGCTTGCCCGAACGCCGCCAGTAGCGCGGCAACGACGCCGCCAGCGCGTTCATCGTCTCGCCCGTGTCCGCCATCCTCTCGAGCAGCAACGCCATGCCGAGATACGAGTCGCGGCAGGCGTGGACCGCCGGAAATATGATGCCCCCGTTGGCCCCTTCGCCCCCGATGACCGCATGCACGGCCCTCATCCGCTCCACGACATTCGCCTCCCCCACCGGCGTCCGGTACACCGGGCACCCGTGGCGCGCGGCAACGTCGTCAACCGCCGAAGACGTCGTCAGATTCACCACCACCGGCCCCTTCTGCTTGCGCAGTGCACAGTCCACCGCCAGTGCCAGCACGTCGTCGTTGTCCAGCACCCGCCCCGACTCGCCCGCTACGGCCAGCCGGTCGCCATCCGGGTCCTGCGCGAACCCCACGTCGGCACGGACCCGCACCACCAGCCTGCCCAGTTCTTCGAGCGTTTCCGGACGCGGCTCCGGGTCCCGCGGAAAGGGCTGTTCCGGATCGGCGTGAATCGCGTGCAGCTCGCAACCGAGAATGTCCCGCAGCCACCGCACACTCATCCGCGAGCCCGCCCCGTTCACCGCGTCCAGCGCCACGCGGAACCGCCGCCGCCGGATCTTCTCCACATCCACGTGCCGCATCACGCGCGCAAAGTGCCGCTCCGGCGCCGTCTCCGCATCCACCGCCACCCGGCGCATCTCTTCGTTCATCGCATGGCGGAACTCGCTCTGGTGGTACAGGTCCAGCAGCTCCGCCCGTTCGTAACGGTTGAAGAACAGCCCCTCGCCATTGAACAGCTTCAGCGCGTTGTACTCCGGCGGATTGTGCGAAGCCGTCACCGCGATGCCGCCCGCGGCGCGGATGTCGGCCACATAAATCTGCGCCGTCGGGGTCGGCACGACGCCGATCCGGATCACCTCGCACCCCGACGCCAGCAGCCCGCACGTCACCGCGTGCACCAGCATCTCGCCCGACGCCCGGGTGTCCCGCGCCACCACCACCGGCCCCGGCCCCACATATGTCCCGAACGCCTGCGCGAATGCGCACGCCAGGTTCGGCGTCAGATACTCCCCCACCACGCCGCGCACGCCCGCCACGCTGATCTTCAGCTGGTGCGCCCGGCTCATGCCGAATAGCTCCTCACCAGGTCCATCACTTCATCGAACAGCCGCCGCGGCGCGCCGCCCCGTTGTTCGCAGATCACCCGGATCACCGGCTCGGTCTGCGACATCCGCACGTGGACCCAGCGGTCCTCCCAGTCCAGCCGCAGCCCGTCCTGCCGGTTTCGCCGCGCTTCCGGCCACCGCCGCTCCAGTTCGTCGAACAGCTCCGGAATGAACCGCGTCCGAACCGGAATCTTTCCCTTCAGGATCGTGTACGCCGGATACGCCGCCACCAGCTCGCCCAGCGTCCGCCCCGTCCGCTCCATCCGCTCCAGGATCCGCAGCATCGCCGCGATGCCGTCGTAGACATACGGAAACCGCGGCATCATCACCGCACCCGTGCCTTCGCCCGCCACGGCGATCTGCTGCATCCGGTATCCCGAAAGAGCGTCGATCACCGCCTGCCTCCCCACCGGAAGCCGCACCACGCGCCCCCCGTGCCGCGCCGCCACCTCCTCGAGCAGCGCCGTCGACGAAAGGTTCGTCAGCACCGTCGTCCCCGGTCCGCGCTCCAGCATCTCGTCCGCCACCACCGCCATCACGAGCTCTTCGCTCGCCGCCTCCCCCTCTTCGGTGGCAAACGCCACCCGGTCGCTGTCGATGTCGAACAGAAAGCCCGCATCCGCTCCCACTGTCTTCACCAGCGGCGCCAGCTGCAGCTCCACCATCTTCTTCGTTGTCGAGGGTTCGTGGACGAACGCGCGGCCCTCCAGCGCCTCGTTGATCAGGATCAGCTGCAGCCCGAACCGCTCCTGCATGCGGCGCAGAACCAGAGCCGAAGTCCCGTTCGTGCAGTCCACCAGCACCCGGAACCGCTGCAGCCGCTCCAGCGGAAACTCCGATGCCAGCTCGTCCAGGTATTGCTCCAACGCCCCCGCATCCTCGCTGCGCCGCCCGGTCGCCGCGTGCCCCGCGAAGCGGAACTTCCGCAGGTGGTAGATGTCCAGCAGCTCCTCGCTTTGCGCGCTCGAAAGATAGCTCCCCCCGCGCGTGAAAAACTTCAGCGCGTTCCACTCCGCCGGATTGTGGCTCGCGCCGATCGAAACGCCTCCGTCCGCGCCCAGCCGCCGGATGGCATGCTGAATCACCGGCGTCGGCACGATGCCCAGATCCACCACGTCATGGCCCGCCGCAAGCAGCGCGCTGGTCACTCCCTCGCGCAGCATCACGCTCGAGACGCGCGGGTCTCGCCCGATCACCACCCGTCCCGGCGCTTCCAGAAACGTCGCAAACGCTGCCGCGAAATCGAGCACATGCGTCGCCGTCAGCCCGTGGCCGACGATGCCGCGCAACCCCGCGGGCGAAATCCTCAGCGTGGCCCCCGGCCGCGCCATCACTCCTCCAGCCGCAAAATGCCGAACGCTTCCGGGATGTGATGGTTGCCCGTCGGCCCCGTCGCCCGCCACGCAATGCTCTTCCGAGGCGGCGGCCCCTGCAACCGGTAAAAATTCACCCGGAATTCAAACCCCGGCCCCACGCGCCTGTCCGTGATCGAGCGGACCGGGATCTTGAACGCCCCATACCACACCTTGCGCGCGGCGTCGATCCGCGCCGCAGTTTCAAACCCGGAATTCCACTGCCACCCGCCCTCCGGTTTCGGCTCTTTCCGGTCAATGTCAAGGTCCACCCACTCGCCCAGCGGCGACACCTGATACTCGCGGTACTGCCAGATCCTCTCGAAGTCCGCGCCGATGAAGATCTCCGCCACGTCGCGCTCCCACAGCCGGTTCGTCTCCCGGTCCGTCACCGGATTCGGGTTCACATACAGCTCCCCGTACGGGCAGATGAACAGGAAATACAGATGGGTGTCCGTCCAGCGTGAGCGGATCTCGGTGCGGTGCCCCGGCGTTGCCTCGCCCTTCGCGCTGCGGTCCGCCACGACTGCCGGAGCGCCGGACCAGAGGCCCGACTCCGGGTCTGTGTTCAAAACCACGTTTCCCTGAAGCCGCTTGCTCCGCGCCACTTCCGGCATCGCTCCCGGCGCGGCAAGCATCAAAAGCAACAAGCCTGCTGTCCACGGCATGGCAGTATTCATCATAACGGCCCATGAACCCGCCATCCGCCTTCACCGATTTCAAAGATGAGCTCGAGCGCCACGAGTTTCAGATGGGCGCCGAGGCGGGACGCCTCGCCGTCACGCTGGACATCCTCACCGACGCCCTCATCCTCGTCGGCCAGCACGGCGTCTACTGCCAGAGCGCGCGCCAGCCCGGCAAGCCCGCCATGGACGTGCAGATCATCTCGCAAAACATCCTGCAGGCCAAGGAGCTCGTCTCCAGCGTCATGGAACTGCTGCGCGCCCGCAAGCGCGAACAACAGTCCTGACACCCGTCAGTTCAGCTCCAGCCGCGCCGAAACCACCGGCTCCTCCAGAGCCCGCTCGATACGGAAGCCCATTCTCTCCGCCACGCTCTGCATGGCTGTGTTCTCGGCCAGAATGTCGGCCACAATGGCCTTCACCCCTTCCTTGCGCCCGATCTCGATCAGCCGCCGCAGCAGCTCCGTGCCAAGCCCCATGCCCTGGTAGTCGTCCGTCACCACGATCGAGAACTCGGCCTCCGGCTGCCCGAACCCCTGCAGCCTGCCGACGGCGAGGATCCGCTTCTCCCCGGTCGCCGGATCGGTCCGCTCCGCCACCAGCGCCATCTGGTTCGCGTAGTCGATGAAGCAGATCCGGATCAGCCGCTCGTGAGCCACCCGCTGGCTCAGGTTCAGCACCTGAAGGTAGCGGTGGTATACCGTGCGCTCCGACAGCGACTCGTGGAACTTCACCATGGCCGGCTCGTCCTCGGGGCGGATCGGACGGATCAGGACCGTCTCCCCGTTCCGCAGCGTCCACTCGCCCGTATACTCCGCCGGATAGGGACGGATCGCCGGCCGCGGCAGGTCCTGCTCCCTCATGGCCGGATCGTGCAGCACCACGCGCGCGTCCAGCGCCAGCAGGCGCTCCGGCGATGTCAGCAGCGGGTTGATGTCCAGCTCCTTGATCCACGGCTGCTCCACCACCAGGCGCGAGAACCGCACCAGCAATTGCTCCAGCGCCTCGATGTCCACCGGCTTCCGCCCCCGCACGCCCTTCAGCGCCGTGAAAATCCGCGTGCGCTCCATCATGCGCCGCGCCAGCGTGGTGTTCAGCGGCGGCAACCCCAGGGCGCGGTCTTTGAACACTTCCACCAGCTGCCCGCCCATGCCGAACAGGATCACCGGGCCGAACTGCGGATCGAGCGACGAGCCCAGGATCACCTCATAGCCGTCCAGCTTCGCGAACGGCTGCACGTTCACTCCCTGGAAATGCTCCGCGCCTGCCTTCTCTTCCACGCTGGAACGGATGGCCCGGAACGCCCGCCGCACCGCCTCTTCGTCAACCAAATTCAACTGCACGCCGCCCACGTCCGTCTTGTGCGTGATCGTCAGCGAGTGCAGCTTCAGCACTACGGGGTAACCGATCTCTTCGGCCGCCCGCACGGCGTCGTCCTCGCTCGCGGCGATGATCGACGGCAGAACAGGAATTCCGTAGGCGGCCAGCACCTGCTTGGATTCGTGCTCGGTCAGGATCGTGCGCCCCTCGGACCGCACGTTGTCGAGCAGGGCTCGCGCCTTCTCCGCCGCGCCGCCCGCATCGTCTCCCGCGTAACTCGGCGTCTCGTACAGCCCGCGCAGGTTGTACGTGTAGCGCCACATGTAATTGAACATCCGCGCCGCCGTGTCCGGGTACGGGAACGTCGGGATGCCTGACTGATTCAGGATCTGCTCGCCCGCCGCCACCTCCACTCCGCCCATCCACGACGCCAGCACCGGACGGTCGCCCAGCTTCGCCAGCGGCCGCAGCAGTTGCGCCGTCTGCGTGGCATCCGTCATCGCCTGCGGCGTCAGGATCACCAGCATCCCGTCGGTGTTCTCGTCTTTCGACACCACCTCCAGCGCCTTCGCGTAGCGGTCCGGACCTGCGTCGCCGATGATATCCACCGGGTTGCGGTGGCTCCACGTCGCCGGCAGGAACTGGTTCAACTCCTCCACCGTCTTCTGCGAGATTTCCGCCAGTTCGCCGCCGCCCAGCAGCAGCGCGTCCGCCGCCAGCACGCCCGGCCCGCCCGCATTGGTCAGAATCGTCAGCCGTGGACCCTTCGGCCGGGGCTGCTTCGAAAGCACCTCCGCCATGTAGAACAGCTCCGCGATGCTCGATACCCGCAGCACGCCGCTGCGCCGGAACGCCGTGTCCAGCACGTCGTCGGAGCCCGTCATCGCGCCCGTGTGCGAAGCCGCCGCCGCAGAGCCCGCTGCCGTCCTGCCGGCCTTGATCACGATGATCGGCTTCGTGTAGGCCACCTCGCGCGCCGCCGACAAAAAGCTCCGCGCGTCGCCCACGCTCTCCATGTAAATCAGGATCGCCCTCGTCTTCGGATCATCGCCCAGGTAATAGATCAGGTCGCCCCATCCGACGTCCGCCATCGCCCCCAGCGACATGAACGCGCTGAACCCCACGTTCTCCTTCAGGCTCCAGTCCAGCACCGCCGTGCACAGCGCGCCGCTCTGGCTCAGGAACGCGATGTTGCCCGTGCGCGCCATCGCCGCCGCGAACGTCGCATTGACGCCCGTCGGCGGAATCATGATGCCGAGACAGTTGGGCCCGATGACGCGCATCCCCGCCGCCCGCGCGTTCTCCACCAGCTGCCGCTCCAGCTCCGCCCCTTCCGGTCCCACCTCCTTGAACCCCGCCGAAATCACCACCGCCGCCTTGATTCCCGCCTCGCCGCATTCCCGGATAATGCCCGGAATCAGCCGCGATGGCGTCACCACCACCGCCAGATCCACCTCTGCCGGGATCTCCCTCACGTTCTTGTACGCCTTGATCCCCAGCACGCTCGGGCGGTTCGGGTTCACCGGGAACACCGCCCCGCCGAACGGCGAACTGATCAGGTTCCACAGCGTCGTCCGCCCGACCGAACCCGGCGTCTCCGTCGCTCCGATTACCGCCACGTTCGTCGGCTTGAAAAACGGGTCCAGCGGATGTTCCTTCTCGCCGAAAATGTTCTGCGCCTTCTTCAGCCCTTTGCCGCTTCCAGGTTTCATTGCAGTATTTCCGATCTGAAACTAATTTTGAAACAGTGCACTACCATCTTCCCGCCCGCGCACAGCCCGGAGCAAGCGGCCGCCGTGAGCGCCCGCAACCCCTATTGATATCGCCCCTGCGTGTACGGCACGCCCGCCGCGTCCAGCGCCTGCTCGAACTTCCTCAGCTCATCGAGCAGCGCCTTCAGCTTCGCCGTCTCCTCGGCCAGTTCCTCGCTGGCGATGCGCAGGTTCACCTGCATCGTGCCCGTCGGCGGGCTCGTCATCCCGCGCGTCACCGCCACCGCGTTCGCCGCGCGCGACTGGATCGTAGATGGCGCGCCGCTCTCCAGCCCGCGCAGCGTCTCGTCGCCGCGCAGCTTCCGCAGGATCCCCGTCACGCGCGCATCCAGCTTCAACGCGGTTTCGATCATCTCCGGCCGCGCCGGCCCGTCCAGCAGCGCCCTCCGGATCGCCGTCAGCTTCGCCTTCGCCTGATTGGCCGAATCCAGCGCGCCCAGAACCTGTCTCTGCACGCGCAGGGCCCGCTCGATGAACTCGTCCCGCGCGCGCCGCTCCGCATCCGTCATCGCCGGGGCCGCGTCCGCAACCACCGTGATGGTTTCCTCCACGTTCAATGGCGTCACCACGCCTCCCGCCTTCCGCGCCAGAGACACCTTGTACGTGCCCGGCGCCACCAGCGCACCGCCCGCCTGCTGCTGCCGCGGCCCGCCCTCTTCTTCTCCGCGCTGCCCCCCTGGCTGCGCAGCGCTGATCGCCGGCCCCCGCAGGTTCCACGTCACCCGGTGGATGCCGCGCGTCGCCGGACCCGTCAGGTGCCGCACCACACGCCCCTTCCCATCCGTGATCGTCAGCAGGATCTGCGGCGGCTCCTCGTCGTCTTCCGCCGTCAGCTCCGCCTGCGTGGGATACAACGACGGATCTTTCCGCGCCCGCTCCTGCCTTTCCTGCCGCTTCGTCCGCACCGTCTCCTTCAGCCAGTAGGTGACCGTCGCCCCATAGGGCGGGTTCTCCGCCATCCAGAGCTGCTCGCCCTGCGCCCCGCGGCTCTTCCCCGTGTCCTGCACAAACACAGTGGCCTTCTTCACCGGGAAGACGTGCGCCGCCTTCTCGAACACCTGCCCGCTCGCCTGCCGCAGCGGCGAATAGTCGTCCAGCACATAGAAGCCGCGCCCGAAGGTGGCCAGCACGAGGTCGCCCTCGCGCTCCTGGACCGCCAGATCCCGCACCGGAATCGTCGGCAGGTTGTTCCGCAACCGGATCCACTTCTTTCCGCCGTCCACGGTGAAGTACAGCCCGAACTCGGTCCCGCAGAACAGCAGGTCCGGATTCACCGGATCCTCGGCCAGCGACAGCGCCGGCCCGTTCTCCGGCAGGTTGCCCGCAATCGAAATCCACGTCGCGCCCTTGTCGGCCGACTTCATCACATACGGACGGAAATCCCCGTTCTTGTGGTTGTCAAAGAGCGCATACACCGTGTTGGCGTCATGCCGCGACGCCACCAGCCGCTGCACATACACGCCAATCGGCCCGATCGGTGAGAGATCCGGCAGTCCGCCGATCTTCTCGATCTTGCTCCACGTCTTGCCGCCGTCTTCAGTCACGCTGATCAATCCGTCGTCGCTCCCCGTGTAGATGAGCCCCTCCTTCAGCGGCGATTCGCTCAGCGCCGTCAGGTTGCCGAACGTGCTCGTCGACTGATGCTTCGCAATCGCCTCCGGCGGCCAGATCTTGCCCATCACAGGCAGCTTGTTGCGGTCCACCTGCCGCGTCAGGTCCCCGCTCACCGGCGTCCAGGAACTTCCCCGGTCATCGGAGCGGAACAGCCGGTTCGCCCCAAAATACAGCCGCTTCGGGTTGTGCGGGCTGATGATGTAGGGCGACTCCCAGTTGAAGCGCAGCGGCGGCTCGCCCTTGCCCTCCACCGGGCGGATCGGCACACGCTCGCCCGTGCGCCGGTCGAGCCGCACCAGCCCGCCGTACTGCGACTCGGCATACACGATGTTCGGATCGGCCGGATCGATCCGCGCCACAAAGCCGTCGCCGCCCGTCACCACGAACCAGTCGTTGTTGGTCGCCCCGTCCACGCCGCGCGTGGCGGAAGGCCCTCCCACCGTGTTGTTGTCCTGCGTGCCGCCGTAGACGTAATACACCGGCGACGAGTTGTCCACCGCCACGTTGTAGAACTGCATCACCGGCAGGTTTGTCATGTGCCGCCACAGCCGCCCGCCGTCCCACGTCTCGTAAATCCCGCCGTCGCATCCGGCCAGAATGTGGTTGCTGTCCTTCGGGTCGACCCACCAGGCATGCGTGTCGACGTGCTTCGCCCGCTCTCCCACCACGCGCCACGTTGCGCCGCCGTCGTCGGAGACGCGCACGATCACGTCCATCATGTACAGCCGCCCGGCCAGCTGCGGATCGGCGTGCACCCGCCCGTAGTACATCGGCAGCCCAGCCACGTTTGAGCGCCGTTCCCAGCTTTCTCCCGAATCGAGCGAGCGGTACGTGCCCGTCCCCTCGCGCGTGGCCTCCACCACGGCATACACCAGCCCCCGCTGCGCGGTCGAGAACTCCAGCCCGATGCGGCCCAGCTCGCCGCCCGGCAACCCTGTGGTGATCTTGCGCCAGGTCTTGCCCGCGTCGTTCGATTTGTACAGCGCGGACTCCGGTCCTCCATGGATCAGCGTCCACACATGGCGCCTTCGCTGATGCGCCGCCGCCAGCAGCACGTCCGGGTTGAACGGGTCCATCGCCACGTTGGTGACGCCCGTGTTCTCGCTGATCTTCAGGATCTGCGTCCACGTCTGCCCGCCGTCGGTGGTCTTGTACAGCCCGCGGTCCCCGCCCGCCGACCACAGCGGCCCCTGCGCCGCCACATACACCACGTTCGAGTCGCGCGGGTCGATCAGGATCCGCCCGATGTTGCCGGACTGCTTCAGCCCCATGTTCTTCCACGTCCGCCCGCCGTCGGCCGAACGGTACACGCCGTCGCCGTAGCCTACGCTGCGCTGCGCGTTTCTTTCTCCCGTGCCTGCCCACAGCACGTTCGGATCGCGCGGGTCCATGGCCACGTCGCCGATCGAGTAGCTCCCCTCGTTCTGGAAAATCGGCGTCCACGTCGTGCCCGCGTTCGTCGTCTTCCACACACCGCCCGAGGCGACGCCGGCGATCCACGTCGCCGGATGCGTGGGGTGCGCCACCAGCACCGTCACCCGCCCGCTCAGCAGCGCCGGCCCGATCGACCGCAGCCGGAACGCGCGGAATGTGGATTCCTGCCAGGGGTCGCTCGCGTCAGGCTTCGCCCCCTCCGGCTTCGCCGCATCTTGCGCCGCCAGGCAGGCGCAGGCCAGCAACAGGGCAACACTCTTCCTGATCCTCATACCGCGCACAGTCTATCGCAGCCCGGCCGTCTTTCCCAGTCTCCCTGCATTGCCCCGGTGCCCGGCCGCATCCAATGAAATGCATTGGAAACCATCGCTGTCACCGGCGCCACCGGATATATCGGCGGGCGCCTCGTCCCCCGGCTGCTGGAGGCCGGCTTCCGCGTCCGCTGCCTTGTGCGCTCACCCATGAAATTGCGGGACCGCCCGTGGGCGGGCTCGCCGGATGTCGAGATCCTCCCGGCTGATCTCTCGGACGAGTCTTCCACTGCCGCCGCACTGGAAGGCTGCTGCGCCGCGTACTATCTCGTCCACTCGATGATCAGCGCCGGCAAGGACTACGCGGCGCACGACCTTCGATTGGCCCGCGCCTTCGCCTCCGCCGCCCGGCGCGCGGGCGTCAGGCGTCTCCTGTATCTGGGCGGCCTGGGAGAAACCGGCGAAGGACTCAGCGAGCATCTCTCCTCGCGCCGCGAGGTCGAATCGGCCCTCGCCTCTTCCGGCATCCCGGTCACCGTCTTCCGCGCTGCCATGATCATCGGCAGCGGCTCGGCGTCGTTTGAAATCCTCCGCTATCTGGTGGAGCGGCTGCCCGTCATGGTCACGCCCCGCTGGGTCCACACGCCCTGCCAGCCCATCGCCGTCCGCAATGTCATCCACTACCTGGCGGCTGCTCTCGACTGCCCGCAGACCTCGGGCCAGACCTTCGACATCGGCGGCCCCGAAGTGCTCACCTACCGCCAGATCATGGACATCATGGGCGAAGAGCTCGGCGTCGGCCGCCGCCTCATTCTGCCCGTCCCGGTGCTCACCCCGCGCCTCAGCTCCTATTGGATCCATCTGGTTACGCCGCTCCACCATTCCATCGCCCGCCCTCTGGCCGAAGGGCTCCGCAACCCGGTGGTCTGCCGCGACACCCGCATCCGCGAACTCATCCCGCAGCCCCTGCTGACCGTGCGCGAGGCCATCCGCTCCGCTCTGCAAAGAACGGAAAGCGGCGAAGCAGAGACCACCTGGACCATGGCCGGCCCTTTGTCGGGCGATCCGGACTGGGCTGGCGGCAAGGTCTTCCTCGATTCCCGCAGCACGCCTGTGCAGGCGCCCGCCGAACAGGTCTATCGCACTGTGTGCCGCCTCGGCGGCAGGCATGGCTGGTACGCCAACTGGCTCTGGCAGATCCGCGGCTGGCTCGACCGCCTCGCCGGCGGCCCCGGTCTGCGCCGCGGCCGCCGCAACCCGGAATCCATCGGACTCGGCGAGGCGCTCGACTTCTGGCGTGTTGTGGGTCTCGATCCGCCCCGGCTCCTGCGCCTGCGCGCCGAGATGAAATTGCCCGGCGAGGCGGTCCTCGAGTTCCGCATCGAGCCGCGCTCAGCCGGCGCCTGCGAACTCACCCAGGAAGCGCGTTTCCGCCCCCGCGGACTCCTCGGTCTGCTGTACTGGTACGCCGTCCTTCCTCTCCACGCCATCGTCTTCCAGGGAATGCTCTCCGCCCTCAGGAAGGAAGCCGAGCGCGGCTTGCCTCAGCGGAAGCTCTCCAGCGCTTCCCGGTAGTCGTCCCTCACGTCGAACACCGTATCGAGCCGCGTGATCCGCAGCAGCTCCCGGATCTTCGGCGGCATCCGCGCCAGCTTCAGCGCTGCGCCCTTCTCGTTTGCCAGCGACAGCGCCCCCACCAGCTCTCCGATGCCCGTCGAATCCAGCTGCGTCGCCCCGCTGAAGTCCACCAGCAGCTTCTTCGCGCCGCCCTCCAGCGCCTCGCGCATCTGGTTCCGCAGGGTGTTGGTCGCCAGTCCCAGCGTGATCCTCCCCTCGCAGGCGATCACCACCACGTCGCCCTCCAGGCGGCTCTCGATGCGGCACGGCGTGCTCTTGTCCATGGCTCTCCGTTTCCTCCGGTTCTCGCTTCGCCGCTCACGGCTGCGGCAGCAACGCTGCCACCGCCTCCAGCGCCTTCTCGCAATTCGCCCGGCTCACATCATAGTGCGTCACCGCGCGCAGCGTCGAGGGGCCGATGGGATTGATCAGCACCCCGCGCTCGCGCAGCCCCGCGCTCAGCTCCGCCGCCGCCATGCCCGTTTCGCGGATGTCGAAAATCACAATGTTGGTCGCCGGCGCCGGCGACACCCGCACGCCGCGCAGGTTCTCGAGCCCCTCCGCCAGCAGCCGCGCATTCTCGTGGTCCTCTGCCAGCCGTGGCGGCGTCTCTTCCAGCGCCACCAGCCCCGCCGCCGCCAGCACGCCCGCCTGCCGCATCCCGCCGCCCAGCCGCTTGCGGTACAGCCGCCCTTGCGCGATCAGCTCCCGCGGCCCCGCCAGCATTGACCCAACCGGCGCCCCCAGCGCCTTCGACAGGCAGAACATCACCGTGTCTGCCGGTTCGCACAGTTCCCGCACGCTGGCGCCGCACGCCACCGCGGCGTTGAAGATCCGCGCCCCGTCGATGTGCACCCGCAGCCCCAGCGCATGCGCCCGCGCGCAGACGTCGCGCAGTGTCTCCGGCGGATAGACCGTGCCGCCCGCCATGTTGTGCGTGTTTTCCAGCTCGATGCAGCCCGTATCCGCAGCGTGCGGGCCAAGCGGGCGGATCGCCGGAGCGATCTGGTCCCACGTCAGAATCCCGTCCGGCGCCTCCACCGCCCGGATCAGGCAGCCGGAAAACCACGCCGTCATCGAAAGCTCGTAGTTCAGCAGGTGCCCGCGCGACTCGCAGATCACCTCCTGCCCGTGCCGCGTCAGGCACTTGATCGCGATCGTGTTGCCCATCGTGCCCGACGGCACGAACAGCGCCGCTTCCTTGCCCGTGATCTCCGCCGCCCGCTCTTCCAGGCGGTTCACCGTCGGGTCTTCGCCGTAAACGTCGTCGCCGACCTCCGCCTCCGCCATCGCCCGGCGCATCGCCGCCGTGGGCTTCGTCACCGTGTCCGAACGCAGGTCAATCATCACAGGAACGCCTCGAACACTTCATTGGACACCATCACACCCCGCCGCGTCAGCCGCACCCGCTCCCCGGCGCGGTCGAGCAGCCCCGCCTCCTCCAGCCGCCGCATGGCTTCGCCAAATCGCTCCTCGTCCTGCGGCGCCACCCGCACGCCCTCCATGAGCCGCAGCCCCGTCAGGTACCGCTCACCTGCAACATCGGCCCGCGTCCGCTGCGGTTGCGGCCCGTGCTCCGCATAATTGCGCACATCGTCCGTGTTCGCCGTCCGCCATTCGCCGTCGAAACTGTGCGCGTCCGCTCCGAAGCCCGCATAGGGCGCCATCGTCCAGTACTTCCGGTTGTGCAGCGACTCGAAACCCTGCCGCGCGAAATTCGAGATCTCATACCGCCTCCATCCGCGCCCCTCCAGCCACTCCACAGCCATCTCGTAAAAGTCCGCGATCCGGTCCTCCGCGGGCGCCGCGCCGGCGCCGAACCGCGTTCCTCCTGCCAGCAGCTCGCGCCCCAACCGCGAGTCCTCGTCCACCTCCAGCATGTACACCGACACATGCGGCGGCTCGATCCGTTCGATCCACCCCAGCGACTCGCGCCAGCTCGCCTCCGTCTGCCAGGGCAAGCCCGCAATCAGGTCCACGTTGAAGTTCCCGATCCCCGCCGCACGCAACATCTCCACGTCCCGCGCCACGTCTTCCGCCGTGTGCTTCCGCCCCGTGCGCCGCAGCTCTTGCTCGACGAAACTTTGCACGCCCAGGCTCACACGGCTGATCCCGCACTCCGTCCACGCCTCCACCGCCCCTCGCGCTATCGCTCCCGGCGCCGCCTCCAGCGTCGCCTCCGCCCACGGCTTGCCGGGCACGAGCGCGAGCACCTGCCTCAGCGCCTCTCCAGGCATCGAGCCGGGCGTCCCCCCGCCCAGATACACCGTCTCCGGCGTCCACCTCCACTCGTGCGCAGCCAGTTCCTCCAGCAGCCGCTCCAGGTACCTCGCTTCCAGCTCCCGCGGAAAGACGCCCGAGGCGAAGTTGCAGTACGTGCACTTCTGCGAACAAAACGGCCAGGATATGTAGACGCCCGCCACCTACAGCGAAAAGTCCGGGATGCGCACCCGGATCGCGTCCGCCATCAGTTGCTCCAGCGTGCGCCCGTCTTCCAGCACGAAAGCCGAACCGTTCCAGTCGAGCTTGTGGCTCTTCACGTGCGCCGACACCCAGATCTGCCGCACCGGCGAATTCGGGCTGACCACGAACCGCTCCCGCGGCTCCTCGAACTCCACCGTCAGCGCCCCTGCGTTCATGTCCACGTCAAACTCGTATTCGTCGCTCGCTACCGCCAGCTTGCGGTACAGATCCTCGATGGCGTCTCCCGCCGCCTTCGAAAACTCCTGTTCGGTGAGCATCTCTTTCAGTGTAGCGGGCCGCGCTGCCCCGGCCGCTACAATGAAAGCGTGAGCTGGGCCCTCCTCCTTCTGCCATGGCTCTTGCTGCAGGCGCCCGCGGCGCCGCCCGCCGACGCGCTGCGCCTGATCGACGAGGGACGCCCGCGCGAGGCCATCCCGCTGCTCGAAGAAGCCGCCCGCAAGGAGCCGGAATCGGCTGCCATCCACTTCCACTTGGGCTACGCGCTCTCCCTCGCCGGCGAAAACGAGCGCGCCATCGCCGCCTTCCGCCGCACGCTGGAAATCGACCCGGAGATCCGCGCCGCCCGCCTCAACCTGGCCCATCTGCTGCTCGGCGCGGGCCAGCCCGCCGAGGCGCGCACGCTGCTGGAGGAGTGCCTGAAGCAGGATCCGGACGACGCCAAGGCGGCCTTCCTGCTTGGCCGCGCGCTGTCCGAAACCGGCCAGTGGCGCGCCGCCGCCGAAGCCTTCGGGACGGCCGCGCGCAAGCAGCCCGCCGGCCTCGAAACCGCCATGGCGCTGGCCCACGCATGGGAGCGCGCCGGCGAACGGCAGAAGGCCGCCGAAGTTTACGCCCGCTTCCCTGACGAGCCCGCCGCGCTCGAACGGCTCGGCGTGCTCGAACTCGAAATGGGCGCCCTCGAGGATGCCATCCGCCACCTCGAAGCCGTGCGCGCCCGCAGCGCCACGCCCGCTGTCCTCTACGCCCTCGCCACCGCCTACCTGCGCAACCGCCAGCCGGAGCAGAGCGCCGCCGCGGCCGCATCGCTCATCGCTCTGGAGCCTGCCAACCCGGAACTGCGCCTCTTCTACGGGCGCATTCTGCGCGACCAGAAGAAATACGCCGAAGCCGCGCCCCAGTTCCAGCAGGCGGTCCGCCTCGCGCCCCGCTCGGGCGAAGCCTGGAACGAGCTCGCCGCCGGGCTCATGCTGCTCAAGCAGTACGAGCCTGCTCTCGCCGCCCTCGACAAGGCCCGCGAGTTGAACGGCCCCAGCCCCGCCTACGATTACTTCCGCGCCACCCTGCTCGACGCCATGAACCAGCCGAAGGCCGCGCTCGAAAGCTACCGCCGCTTCCTCGCCTCCAGCAACGGCGCGCACCCGGACGAGGAGTTCAAGGCGCGCCAGCGCGTGCGCATCCTCGAAAGGTCGGTCCGGCGATGAGGCTCGCGGCGCTCGTCACATTCGGCTGCTGCCTGCTCGCCGCCGCGCCTCCCCCTCCTCGCACGCTTGACGATGTGCGCCGGGAAGGCGATCCGCTCCGCCGCTTCGACCAATCCCTGCGCCTTGCCGAAACCCGCCTGAAGGACGCCTGGAAACTCGTCCGCGAACAGGGCGGCCGCCCGCAGTTCGAAACCGCGATCGGGGAGATCGTCGCATGCGCCGAGCTCGCCCTCGATTCGCTCCGCTCCACCGGACGCCGCCCCGGCAAGCTCACCCGGCAGTACAAGCGCGGCGAGATCCGCACTCGCGCGTTCGAGAAGGAACTCAAGGAACTCGCCCTCGCCGTCGGCTTCGATGAACGCGAACGCGTGGAATCAGCCCGCCGCCGCATCGCCGAGATCCACGATCAGTTCCTCAACGCCATCATGTCCGGCAGATGAGGAGGTTTCGTATGCGATCCCCGGTTGTCGCCCTGCTCGCTTGCCTGTGCCTGCCCGCCACGGCCCAACGCGATTTCCTCACGCCCGACGAGGTCGAACAGCTCCGCCTCGTCCAGGAGCCCGGCCCCCGCCTCCAGCTCCATCTCAAATTCGCGCGCCAGCGCGTCGACATGCTCGAACAGCTCTTCGCCAAACGCCAGACCGGACGCAGCGGCCTCATTCACGACACCCTCGAGCAGGTCACGCAGATCATCGAGGCCATCGATATGAACATCGACGACGCCATCCGCCGCCAGAAGCCCTTGGAGAACCTCGATGCGCTCGTCAGCAGCCAGAAGGAACTCCTCGCCAAACTCGAGGCCCTTGCCGGCAAGGAAGAGCCCGACCGCGCCCGCTATGAGTTCGCCCTCGACACCGCGCTCGAGACCTTGCGCGACAGCATCGAGATGAACGAGCAGGATCTCAAGGACCGCACGCTCTCCGTCCAGGACAAGGAAAAGGCCCTCCGCGAGGAGCGCGATGAGCTCCTCGCCCCGGGTCGCAAGGAAGAACTCGAGAAGGAACGCAAGCGCATCGAGGCCGAAAAGGAGGGCGTCGCCCCCGGCAAGAAGAAGCCCACGCTGCTCAAGCCGGGCGAGAAGCCGGGCCCCGTGGGCCAGCCTCGGACGCCTCCGAAGAAGTGACCGCCGCCGGCGCCGGCTCCATCTCGCTCCGCAGCATGCGGAACACCGCCACCGCCGTCGACAGGATCACCGGCCCCGCAAACAGCCCGATGGCCCCGAACATCTGAAGCCCGCCCATCAGCGCGAAAAACACCAGCAGCCCGCTCATCCCCGTGCGCCCGCTCAGCACCCACGGCCGCACGAAGTTGTCCGACATCCCCACCACCAGCGCCCCCCACAACACCAGAAACAGCGCCTTGCCCCACATCCCCTGCCAGAGCAGCATCAGCGCCGCCGGCAGCCACACGATCGCCGTGCCGATCACCGGGATCAGCGAACACACCGCCGCCATCACCCCCCAGAACACCGGCGCGCCCAACCCGGCGATCAGAAATCCCACCGAAGTCAGCGCGCCCTGCGTGATCGCCACCGCCGCCATCCCGTGCACGTTGGCCAGAATCGAGTCCCGGATCGAGCCCAGCAACACCCCCGTCTTCTCCTCGTCCAGCGGCGACCATGCGTGAATCCCGTCCCGGATCTTCGGCCCCTCCAGAAACACGAAGAACAGAATGAACACCGCCAGCAGCGCGTTCCCGATCGTTCCCGTCAGGTTCCCCAGCAGCGACGCCCCCCAACCGCCCAGCAGCTTCACCACGTTCTGCGCCTGCTCGAGCAGCGCCGCCTTCACATCGGGCGCCGCCAGCCCCGTCTTCTGCGCCGTCCAACGCACCGGCTGCTCCACGACATCCGCGAACCACGCCGCCCAGCCCCCCTGCTCCTGCGTGTGCCGCGCCATCGCCTGATACACGGCCCCGGCTTCCTGAATCACGTTCACCGCCACCACCGCCAGCGGCGCCAGCACCACAACGACAATCAGCAGCGTCGCCGCCACCGCCGCCATCCAGCTCGAACCCAGCAGCCGCAGCAGCCGCTCATACAAAGGCTCGAACGCCACTGCCAGCACCACGGCGAACGTGATCGGCTTCACAAACGGCACAAACAGCATCGCCGCCAGCAACCCGCACGCCACCGCCAGCACCCGCAGCGCCAATCTCCCCCTCCCGGGCTGTCCTCGCTCCGTCATGGCAGCTCTGTCACTTCAATCCGTCGCGACTCGTCGCCCAGCGTCTCGATTCTGACCTCGATCCGTTCCTCCGGCAGCAGCCGCGGGAACCGCTCCGCCCATTCCATCACCACCACTGCCTTCCGCGCCAGAATCTCCTCCAGCCCCAGCGACGCCACCTCCTCCTCCGTCTCCAGCCGGTACAGATCCACGTGGTACAGCAGTCCTTCGCCGTGTTCATGGATCAGCGCGAACGTCGGGCTCGAGATCTCGTCCGCCGGCGCCGCGCCCAGCCCTTCCGCCACGCCCTTGGCCAGCGTCGTCTTCCCCGCGCCGAGATTCCCGATCAGCAGCACGCAGCGCGGCGGCGTCCACTCGCGCGCCAGCTCCGCCCCCAGCGCCACCGTCTCTTCCTCGCTCCGCGTAGTGAATCTCCGCGTCCTCATCGCGCCGCTTCCCGGATCGCCTCCGGCAGATGCCGCACCAGGTCCGTCGCCGTCACGCACAGCTCCGTCGACGCCTCCGCCGCCAGCTCTCCGGCCCGCCCGTGCAGCCACACCGCCGCCAGCAGCGCCTTTTCCCGGTGGTCAGGCCACTGCGCCAGCAGACCAGCGATCAGCCCCGTCAGAACGTCGCCCGAGCCGGCCGTGGCCATCGCCGGCGTTCCGGTCGGATTCACATGCACGCGCCCGTCCGGCATCGCGATCACCGTCCTCTGCCCCTTCAGCACCACTACCACGTGCCTCTCCGCGGCAAACCGCCTCGCCACGCCTGCGCGGTCCGCCTGAATGTCGGTGCTCGCGCATCCGGCCAGCCGCCCCATCTCGCCCGGATGCGGCGTCAACACGCGCCACGGCCCCGGCCCGCGGAACTTCGTCCCGGCCAGCGCGTTCAGCCCGTCGGCGTCCACCACCATCGGCAGCGCCGATTGCACGAACAGCCGCTGCGCCAGCGACACCATCTCCGGATCGCGCCCCAATCCCGGCCCCAGCGCAATCACGTCTTTCTCGCCCGGATCCTCGCCCAGTCCCTGCGTCATCAGCTCTGGCGCCAGCGAGGTCACCGTCCTCCGCTCCGCCTCCGCGCACGCCACCGTCACCAGCCCCGCTCCCGCCTTCAGCGCGGCCCACCCGGCCATCGCCGCCGCCCCGCCCTTGCCGTCCCAGCCGCCGATCACCAGCACGTGCCCGAAGTCGCCCTTGTGCGATCCCCTCGGCCGCGGCTCCAGCAGCCGCCGGAACTGCCGCGGCTCGATCAGCGACAGCCACAGCCCCGCATCCCGCTCCAGCATCTCGCGCGGCGTCCCGATCTCCACCACGTGCAGCCGCCCCACCCGGTCGCACGT
Source organism: uncultured Arcobacter sp. (assembly GCA_964458495.1). Taxonomy (GTDB): domain Bacteria; phylum Acidobacteriota; class Terriglobia; order Bryobacterales; family Bryobacteraceae; genus JANWVO01. The sequence continues at coordinate 60,904 of CAYWJB010000014.1, forward strand.
CGGCGGCAGCACCTGCTCGCGCTTCGGCGCCGTGAAGGTCACCGTATGCGCGGGCAGCACGCTCTCGCCGTCCTCGCACAGCCCGCTCGGCATGTCCACGCTCACCACCGCCGCGCCTGGAAATCCGCGGTTGATCTCGTGGATCCACTCGAGCGCCGCGCCCCGCGCCGGCCCCGTCAGCCCCGTGCCCAGCAGCGCGTCCACCACCAGCGTCGCCGCCCGCATCCCGGGCGTGATCTCGCGGTGCACGCGCACCCCGTGCGCCACGAGCATCCGGTAGTTGATCTCCGCGTCGCCGCGCAACTCCTCCGGCGGCCACGCCAGCACAACGTCCAGCGCCGCCGGGCGGATGCGCATCTGCAATTGCCGCGCAATCGCCAGCCCGTCGCCGCCGTTGTTGCCCTTGCCGCACACCACCACCATGCGATGCCCCTCCAGCGGCGCGTATTCCCGCTCCAGGAACTCCACAAAGCGGCACGCCGCGTTCTCCATCAGCACGATCGACGGCACCCCCGCCTCCACCGTCCTCCGGTCGATCTCTCGCATCTGTTCCGCTGTCAGGATCTTCATTGTCCGCGGCCTCCAGTGGCGCGCGCCTCGAACCGGCGCAGCGGCTCGCCTTCTCCCATCACCACCAGGCAGTCGCCCGCATGTATCTCCGCCGCCGCCGGCGGATTGAACTCCAGCGCGCCCCCGGCGCGCCGGATCGCCAGCACTACCACCTGCATCTCGCCCCGGATGCGCGCCTCCGCCAGCGATTTTCCCACCAGGTCGCTCCCCCCATCCACCTCCACCTGCTCGATCCGCACGTCCCAGTCCGGCGACGCCACCGCAAAGTCCAGGAACTGCCGCACGTGCGGCTTCATCAGCGACAGCGCCAGCTGCGCCCCCGCCGTCCGGTACGGCGCCAGCACCGTGTCCGCCCCCGCCCGCACCAGCTTCTTCTCGGTCGCCTCGTCCGACGCCCGGGCCGCGATCCGCAGCTTCGGATTCAGCGTCCTCGCCGACATCACCACAAACAGGTTGTCGGCGTCCGTGCTCAGCGCCGCCACCAGCCCTGCCGCCCTTTCGATCCCCGCCTCCCGCAACGCGTCGTCCGTCGTCGCATCCCCTGCCGCCGCCGCGCACCCCTGCCTCTGCGCCCACTCCAGCCGCTTCTCGTCACGGTCCACCACCACTACGTCCGCGCCGCTTTTCCTCAGCTCCGCCGCCGCCCCGCGCCCCACCCGCCCGTACCCGCACACGACGAAATGCCCGCGCAGCTTCTCGATCATCTTCCTTGCCCTTCTCCTGCCGAACACGTCCCGCAACTCCGCCTCGAAAATCGCCTGCGTCATCACCCCGATCACCATCAGCATCACGCTGACGCTCAACACCATGTACACGGAGTTGAAGATCCGCCCGGCGCGCCCCAGCGGATGGATCTCCCCGTAGCCCACCGTCGTCATCGTCATGATCGCCATGTACACGGCGTCCACCAGCGGAAATCCGGCGATCCACACATACCCCGCCGCCCCCGCGCACAGCGTCACCACCACCGCGGCGCCCAGAATCCACAGCCTGCGCCGCCGCTTCATCCCCTCTCACCCCGTCCTGCGCACCAGCAACAGCGTGAAGTCATCCTGCAACTCCGTCGACGCCGTCCAGCGCGCCACCTCTTCCACAATGCGGCTCCCCAGTTCGTCGATGTCCAGCGCCGCATGCTCCGCCAGCAGGGCGGTCAGCCTCGGCTCGCCGAACATCTCCCCGTAGGCGTTCTCCGGCTCCGTCACTCCATCCGTGTAGCACACCAGCAGGTCGCCCGGCTCCAGCTTCAGCCGGCTCTCGCCGTACTTCGCCCCGGCAAAGCAGCCCACCACCATGCCATTGGTGTCCAGCGACTGCACCCGCCCGCCGCGCACCAGCAGCGGCGGCAAATGGCCCGCGTTCGTGTAGATCAGCTCCGACGCCGCTTCGTCGTACACGCTGAAGAAAAACGTCGCGTACTTCTCCGGCGCCGTCGACGCATACAGCTGCTGGTTCAGGTTCGACACCAGCCGCGCCGTCGATACCTTCGGCGGGTCATACCCCGCCCCCCGCCCCGCCGCCGCCGCTTCCGCCGCCTCCATGCACTGCCGCAGCTGGCTCCGCATCGCCGATTGCAGCGTCGCCATCAGCAGCGCCGCCGAAATCCCCTTGCCCGCCACGTCGCCCAGCGCCAGCGCCAGCCGCCCCTCGCTCAGCGGCTGGTAGTCGAAATAGTCTCCCGAAACCATCCGCGCCGCGTTGCACACGCTCGCGATCCGCAGCGACCCGAACTCGCGGATCGGCTTCGGCAGCAGCTGCGACTGCACCTCCCGCGCAATCTCCAGCTCCGCCTGCAGCCGCTGCCGCTCCTTCTCCGCCAGCAGCAGCCGCTCCAGGTTCCCCGCCATGATGTTGAACGACGTGCCCAGCTCCGCCAGCTGGTCGTTGCCCTTCACCTCCATCCGGTGGCTCAGGTCCCCGCTGCGGATCCGCACCGTCGCCTCGTAAAGGTCGTTCACCGCCGAGGTGATCGTCCGCGACAGCGATACCCCGATCCACACCGAGCTGACCTCCACGATGAAGAACACGAGCAGCGCCGTCGTAAACAGCACCAGCATCGTCGGTCCGCTGCTGCTTGTGTCCACGCTGAACATGATCCGCAGCGGGCCCGAAATCCGCGTCGCCGCCCCCAGGAACACCGTGGCGGGGCTCTCCGGCGCATCCCACACCGCCGCGCGCACGGTCACGCCCCACTTCAACGGAAGATCCAGCACGTTCGCCGGCTCCGGCACAGCCGCCGTCCCCAAAGGCGGTTCGCCCTCCAGCGGCGGATGCAGCGACACCTCCATCGCCCTCACCCCCCGCGGGCCGATCGCGAACGGCGTCAATTGCACCGCCCCGAGCCCCGGCGCCAGCCCTTGCAGGAAGGCGTTCGTCACCGGAACTGCGATCACCACCTCGCTCCGCTCCCCGCCTCCGTGCGCCCACAGGTAGAACCGCCCCTCGCGGATCAGCAGCCCGGCGGTCCTCTCGTGCCCCGGCGGCGGGTGCGGCAACCCGGCGTCTTCCGGATACCGCACCTCGCGCCCCGCCTCGTCTCTCAGCAGAATCTCCGCCCCGGGAAACCGGTCCCGCACGAAGAACCCCGCCCGCCGCACCGCTTCCACCCGCACCTGCGGCGCCGCGCGTTCCAGAGACTCCGCAATCGCCTGCAGCGAGTTCACCCGCCGCCCCATCTCCACGCTCAGCAGATACGCCGCAATCTGCCCCGAGATCACCCATGCCCCCGCCAGCGTCAGCACCGCCAGCATCAGCATCGGCACGGCGGCGATGAACACATACGCCACGATCAGCCGGTTCCTCAGCCGCCAGATCAGCCGCCGCACCACTCGCAGCCCGTGCCGCCACACGAGCAGGAATCCCGCCAGGAACGTCCCCAGTTGCACCAGCGTCGTGACAGTCCGCCCCGGCGCCGCCCAATGCGCCCCCAGGCTCGCCACCACTCCGGCGGCGAACACCTTCTCCAGCCACCCGGCCCCGCGCCATGTGTTCAGCCAGCCAGGAGCGCCCATTCCGATTCAGGTTACCTGCTCGCGCTCCGCCGCCGCCACCTCGCCGCTCCGCTCACAGCCTCGATTTCGCAATATCCGGCATCTCCTCTGCCGCCCGGATCTGCTGCGGCTGCAGATAATTCTCTGTCAGGAATGTCTTCAGATGATCCAGCGCCGTGTGCGCGTCGTCGACGAAATCCATCAGCTGCAGGTCGTCCGGGCTGATCATCCCGTGCCGCACCAGCGCATCAAAATTCAGGATCTCCCGCCAGTAGCTCTCTCCATACAGCATGATCATGATCCGCTTTTCCAGCTTCTGCGTCTGCGCCAGCGTCAGCAGCTCCGTCAGCTCGTCCAGTGTCCCGAACCCGCCGGGAAACACGATCAGCGCCTTCGCCAGGTAGGCGAACCAGAACTTCCGCATGAAAAAGTAGTTGAATTCGAAATTCAGTTCCGGCGTGATATACGGGTTCGGATATTGCTCGTGCGGCAGCGCGATGTTCAGCCCGATCGACTTTCCGCCGGCGTCGCGCGCCCCCCGGTTGGCAGCCTCCATGATCCCGGGCCCCCCGCCCGTGCACACCACAAACCGCCGCGTCGGCGGCTCCAGCGCGTTCGACCACTGCGTGATCAGCCGCGCGAATTCCCTCGCCTCCTCGTAATACCGGCCCATCGGCCCGTCTTCGGTGATCCGCGCCGAACCGAAAAATACCACCGTATCGCGGATCTTTTCCCGGCTGAAACGGTCCAGCGGCTCCAGATATTCCGCCAGAATCCGGATCGCCCTCCCGTTCCAGCTGTCCAGAAATGCCTCGTTTTTGTAAGCCAGCGGGGCGCGGTTCATGTGGCGGCTTTTTTTCACCTCATTCTCCTTTCAGGCGGCTTTCCAGCTCGGCAATGCGCTTTTCCAATTGTCTCACCGTCTTCACCAGTTCCGGCAGCCGCGGAAACGCCGTCACCGCGCGCCTCCACTGCCCCGCATCGAACGCCGGCGAGCCCGACACCACGCTCCCCGCCTCTACGTCCCCCCCGATCCCGCTCTGCGCGTACACCACCACGTTGTCATGGATCGTCAGGTGCCCCGAGACGCCCACCTGCCCGGCGAGCAGCACGTTCCGCCCCAGCACGCTCGACCCTGCCAGCCCCGTCTGCGCGCAGATGATGTTGTCCTCCCCCACCACGCACGCGTGCCCCACCTGCACCAGCGAATCGATCTTCGCCCCCCGCTTCACCCGCGTCTCCCCCACCGTCGCCCGGTCCACCGAACTCAGCGACTGCACCTCCACGTCGTCCTCCAGCACCGCCGGACCCGATTGCACAATCTTGTAATGCGTCCCGTCCTTTCGCTTCGCAAATCCGAAGCCGTCCGCCCCGATCACCACCCCGTTCTGCAAAATCACCCGGTCGCCCAGGCGGCAGAATTCCCGCACCGTGCTCTGCGCGTGCAGCACGCAATTCTCGCCGATTTCCGCCCCTTCGTACACCACCACCAGCGGATGAATCACCGTGCCGCGCCCCACTTTCACCCGCTCCCCGATCACCGCATACGCCCCGATCGATACCCCTTCCCCGATCTCCGCCGTCTCCGCCACCACGGCCGTCGGGTGAATCCCGGGCTTCGGCGACGGCGGCTGGTAGAACAGCTCCAGCGCCCGCGCGAAATCGAGATACGGGTTCTCGCTCTCCAGCGCCGGAATGTGCAGCGGCCCCGCCTCCCGTGACACCAGAATCGCCCCCGCGCGCGTGTCCTTCACCTTGTGCGCGTACTTCGGGTTGGCCAGGAACGTGACCTCGTCCGGGCCCGCCTGCTCCATCCCGGCGACTCCCGTGATCTCCTTCTCGCCGTCCTCCGGCCGTGCGGCGCGCAGTTCGCACCCCAGCCTCGCTGCCAGTTCCTTCAGCTTCATTTGCGACTAGCGTAACGCACGCGCCGCCGCGTCGTCCGGACACGGGAACGATACACTGAAATCTGAGCGGATGCGCAGTCCGGTCTTTGCCCTGATTCTCGCCGCCGCCCTCGTGCGCGCGCAGGCGCCCCCGCGCCAGCCGCTCGAGCAGGCGGCCGAGGAGTTCCGCCGGTACACCCGCGAAATGGGCCTGCGCCAGGATAGCCCCCGCCGCGCCTCCCGCGCCCCCGGCGCCGCCCGCTCCGCCTTCCACGGCCGCCTCTATCACAACCTCCGCAACGATATCCTCGACGCCGTCCCCCACGAGATCCGCCAGCGCGGCGGCACCAAGAACCTCCTCCGCCGCAACCAGTTCGGATTCAGCCTGAGCGGCCCTGTCCAGATCCCCCGGCTCTACGACGGCGCCCGCAAGACCTTCTTCTCCCTGAACTACGAAGGCGTCCGCGAACGCATCTCCCGCAGCTACCTCCGCACCGTCGCCATCGAACCGGAACGCCGCGGCGATTTCAGCCTCACCGTCGATCCCTCCGGCGCCCCCCTGCCCATCTATGACCCCGCCACCGTTCGCCCCAATCCCCTCTACGATTCCTCCCGCCCCGTCGGTCTCGACAACCTGGAATTCCTCAAGGATCCCTTCCCCTTCAACCGCATCCCCGCCGCCCGTCACGACCCCGTCGCTGTTGCCGCCCTCAGCCACTACCCTCTGCCCAACGCCGACGCCGGCCCTTTCTTCCGCAACAACTACTTCGTCGTCTCGCCGGAAACCAACACAGCCGACGGCATGCTCGCCCGCGTCGATCATAGCTTCCTCGAAAAGCACCGTCTCTCCGTCTCCTGGTCTTTTACCAACGGCCTCGCCGGCCCCGCCCGCTTCATCCCCGGGCCCGCCGATTCCGCCCCCGCCGACAACCAGTTCTCCAACCGCCGCGGCGCCTTCGAGCACGTCCTCACTCTCTCGCCCCAGACCGTCAACACTGCATCCTTCGAGGCCCAAACCAATATCTCGGAAAATGTTTCCGACACCTCCGGCTGGCCGCAAACCCTCGGCCTGCGCGGCGTCCCGTCCGGCGCCTTCCCATTGTTCGACCTCGCCAATTACCTCGACATGGGCCGCACCACGCCCCTGTCCCGCACTGCACGAAATACCTTCACCTTCACCGAAGCCTTCTCCCACAAGCGCGGACGCCACAGCCTCCGCATCGTCAGCCAGTTCTCCCGGCTCCAGGTCAACACCTTTATCCCCGCCATGCCCTCCGGCGCCTACTTCTTCTCCTGGCGCTACACGAGCCTTCCCGGCATCGTCAACACCGGCCTCGCCTTCGCCTCCTTCCTGCTCGGCGGCCCCTCCAGCGCCGACATCGCTCTCGTTCCCTCTCCCTCTTATTTCCGCAACTGGTCCTGGACCAACGCCATCCAGGACGTCTGGGAGATCCGCCCCAATCTCACCCTCTCCTTCGGCCTGAGCTTCCTCGCCTCCGCGCCCCGCACGGAACGTTACAACCGCCAAAGCATCGTCGACCTTCGCCTCCCCAACCCGGAAAACGGACGCCCCGGCGCGCTCGTCTTCGCCGGCCGCGACGGCCTCGGCCGCGCCTTCCAGACCGTCGCCGTCAAGCCCCAGCCCAACTTCTCTCTTGCCTGGAACCCTCGCGGAAACCGCCAGTCCGCTTTGCGCTTCTCCTACGGCATGAGCTATCAGGGATACCCGGTCTACAACGGCCAGTGGGGTACCCGCGGCTTCAACGGCCACCCCTATTTCTACGCCTCCAACGCCTTCCTCCAACCCGCCTTCTTCCTGCGCGATGGCTTGCCCCCGCCCCCCAGACCCGTTCCGGATCTCACGCCGGAAGCCGCCAACGACACCGATGCCAATGTCCTCGACTCCAGCGGCCGCCTCCCCCGCTACCAGTCCGCTGGCTTGAGCTATGAACGCCAGGTCCGCAGCGGCATCGTCCTCACCGCCGCCGCCGGCGTCTCCTGGGGGCGCGACACTTTCATCAACAACTCCTCCACACGCCTCAACGCCGTTCACCCGGACCTCCTCGACCTCCGCGAGCAGCTCAACGATCTCGCCTTCAACCGCTCCCTCCGTCCCTTCCCCCAGTTCTACGAAATCGACGTCTTCTCCCAGTGGCCCGGCGGCCGCTACCGCCGCGAGGCGCTCTCTCTCCGCGCTGAAAAACGCACCGGCCAGGGCCTCTCGCTCAACGCCGGATACGAATACTCCCGCCAGTTCGACGACTACTCCGGCCCCTACGGCCGCCAGGACCTCTTCAACTACAAGAACGAGTGGGCCCTCACCGCCTGGAACAACCCCCACCGCCTCTCGTTCTCCTGCATGTACGAACTCCCCCTCGGCGCCGGCAAGCCATTCCTCAATTACCCCGGCTGGCGCGGCTATCTCGCCGGCAACTGGTCCATCTCCGCCATCTCCACCGTCGCCTCAGGCGAGCCCCTCGCCCTCCGCGCCCAGTTCAACAACACCGGCGGCGTCCTGCAAACCGTGCGCGTCAACCCGGTCCCCGGCGTCAACCCGCGCGTCGAAAAACCCTCCCCCGAACTCTGGTTCAACCCCGAGGCATTCTCCCATCCGCCCGACTTCCAGATGGGCGCCGGCCCCCGCACCCATCCCTTCCTCCGCGGTCCGATCTCCCAGAACCACGACCTCTCCGTCGCCAAGCGCTTCCCCATCGACCAGGAACGCTCCCTCGAATTCACCGCCTCCGGTTTCAACTGGCTGAACCACGCCAATTGGACCGATCCCGACGTCGTCATCGGCCCGGCCTCCGCTCCCAACGCCAACGCCGGCCGCATCATCGGCTCCCGCGGCAGCCGTGTCGTCCAGCTTGGACTCAGGTTCAGCTTTTGATGACCCGCCGCCTCCAGCTCCTCCTGCTCGCCTCCGCCGCCGCGGCGGCCCCCAAGCCCCCCGCCTCGCCGCAAGGCAAACGAAAGCGCGTCCCTGCCTGGCTCGCCTCCGGCTCCGTCGATCAGCTCCAGGCCTCCGTCGACGGCCGCCAAGCCCCCATCGAGCGCGTCCTCGGCCCGCAGGATGACCTCGTCCTCCTCCTCGTCCTCGACCTCGCCGGCGACATCACCCGCATCGACGCCGCCCGCCAGGCCGCCGCCGCCGCCATCGAACAGCTCCCTGCCAACGCCTGGGTCGGCGTCCTGTCCGCCCAGGACGGCCTCCACGCTCTTGCCGATCCCGCCCCGGACCGCGCCGCCGCCATCGCCGCCATCCAGTCCGCTCCCACGACCGGCCGCGCCGGCTTCCTCGAAACCGTCGACCCCGCCGCACGCCTCGCCTCCGCCCTCGTCCACAAAGCGCGCGTCCGCGCCGCCGTGCTCTTCCTCACCGACTCCGAAATCGGCAACTACCGCGAAGACTTCACCAACCCAGTCATCAACTACAGCGACACCCGCGACCTTTCGCGCCGCTTCCCGGACGCCCTGGTCCGCGAGAAATCCGCCCGCCTCGCCTCCGCCCTCGCCCCCAGCGACGCCCCCGTCTTCGCGGTCCACCTCGCCTTCCTCCGCGACCGCCTCAACGAGGCCTATCAGACCGGCCTCCAGCAAATCGTCGAATCCACCGGCGGGCAGGCGTGGTTCAGCCGCAACCTGGCCGAAATCCCGGACACCGTCGCCGCCGCCTTCGGCCGCATACTCTCGATGTACTCCATCGACCTGCGCCTGCCCGCGGGAGTCCCCAAGAACGCCACCCTCCAGTTCTCCGGCGCGGAACTCCAGTACCGCGGTCGCATTGTCGCCCAAGCCTGGCAGCGCGATTGATCCCTCCCGCTCCGGCAGACCCCGCCGCCGATTTCGGGTACGATTGAGCGTATGCGGAACCCCGCCCTGGCCACGCTGTCCGTGCTGCTGGGGCTTTCGCTCGCCGCCGGCGCCTGGCTGCTCCACACGCGCCTCCAGGTGCGCGCCTCCTTGCAGCAGGAAATCGACCGCGCCCGCGCCGAAGCCCAAAAGGAGCGCGAGCGCGCCGACGCCCTCCTGCTCGAAAACGACACCCTCCGCAAACAGCTCGCCGAAAAAGGCATCCCCGCTCCCCTGCCCGCCGCCTCCTCTCGCAGCGCCGATGACGCCCGCCGCCTCGCCGCCATCCGCGAACTCGCCGCCGCCCAGTCCCGCCTCTCCGAAGCCCAGTCCGCCCTCGTCGAAGCACGCAACCGGGCCGCCGAACTCGAAGCCTCCCTCGAGCGCGTCACTGCCGAAAACAGACGCCTCGCCGCCGCCGAAGCGGCCCTCCAGGAGGATCTCGATCACACCCGCCGCATCGTCCAGGCCATGGAAGCCGAGATCAAGGCCAAGAATGAACGCCTCGCCCAGATCGAATCCTCTCTCCGCAAGACCCGCGAGGAACTCCAGGCCCTCAGCCTGAAGTCAGGCGCTATCGGTCCCATGATCGCCGAGCTCGCCGAACTCAACCGCCGCCGCGAGAACACCATTAACTCCCTCCAGCGCCGCTACCGCGACATCGCCGATCAGCTCCGCGCCCTCGCCGTCCGCCTCGACACCCAGCGCGACAACCCCGCCGCCGCCATCGGCGACCTCTCCCGCATTCAAACCGCCGTCCTCGCCGCCGAAGACGACCTCCGCCAGCTCAACACTCTCAACTCCCAAAGCCAGCAGCTCATGCAGAAAATCGCCGCCCGGTGAATTCGCGCCGGGAGGCGTTGTACTCTGTGCCCATGAGAGTCCTCCTCGGCCCGCCCGGCTCCGGAAAAACCACTCAGGTCCTCCACGAATTCCTCCTCGCCTCCCGCTCCTCCACCGCCCGCCTCGTGGTCCCCACCGCCACCATGGCCAGCCACCTCCAGCACCAGCTCGCCCGCGAAGGACAGCCCGTCTCCCCATCCTCCATCACCACCCTTGCCCGCTTCGCCTCCTCGCTCGCTCCCGGCGCCCCCGCAGCCGATTCCGCCACACTGTCTCTGCTGGTCGAAGAACAACTCCACAATCACCCCACGCTCTTCCCCGCCGCGCAGGGAACGGCAGGCTTGCCTGCCGCCATCGCCGCCGCCATCGAGGAGCTCGCCAACTCCGGCTGCGGCTCGCTCCAGTGGCTCGCCTTGGCAGAGCAGGACCGCCGCACCTTCGACCCCGCTTTCGGCAAGCTCTACGAGGACGTCGAACGTGCACTCTCCTCCGCCGGACTGCGCCTCCGCGCCACACTCCTGCTCGACGCCGCCGAGCGCGTCCGCGAACAAGGCGCGGGCGCGGACCAGGTCTGGCTCGACGGCTTTACGCTTTTTTCCAAAACCGAGCTTGCCCTGCTCGAAGCCATCGCCAGCCGTGCCCGTCTCACTCTGACGCTGCCCGAATGGGAGGGCGTCGAGGACTTGATCCAGCTGCTCAAGCAACGGGGCGCTCGCGTCGAGCGGCTTCAGACCCGCCGCGCCACCCCGGAAGTCCTCCGCATCCGGTCCGCCACGCGCGAACGCGAAGTCGAGGAGATCACACTCCGGATCCTCGAAGAACACAGCCGCGGCCGCCCCTGGCGCGAAATGGGCATCGTCCTGCGCAACGAGTCCGCTTACCTGCCCCTGCTCGAACGCACCCTCTACCGCGCCGGTATCCCTTGCCGCGCCTACTTCGGCGCCCCCTTGCAAAGCGAGCCTGTCACCTCGCTCTTCCGCCGCTTTACTGCCGCCGTAACGAGCCGGTGGGAAGGCGAAGCCTGCCTCGACCTGCTCCGCCACCCGCTGTGCCGGTCCAGCCGGGGCATCACCGGCGAGCCCTGGAAGCGGGCCATTGAGGCGCTTCCGTTTCAGGGTCTCGACAAGCTTCGCAAGCTGACCGCAGCGGCTGATTCTCTCCTTCCCTTCGCGGACTGGCCGGGGCGGCTTCTCTCCCCCGCCGAATGGGCTCGCGAACTCGCGAGCCTCGCTTCGCTCCTCGAACCCCCGCCCGCCAATGGCGCCATCCCTTCGCACCGGCTCGGCAGTCTGCGGCTCACAGCCGCCGGTTTTCGCGCCATCCTCGACGCTGCCTCCTCCATCCCACACCTGTTACCCCCGGATCCCGTCGAGCTCGCAGAGTTCTGGGAGCATGTCGAAGACGCCATCGCCGAGGCGCGCCTCTGGCATGGCGACGCCCGCCGCGACGTTGTCCACATCCTCGACGTGCAGGAAGCCCGCCAGTGGGAGCTGCCCGTCGTCTTCGTCTGCGGCTTGCTCGAAGGCGAATTCCCGCGCCGCTCCGGTCCGGACCCGCTCCTCCCGGAGACCCTCCGCCTCGCTCTCCGCCAGAACGGCTTCCCCCTCCGCACGCGCGCCGAACGCGAGCAGGAAGAGCATTTCCACTTCGAAATCGCCCGCACCCGCGCCGCGAAGAGACTCTTTCTCTCCTGGCCATCGGCCAACGAAAAAGGCGACCCCACACTGCCCTCTTTCCTGCTCGACCAGCCCGGCATGGGCCAGGACTCCTCCATCCCCGCCCGCCGCCTCCGTATCCGACCTCAGTGCGAGCCTCGCCGCGCCCCACGGCCGGCGCTCCAGTCGGATTTCGCCCTGAACGCACTGCGGTCGATTCACTCAAAGCTGCGCGCCACCGCCATCGAATCCTTCCTCCAGTGCCCCTTCCAGTTCTTCGCCCGCCATACGCTCCGGCTTCAGCCGCTTCCCGCACGCCCGGCCGAGCGAATCGACCAGCTCTGGCTCGGCACCCTCGCCCACCAGATCCTCGCCGAGTGGCACAAACGCCGCTGCGACATCGCAAAACTCGTCGACGAGTTCTGGGACCGCGAGCTTCCCCGCAGCGGGGTCGCTGAAACGCACCAGACCATCCTCGAGCGCGCCATCATGAAACGCGCCCTCGCTGCCTACGCGGCAGACCCGGGACTCCGGGAGCGCTGGGATCTCCGCCTCGAGGAGAGACTCCAGCTCAACGAAGCCGGCGTCGAAATCCACGGCCGCGCCGACCGCGTCGATGTCTCCCCCCAGGGCGATTGCATTGTCTACGACTTCAAGTATTCGGGCGCGCAATCCATCCGCTCGCGCGAGAGCATCTCCGTCCAGGGCGGCCTGTACGCGGAAGCGCTCGCGCGCAACGAGAATCTGCGCCCGGCGGGCATCTTTTTCATCGCTCTCAAGGACGACGCCGAACGCACGGGAGCGCGGGACGCCGCGCAAGCGCAGGAGAAGATCGCCGGGGCGCTCGAAAAGACACGCACCGCCATCGGGCAGATCCACCAGGGCCGCATCGACGTCGCTCCTGCCCTCGGCGACCTGTGCCAGTGGTGCGAGTTCCTCGACTCCTGCCGCTGGCAGGAACTCGCCCCCGCCCGCGCCGCCGCCGGCGAGGGGGAAGGCTGATCCTCAGCCCTCCCCGCCGCGCGCCCTCAGCTCTGCTCCGCCGGGCGGATCTTCAGCACGAACCACACCAGCGCCACCGCGCCCAGCGCGAACAGCGTGTCGCCCGGCGCGCGCATCCACCTGAGCGCCTGCATCAGCGGCGTTTGCAGGAACTCCATGCTCCGCGCATACCAGTAGCTCTGGCTCACGCTCGCCCACGTTTGCAGCAGCCCCACCGGCAGCAGGCTGAACACCGTCATCGCGAACAACCCGCCGTTCATCGCCCAGAAGGCGAACTTCATCATGCGGTCGTTCCACTCCTCCCGCTGCCCCATCGCCCGCAGGCACACCAGCATCAACCCGATGCCCAGCATCCCGTAGACGCCGAACAGCGCCGCATGCCCGTGCACCGGCGTCGTGTTCAGCCCCTGCATGAAGTACAGCGCGATCGGCGGGTTGATCATGAACCCGAACAGCCCCGCCCCCAGCATGTTCCAGAACGCCACTGCCACGAAGTAATAGATCGGCCAGCGGTAGCGCCGCGCCCACTCCGTCGCGCGCCCGCGCCGCAGGTCGTCCAGCGCCCCGTAGGCCACCATCGTCAGCGGCACCACCTCCAGCGCGCTGAACACCGATCCCCAAGCCAGCGCCACCGTAGGCGTGCCCGTGAAGTACAGGTGATGGCAGGTGCCGATGATGCCGCCCGCCAGATAAATGGTCGCCGAAAGCAGCGCCGCCTCCGCCGCCAGCTTCGCCCGCACCAGCCCAAGCCGCGCGAAGAAGAACGCGATCACGGCTGTCGCGAACACTTCAAAGAACCCTTCCACCCACAGGTGCACCACCCACCACCGCCAGTACTCCACCATCGACAGGTGCGAATGCTGCCCCCACATGATTCCCGCCCCGTAGAACAGGCCGATTGCCCCCGCGCTCATCAGGAAGATCGTCAATAGCGGCTTTTGATCTCCTGCGTTCCGGAACGCCGGCTTCACGCTCCGGATCACCAGGAACAGCCAGATGAACAGCCCCGCCAGCAGCAGGATCTGCCACATCCTCCCCAGATCCACATACTCGTACCCCTGATGGCCCCAAAGGAACGCCTGTGCGTCCGTCAGCCGGTTGTGCACACTCAGCCACTCGCCCGCCAGCGATCCCACCACGATCACCAGCAGCGCCGCGAACAGCACGTTCACGCCCAGCTTCTGGTGCTTCGGCTCGTGCCCGGAGACCAGCGGGCCAATGTACAGCCCCGCCGCCAGCCACGATGTGGCGATCCAGAAGATGCCCAGCTGCACGTGCCAGGTCCGCGTCACGCTGTAGGGCAGCCACTTCGACAGCGGAATCCCGTAGAAGCCGTCCCCCTCCACCCCGTAGTGCGCCGTCACCACGCCCAGCAGGATCTGCGCCAGGATCAAAAGTGCCACCACCCAGAAATACTTGAGCGTCGCCCGCTGCGAGGGCGTCGCCGCCAGCGGCAGCAGCGGGTCCGCAGCCGGACGCTCCACCGGCGCCTCCTTCGGCTGCGACGCGTACCACCACACCATCGCGCAAATTCCGCCCAGCAGCATCAGGATGCTCACACCCGTCCACATCACGCTCTCGCCCGTCGGGCGGTTGCCCGCCAGCGGCTCATGCGGCCAGTTGTGCGTGTAGCTGATCGTGTCTCCCGGCCGGTTCGTCGACGCCGACCACGCCGTCCACCAGAAAAACGCCGCCAGCTTCCGCGCCCGCTCCGGGTCTGGCACGGCCCCCTTCGGAATCGCGTACGCCGGCTCGCCTTGGGCAAACAGCTTCTGGTAGTACGCCACGTTGGCCTCGAACCCGCGCGCTCGCACTTCATCGACGACAATCGTCCGCGTCGCCGGATCGTACGTGTTCGTGCGGAACAGCTTCTCCAGCCGCCCCTGCAAAGCGCCCTTCTGCTCCGCATCCAGATCAGCGAACTTCTTCCCGTGCTCCTTCTCCGCCCACTCGTTCAACACGAACTCCAGCTCCCGCCGCAGCGAGTCCGCCGTCCAGTCCGGCGCCACGTAGCTGCCGTGCCCCCACACCGACCCCACCTCCATCCCGCCCATCGTCTGCCAGATGTTCTGCCCCTGCCCCACCTCGCCGTCGCCGATCACCACCCGCCCCTCCCGCGTCACCACGCGGTCCGGAATCGGGGGCATCTCCTGATAAATCCTCGTCCCGATCCATCCCAGAATCGAGAACGAAATCACGATCACCGCTCCAAAGGCGATCCAAAGACGTTTCACAGAACTGCTCCTTTCCGAATCACTCTGCAGTTCCAGGTGTACGGCCGTCTCCGTGCCACCCGCCATGACTCCGGTCACAATCCCCTGCGCGCCAGCGCAGGGCCCAATTCCCCTGAGCGCCAGCTCAGGGCCCAATTCCCCTGAGCGCCAGCTCAGGGCCTCCCTCCCCAACCCCCCATAACCCAGCCTCCCCCTGAGCGCCAGCTCAGGGCCCAATTCCCCTGAGCGCAAGCTCAGGGCCTCCCTCCCCAACCCCCCATAACCCAGCCTCCCCCTGAGCGCCAG
>CAYWJB010000014.1:76317-80293 GCA_964458495.1 uncultured Arcobacter sp.
CCCCTGAGCGCAAGCTCAGGGCCCAATTCCCCTGAGCGCAAGCTCAGGGCCTCCCTCCCCAACCCCCATAACCCAGCCTCCCTCCCCAACAACCACAAACCCCGCCCCCTGGGCGAGGGGGACTGACCACTCTGTCCGGCCCCGAATCTCCCCAACCCTCCACCACCAGCCCGCCCGTGGACACAGCGGTCTGTCCCCCTCGGCTGGCCGACTCCAACCCCGCCTCGCCTGATTCCCCCTGCACACGCCCGGGCGGCTTTTTCTCTTGATTTCAGCTACCGAAGTGATATCATATTGCTAGCGGCTCGAGACTGAGCTGCGCGGAAGATCTGGAGGATCCACCCATGTTGAAAGAGCGCGTCATCGAAGCCTGGAACGGAATCCCTGTCCTGCTTCTTGTTTTGGCCATCCTCGTCCTGTCCGTGGTCATGATCGTGTGGACGGCGAAGACCGCTCCGTACGATCTGCGCGGGCTGCTCATCACGTTCTGGATGCTGGTCCTGCTGGTGGACTCGTTCTGCCTGGTGGGCTTCTTCACCGTGCAGCCCAACCAGGGCGTGGTTCTTACGCTCTTCGGCAAGTACGTCGGCACGGTGGCGGCGCCGGGGCTGCGCTTCGCCAACCCGTTCTTTGCGAAGCGCCACGTCTCGCTCCGCGTCCGCAACTTCGAAACTTCGAAGATGAAAGTGAACGACCACGACGGCAACCCCATCGAGATCGCTGCCGTCGTCGTCTGGAAGGTCGTCGACACCGCCGAGGCCATCTTCCAGGTCGACAACTACGAGAACTACGTCCACGTGCAGAGCGAAGCTGCCGTGCGCAACCTCGCCACCGCGTACCCCTATGACGCGCACGAGGACCATCAGGTCTCCCTCCGCGGCAGCACCGCGGAAGTCGCCGCGCGGCTCAAGGAAGAAATCCAGGAGCGGCTCGCCGTCGCCGGCGTCGAGGTGATCGAGGCGCGCATCAGCTACCTCGCCTACGCCCCCGAAATCGCCGCCGCCATGCTGCGCCGCCAGCAGGCGTCGGCGGTCATCGCCGCCCGCCAGAAGATCGTCGAGGGCGCCGTCGGCATGGTGGAGATGGCGCTCGAGATGCTCGCCAACAAGAACGTCATCCAGTTGGACGGCGAGCAGCGCGCCGCCATGGTGCAGAACCTCCTCGTCGTCCTTTGCGGCGAGGCGGCTGCACAGCCCGTCCTCAACACCGGCACGCTATATCAATAGAACCAAGATGGCGGAGCGCAAATCCTTCCTGCTGCGCATCGACGCGGAGGTCCTCGAAGCCCTCAAAAAATGGGCCGACGACGACTTGCGCTCCCTCAACGGCCAGATCGAGTTCCTCCTCCGCAAGGCGCTGCGCGAACAGAGGCGCCTCAAGGAGCCCAAGCCAGGGCAGGACAAAACGGCCTAAAATGGCCTGACATGCTGCCCGACTACGAAAAGCTCGGCGCCTTCTATCTCGGCAGGCTCAAGCCCGGCGGCGAACCCTTCCTCTACCGCAGCAAGGATCTGGTCACCCACGCCGTCTGCGTCGGCATGACCGGCTCCGGCAAAACCGGCCTTTGCATCGGACTGCTGGAAGAAGCCGCCATCGATGGCATCCCTGCCATCGTCGTCGATCCAAAGGGCGACCTTGCCAACCTCCTGCTTGCGTTCCCGAACCTCTCCCCCCAGGAGTTCGAGCCCTGGATCAACGCCGGCGACGCCCGTGCCAAGGGCCTCGACCCGCGTGCCTTCGCCGCCGCTGAGGCCGAGAAGTGGCGCAAGGGCCTCGAACAATGGGATCAGGGCCCGGAACGCATCCGCCGCCTGCGCGCTGCCTGCGAGTTCGCTGTCTACACGCCCGGCTCCGACTCCGGCATCGCCGTCTCCGTCCTCAAGTCGTTCGACGCCCCCTCGCCGGACGAGCTGGGAGACCGCGAAGCCCTCCGCGACCGCATCTCCGGTGCCGCCACCTCTCTCCTGGCGCTCGCCGGCATCCAGGCCGATCCTCTCCAGTCCCGCGAGCACGTCCTGCTGTCCGCCATCCTCGACGCCTCCTGGCGCGAAGGCCGCAGCCTCGATCTTGGCGCACTCATCCAGCAGGTGCAGCAGCCGCCGTTCTCCCGCCTCGGCGTGCTCGACCTTGAGTCCTTCTACCCCTCCAAAGAGCGCTTCGGCCTCGCCATGGCGCTCAACAACCTCCTGGCCGCGCCCGGCTTCGAAGCCTGGCGCGAGGGCGTGCCGCTCAACATCGATTCGCTGCTGTGGAACCCCGCAGGCAAGCCCCGCATCAGCATCTTCTCCATCGCCCACCTCAACGACGCGGAACGCATGTTCTTCGTCTCGCTCCTGTTGAACCAGCTGCTGGCCTGGGTGCGCCGCCAGAGCGGCGTCTCCAGCCTCCGCGCCCTCTTCTACATGGACGAGATCTTCGGTTTTTTCCCGCCCGTCGCCAACCCGCCCTCCAAGCAGCCCCTGCTCACTCTGCTCAAGCAGGCGCGCGCCTTCGGCCTCGGCTTCGTCCTCGCCACGCAGAACCCGGTTGATCTCGACTACAAGGGCCTCGCCAACACCGGCACCTGGTTTATCGGCAGGCTGCAAACCGAGCGGGACAAGGCGCGCGTTCTCGAAGGGCTGGAAGGCGCCTCTGCCGCCGCCGGCTCGGGCTTCGACCGCCAGGAAATGGAGCGCCTCCTCGCGGGTCTCGGCAACCGCGTCTTCCTCATGAACAACGTCCATCTCGGCCAGCCCGTCCTGTTCGAGACCCGCTGGACGCTCAGCTACCTCCGCGGCCCCATGACGCGCGCCGAACTGCGCCAGCTCGCGCAAGCCGCCGCTCCGCCGGAAATCCCGCAGCCCATGCGCCCCATGGCAGCCGGCACGGTCTCCATCTCAGCGAAGCCCGCCGCCGCTGCCGCCGCGCCGCCAGTGCTCCCGCCGGGCGTCCCGCAATACTTTGCGCCCCTGAGCGGCGTCGCCTGCTATGAGCCCCGCCTGCTCGGCGTCGCGCAACTCCAGTATCTCGACCGCAAGCTCGGCATCGATCTGGTCGAAACCGCCGCGTATTCCTGCCCCATCTCCAATGGCCCCGTCCCGGTCGACTGGTCCAATGCCGAGCCCTCTGATCTGCGCCTCGAAGACCTGAAGCAGACCCCGGACCAGGACGCGGAGTTCGCTCCCCTGCCCGCCGCCGCTGCTCAACCGAAGAACTACGCCCAGTGGCAGAAATCGTTCGCTCTCTGGCTCTATCAGAACCGCGGCCTCGAACTCTGGCGCAGCCCCTCCACCGGGCTCGTCTCGCGCCCCGGCGAAAGTGAGCGTGACTTTCGGATCCGCGTCCAGCATGCCGCCCGCGAGGCCCGCGACCAGGCTGTCGCAAAGCTCGAGGCCCGCTACGAGCCGAAGCTGCGGGCCCTCCAGGACCGCAGGCGCCGCGCCGAAATGAAGGTGGCCCAGGAGAAGCAGCAGGCCACAGCCCAGACGATGCAGTCCGTGATCTCCATCGGCGCCTCCCTGCTCGGCATGTTCGCCGGCCGAAGGACCGTCAGCGCCGCCAACGCCAGCCGCATCGGCACCGCCGCCCGCGCCGCCACCCGCCTCGGCAAGGAGCGCGCCGACATCGCCCGCGCCGCCGACACCGTCGAATCTGTCCAGGCGCAGATCGACCAGCTCTCCGCGGACTTTCAGGCTGAAGTCGACCGGCTCCCCGCTTTCGCCGAAGATACCTTCGACACCCTCGCCCTCAAGCCGCAGAAAACCGGCATCCGGATCCAGCTATGCGCCCTCGTCTGGATGTGACCCGCGCCCCGCTGCCAGAGCCGCGAGAGCGAGCGGTCCCACCTCCGACCACTGGCAGAGCCGCGAGTGAAGCGGGCCGCAGGCCCGCGAGAACGAGCGGTTTCCTGCATCGCGAGCGAAGCAGCGCCTTTAGCAGAGCCGCGAGAACGACCGGCCCCCCGAGGGGGACTGACCACTCTGTCCCGCCCCGAATC
>CAYWJB010000015.1:0-76768 GCA_964458495.1 uncultured Arcobacter sp.
GTCACGCTCGTGCACAAGGGCAACATCATGAAGTTCACCGAGGGCGCCTTCCGCGACTGGGGCTACGAGGTGGCGAAAGAGGAGTTCGCGGACCGGGTGGTGACCGAGGCCGAGGCCGGCACGCAGGTGCCGGAAGGCAAGATCATCCTCAAGGACCGCATCGCGGACTCGATGTTCCAGCAACTCCTGTTGCGGCCCGACGAGTACGACGTCGTGGCCACGCCGAACCTGAACGGCGATTATCTCTCCGACGCTGCCGCGGCGCAGGTGGGCGGGCTCGGCATGGCGCCCGGCGCCAACATCGGCGACGAGCACGGCGTTTTCGAGGCCACCCATGGCACTGCGCCCAAGTACGCGGGGCAGGATGTGGTGAACCCGTCCAGCGTCATCCTCTCCGGCGTGATGATGTTCGAGTTCATCGGCTGGAAGGAGGCGGCTCAGCTCATCGAGAAGGGGATCACCGAAGCCATCCGCCAGAAGCGGGTCACCTACGACCTGCACCGGCTGATGGAGGGCGCCACCAAGCTGAAGACCAGCGAGTTCGGGCAGGCGATCATCGAAAACATGTGACCGGAGGGCCGGGCGCCCGCCTGCGCCGCTGGTTACTCCGGCGTCCGGCTCACGGCTCTTGCTGATACACGAGCCGGACGAGCGACAGGTTGACAGTCAACGTGCGCACATCGCCCGGCGCGTGGAAGGAAGGCGAAGCCAGGATCTCGACTTCGTATTCGGGCGCTTCCGCAAGAGGAACTTCGATCACGAACAGCCCGGATCTTTCGAGCTTCCGCAAGCCGAGTGGCGCGCCGTTCGCGCGCAGCTCGATCCGCGCAAGGCTCGGTGAGTGACCCTGAAGACGGAGCGCCGCGGGGCCCTTTCGCGAAGGTTTCAGGCGCAGCCGCGCGCGGGGGCCGATCCAGCGGTACCGGTTGCCGAATTCGCCTTCCAGCGCGTGGAAGCCTTCCAGCAGAGCCTCCTCATGGCCCGGCTTTGAGAAGTCGATGTTGTCGGGGCGCAGCCCCGGATAGAGCGCCTCGCGGAGTTTCGACGGCAGCAGGTTGAAGACTTCGCCTTCCGCTTCGGCGGAGAACCCGCACCCGCCGCAGAGGAGCCGTTCGGAGTTCCAAGGCAGCGGCGCCAGGCAATCCGGACACGCCAGGGCCTGCTCGATCGACAGCCCCGCGGGCAGGTGGCCGGGCTTGCGGCAAAGCGCGGCAATCGTGCCGCCCAGAAAACGCGCGGCGCGTGCATCCGTGTATTTCGGGAACAAACCGAGCGCGCTCGCCACGGCGCGGTTCGCCCATCCGCCCAGGCGTGGAAACGTGAACACGCGCCTTTCGTCGAAGTGCCTGCCGATCAGTTCCAGCCAGTCGCGCAGCCCGTAGCGGTGGTTCTGGCGGATCCCGAAGGACTCCTCCTGCCAGGCGCCGATGACGTCGGCGGCGATGTAATCGAGCAACCCCCACCGGTACAGAACCCGCTCCAGGACGTTCATCCGCTCCGGGTAGGGCGCCCGGTAGGCGCGCAACGTGAGCACGCGCCGGATGGGCTCTTCGGCGAAGAAGTAGACGCCTCCGGGCGCCAGCACGCGCCGCACTTCCCGAAACACAGGCTCGACGTCCATGAACTGCGACAGCATCTGAAAGCTCATCACGAACGCGAGCGAGGAATCCCGGAACGGCAGCCTGGTGGCGTCGCCGGCAACGAGGACGGGGCTCTTTCCCAGATTCCATGCAGTGCGGAGGAAGCGCCCGTGGCGCAGCGCATCGGCGGAGATGTCGAGGGCGAAGCCTGCCGCGCCGAAGCGGTTCGCCAGCATGTAGGAAGTGTGGCCGGCATTGGCGCCGATCTCGAGAAACGGCGACATGGACGGGACGAAGTCAAGGTTCCCGCTCAGAATCGCCGCGCGGCGAACGTTTTCGTCCGCGTAGGCGGCCATCGCGCGTTCAGGCTGCCCGAGGGAAGCGAAGTTGTGGAAGTCCACCTCGGCGCGCTTCACCTTCAGGTCTTGCGCGGAGGTGTCGACTGGCAATGGCTCAGCCATGGGTGATCTCACTT
Source organism: uncultured Arcobacter sp. (assembly GCA_964458495.1). Classification (GTDB taxonomy): domain Bacteria; phylum Acidobacteriota; class Terriglobia; order Bryobacterales; family Bryobacteraceae; genus JANWVO01. Next base: position 2,056 of record CAYWJB010000015.1, read on the forward strand.
TGTACCGCAGCCGACGTGCGGCGGGCAACGCAGCCCTGCACCGCTCCCCGCCAATGCTTTCGATGCCACAGCGGGAAGACAGGCTTCACAAGCGCGGGTTGCCGCGGTCGCAAGCCGGCATCAGCGGGTTGAGAGCAGGCAGCCGCAAGCCCCACACTGGTGATGGTGCCGGGCACGGATTGGGGCTGGCAAGTCACACCCGAGGAACTGAAGGCGTGGACGCTGGAGCGCACCGCGGACTGGCTGGCCGTGAACAAGCCGGCCGGCCTGGTGTGCCACCCGTCCAAGCATGGGCCGTGGTCCAGTCTGGTGGGCGCCGCGCGCGAGTGGATGGGCGACGCCGAGCTGCACATGCCTTCGCGGCTGGACCGGGAAACCAGCGGCATCGTGGTTCTGGTCCGAAGGCGGGAGCTGGCGAGCGCCATGCAGCGGGCGGTTCAACACGGCCAGGTGCGCAAAGGCTACCTGGCGGTTCTCGAAGGGGAACTGGAGCGCCCCTTGGAAGTGGATCTGCCGCTCGGGCGCGCCACCGGGTCGCGCGTGTTTCTCAAGCAGGCGCCGCGCCCGGACGGATACCCGGCGCGGACGCGCTTCGTGCCCCTGGAATGGCGCGGCGCGAAGACGCTGGCGCGAGTCGAACCCGCAACGGGGCGGCTGCATCAGATCCGCGTGCACGCCGCCGCCATTGGCCATCCCGTGTGCGGCGACAAGCTTTACGGACCGGACGAGGGTCTGTTTCTCGAATTCCTGCGCCATGGCATGACGGAGAGCCTGCGGAAGCGGCTGGGGGCGGAACGGCAGATGTTGCACGCCGAATGGCTCGAGTTCGAGCTTCCCTGCGGCGCCCTCAGATTTGAAGCTCCGCCGGCGGAGGATCTGCGGGCGTTCTGGGAGAACCTCAGAAGCCGATGAGCACGCCGCCGTCCACGGGCAGAACCACGCCATTGACGAACCGCGCGGCTGGCGAGCAGAGATAGACAGCCGCCCAGCCGACATCCTCGGTTGTGCCCAGCCGCCCGAGCGGCGTCCGGCTCAGCACGCGGTTCTTCCGCGCCGGGTCGCTGTCGAGCGCCTTGCGGGAGATTTCGGTCTCGATGAAGCCCGGGGCGATGGCATTGACGCGGATCCCCTTCGGCGAAAGATCCACCGCGAGCGAGCGCACCATGCCCAGATAAGCCGACTTTGCGGTCGAGTAGGCGAACACGCGCGACAGCCCGAAGAACGACGTCATCGAGGCAGTGAACAGGAGATGCCCGTGGCGGCGCCCGATCATTGCGGGGATCACGGCGCGCGTCAGGGCGTAGGCGCCGGTGACGTGCGTGTCGAGCATATGGCGGAACTCGGTCTCGTCGGTCTCCTCAATGGTCTTCTTCAGATGGTGTCCCGCGTTGTTCACGAGAATCGTCACCTCGCCGTAGCGCGCCCGGACATCTTCGACCAGCGCCGGTGCGTGGGCGGTCTGCGCCACGTCATGCACCGCCCAGCCCGCCTGCGGCCCCAGTTCGGAGGCGGCAGACTCCAGTAATTCGCGGCGCCGTCCGACAAGGACGACGCGCGCCCCGGCCTCAATGAATGCATGCGCGATGGCGCGTCCGATCCCGGTGGCGCCGCCCGTGATCAGCGCCAGTTCGCCTTCCAGCGAAAACGCCTGCGCCAGTGTCTTGAACGGTTGTGTCGATGGTTCCATGCAAGCCCCTACACTGATATGTTAGTACATGGCCATGAAAAACGCAGGACCGCTCGGACGATTCTCGCTCGGCATGGGCGACCGGTTTGCACAGCAGGGCAGGGCGCAGCTCGCCGCGTGCGTGCAGGCCAGCAACGCCGGCGCCGGTGTGACGCCGGTGTGGAACAAGAGCCACCGTGAGCACGCGATCGTGGGCAGCGCGCCTGCGGATGTCCGCCGGGAAGCCGACGCGGCTGTTTCGGCGCTGGGCTGGAACGGCGCGTATTTCGTGGACGCCGATCACATCCGGCTGGAAACGGTGGACGCGTTCCTGGAGGCGAGCGACTTTTACACGATTGACGTGGCGGAGTCGATTGGCAGGCCTGCGGACCCGGCTGCGCTGGACGCTTTCTGCGCCGAGGAGGGCGACTGCGGCGGCGCGTTCGGGCTGACGCGGGAGGCGGTGCGCCGCATCGCCGGCAAGTATCTCGCGGCGGTGCAGGAGGCGGCGCAGATCTACCGCCGGATCGAGAGCGCGAAGGGGCGCGGCACGTTCATCACGGAGGTCTCGATGGATGAGACCGACGCGCCGCAGACGCCCGACGAATTGTTCGTGATCCTCGCCGCCCTGGCGCGCGAGGGCGTCCCCGCCGGCACGATCGCGCCGAAATTCACGGGGCGGTTCAACAAGGGCGTGGACTACGTCGGCGACCCGGACCAGTTCGAACGCGAATTTGAGTCCGATATCGCAGCCATCCGCCTGGCCGTCGAAAAGTACGGCTTGCCCGCGCATCTGAAGCTCAGCGTCCACTCGGGCAGCGACAAGTTCACGCTGTACCCGCGCATCCGCCGCGTGCTCGAGCGCACCGGCGCCGGCGTCCATGTGAAGACGGCAGGCACGACATGGCTGGAGGAGTTGATCGGGCTGGCGGAGGCGGGCGGCGAAGGATTGCAGCTTGCCCGGGAGATCTACGCCGAGGCGCACGGCCATCTGGAGGAGCTGTGCGCGCCCTATGCGGCGGTGATCGACATCGACAAAGCGAAGCTCCCGCCGCCGGAGGCTGTGGCCGCATGGGACTCGCAGCGGTTCACCGCCGCGCTGCGGCACGACCCTCACTGCCCCGATTTCAACCCGCACCTTCGGCAGTTGCTGCACGTCGGTTACAAGGTGGCAGCGAGGATGGGCGCGAGATACCTCGAACAGGTGCGCGCCTGCGAGGAGACCGTGTCGCGCAACGTGACCCTGAACCTCTTCGAGCGCCACATCCGCCCGTTGTGGCTGGACCCGGCCTGACGAAGCCTTTGTGCTTGAATCAGAGAACCAGATGCGATGGGCTGTTTTTTCACTACGGGGCGATCTCTGCGCTCCGGTGGTTTGAAAGGAGGAGACCCGCTTGACCCTCACATTGCGCCCAAGCTGATTCTGTGGGTGGGGCTTTTCGCCGCCTTTCCCTCGCAGGCTGCCATCATCTATCAGGTTGACGACGGCACGATCGAAAACAGCGTCGGCCTGTCCGGCGGGGGCGAACTGGCCTGGGCCAACCGCTTCACTGTGCTGCCCGGAGGAGAGTCCATCACCGGCATCTCCGTTTATTGGGATTCAGTGTATTTTCCCGTCGGTTCCGCTGTTTCTGTCACTCTCTGGAGCGATCCGAACAGTGATGGGAGCCCTGTCGATGCCGTGCTGATCACTTCTTTGTCAGGATTCTCCGGTAGCGGCTGGGTTTATTACGGCTTCCCCGCTCCGGTATATATCGGGCCTGCCGGAACCAGCTTCTTCGCAGGAGCCGCTGCCGTTCATGGCTCAGGGAGCTATCCCGCCGCCCTCGATCAAAGCTCCCCTCAGGGCCAAAGTTGGGTCTGGTTTCCTCCCGGCCAACCGTCGGGCGCGTTTAACATCGATGACTATTTCCCGGGCAACTGGATGATCCGCGGCGAAGCCGGGCTTGCCAGCGAGATTCCGGAGCCGTCATCCTTTGCTTTCTTGGCGGGCGGACTGTTCGGCATATATCTCCTGAAACGCCGCGGCTGATCCGGGCCGATCCGCAGCCGGCAGTGGATCCGTCGCCTCGGGGGCGCACTTCCGCCCTCCTGACGATCGTGCCGGTCAGCCCGGGTGCGGGGAAGATGGCTTGAATCAGGGCGCGCATTGCGGGCGCCAGAGGGGATCGGCTAAGATCGGCGGCAGCCCGTCTCGATGAACCCCGCGGAGTTTTTCAACCTGGCAGCCGCGGAAGAGCGCATGTGGTGGTTTCGCGGCATGCGCGAGATCTTCCGGCGTATCGCAATGCGCCACCTCGCGGCGGACATTGCCGACGTGCTGGACGCAGGCTGCGGCACCGGAGCGCATGCCGAGTGGATGGCGCGGACGTTCCAATGGCGGGTCCGGGGGCTGGACTTCGCCCAGGAGGGGCTGCGACTGGCGCGGCGCAGGAACGGTTTGCGGGGACTCGTGCGCGGCGACATCCAGGCCCTGCCCTTCCCCGATGCAAGCTTCGACCTGATCACCTGTCTGGATGTTTTCGTGCACCTGGACGATGGCCAGGAGCGGCAGGCAATGCGAGAACTGGCGCGCTGCCTGCGCCCCGACGGACAGCTGGTGCTGCGCGCGGCAGCGTTCCGCTGGCTGCGCAGCCGCCATTCGCAGTTTGTCGGCGAGAGGCAGCGATTCACGCTGCGGAAGTTGTCAGAAGCCGCATCGCAGGCAGGCCTGCAAGTGCAGTTCGCGACGTACGCCAACTGCCTGCTGCTGCCGGTGGCTTTCTTGAAATTCCGCGTGCTCGAGCCGATGTTGCAGGCGCCGGCCGAGAGCGGCGTCAGGCTGGGGCCGGCGTGGCTGGAGCGTTTGCTCCTGGACGCTCTGCGGCTGGAGGCTGCGTGGATTGGGCGCGGAGGGCGGCTTCCGGCCGGACAATCGGCGATCCTGGTGGCACGGAGACCGGCAGGGTGAGGCCCGCCTACACCATCGGCTTGCGGTGAAGACTCCCCGAGACGAGCGCCACCGCAGCCCTTCCTTTCGAGGCAAAGAACGGTAACACCACCAGATTCCAGTACAAGCGCGCGAACTGCCGCGCCGTGCTGAGCAGCGACTGCCACCGGAAGAACTGGCTGCGCCCGTGCAGGCGCGGGTAATGGCTCACTGCCACCTCGGCCACCGGACAGCCCGTCAGCTCGATCTTCCGCACCAGCTCCAGACAAATCGTGCCCGAGGTGGACTCCAGGTGCAGGTTTGAGACCAGCGCACGGCGGACAAGGCGAAAGTCGCAGTCGATGTCCCGGATCCGGATGCCGAACAGAAACCGCGCGACCCGGTTGTATACGTTTCCAATGAAAACCCGGTGCCAGGGATCCTGCCGCAGCCGCTTGTATCCGTTCACCAGCCCTGCGTCGGGGCTCCACTGTTCCAGCAACAGGTGGATCTCGGCGGGATCGTATTGCCCGTCGCCATCGGTATAAAAGACCAGATCCTTGGTGGCCGTCGCGAACCCGCTGCGGAGAGCGCCGCCGTAGCCGCGGTTCCTCTCGTGCGTCACCACCCGGAGGCGGGGTCCCAACTCCTGTCGCATCTGCTCGAGCACGGACGCAGTCTCGTCCCGGCTGCCGTCGTTGACGACGATGACTTCGAAGTCGTCGGTCGCCTGCTCGAGCGCGGCGAAAGTGCGCCGCAGCAAGCCGGGCAGCGACGGAGCGTCGTTGTAGGCAGGGAAAAAGGCGCTGATGCCCTCACCCACTTTCATAACCCGTTACGGTGCGTGCGGGCAGTGTATCACCGGCGCGGGAAGGGACGCAAACTTCTAAACGAACTTTAACGGAAGGTTTGACAGGCTCAGGGACCGGCGAGCTCTTGCGGGAAGGTGATGGTCGAATCCGCCTGCGCGCGCCGGAAGCCGGAGTTCACGACGTTCATGGTGATGTTGCGCTTGTAGCCGAACAGCACTTTGAGTCCGAACTCCGTGCCATAAGTGGAAGGGAACCACAGCCCATCTGCCACCCGGGTGAACGTCACGCTGAAGCCGAGCTGGCGGATGCTGATGCCGAACAGCACTCGAACGGCAGCGGGCACATTCCAGGCGAGTTTCGTGACCACCAGCAATGGCTGGAACTCCTGTGGGTCCACGTAGACTTCCCCTTGCCAGGGCTTCGACTCCCCCTCGGCGAGCTTGCGCGGCTGGAAGCGGAGAAGGAATGCCGGCGCGCCGCCGAGCGCCCGGCAACCCTCAAGGAAGAACTGGTAGCCGCGCTGCTCTCTTCTCGTAAGAGGAAACAGCCCGGCAGCGATGCCGTCGCGCGAGGCCCGGTCATTGACCAGATCTTCGGTCAGGTCCTCGATCAGCTCGCCATCCAGATCCAGGTCCTTGTACGTGAATCCCGGCTTGTCGTATGGAAGCAGGCGCCCTTTCGTCTCGTACCGCCCTTCGAAGCTCTCGAGCTTCTTCTCCGTTCCTGCAGGCGCCGGCGTGACGGTGTAGTGGCGGCGCTCTTCCCGTGCCAGCTTGCCATTGGTGCGCAGCAGGCGCACGAGCGTCCGCTGTTCGTACACGATGGCGCGCCGGGCCTCGACCGCGCGCTCCTGGTTGGCAGCCAGGCGCGAGAGGATCACTTCGAGCGGCGGCGCCTCCGGGCACTGCGCCGCAGCGAGGGCGCGCATCAAGAGAAGCGGCAGGCAAGCGACGAGTGGCCGCACAATGACATTACGGCCCGGCGGCCGAAAGGTTCCGTGTTTCCCGCAGCCTCACTACGGCACGAGGTTGACGACGTCGACCACGAGACTCGTCGACTCGTCCAGCATCAGTGCCAGAGTGCCACAAATCATCCGCCGGTAGCCGGCCGGAGGAGGAGGAAACTGCCGTGCCAGCGGGGGCGGGAAGGGCTCGAGCTTCGCCGCCAGCCCCGGCGGCAGCCCCTTGCCGCGCGCGACCTGCTTCAGGATGCCGGGCGGGAAGTCGCCCTTTCGGGCGATGCCAGGCGGGAGGTTGCCGGAACCGGGGCGGTAGAAGTCGAGCAGGATCCGCACTTCGGCGTCACGAAAGGAAGGATAGGCGCCGGCCTGTTTGGCGGGCGCGCGGGCGCCGTCGTCCCTTCCCTTCCCCTTGGCGGCGCCTTTGCCCTGCCCGAACGCGAGCACCATGCACAGGCATGCCAACAGAAATAGCCGCAGCATGGCGTTCAGCATACCACCCGCAGCCTTACTCGTAACGCAGCGCCTCGACAGGATCGAGCCGCGCCGCCTTGGTGGCAGGCCAGAGGCCGAAAAACAGCCCCACGCCGACGCTGACCGCCACGCCGAGGCCTGCGGCCCACAACGGCACACTGGTGGGCAGGCTCGGGAAGGCGAATTGCGCCGCTTTGGAGATGATCCAGCCAAGCATCATGCCCAACAGCCCACCGGCGAAGGTGAGCACCACGGCTTCCGTGAGGAACTGCACCACAATGTCGAACCGGCGCGCGCCGATCGCCTTGCGCACGCCGATTTCGCGCGTCCGCTCGGTGACCGAGACCAGCATGATGTTCATCACGCCGATGCCTCCCACCAGCAGGCCGATGGAGGACAGCACCACCATGACGAGCGCGGTGACGCTGGTCACCTGGCGGAACTGCTCCACCATCTGGTCGGCGGTGCTGAGGCCGAAGTTGTCCGGCTCGTTCCACTTTACGCGGCGCTGCTGGCGCAGCACCCCGCGGACCTCCTCCACCGCCTGGGCCAGCATGCCGGGCCGGGCGACGATGATCAGCATGTGCTCCACTGCGCCCGGCTCCAGCTTGCGCATGGTGTGGTAGGGCAGCAGCACGCGGTTGTCCTGCTGGCCGGGGAAGGAGTTCGCCGGGCGCTTCATCACGCCGATGACCTCGTAGCTGTGGCCGTCAACCTGGATTTCCTTGCCGACGGCGTTGAGGCCGGAAAACAGGCTCTTGTAGACGTCCTCGCCGATGACGGCCACCGGCACGCGGCGGAGGTTTTCGAAGTCGGTGAAGAACCGGCCGGCCATCATCTCCGCCTGCCCGCCCTGGGCGTATTTCTCGTCCGTGCCGCCGAGGTCGATCTGGAGCAGCTCGTTGTTCTTGTAACGGACGCGGTGCATCACGTTCCAGTTGGGGAAGAGATAGGGGCTGACGACTTCCACCGACCGGCAGCGCTCCTGGATGGCCATGGCGTCCTCGAAGGTGAGAGGCTTGCGCTGGATCTCCTCGCGCGAACGCCGGCCGAACTGGATGCCTACGGGGAACTTGAAGGCGATGATCGTCTCCGTGCCCAGACTGCGGATGACGCCCGTGACGGCGCCGTCGAAGCCCGTCAGAATGCTGCCTACGCCGATGATGGTGCCCGTGCCGATGATGACGCCGAGCACGGTGAGAAAGCTGCGCAGCTTGTGCTCGCGGATGGTGGCCAGAGCCAGCCGCACGCCGGCGAGGATCAGCATCAGATTGTGCGAACGCGACTGCATCATTTCTCCGCCCTGAGCGCCTCGATCGGATCGAGCCGCGCCGCTTGCCGCGCCGGATAGATGCCGAAGAACAGGCCCACCGCCGCCGACAGGCCCACTCCCAGCACCACCGAATACAGCGGCAAGACCATGGGAATCGGCGTCAGATTGCGCACGGCGATGGCCGCCGCCCACGCGATCAGCACCCCGATCAGCCCGCCCGCGCCAGCCAGCACCGCCGATTCGATCAGGAACTGCCACAGGATGTCGCTGCGGCGCGCTCCGAGCGACTTGCGGATGCCGATCTCCTGCGTCCGCTCGGTGACCACGGCCAGCATGATGTTCATGATCACCACGCCGCCAACCACCATGAAGACGCTTACCACGGCCATCGCCGTGGCGGCGATGGCGCCGGTGAGGCGGTCCCAGGCTCCCATGATCGAATCGGAGGTGAAGATCATGAAATTGTCCTCGCGCTGCGGCGGCAGGCGCCGGTAAGCGCGCAGAAGCACGCGGACCTCGTCCATCGCCTCCTGGAAGCGGGCGCGGTCCACGGCCAGGCAATTGAAACTCAGCCAGCGGCGCGAGCCGTACTCTTTGAAGAACGTGAACAGAGGCACAGTGACGAAGTTGTCCTGCGACTGGCCGAAGACGCTGCCGATGCGCTTGGCCACCCCGATCACTTCGTAAGGCTTGCCGTTGATCTGCACCGTCTTGCCGATGGGATCGACGCCCGTGAAGAACTTGTCCCGCAGATCGGCGCCGATGAAGGCCACCATGCGGCGGCTGCGGACGTCGCCCTCGCTGATGTAGCGGCCCGTCTCGGTCTGCACGCCCGAGATCAGGTTGAGGTTGGCGGTCGCCCCCAGGATGCGCACGTCCTCCATGCGTTCATTGCGGCAGCTGACATCAGCGCGGGTGGAGCCGGACATGCCGATCTCGCTCAGCAGGGTGGCCCGCTGGCGGATGAACTCGTACTCGTCGGGGCGCAGTTCGGGGTTCTTGCGCAGCAGTTCGAGGAACTTCTTGGGATCCCAGTCGCCGATGAAGGCGAACCGCACCACGGTGAATCCGTTGGCGCCGAGATCGGCGATCTTCTCCGCCACGTAGACGTCCATCCCGTGGATGACGGCCATGACGGCGATCAGCGTGGTGGTGGAGAGAATGATGCCGAGCAGCGTGAGCGCGCTGCGCAGCTTGGCCGACCGGAGGTTGGCCAGGGCGATACGGAAAGCCTCCTGCACCTGGACGAAATGGCTCATCCCTGAGTGGATACGCTGGCAGAGGCCGATTTGTTCCTGAATGCCTCCAGCCAGGAGCAGACTGCTTCGTCGAGCCAGAAGCGGCGCGGACCGCGGGCCAGGAAGCCCAGATGGCCGCCATGAGGCACGGCAAGCAGGCGCAGCCAGGGATTCGAGCGGACCTCCTCGCGACGGTAGAGCTCGAAAGGCACCATCGGATCGTCCTCCGCGGTGATGAGCAGCGCGGGGATGCGAATGCCGCCCACGAAGCGCAGGGCGGATTGCGTGGCGTAGTAGTTGGGGGCGTCCCCGAAGCCGAAGAACGGCGCCGTGATGCGGTCATCGAAATCGAAGATCGTGCGGATGGCGGCCACGCCGCGGTCCGGGAACTTTTCAGGATCCATGCGGTGGCGGCGCTGATAGCGCCGGCGCAGGCTGCGCACGAATTTCTGGTGGTAGATCCAGTTCGACGCGGCGTCAATGCGCCGCACGCAGGCGTGCAGGTCGATTGGAGTGGACACGGCGCAGACTGCTTCAATCAGCCCGGCGGCCTCCGCGCCGAGCTCGCCGGCGAGCTTCAGCGCCACGTTGCCCCCGAGCGAGAACCCGGCCAGAAAGCGCGGCCCGCGCCCCTGGCGCCGCCACTCGGCGAGAACCCAGCGGGCGTCGTGCGTCAGGCCGGAATGGTACAGGGTGGGCGAGTGCGGCTCGCTCAGCCCGCAGCCGCGCAGGTTCATGCGATGCACGGCGAAGCCCGACTCCAGCAGCCGTTGCGCCAGCGAAATCAGATACCCGCTGCGGCTGGAGCCTTCCAGGCCGTGCAGCAGAAGCACTTCGCCCCGGGGCTCGCCTTCGGGGCGGTTTTCCTCCACCAGAATGCCGATGTCCGGCGGCGTGCGGTAAAGAGTGTGCCGCGTGGGGAAGCGGCGCTCGTCCAGCGGGCGCGGCCAGAAGTTGCCCGCCAGCGTGGCCAGATGGGGATTGCGGAACAGCGGGACGAAGGGCTGCAAACCCCGAGTGTAACAAGCGCGTTCAGTCGCCCTCACCCTCGGCCGAGTGGGAGCCGGGCTCGGCGGCTTTGCGCGAGAGTTCCTCGGTGAGAATGATGGCTTCGGCCAGTTCCTTCATCGGACGGCGAAGGCGGCGGCTCTCGTTGCGGAGACGAAGGTAGGCCTCTTCCTCGGTGAGGTGGAACTTGTACTGGAGGATTCCCTTGGCCCGTTCCACAAGTTTGCGCGTCTCAAGCTGCCGGCGCATCTCTTCGGCCTCGGCGGCCAGGCGCGTGTTCTCCTCCTCGAGCCGCGCGCGCGCCAGCGCGCCGCCCATCTGCTCGCCAATGAACGTCAGCAGGGCGATCTCCTCCGGCGTGTGCTCGTGCCGCTCGCGGTGATGGACGTTGATGACGCCGATCACGTCTCCGCTGGAGACCAGGGGCACCGAGCAGAAGGCTTCGTAAGTGTCTTCGATCAGTCCGGGCAGGCGCAGGAACCGCTTGTCCTGGTATGCCTTCTCCGGCAACGCAACCACGCTCTTGTGCTCGATGGCCCAGCCGGTCAGGCCCTGCCCCGCCGACATCGCCAAGTTGCCGATCTCCGATGCGTGCGGCACCTGCGACGCCCGCAGCACCACTTCGCCGGTAGTCGGCTCGATCAGGTAGACCAGGCAGGCGTCACAGCCCGTCACCTGCACCGTCATGCCTACGATCTCGCCCAGCATCTCGTCGACCGACCGGTTCGAACTGACAATACTACTGATCCGGTGCAGCAGGGAGACTTCGTTGGGCAATGAGTCCATCAGAGGTATCGAGGCCACAGTAATTGTAGGATAAAAACGGAGCGGCCAGGCGTCCAATTCAAAGTTTCTATGCGGTTCATGCCGGAACTTTCTCCGCTTGCCATGGCCCGGCAGGCGATTGCAATTGCGATGGTTGCGCCGCTTGCCGGAGGCGCCTCGCCCTCATGGTACCGCTTTCAAGCCGGCGCGTGGGAACTGCATACGGACGCTGGCGAGCGCCGCGGGGAGGAGTTGTTGCGGCGGATCGTCGAATCCGATGCCGCGCTGGGCGCCGTGGCCCCGGAGCTGGCTGCCGGAGGGGCCGCGCCCGGGCGTCCGGTGCGCGTGATGTTGTTCCGCTCCGGGCGCGATTTCGCCCCGTTCCGCCGCGGGGAGGCCCACCGGGGACTTTACCTGGCGGGGATCGAGAGAGACTGGATCCTGCTGCCGGATTCCGGCGGCGAGACCGGGCGTGCGGCGCGGCATGAGCTCGTGCACTTACGGCTCCGCCGGGCTGGCGCCCGCCCGCCGGCATGGCTAGAGGAGGGTCTGGCCGATTACTACTCGACGCTCGAGCCCGGCGGCGGCCGCATCCGCCTTGGACGCGCCCCCGCAGCCCATGCCCAACTCCTTCGCAACGGCGAGTGGCTGGATGCCGCACGGTTGTCGGGATTCCGGCCGGAGGAGGCTCGCGGGGAAGAAACCGGCCTGTTTTACGCCCAGAGCTGGGCGCTGGTGCGGTGGATGATGCTGGAAGGCGGCGGCGCGGCGCGCGTGGCGGCCATGCTCGCACTGCTGGACGCTGGGCGAAGCCAGCAGGCGGCGTTTGAAGAGACTTACGGGATGCCGCTTGAGGCGGCGCTCGGGCGGGCGCGGCAGCTGATGGCCAGACTGGCTCCGGATGCCGCTCCGGACGTCCGCGCAGCCACCGCGACTCCACCCGGAATCAGCATCGCGCGCGAACCGGCGCCTCCGCCGCTGCCCGACCTTTTGCGCGCCGAAGCGCTGCTCGACGCCGGACAGCAGCGCGAGGCGGAGCGTCTGGCGCAAGAGACGGCGCGGCGCCATCCCGGCAGCGCCGCCGCCGAAACGCTGCTGGGAGCGCTGGCCCTGCGCAAGGGCGGATTCGAGGAGGCGCGGGCGCACCTGGAGCGCGCGATCGCCCTGGGAGGCGCGGGGGCGCGGACGCACTTCGAGTACGCCATGCTGGTGCGCGACACGCAAGGCCCGGCCGCGCTGGTCGAGCAGTCGCTGCGGCAGGCCGTGGCTTCCGATCCGCAGTTCGCCGAAGCGTGGCTTGTGCTCGGCAACTGGCTTCTCCGCCAGGGCCGCGCCGGCGAGGCGGCGCCGTGCCTCGAAAAGGCGGCGGCCCTCGATCCGCAGCGCAGCGCCGCCTGGGAGGCCTGGGGCCGCGCGCTGCTTGAATCCGGCGACAGGCAACGCGCGCGCGAGGCGGCACAGCGCGCGCTGGCCACGGCCGTCTCCGGCGAGCAGGGGGAGATGGCGCGGGCTCTGCTGCGCGACATCGAGACGCGGCCTGCCGGGGCGCCCAAGCCGGCTCCCGCGGTGGAGACGCCAGCGGGCTGGAAGCCGCGAGAAGGCGATGCGCACGTTGAAGGACGGCTCGTCTGGATCGGGTGCGACGACTCGAAACTTCGCTTCCGCGTCGAGGTGAAGCCACGCACAGCCAGGACGGCCGCCGTGACCGTGCTCCTCGAAACAGACAAGCCGAACCTTGTGATGCTGCGCGGAAAGACCGAAGGCCGCCGCGAGTTTGTCTGCGGCGTGCAGAAGCCCGCACCTGCGGTGGCGGCGGGCTATATCGCCGCGCCCCCGCCGCCTGCGGATGCTGCTGCCCCGGAGGCGCCGCCCGCGGCAGCGAAGAGCGGATCCGCCAAAACTGCGAAAAAGGCCCCCGCCAGAAAGACCGCCCGCCGTCCGGCGCCCGCCAAGCCGAAGCCCGAACCTGTGGCCGGGGAGCTTGTGTGGCTCGAGTTTCGCTAGCCGGCGCAGCGCAGTCTGCGCACGAGGCTGCGCCATCGGACAGGGATGACGGACAAGCGCCCCACTGGCAGGCGCGCCGCGCCCCGGCTCATGGACGTTTCGCGCGCCGGCAGACGGTGAGCGCGCCTTCCGGGTCGAGCGCCGCCGAGCCTTCGTCAATGTGAAGGATCTTTCCGTCCGGTCCAATGACGAAGGTGGTGCGGTTGGCGATGCCGCTCTGCTCGTTGAGAACGCCGTAGGCGCGCGCGACTTCGCGCCGGGCGAAGTCGCTGGCCAGCGGGAAGCTGAGCTTGAGCACCTCCTGCGCCCAGTGCCGCAATGATGGCAGATTGTCCGTGCTGACGCCGATCACTACGGCGCCGGTTTTTTCGAATTCCGCGATACCAGCCTGGTACGCCGTCATCTCCTTCGTTCAACCGCCGGTGAAGGCAGCAGGGAAAAAGGCGACGACGGCGGTCCTGCCGCGGTGCTCTGACAGGTGGAACTCCTTGCCGTCGGTCGTGCGCAGCCGGAAATCGGGCGCTTCGTCACCGGGCTTGAGGTGGGTTTTCGGAGGGGCGGCCGGCTGGCCCAAGGCCAGGGCCGCAAGGATAGGAATCAGAATCCCGGCACGCATGGAGCCTCCCTGGCGGCGGCGCTTGCCGGCCGCCGTCACGGGCACGAGCATACCACAACAACTTTCCCTGTGATCCCGCCTGCCCAGTCCGATATGAGCGGTGAGAGCCGCGCCTCGCGGGTACGCCGTGGGGCGCGGCCGCCATCCGGAAGGATTGACGCGGGCATGCAAGCGCAGAGTGTCTCCGCAAGGCAGGCCAGGGCGGCCGAGGGCCGCCAGGGCAAGTATCTCGTGTTCCATCTCGGCCGCGAGGAGTTTGCCGTGGCCGTGCTGAAGGTGCGCGAGATCATGGGGCTGCAGGAAATCACGGAGGTGCCCCAGACACCGCACTATGTGAGAGGAGTGATCAACCTGCGGGGCAAGGTGATCCCGGTGGTGGACCTGCGGCGGAAGTTCGGCATGGCGGAGGCGGAGGCGACGTCGCGCACCTGCATCATCGTGCTGCAGGTGCGGCGCCGGAGCGGCGGCACCGACCCGCTGCTGATGGGCGTCATCGTGGATGGCGTGAGCGAGGTGCTCACCATCCAGGAGCAGGAAATCGAGGAGACGCCCTCCTTCGGCGAGGACGTGCGGCTGCCCTACATCCTGGGCATGGCGAAGGTGAAGGGGCGGGTGAAGATCCTGCTCGACATTGACGAGGTGATGACGGCGCAGGAGCTCGGCGGGCTGGAGCTGCTGCCGCTCGGCGAGGAGCCGGTGGCGGCGGAAGCCTGACGGCGCTGCGGCAGGCGGGGGTTTTTTGAGTTCAAGGAGAAAGGGAACAAACGATGTCGTTTTCAAAGCGGAACTTGGGCAGCAAGATGTATCTGAGCCTGGGGCTGACGGGCGGCCTGCTGTTGCTGGTGGGTGGCGCGGGCATCTTCAGCGCGACGATGCTGAGCGGGCTGGTGCAGAAGACGGTGAACCTGGAGGCCAGGAAACTGCAGCTGGCGTTGGCGGTGGAGAGGAACGTGGCCCGGGGCGAGGGCGCGCTGCGCGGCGTGCTGCTGGGAGCGATGACCGGTGACGCGGGGCTGGTGCAGCGGTCCGAGCGTGAGCTCCAGGAGTCCCTGCGGGAGGTGGGAGAATCGGTTTCCGCCATCCAGCCTCTGCTGTACCTGGAAGAGGGCAAACGTCTCCAGGCCGACCTCCGGCGGGACCTGGAGGAATGGACGCGGCAGACCTCGGTGTTCCTGGGCCATGTGCAGGGACAGCGGTTCGACGAGGCGAACCGCATGCAGTCGTCTGTCTTCGCACCCGTGCTGGATCGGACGCGGAAGGGTTCGGCGGCACTGGCCTCGTTGCAGCGGCGGCTGCTGGACCAGGCGGCGGCGGATGCGTCCACGCGCTCGCGGATGGCGACCGTGCTGCTGATCCTTGGCGTGCTGGTGGCGGCAGTGGTGGCCATGGTCGCGATCTGGGTCATGCGCGGGGCGGACCGGACGCTGAAGCGGATCGCGGCCGAGATCGCCGACGGGGCGCGGCAGGTGGCCGGCGCGGCGGCGCAGGTGTCGAGCTCGTCGCAGGCGCTGGCGCAGGGGTCGAGCGAGCAGGCGGCATCGCTCGAGCAGACCTCTGCGTCGACCGAGGAGCTGAACTCGATGACGCAGAAGAACGCCGAGAACGCCTCCATGGCGGCGGGCGAGACGGAGAAGGCCGACCAGCTGCTGAAAGAGACGAATGAAAAGCTGGGGCAGATGATCGAGTCGATGAAGGAGATCAACGCCTCGAGCGAGAAGATCAGCCGGATCATCCGGGTGATCGACGAGATCGCCTTCCAGACCAACATCCTGGCGCTGAACGCGGCGGTGGAGGCGGCGCGCGCGGGCGAGGCGGGCATGGGCTTTGCGGTGGTGGCCGACGAGGTGCGGAACCTGGCGCAGCGCTGCGCGCAGGCGGCCAAGGACACCTCGGACCTGATCGAGGAGTCGATCGTGCGGTCCAACGAGGGCAAGCTGCGGCTGGACGAGGTAGCGGCCTGCATCACGCGCGTGTTCGAGAACGCGTCGCGGATCCGGGTGCTGGCCAGCGAGGTGCACATGGGCAGCCAGGAGCAGGCGCGGGGCATCGAGCAGATCGCGCGCGCGGTGGCGCAGATGCAGCAGGTGACGCAGTCGACGGCGGCCAGCGCCGAAGAGAGCGCCTCGGCGGGCGAGGAGATGTCGGCGCAGGCGCAGCACCTGCAGGGGGCCGTCGAGCGGCTGCGCGAACTGGTGGGTGCGGGCGAGGACGAGGAGCGACCGCACGCACCGGCGCGGCTGCAGGCGCGTGCGGCGGCGCCGGCCAGGCCTGTCGGGATGAAGACGGCGGCGCGGATGGAGATCCCGCTCGAGGACGGCTTCCGCGACTTCTGAGGCGGCGCCTTTCAGTCAGTGGGCGGATCAGCGAGGACCCATGTCTGAGGAGAAGCTCAATCCCGGGGCCGGGCCGGCGGGCGAGCCGGTCCGGCCGGAGGCGGAAGGCGTGGAACGGCCGGACGCGGCAGAGGGGCTGCGGGCGCTCGCGGAGAGCATGGAGGCGGCCTCGGCGTCGAATCCGCTGGCGGCCGATCCGGAGCTGGTGCAGGACTTCCTGGTGGAGGCGCGCGAGCACCTGGCCAAGATCGAGGCTTGCCTGCTCGAGATCGAGCAGGGCGTGCACACGCAGGAGACGCTGCACGCGGCCTTCCGCAGCTTCCACACGATCAAGGGCCTGGCCGGGTTCCTGGACTACGCGGTGATGCAGCGCGTGGCGCACGAGACCGAGACGTTGCTCGATCTGGCGCGCAACGGGCGACTGGTGATGCGGCCGGCGGCGGTGGACGTGGTGCTGGCGGCAGGCGACTACCTGCGCGCGTGGCTGGAGGCGATCGAAGCGGCCGCGGCGGGCCGCCCGGCGGCCGTGCCCGCGGATCCTGAGGCGCTGCTCGGCCGGGTGCGCGCGGCGGCGCAGGACCGGGCGGCGGAAGCGGAGATTCCGCCGGAGGAGGAGCGGCCGGAGGCGGCCGCACCCGGCGCGGCGCAATCCGCCGAAGCGGGGCCCGGGCGCGAGCGCGCCGAGGCGGCGGGGCGCGCAGGCGGCGACGCCGCGCTCGTCAAGGTGGACACGGCCAAGCTCGAGTATCTGGTCGACATGGTGGGCGAACTGGTGATCGCGCAGACGATGCTGCGGCACAACCCGGAGTTCGCGCAGGTGAAGTCGCCCCGTCTGCAGCGCGACATCGCCCATCTGACGCGTGTAACCGGAGAGGTGCAGAAGACGGCGATGGCCATGCGCATGGTGCCGGTAGGGCAGCTGTTCCGGCGCATGACGCGGCTGGTGCGGGACCTGGCGCGCAAGTCGGGCAAGCAGGCAGAGCTCGAGCTGCACGGCGAGGACGTGGAGCTGGACCGCACGATTGTCGAGGAGCTGCACGATCCGCTGGTGCACATGCTGCGCAACAGCATGGATCACGGGCTGGAGACGCCGGCCGAGCGCGCAGCAGCGGGCAAGCCGGCGGCGGGGCGGATCCGGCTGGCGGCGTCGCACCAGGCGGGCATGATCGTGATCGAGATCAGCGACGACGGCCGGGGGCTCAACCGGGACAAGATCTTCCGCAAGGCGGTGGAGCGCGGGCTGGTGGCGCCCGACGCCAAGCTCAGCGACACCGAGGTGTTCCATCTGATCTTCGAGCCGGGCTTTTCGACCGCCGAGCAGGTGACCGACGTCAGCGGACGCGGCGTGGGCATGGACGTGGTGCGCAAGCACATCAACAAGCTGCGGGGCCGGATCGAGATCGTGAGTTCGGGCGGCGAGGGGACGACGTTCCTGCTGAAGGTGCCCCTGACGCTGGCCATCATCGACGGGCTGATCGTGTCGGTGGGCGGGGAGCGCTTCATCGTGCCGATCTTCGCCGTGCGCGAGATGTTCAAGGCCGCGCCGGAGCAGGTGTTCACGGTGGAAGGCAAGGGGGAGATGGCGATGGTGCGGGGCCGTCTCCTGCCGGTGGTGCGGCTGGCGTCGAAGCTCGGCCTGGCGCCGCGCAGCGAGGACCCCTGCGAAGGGCTGATGATCGTGGGCGAGAGCGGCAGCCGGGTGTTCTGCCTGCTGGTGGACGAGCTGGCGGGCAAGCAGGAGGTGGTGATCAAGAGCCTGGGGCCGGCGTTCCGCGAATCGAAGGGGCTGGCGGGCGGGGCGATTCTCGGCGACGGCAAGGTGGGGCTGATCCTGGATCTGGCGTCGATTGCCGGAGAGGCGGGGGCGGTGGTGCGGGGCTGAGGGCTGCGGCGAGGCGGGAGATGGCGATTCAGGGGTTGACCGAGCGGGAGTTTCACGAGATCCGGGAGCTGGCTTACCGGATCTTCGGTCTGGACTTGAAGCCGGGCAAGGAGGCTCTGGTCAACGCGCGGCTGGCGCGGCGCGTCAGCGAGTTGGGGCTGGGGAGCCTGGCGGAGTATGTGGAGGCGGTGAAGCGCGACCGCACGGGGGAGGAGCTGGAGCGGTTGATCAACGCGCTGACGACGAACCACACGAGCTTCCTGCGGGAACCGCAGCACTTTGCCCTGTTGCGAGAGGCGATCCTGCCGCCCCTGGCCCGCAGCGGGGCGATCCGTATCTGGAGCGCGGGCTGTTCGACGGGCGAGGAGCCGTACACAATCCTGTTCACGGCGGCCGAAGCGCTGCCGGGGGAGCGGCTGGCGAAGCTGCAATTGCTGGCGACCGACATTTCGACGCGGGTGCTCGAGAAGGCGCAGGCGGGCATTTACCCGAGGGAGCGCCTAGAAGGGCTGCCCGCGGGCTGGGCGCAGCGGTTCTTTCAGCGGGGGGAGGGCCGTTGGGAGGGCTCGGTGCGAGTGAAGCCGGAGTGGCGCGCGCGGGTGGAATTCCGGCGGCTGAACCTGATGGAGGATTTCAGTGATTTGCCGCGATTCCATGTGATTTTCTGCCGGAATGTGATGATCTATTTCGACAGGGCGACGCAGGAGCGCCTGGTGCGGCGATTCGCGGACCGGCTGGAGCCGGGCGGGTGGTTCCTGATCGGGCACAGCGAGGGACTGATGGGGGTTCGGCATGAGCTGGAGTATGTGAAGCCAGCCGTGTACCGCAGGCCTGCGGGCGCGGCGTGCGGCCGGGGGAGGGGCGCTTGAAGACGGTGGTTGTCGGGATGGGAGACTGCAAGGTGACGGGGGAGCCGGTGGAGATGGTGACATTCGCGCTGGGCTCCTGCATTGCGGTGGTGATCTGGGATCCGGTCGCGCGGGTGGGGGGAATGCTGCACTTCATGCTGCCGGACAGCTCGGTGGACCGCGAGACGCAGGGCCGCGCCAATCCGTACCGCTACGCCGACACGGGCACGCCGCTGCTGTTCCGGAGAGCCTACGAGATGGGCGCGGAGAAGCGGCGGCTGCAGGTGCGCCTGGCGGGAGGAGCCAACGTGGTGGACTCGGGGGGCGTGTTCAACATCGGCAAGCGGAACCATGCGGCGGTGAGGAAGATCTTGTGGAAGGCGGGCGTGCTGGTGCACGGGGAGGAGGTCGGGGGCACGGTGTCGCGCACGGTGCGGCTGGACGTGTCGACGGGCCGGTGCACAGTGCATGAGCCGTCGGGCGTGGCGCGAGAGTTGAGGGCCGGAGCGGCTGTGCCGGCGCCGGCGGGAGGGACCGAATGCCGAGTCGCCTGATGATTGTGGACGATTCGCCTGTGATGCGGGCGTTCGTGAAGCGGACCATCGCCCTGTCGGGGATCGAGACGTCGGAGATCCTGGAGGCGTCCAACGGCCGCGAGGCGCTGGAGAAGCTGCGGGCGCGCGGCGCGGCGCCGGCGGTGGACCTGATCCTGACCGACATCAACATGCCGGTGATGGACGGCGAGCAGCTGATCGGCGAGCTGAAGGCCGATCCTTCGCTGCACAAGATCCCTGTCGTGGTCGTGTCCACGGATTCGACCGAGAACCGCGTAGGCGCGCTGCTGCGGCTGGGGGCGAGCGACTATGTGCGGAAGCCGTTTCCGCCGGAGCGGCTCAGCGAGGTGCTGGGCGGGCTGCTGTGCGCCGGCGAAGGGCGCGAGGAGGAGTTCTAACCATGCAAGGAGAGAAGCTGGAACGGGCGCAAGCGAGAAGAGCGCTGGAAGAGGCCGTGCTGGAGGTTCTGGAGACGATGTGCTTCGAGTTTCCGGTGGCGGAAGCGGAAGAGGGAGAGGCGCCGGACGAGGAGTCCGTGCATGCGGCGGCACGCTTCGACGGCAGCCTGAAGGGAGTGCTGCATGTGGCTCTGGCGGGCGAGGCGCCGCGGAGGCTGGCGGCGGCGTTCCTGGGCCTGGACGAGAGCGAAGTGGGCGAGCGCGAGACACTCCAGCTCGCTTGTGAACTGGCCAACATGCTCTGCGGGGCGACGATGAGCCGGCTGGAGCCGCACGGGCGGCTGCGGATTTCGACGCCGGAGGCGTCGAATGACGGACCGGGATGCATGGACGCCTGCTGGCTGCGCTTCCCGCTCGAGGCGGGGCGGGTGGCGGCCAGCATCTGCTTCGAGGAGGAGCGATGACGGCGGCGAGGAAGATCCGCGTGCTGGTGGTGGACGATTCCGCCATCGTGCGGAAGGTGCTGGCCGATGTGCTGAACCAGCAGCCGGACATCGAGGTGGCGGGGACGGCGCCGGACGCGTTTGTGGCGCGCGACAAGATTGTGGCGCTGCGTCCCGACGTGGTGACGCTGGACGTCGAGATGCCGCGCATGGACGGGCTGACGTTTCTCGAGAAGCTGATGCGGCACTACCCGCTGCCGGTGATCGTGGTCAGCTCGCTGACGCAGAACTCGACCCGCGCGGCGCTGGAGGCTCTGAACCGCGGCGCGGTGGACGTGCTGGCCAAGCCGGGCGGACCGTACTCGGTGGCCGACCTGAAAGACGACCTGCCGGAGCGCGTGCGGGCCGCCGCGGCGGCGAAGCTGCGAGCCCACCAGCCGGCGCCGGCGCCCCGTCCAGCGCCGCCGCACGCGGCGGCGCCCCAGCCGCGCAATGGCAGCGCGCCGCATCACCTGATCGCCATCGGCGCCTCCACCGGCGGGACGGTGGCGATCGAGCGCGTGCTGGCCGCCCTGCCGCCGTCCATGCCGCCCATCGTGATCACGCAGCACATTCCGCCCGGCTTCTCGGCCACTTTCGCCCAGCGCCTGAACAAGGTCTGCGCGCTGGAGGTCAAGGAAGCCGAAGGCGGCGAGACGCTGGCCAATGGCATGGCCTTCGTCGCGCCCGGCAACCGTCACCTGGAGATCGAGCGGATTCCCGGCGGCGGATGGCGCACGCAACTGCACGACGGGCCCAAAGTCTGCTACCAGCGGCCTTCCGTCGACGTGCTGTTCCGCAGCGTGGCCCGGGCCGCGGGCGCCGGCGCCACAGGAGTACTGCTGACCGGCATGGGAGCTGACGGCGCCGCGGGGCTGCTTGAGATGCACCGCGCCGGCGCCGATACCATCGCGCAGAATGAGGAGACCTGCGTCGTCTTCGGCATGCCGCGCGAGGCGATCCGGCTGGGCGCCGCGCATCATGTGCTGCCCCTGGATGAAATCGCCGGGGCTTTGATGAAGCGGCTTGCCGCGCCCGCGGCTGTGTGAAACGCGCGGCCGGCAGATCAGCCGGTCACGATCTCCGCCAGCCGCGCCGCTGCCGCTGCGAACGGGCGCGCCTCCGCGTAGCGCCGCGCCGCCTCCGCCATGGCGGCGCGGCGCTCACCGTCCCTGAGCAGGTACTCGAGCACCGGCCACAACCCGCTCCTCGTGCCGTGCTGCGGCACCAATACGCCAAACTCCGGCTGCACGATCTCGCGCGTGCCATCGCTTTCCACCGCAACGGCCGGAAGCCCGGCGGCCAGCGCCTCCATCAGGGTCAACCCGTAGCTCTCATGCCGCGACGCGAACACATAAAGGTCCGCCAACCGGAAGAAAGCCTGCTTGCGCCCGCCTGTGACGTGACCCGGAAATTCCACGCGAATGCGGCGCAGCCGCGCGGCGAGGCGGTGTAGGCGCCTCATGTGCGCCTGCCCCTGCATATAGGCGGGCGCGCCGCAAATGAACAGACGCACGGGAGGCGCGGCGCCACCGCGCAAGCGCTCCCATTCGACCAGCGATTCGAGCAGCAGGTCCTGGCCCTTCTCGGGAGAGATGCGGCTCAAGGTCAAGAGCACGCGCTCATCGGAATCCAGCCCGTACTGCCGCCTCAGCTCCTCCGCGCTCCCCTCCGGATCGCGGCAGGGCGGCGCACCCCACGGCAACACGTGGATGCGGTCTTCGCGCGCCTCCGGCCAGCAATCCAGAAGGATCCGCTTCATGCCGGAGGACGGCACAACAATGGCGGCCGAATGGCGGAGGCTGGCCGCCTGCCGCTCGAAGATGAGCCGAAGGATCAGCGGCGCAATGCGGGCCGCTCCCAGTCTCTCCACGCCGCGCCACGCCGCCGTCAGACGGCGCGGCGCAACCAGCCCGCGAAGATAGATGCGCGCGATGTAGGCGGCCACATCGACGTGATAGATGGTGGTGATGCGGAAACCCGCGCGCGCCAGCGCGGCGAAGTCCGGCGCTTCGCTGATGTCGTTCACCAGAATGGCCGTCGTGCTCGGATCGTGCTGCAGGATGCGGCGCGTGGCGGCGGCGCTGAAATCCCGGCAGAAGGCGGCGTAACGGCGCTCGTTCATGGCGGCGAGCCCGGCGCCCGTGGGTGCGGCATCACCCAGGATGGAGGGACTGATCATCTCCAGCCCGAAGGGACGGCTGCGCCGCCACTCCTGTTCGAGCCACCGGGCCACGGCCGCACCGCCGCCGAGCGGCGACTCGACGGGAAAGCCGGCGTGCGCGGCGCAATACACGACGCGGGACAGGCTCACCGCGCAGCGGACCTCAACGACTCGTCCTGCATTTGCAGAACCAGCACGTACCAGCAGAGCAGCAACAGAAGTTCGATTCCGGGTGTCGCCGGGAGCCGCACTTCCACCGTGGCGCCGGCGCCGGATTCGCCCTTCAGGTGGACGCGAAAGACCTCGCGGCGGTCGTTGTCGATCAGAATGGCGCTGCGCGCCCAGATTCCGGCCAGGCGGAATTCGAAAGCCTCGCCGGAGGCGAGCCGCAGCTGGCCCTGGCTGGCGGAAAAGTTCGGGTGATAGAAGGCGCAGTCCTCGCTCTCGCCTTCGCGGCGCGCGGTGACAATCGGCGAAAGGAATCCTGTGCGTTTGAAGGTCCAGACGCCGGAAGCTGCGCGCCCGCGGGCAAGCGTGCCGAAGGCCTTGAGGAAATCGAGTTCCGCAACTGTTGATTCGCCGGCGCGCAGTTCGTAATGGCGCTGCGTGGCGGCGCTCTGTTTCCAGACGAGGGGGCCGGAGCCGGCCCAGCCGGGAGCGGTCATCGCGGGCGCATCCTTTCTTCCGGCCGGCAAGGGCCGGGGATCCTCCCCATCATACGGCCGGGCGGGAGCGGGCGCGGCCGCGCCAGACGTTGACGAGCAGCAGCACGGCGCCGCAACTGATGGCGGAATCGGCCACGTTGAAGGCGGGCCAGTGCCAGGCGCCGATGTGGAAGTCGAGGAAGTCCGTCACGCTGCCGAACACCATGCGGTCGTAAAGATTGCCGGCGGCGCCGGCCAGGATCAGCGCCAGCGCCGCGGTCACGGGCCAGGGTTCGCGCGGGTCGCGGCAGGCGCGCCACAGGAGCACTGCGACCAGCACCGCCAGCGCGGAGACCAGAGCGGTCAGCACCGCCTGGCCCGTACCGGCGCCCTGCTCGGCGAAGAGGCTGAAGGCAACGCCCGTGTTGCGCGTGTGGACGATGCGGAACAGCCCGTCGATCACGGGAATCGACTCCCACTCGGCCACGCGCGTCTCGATCCAATGCTTGGTGGCGCGGTCCAGCGCGGCGACAGCAGCGGCGAGAATCCAGGGCCAGCGCCGCGCCACCGCTCACGCTCCCGTCATTTCGCGCACTGCCGCCGCGCAGGCGGGGCAGATGGAGGGCAGCTCCGGATCGCTTCCGATCTCCGTCGAGTACTTCCAGCAGCGGGGGCATTTCGCGCCGCCGGCGCGCTCGACACTGGCGCGGAGTTCCGCACCGCGGCGCAGCTCCACCTGCGAAGTGATGAAGATGGCGGGCAGCTCGGCCAGATAACGTTCGAGCAGATCGTACAGCTCGCCGTCCGCCTCGAGGACGATCTTGGCTTCCAGCGGCGCCCCGATGAGCTTGGCGTTCCGCGCCTCCTCCAGGCTCTTGAGCGCAACTTCCCGCACTTCCATCAGGCGGTCCCAGTCCGCGCTGAGACGTTCATGTTCTTCCGGCAGCCCTGCGGCGAGCTCTTCCGGCAGCGGCGCCAGCGCAAGATGAACGCTGTCAGGATCGCCGGGCAGGCGGCGCATGTGCGACCACGCCTCCTCGCAGGTGAACGCCAGCACGGGCGCCAGCAGCCGCACCAGCGCGTGCTGCACGCGGTACAGAGCGGTTTGCGCGCTGCGCCGCGCCTTCGACTTTGGCGCGCTGGTGTAGAGGCGGTCCTTCAGGATGTCGTAGTAGACGGCGCTCAGATCCGTAGTGGTGAAGTTGTACACGGCCTGATACACACGGTGGAACGCCAGCTCGTCATACCACTGGCGGCACTGCGCAACCAGCGTGGAGGCGCGGTAGAGGATCCACCGGTCGATCTCATGCAGCTCCGCGCCGGGCAAGGCGCCGGTTGCCGGCTCGAAGTCGTGCAGGTTGCCGAGCGCATAACGGAACGTGTTGCGGATCTTGCGGTAGGCCTCGGTGAGGCGCGTGAGGATCAGCTCGGAGACGCGCACGTCCTCCTGAAAGGCCACCGAGCTGACCCAGAGCCGCAACACGTCGGCGCCGTAGTTCTTGATGATGTCCTCCGGCGCAATGACGTTGCCGAGAGACTTCGACATGGCGCGCCCTTCGCCGTCGAGCACCCATCCGTTGGTGGCGCATTCGCGGTAAGGCGAGCGCCCGCGCAGCCCTACGCCGACCAGCAGGGACGAGTGGAACCAGCCGCGGTACTGGTCGCCGCCCTCAAGGTACATGTCGCAGGGCCAGGGCAGCCCGTTGCCCTCGTGGAGCACGGCCAGGTGGCTGGCGCCGGAGTCGAACCACACGTCGAGGATGTCGTTCTCCTTCCGGAACTCCGTGCTGCCGCAGGCGCTGCATTTCGCCTCCGGTCCCAGCAGCTCCGCCGCGGTGCGGTCATACCAGGCGTCGGCGGTGTGGACGGCGAACAGATCGACGACGCGGTCGAGGAAGTTGCGGTCGGTGAGCGGCTCGTTGCACTGCTCGCAATAGAAGACGACGATCGGCACGCCCCACACGCGCTGGCGCGAGATGCACCAGTCCGGGCGCGCGGCGATCATGTTCGCCATCCGCTCCTCGCCCCACTCCGGGTGCCACTTGACCTCGCGGATCGCCTCCAGCGCTTTCTGCCGCAGCCCGTTGCGCTCCATGCCGATGAACCACTGCTCGGTGGCGCGGAAGATGGTGGGGTTGTGGCAGCGCCAGCAGTGCGGATAGCTGTGCTCGAGTTTCTTTTCCGCCAGCAGCGCGCCCTGCCCGCGCAGGATGGCGTTCACCACCGGATTGCCTTCCCACACGGTCTTGCCGATCAGCTCCTCGGGCAGGCGTCCCGGCGCGCCGCCGGCGTGGAAGAACCGCCCCGCGGCATCGACAGGACAGAACGTGGGCAGGCCATACTTCTGGCCCGTGAGATAGTCTTCGGCGCCGTGCCCCGGCGCGGTGTGGACGGCGCCCGTGCCCTGCTCGAGGGTCACATAATCGGCCAGCACGCCGGGCGATTCGCGATCCAGGAACGGGTGCCGGAACCGCGCCCCTTCCAACCGGGCGCCGGCGAAGCGCGCCACCTCGCGCGCGTTCTCCCAGCCGCAATTCTGCGCCGTGGCCGCTGCCAGCTCCGAAGCCACGATATAGACGGCATCGCCCGCCTCCACGGCCGAATACTCGAAGCCGGGGTGGTAGGCGATGGCCACGTTGGCAGGGATCGTCCACGGCGTCGTCGTCCAGATCAGCCCGTATACAGGGCGCCCGGCCAGCGCCGGGTCGATCTCCGCCGGATCGGAGAGCAACGGGAAGCGCACCCAGATGGAAGGACTCGAGTGGTTCTCGTACTCGACTTCGGCCTCCGCCAGCGCCGTTTTGCAGTGGATGCACCAGTGCACGGGCTTCAGGCCCTTGTAAACGGATCCCTGCGCCAGGAAGTCGACAAACGCGCGGGCGATTGTCGCCTCGTACCCGGCGCTCATCGTGAGGTAGGGGTCTTCCCATCGGCCGAAGACGCCCAGACGCTGGAAGGACTCGCTTTGCAGCTTCACGTACTTCTCGGCGTACTTGCGGCATTCGGCGCGGATCGCAGCCACGCCCATCTTCGCCTTCTTCGGTCCCAGCTGGCTGTCGACCTTGATCTCGATGGGCAGACCATGACAGTCCCACCCCGGCACATAGGGCGAGTCGTGCCCGGTCATCGTCTTCCACTTGACGATGAAGTCCTTGAGGATCTTGTTGAAGGCGTGGCCGAGGTGGATGTTGCCATTGGCGTAGGGCGGGCCGTCATGCAGGACGTACATGGGGCGCCCGCGGCGGGCTTCGCGGATGCGGCTGTACAGGCCCTGCGAGCGCCATCTTTCGAGCATCTTCGGCTCGTTCTGCGGCAGGTTGGCCTTCATTGCGAAGCCCGTCGAGGGCAGATTGACGGTCTTCTTGAGATCGAGACTTCCAATGTCCATGTCGGGAATCACCGCGTGGTCGGGCTGAAAGTACCATCGTACAATGGGGTGAAACTGGGGACGCAGCGGCCGCGTCCCGGTTGACGGCATGCGACTCCTGCGGTGCGTCTCCCTGCTGGCGGGCCTGCTTCCTGGCGCGGAACTGCTCACCTTTGACGCCGCCGGGACGCTGCGCGGCGTCTCGCCCGCCTTGCCGCGCGAGGCTGGCTACGCCCTGGTGAGCCGCGAGGCCCTTGCCGGGGCTGCCTCCGCCGCCGTGATCGACACCCGCGGCGGGCTGAATCCGGTATTGTGGATCAGCGGCGACGATCCCGACGCGGGCGTGGCCGAGGTGTTCCTCGGCTTGCAAGCGCCCGCAGGGGCTGCACGCGCACCGGAGATCGGCAAGACGGCCGTCTCTGGCGGGAGGACCGCAACCGTCCGTTACGTGAAGGAGTCCGGCGCGTTCGGCTGGATCGCGCGGCTGGAGTTTGAAGGCGGGGCGCACCCGCCACCCGGCCCGCTGCTCGATGAACAGGGCAGGCTGCTCGGCTGGCATGCGGTGAAAACCGTCGACGGAATGCAGATGCACTTCGGCATTCCCATCGCCCGGTTAGACGCCATCCACGACTCTCTGCGGCTCAGCCTGAACGAGTGGAATGCGCGGCAGGATTCGCGCGGAGAGGCGGAGTATCAGCGCGCGCTGGGGCACCTGTGGGCGGAGGATTTCGACGGCGCGCGGTACTATTTCAACCGTGCCGCCGAACAGCGCCCCGCGCACGCCCGCGCCTGGCTGCATCTGGGATTCGTGGAAGCGAAGACCGGACACACACGCCGCGGCATCGAGTGCTATGAGAACGCCATCCGGCACGATCCGAAGCTTGCTCCCGCGTACTACTACCTCGGCTTCGCGCTTGGCATGTCGGGCGAGGCGGAGCGCGCCCGTCCGCTGGCGGATCAACTCGAGAAGCTCGATCCGGCTCTGGCGGCGCGGCTCCGCACTTTCCTCGACATCTCGCATGTTGACAAGGTGGAGAAGGGCGGCGCGGGCTTGCAGCACAAGCACTGATGCGCAGCCCCCCAACAGGGCGCATTCAGCGGCGATTCGACACATTGGTATTCGATTTGCTATGCTACTAATGTCGAGGATTTTCCACCCCAGTCATGGCCGCAAAACCCCCGTTTGCCAAAGGCGCGCAGGTCGAGCACCCCAAGTACGGTCCCGGCCAAGTGGTCGAGTGCAACGACCAGCGCATCACGATCAAGTTTGACGAGCACGGCGAGAGGAAGTTCGAGCTCTCCATCGCCCTGCCGATGATCCGGAAGATCGACCGGCAGCCGCCTTCCGACAGGAAACGGGCTGCGCGGAAGAAGGCCGCCGCTCCGGCCGCCGTCGAGTAGCCGTCCGGCCCGGGCTCCGGGTCTGTTACACTGGGCTTTCCCTCCGATGAAGTTCGGCGTCGTAGTCTTTCCCGGCAGCAATTGCGATCACGACGCCTGGCATGCAGCCGGCCGGGTGGCCGGTCATGACGCCGAGTTCCTGTGGCACAACGACGCGACCGTTCGAGGGGTGGATTGCGTCATTCTGCCCGGGGGCTTCAGCTACGGCGATTATCTGCGATGCGGCGCCATCGCGAAGTTCTCCCCCGTGATGGAAGCCGTGAAGCAGCATGCTCGGGAGGGCGGGCTGGTGCTGGGCATCTGCAACGGATTCCAGATCCTTACCGAGTGCGGGCTGCTGCCCGGCGCGCTGATCCGCAACCGCGGCCTGAACTTCATCTGCAAGCCCGTGCGGCTGCGGGTGGAGACCACAAACTCGCCGTTTACCTGCGCCTATGACAAGGGCCAGGAGACGGTGATCCCCATCGCCCACGGCGAGGGCTGCTACGTAGCCGACGAGCGGACGCTCGACGAACTGGAGGCGGAGGAGCGCGTGGCCTTCCGGTACCTGGAAAACCCCAACGGCTCGTTGCGCGACATCGCTGGCATCCTGAACCGCGAGCGCAACGTGCTCGGCATGATGCCGCACCCGGAGCGGGCGGCAGAGCCGCTGCTGGGTTCGGATGGCGGTCTGGGCGTCTTCCATTCCCTGGCCCGCTGCTTCGCGGAGCGGGCGCGCTAATCCCATGAGCGAAATCACTCCGGAGATCGTCGCGGCGCACTCGATCACGCCGGACGAATACACACGAATCGTCTCGATCCTTGGCCGCGAGCCCAACCTGACCGAGCTGGGCATCTTCAGCGTGATGTGGAGCGAGCATTGCAGCTACAAGAGCTCGCGCGTGCACCTGAAGAAGCTGCCCACGCGCGGCCGCTGGGTGGTGCAGGGGCCGGGGGAGAATGCAGGCATCGTCACTCTGGGCCAGGACGCCGAAGGCCAGGAGTGGTGCATCGCGTTCAAGATCGAGTCGCATAACCACCCGAGTTTTATTGAGCCGTTCCAGGGCGCTGCCACCGGCGTGGGCGGCATCCTGCGCGATATCTTCACCATGGGGGCGCGGCCCATCGCCGTGATGGACGCGCTGCGGTTCGGCCCGCTGGACGATGAAGCCACAGGCGCGCGAAACCGCCGCATCCTCGATGGGGTCGTGCACGGCATCGCCCATTACGGCAACTGCTTCGGCGTGCCCACGGTGGGGGGCGAGACGGTGTTCGAGCCGAGCTACAGCGGCAACCCGCTGGTCAACGTCTTCGCGCTCGGCCTCGCGCGCCGCGACAAGATCTTTTACGGGCGCGCCTGCGGCGTCGGCAACCCGGTCATCTACGCCGGCGCCAAAACGGGCCGCGACGGCATCCACGGCGCCACCATGGCGTCGGGCGAATTCACGGAAGAGAGCAAGCAGAAGCGCCCGAACGTGCAGGTGGGCGATCCGTTCATGGAGAAGCTCCTGCTGGAAGCCTGCCTCGAGGCGATGGAGACCGGCGCGGTGGCGGGCATCCAGGACATGGGCGCCGCCGGGCTCACCTGCTCCACCTGCGAAATGGGCAGCCGCGCCGGCACCGGCATCGAGATCGACCTCATGCATGTGCCGCAGCGCGAGACCGGCATGACCCCGTACGAGATCATGCTCTCCGAGAGCCAGGAGCGCATGCTGCTGGTGGCCCACCAGGGCCGCGAGCAGGAGGTGCTCGAAGTTTTCCGCAAGTGGGGCCTCGATGCCCGCATCATCGGCCATGTCACCGGCGACGGCATGATGCGCGTGAAGAATCACGGCGAGGTGGTCGCCGAGATCCCGTCCCGGCAGCTCGCCGACGAGGCGCCCCTGTACCGCCGCCCGTACACGAAGCCCTTGCGCGAGGCGCCGCTGGAAGCGCCCGCCTTCGCCTCGGCCGACCTGACGGCGGATCTCTTCACGCTGGCCGGCTCGCAGGACCTTTGCGACAAGCGCTGGATCTGGGAGCAGTACGACTTCATGGTGCGCACCAACACCGTGCTCGGCCCCGGCGCCGATGCCGCCGTGCTGCGCATCAAAGAGACGGGCACGATGATCGCCATGTCGCTCGACGGCAACGGGCGCTACTGCTATCTGGACCCGCGCGAGGGCGCGCGGCTGCTGGTGGCCGAATGCGCGCGGAACCTCGCCTGCGTGGGCGCCGAGCCGGTGGGCGCCACCAACAACCTCAACTTCGGCAATCCAGAAAGGCCGGAGATCATGGCGCAGATCGTCGAGGTCATTGAGGGCATGGCCGAGGCGTGCGAGTTCTTCGAGACGCCGATCACCGGCGGAAACGTGAGCCTCTACAACGAGACTCTCGGCGAAGCCGTCTTCCCCACGCCGGTCATCGGCCTGGTGGGCACGATGCCGCTGCTCGAGCCGCCGGGCGCGGGCTTCCGCGCCTCAGGCCGCGCGATCTATCTGATCGGCGGCACGGGCGGGGCGGACGGAACGCGCATGGGCGGCACGCAGTACGCCAAGCAGGTGCTGAAGCGGCTGTGGGGACTGCCTCCGCGGATCGACTTCGGGTTCGAGAAGCGCGTGCAATCGGCCGTGCGGGAGATGGTGCGCGCTGGCGCGGCGGAATCCGCCCACGATGTCAGCGACGGCGGCCTGGCATGGTGCCTGGCCGAATGCGCGTTTCCGCGCGAAACCGGCGCGCGCGTGGACCTGGATTCGGACCTGCGGCCGGAGTTGCTGCTGTTCCACGAAGGCCCCTCGCGCGTGGTGGTCTCGACGGCGCAGCCCGCGCTGGTGGAGCAGATCGCCGCCCGCCACGGCGCGCCGGCGGTGCGCATTGGGGAAACCGGCGGCGACGGGCTGGTGATTTGCAACCGGGGTGCGGAGCTGGTCCGCGCGCGGGTCGGGGATCTGAAGCAGCGCTGGTCGGCGGCGCTGGAAGATTGGCTCCATGCGGGGCAGGAGATCCATGCCTGAGCGGCGCGGCTGGGCGGACGCGGACAAGCTGCGCGAGGAGTGCGGCATCTTCGCCGTCTACGGCCACCCGGAGGCGGCGAGCCTGGCGCACCTGGGCCTGCACGCCTTGCAGCACCGCGGGCAGGAGAGCGCCGGCATCGCCTCCAGCGACGGCGCAATGGTTTACTGCCACAAGGACATGGGCCACGTGGCGGAGATCTTCACCGCCGACGTGCTGCGCCGCCTGCCCGGCCATCTGGCCATCGGCCACACGCGCTACTCCACCGCCGGGGACACGGCGTTGCTGAACGCGCAGCCGTTTTCGGTGGCGTGCAGCAAGGGCCGGATCGCCGTGGCCCACAACGGCAACCTGACCAACGCGCCCGAGCTGCGGCAGCAGCTCGAGCGGAGCGGCTCGATCTTCCAGGCCACCAGCGATACCGAGGTGATCCTGCACCTGGTGGCGCGCAGCGCGGAGCGGACGCTCTCCGGCGCGTTGCGCGAGGCGCTGCTGATGATCAACGGCGCCTTCTCGCTGGTCTTCCTCGCGCAGGACCGCATCATCGTGGCGCGCGACCCGCACGGGTTCCGCCCGCTGGCCATCGGGCGCATGAACCTGCGCTCCGGCCCTGCTTACGTCTTCGCCAGCGAGACCTGCGCCTTCGATCTGATCGACGCCTCCCACATCGGCGACGTCGAACCCGGCGAGATGGTCATCGCAGGACCTGAAGGGCTGGAACGCGAGTTCTTCACCGTGCCGCGGCGCCGCGCGCAGTGCGTCTTCGAGCACGTCTATTTTTCACGCCCGGATTCTGTGGTCTTCGGCCGCAGCGTGCAGCACTCGCGCGAGAGGATGGGCCGGCTGCTGGCCGAAGAGAAGCCCGTTGCGGCCGACGTGATCGTGCCGATCCCCGACTCCGGCGTGGCCGCCGCGCTGGGCTACTCGGCTGCCTCCGGCATTCCCTTCCGCCACGGGCTGATCCGCAACCATTACGTCGGCCGCACCTTCATCGAGCCCTCGCAGGCGATCCGCGACTTCGGCGTGCGCCTGAAGCTGAATCCCGTGCGCGAGATTCTGCGCGGAAAGAGCGTTATTCTTGTGGACGATTCCATCGTTCGCGGCACCACGTCGCAGAAGATCGTGCGCATGGTGCGCAACGCCGGCGCGCGCGAGGTGCACCTGCGCATCTCCTGCCCGCCGACGATGTCGCCCTGCTACTACGGCGTGGACACGCCCACCAAGCGCGAGCTGATCGCCGCCAACCAGAGCATCGAGGAGATCCGGCAGTTCATCGGGGCTGATACGCTGGCCTACCTCTCGCTTGAGAACCTGATGAAGTCGGTCGAGGACACTGGCTCGGATTACTGTTACGCCTGCTACACGGGCCGCTACCCCACCGACATCGTCTCGGTGGAGGACCTGCTCGCTTCGCGCGTTCGCAGCTGATCACTCGCCCGCGGGCGCGTCGCGCCCTGTGCGGCGGCGCCAGTCGAACAGCACGATGCCCGCCGCCACGCTCACGTTCAGGCTGGCGATCTGGCCCGACATCGGGATCCGCAGCAGGAAGTCGCAGCGCTTGCGCGTGAGCTCGTGCAGCCCGCGCCCTTCGCCGCCGAACACCAGCGCCGCCGGATCCGTGTAGCTGGCCTCGTAATAGGGCTGCGGCCCGCGCTCGTCCACGCCGAAGATCCAGAAGCCGGCCCGCTTCATCTCCTCGAGCGCCCGGTTGATGTTGGCCACGCGCACCACAGGCAGCAGCGCCAGCGCGCCGGCGGCAGCCTTCGCCGCGGCTTCCGAAAGGGGCGCGGCGCGGCGCTCCGGCGCCACCACCGCCGTCGCGCCCGCGGCGTACGCCGTCCGCACGATCGCCCCGAGGTTGTGAGGATCCTCCACGCCGTCCAGCACCACCAGCAGGCCCGCCTGCGCCAGGACGTCCTCCAGCCGCGCGGCCCTCTGCGCCGCGGCAATGGCCACCACGCCCTGGTGCGGCGCGTTGCGGCTCAGCCGGTCCAGCGCCTCGCGCGGCTCGAACCGCACCGGCACGCCCGCCTTGCGGCACAAGTCGATGATCTCCTGCAGGCGCGCGCCGCCCGCGCCGCGCGCCACGGAGACGCGCTCCAGAGCGCGTCCGGCGCGCAGCGCCTCCCGCACCGGATGAATGCCCGCCAGCACGGCCATGCCTTCATGGTAGCGCCGCGCGGGCGCGGCTGAATAAAACATTTTGTGGAGATTCTGTTGACGTGGCGCGCATTCGGATTTAGGATGGCGGTAGGCCCGTATTCCTTATGGCGACAGCCGCGGCGCAGCCCCAGTCCGTGGAGATCCCCGACAAGCTCTACTTCCGCATCGGCGAGGTGAGCCGCCTCACCGGCGTGAAGGCCTCCGTCCTCCGCTTCTGGGAGACCGAGTTCCCCCAGTTGCACCCGAAGAAATCCGGCACCAACCAGCGCCTGTACCGCCGCAAGGACATCGAGACGGTGCTCGAGATCAAGCGCCTGCTGTGGGAGAAGCGCTTCACCATCGAGGGCGCGCGCGCCGCGCTCGCCGAGCGGCGCCACGCCCGGCGGCAGGAGGGCGCCGCCCGCACCGCGTCGAGGGGCGCCGCCCCGCCGCAGCCCGAACCGGAGGCTCCTCCGCGCCTTCCGGCGCACCTGCTCCAGCGGCACCTGTTCGCGCCCGACCCCGAGCGCGCCGCCGCAGTGATCGAGCGTGTGCGCCACGAACTGAAGGCGATCCTGGACCTGCTCGGCTGATCCGCCCCGCCTGGCAACGCCGCGCGCCCTCTTTGCAACTACGCTACGCTGGGCAGCATGGTTTCTGCCGCGAACCGGTTGCGCGCCATAGCGGCGCTCGCCGCCGCCTGGTTCCTGCTATGGGCAGGCTTCTGGCTCGTCTTCTTCTCCCTGGTGGCGGTCTTCGATCCCGGCAGCCTCGATCCCGGCGAGCCGGCGGCCTTTGCGCGGGTGTTCACGGTGCTCGGCTTGGCCTCCGCCGTTGTCTGGGGCGTTTGCGAATCCGCGGCGCCACGCCCTGCGGGGGCGGCCCACCCCGGCATAGTCCGCGCTGTGCTTTGGGGCGCTTTCGCCGGCGTGCTTCCGGTGATCGCCGTCGGGAAGATTCAGCAGGCGGCCGTGCTCGGCCCGGTGGGGGCGGCCATTGGTGCGACGCTGGCGATTGTGGCGCGCGGAGCTTCTGCCGGCGGCGGACGCGGCTGGCTCGCGGCGGCACGTTTCCTGCGCCGGGCGTTCCTTCCCACGGCGGGCTGAGCCGGACCGCAGCCCTGGCGCCTTATTTCTCCGGCTCCTCGAAGAAACGTTCGACGTCGGCGATCTTCGTCGTCAGCCGGTACGGGGGCAGCGAGCTCAGGAAAACGCGGCCGTAATTGGTGCGCAGGATGCGGTTGTCGAGCAGCACCAGCACGCCGCGGTCGCTCGAGGAGCGGATCAGCCGCCCGAAGCCCTGCTTCAGGGCGATCGCCGCCTGCGGCACCTGGTAGTCGTAGAACGGGTTGCCGCCCGACGCCTCGATCGCCTTCGCCCGCGCCGCCACCACCGGATCGCTCGGAACGGCGAACGGCAGCCGGTCGATGATCACGCAAGAGAGTTGCTCGCCCTGCACGTCCACGCCCTGCCAGAACGATGCCGTGGCGAACAACACCGAATGGGGCGTGGCGCGGAACTGCTCCAGCAGCACTCGCTGCGGCGCGGTCCCCTGCAACAGCACGGGGTAGTCCAGGCGCGGCGCCACGCGCTCGTGAATCTGCCGCATCTGCTGGTAGCTTGTGAACAGCACGAACGCGCGCCCGCGGCTGTGCGCCAGCACCTCCCTCACCTCTTCGGCAGCCTCCGCCACGAATGCGCCGTTGCGCACGTCGGGCAGGTGCGCCGGCACATACAGCAGCGCCTGACGGGCGTAGTCGTAGTGGCTGGGCACGATCAGTTCGCGCGCCCCGTCCAGCCCGAGGCGCGCCTTCAGGTAGTCGAACGTGCCACCGACGGCGAGCGTGGCGCTGGTCAGCACCACCGTCGGCACCGAGCTGAACACTTTCTCGCGGAGGATCGAGCTGACGTTCACCGGCGTCGCCTGCAATGTCAGGTTGCGCCCCCGCCGTTCCACCCAGTAGACGTAGTCCGGATCCTCGCCCTCCAGAAACGCCGCCAGCGTCTCCCGCTGCGCCTTCAGCCGCCGCACCAGCGGCGCCACCTCGTCCGGGGCATCCTTGGCGAGCGAGAGGTGCGTTTCCAGCAGCTCGAGAGCCGCCGCGAGCCGCCGGTACGGCCCGCCGTGCTTCTCGAGAAAGCGCTTGTGCTCCGTGAACCCGCTCCGCCCCTCCTGCTCCGGGAACAGCGCGAAGAACCGATCCGCCTCCCCGGCGAGCGACTTCAGCATCTGCTCCAGGTCGCGCGTCAGCAGGTTCTTGCGCCGCGCCACGGCCAGAATGTCCCGGCGCAGATCCTCCACCTGGTTGGACGATATGGCGAAGCCGAAATACTGCCCCGCCACCTCTTCCAGTTCGTGGGCTTCGTCGAAAATCACAGCGGAATAATCCGGGATGATGGCCCCGAATTCGCTGTCTTTTACGGCAATATCGGCAAAAAACAGGTGGTGGTTGACGATGATGATGTCGGATTCCTGCGCCCTCTGGTGCATCAGCGTGATGAAGCAGCGGTCGTACGACGGGCACTTCTGTCCGGCGCAGAGGTCCGCCCGCGCGTCAAGCTTCGCCCACGCAGTGGATCCGTCGGGGAGGTTCGGAATGGAGGAGCGGTCGCCCGTCTCTGCCGTCTTTTCCCACTCGCGGATGATGGCGAAGTCGCTCACCTCTTCCAGCCCGGACAGCACGGGCTCCCGTTCGGCGTCGTAGATCTTCTGGCGGCATGCGTAATTGCTTCTGCCCTTCATGTAGCAGGCTTTGATGCTGCCGCCAAATACACTGTTGAGGAACGGAATGTCCTTGAAGAAGAGCTGCTCCTGAAGGTTCTTCGTGCCCGTGGAGATGACCACCCTCTTGCCGGAGAGGATGGCTGGAACCAGGTAGGCCAGCGTTTTTCCGGTGCCCGTGCCCGCTTCGACAATTTGATGCCGCTTTTCTTCCAGAGCCGCCTCTACCGCCAGAGCCATTTCAATCTGGCCCTGGCGGAATTCGTAATTCGGATGCGCGCGCTCGAGCGGCCCCCGGCGCGAGAAGAACTGTTTGACTGTGAGCTGCTTTGCCAAGCGGTCCAATCCCAGTGTATGAAAACGCGCCGGGGCGGCGGCGCGCCGGTCCGCATTCGTTCATTCCG
Organism: uncultured Arcobacter sp.; assembly: GCA_964458495.1. GTDB lineage: Bacteria > Acidobacteriota > Terriglobia > Bryobacterales > Bryobacteraceae > JANWVO01. Next base: position 38,088 of record CAYWJB010000015.1, read on the forward strand.
CCAGCGCGGCGGCCGATAAGGAAGGCAAGGAAAGCCGCCGCGAGATCCCATGCCTGCGCGCACACTGCCCCTACGCCTGGACGCTTTGCCGCCCTTCCGCCCTGTGGTGGCCCGTCTGCTGGGGGAACTGTCCGGCGAGCCCTCCGGATTCCGCCGCATCCGCATGCTGGTCAGTGAAGACCCGGCGCTTGCGGCGCAGGTGTTGCGCCTGGCCAACTCCGCACTCTTCGGCCGCCGGGGCACGGTCAATGATTTGCTAAGCGCGCTGGCGATGATCGGGCTGGACCGCCTGCGTGCGCTGGTACTTACCTACGGCGTGCGCCACCTGTTCCGCCCGCTCGCGCGGCTGCCGCAGGCGCGCGCGATCTGGCGCCACAGCCTGGCCACGGCCATTCTGGCCGCCGATCTCGCCCTCGATCAGGATGGCGACATGATGGAGTGCTATACGGCGGGCCTGCTGCACGACCTCGGCCGCCTGGCGCTGCTGGCCTCCGCCCCGGAACCCTACTCCATCCTGCTGGAGCAGGCGTGTGGCGCCGCACACTGCCTGGAGCTGGAGCGGGAACTGTTCGGCCAGCCGCATCCGGAGGCCGGCGCCCGCGCCATGCGCCGCTACGGGCTTCCCGAGCCGCTTTCCGAAGCCGCGCGCCTCCATCATCACGCTGACCCGCTGGAGCTTTCCAGAACAAATCCTGAGGCCGCGCTGGTCGCTTCCAGTTGCCGCCTCGCCTCAAGCGCGGGCTTCGCCGTGCTGGTGGAGCCACTGCCCGCCGCCTCCGGCGGAAGCAGCCGGGACGAAGCGGAGGGCGAACAGGACGACCTCTGCCTGTACCTGCGCGAGCGCGTGACCGAGATCGAGCTGGAACTGGGCCTGGCCCTGCCTGACACGGGCGCCGCATGAGATGCCGCCGGGCAGGATCCGGCCGGGCTTGTCTGAAAGGTCCGCTCGGCCGTGTATGATCGGGGCATGTCCGCCCCTTGCCTGACCCGCCGCGCCTGGCTTGCTTCGGCCGTCTGTCTCGCGCAAACCGGAGAGGAAGGCCGCGTGATGACGGTTCGCGGCCCCGTCCCGCCGGAGAAACTCGGCTGGATGCTGCCCCATGAGCATCTGTTCTCCAATTTCGGCGAAGAGCCCGCCGAACCGCCGGTCTACGACGAGGCGAAGCTTCTGGCGGAGGTGATTCCGTACGCGCAGCGTGTCAGACAGCTGGGCTGCGGGGCCATTGCCGACGCCACGGCGGCCTGGTTCGGCCGCAGCCCGCGCCTGCTGCGCGCCATTTCGGAGAAGACGAGCCTGCACATCCTCACCAACACCGGCTACTACGGAGCGGCATCGGACCGTTACGTTCCGAAACACGCGTTCGAAGAAAGCCATACCACGCTGGCTGCACGGTGGCTGCGCGAATGGAGGGAGGGCATCTCCGGCACGGGCATCCGTCCAGGCTTCTTCAAGATCGGCGTGGACAGCGGCCCGTTGTCGGAAATCGACGCCAAGCTCGTCCGCGCCGCCGCTGCCGCGCACCGCGAGTGCGGATTGACGATCGCCGTGCACACGGGCGGCAATCCCGAGGCAGCTCGGCAGCAACTGGCGATCCTGCGCGAGGAGGGCGTCTCGCCGGAGGCGTGGATCTGGGTGCATGCCAATCAAGTGAAGCCCGGGGAGGAGCAAGTCCTCGAGGAGGCGGCGAGAGCCGGCGCATGGGTCAGTCTGGACGGGCTGGACGATGCCTCGCTGGAGCGCCATCTGGAGCTGCTGCTGCGGCTGAGGGCAATGGGGCGCCTCCCGCGCGTTTTGCTGTCACACGACGGCAACAGCTTCCGGACCGGCGGCAGGCGGCCGCTGCGCGGCTACACGCTTCTGTTCGAGCAGTTTGTGCCGCGGCTAAGGAAGGAAGGGCTGGCCGAAGCCGAAATTCGCCGTCTGACGCGGGACAACCCGGCGCGCGCTTTCACTGTCCGGCGGCGCCTGAGGTCCGGGTAAGCACAAAGAACCGGGCCCGGAGGCGCTGGCCCCCGGGCCCTGCGTGCCGCCGCTGATGAACTCCTGCTAGAAGTTGTAGCGGGCGGTGAAGATCATGCCGCGGCCGCCGACGTCCGTGAAGCCGAGGTTCAGGAACGTGGTGTTGTTGGTGTTGTTCGAGACCGTGTTTGACGGCAGGGCGTTGAAGTTGCGGTGGTTGAACACATTGAACACCTCCCACCGCAACTCCAGGCTCTGCGACTCGCCATAGGTCCGCACGCGCTTCACCAGAGCCGCGTCCGTGTTGTAGGTGTTGCCCACACGGCGGATGTTGGCGCCCGCGCCGATGAGGCCCGAGTTGTTCGGATACGCCATCCACATCGGGTTTGTCACCGTGGGGCTGGTGCCGGTGCCAGGCGTGCCGTTCGGGTTGAACCCGGCGCGCTGGCTGAAGTTGATGGTCGAGATCTGCCCGGGCAGAATGCCGAGCGGGTTGTTGCCGTTCAGGATGCTGTAAGGCCAACCCTGCTGCATCGTGGTGATGCCGGAGATCGACCAGCCATCCACGATGCGGCCCCACAGCCCCCTGCCCTTGAAGAACTCGGGGAACTGGTAGATGCCGTTCACGACCAGCCGGTGCGGCGTGTCGAAGCCCGAGCGCGCCTTGTCGAGCCGCATGTTGAAAGGCACCGAAGGCAGCGTGCGGTTGACTTGGCCGCCCAGAATGTCGTCGTTCTCGCTGATGAAGGTCGACCAGGTGTAGTTGGCCTCGAATTGATACCCCTTCGAGAAGCGCTTCTCCACCGTCATCTGCATCGAGTGGAAGTTCGACATCCCGTAGCCGTCGCCCACCAGGATCGAACCGCGCGCGGGGTCGACGCGCCAGGCGGCGGCGCCGCTCACCGTGGTCGGCTTCATGCCATAGCTCTGCACCACCGGCTCGAGCAACGACGGGTTGGCCTTCACAGCGGCGTCGAAGAAGCCGAGGTTGCGCTCGGCCTCGCGCACCAGCCGTGCGCCGCGCGTGCCCACATAGAACAGCTTGAACGCATAGTCCGTCGTGAGCTGGCGCTCAAAACCGAAGCTGACCTGCTGCGAGTACGGCTGCTGGAGCCGCTTGTCGGGCGAATAGTAGCGGTAGGGCAGCAGGTTCGGGTCGCCCTTGTAGTCGCTCGGCTGCGGAGGCGCCGGGCGCTTGGCCGGGTCGAAGATCTGCGTGCCGGTCAGGTTGGCCAGCGTCACCGTCACGCCGCGCGGGTAGTTGCGCGCCGTGTTAAGCAGAATGTTCTGGAAGACCTGGTCGTAGCTGATCGCATAGCCGCCGCGGAGCACGAACTTGCCGCCGCCGCTGATCATGCCGAGCAAGCCGTCGGTCGCCTTCGGGCTCCAGGCGAAGCCGAAACGCGGCGCCCAGTTGTTGACGTCCGCCTTCGCGTTCGAGAAGAAGCCGAACGGCGCCGACGTGTACTCGTAGCGGATGCCCAGGTTCAGCATCAGGCTGTTGGTGATGCGGTAGTCGTCGGCGAAGAAGCCCTGGAATTCATGCGTCTTCGCCGGCGTCGAGCCCGTGCCCGCATACTGGCTGAACTGCGCGTTGCGGTCGAACAGGAAATCCGCCAGGCTCGGGTAGCTGATCACGCCGCGGCTCGCCGGCGCGAAGAACGAGTTGAGCCGGTACTGGAGGTAGTTGAAGCCGTAGCGGAGCGTGTGCTTGGACTGCATCTGCGACCAGTTGTTGGTCAGCTCATACAGGTTGTCGGTGCGGTACTGCGGGAAGTTCTGGTTGCCGATGGTCGGCAGCCCGCTGCCCGTCACCGAGAATTGCGCCGGGAAGTTCTCCGGGAAGCTCGCCTCGCGCCGCGCATAGCTGAGCCGCGTCTCCATCACCAGCGTGGGGCTCCAGACGCGGATGTGGTTGATCGTCGCGTTGTTGTTCACCACGATCGAGCCAACCTGGTTCACCGCCAGCGACGCCGGCGAGCCCGGGTCGGTGTTGTCGTCCTTGATCCAGCGCATCTGAAGGTTGTCCTTGTCGGTCAGCCGCCAGTCGTAACGCATCAGCCCGCGGTGGATGTCGCGTCCATAGGACAGGGCCTGACCTGCGCCGCGGCGGTACTGCTGAACGGGCAGCGCGAGAGTCGGCCCATTGGGGATGGCCACGTTCACCGTGCCGACAGGGGTCGGGTCATTCGCCACCGGATACCACTGCTTCAGAAATGCCACAGTGCCCGGGGCGAAGCTGTTCTGGTACTGCGTCAACAGATCCCACGCCTGCTGCGAGTAGGCATTCGTCACGGGGTTGGCCGTGGAACGCAGCCGGTCCAGATCGTAGCCGCCGAAGAAGAACAGCTTGTTCTTGATGATGGGGCCGCCGATCGAGGCAAGCACCTGGTTATTGACATTGACGCCGCGGGCGCGCCGCATCGCGTCATAATCGCTGGCGCCGGCCGCCTTCTGCGCATTGAACGTGCGCTGCTGCCCCGTCGAAAACGCGTTCCAGCCGTTGCCGAGCCAGCTCCAGCGCGCGATTCCGTGGAACTCGTTGGTGCCGGACTTGGTCACCTGCATCACCACCGAACCCGAGTTGCGGCCGTATTCAGCCGAGAAGGTGTTGGTGATGATGCGGAACTCGCCGAGGTATTCCGGCGCGGGCGTCTGCCGCGGGATCGAAAGCGACTGGTCGTTGTTGTTGGCGCCGTCGAGCATGAAGTTGTTCGATCGCGTGCGCGCGCCGTTCACCACAAAGCCCGAACCAGGCCGCCCGGCGTTGTTGCCCGTCACGCCCGGTTGCAACAGCGCCAGCCCGGTCAGCGTGTTCAGCCCCGGCAGCTCGAGGATGCGCCGGGTCTCGACGCCGCGGCTGATCTGCGCCTTGGTGGCTTCGATCAGCGGCGCCTCTTCCGTAATCGTGATCACTTCCTGCGTGCCGCTGGGCTTCAGCGTCACGTCCACGGCGCGTTCGACGGAAGATTCCACCGTCAGCGGGCCGCGGATCACCTTTTCAAACCCCTTCGCCGCCACCTCCAACTGATAGCGTCCGATGGGGAGAGAAGGGGCTCGCCAGAATCCGGTCTCGTCCGTTTTCAGTTCGCGGGTCAAACCCTGGTCCATCGAACGAATCAACACATCCGCTCCAGGAACCACAGCCCCCGAAGCGTCCGTCACCGTTCCGGCGAGCGACCCGTAAATCGTTTGTGCTGTCACCGGGCTTGCCAGCGCCACTGCAGCCAGCAGCGCCAGCGCCCATCGAAAGATACGATGGTTTTGCATCGTCCATCATCTCCTGTGCAGACTTGTAAGAACGTGAACTGGTTGGCGAGATCCGCCACGACGCCCGGAACCGGTATGGATCATTCGCCAACCGGGTCCAAGGGTCGAATGCAAGATCTAACCTGCTCAGACCCCTCAGTGCTTCCTGTATAACACATTTTGAACATCAAGAAAAGTCATGCGCCCCCTGCGCCCCACTTATTTGTGGGAAGAGCCGCCCCAGTAGCGCGTCAGGGAACAATAGCACTCCGCCCGCCCCGTCACACACCGCATAAGGGGTTTCTTGCAATGACTTTGCAGTTCGCCGGGAGAACACGGAAGGCAGGGGCAAAAGCAAAGCCGCCGGTCAGCCCGTTGGGGCTGCCCGGCGGCTTGAGTTCAGAGGGGCAGATGGCCCGCGATTACCAGAAGGCCTTGAAGCCGATCTGGACCTGGCGAGGATAGCCGTTGCCGATCCAAGCCTGGTGCGGGAAGATCGTCCCGAAGTTCGGGTCGTTGGGGTTGGTGTTGAAGTTGCTATCGCGTCCGAAGAAGTAGTAGTTGGTGAGGTTGAACGCCTCGCCGCGGATCTGGGCGCGCAGCCGCTCGGTGATGTTGATGGTCTTCGAGATGGCCAGATCGATGTTGAACAGTTGCTGCTTGCGGATCTGGCCGCTGCGGTAAGGCGTGTAGCGCGGCGCGTAGGAGGAGGTCATCAGCCAGGCGTACTGGCTGAAATCGGTCGAGGAGCACCCGCGGGCGATCGAGAACGACTGCGGCACGATGCGCCCGTCGTCGAACTGGCGCAGCACGCAGGGGTTCCATCCCTTGATCTGGTGCAGCTTCCAGTCCACCGTGCCCTGCCAGTCGCCGCCGATGGTGCGCGGGTCCTTCAGCATGATCACGTTGCCCGGCAGGTTGTTCGGCTCGCCGGAGCTCCACTGCGTGTACGTGCTGACAGTCCAGCCGCCGGCGAAGGCGTTGGCGAGCTTGCCCATGTTGCCGCCGAACTTCTTGCCGCGGCCGAACGGAAGGTCGTACACGGTGTTGAATTTCAGGTAATGGGGCCGGTCGTTGAAGTACAGGCCCTGCTGCCGGACGTCGTTGAACGCGTCATTGTAGCCCCACCGCTCAATCATCTTGCTCAGCGTGTAGTTCCACATCAGCGTCAGGTCGCGGCCCACGCGCTGGTTGAAGTTGATCTGGAGCGAGTTGTACCAGATCTTCGAGGTATTCAGGCCCTGCTGCAGCATGTCGCCCGAAAACTGCGGGAAAGGCCGGTTGAGCTGATACCGGGTCAGCCGGTCCGCGGTGAAGTGCGTGGTGCCGCGGAACGCCTCGATGCCCTTGAACGGGTTCGGGATCGTTTCGTTGCAATAGCCCGGGCGTCCGCCTTCCATCAGGTAGCACTGCTTGCGGAACGCCGCCGACGGGATGTTGAAGGCTTTCTCGTCGTTGGCGCCAACGGTGCGGCTGCCGACGTAGGAGATGTCCAGCGTCGAGTTGCCGCTCAGCAGGTACTGGAACCCGAAGGAGAACTGGTGCACATACGGGGTCCAGAAGTCCGGGTTGAACCAGTTGGTGTTGCGGCCGAGGAATGTGGTGTAGCCGGCCGAAGCCCCGGAGGGGAACTTGAGCCCGCCCGGATACGGGTTGGTAAGCAGCGTGTTGGACACCAGGGTGCGCCCGCCGTCCTCGCTGTTCACCATCGGAGTATTCTCGGTGAACCCGGCGAACTGGAGAAAGTTGTTGTTCGGGTTCATGTAGTAGAGCCCGTAGCCGCCACGCATCACCAGCTTGCTCGCCATCTGGTAAGCAAATCCGGCGCGGGGCTGCCAGTTGTTCAGGTCGCGCTTGGAGGCGATGCGCGGGTTGCCGCCCGTGCCGACGAACTCAAGGCCGCCGGTGAGGTTGGCCAGGTTCGGATAGAGAGCCAGCATGGCGGCCGGAATCTGCCGAGCCACGGGGCTGGACGCGGCAGGATTGAAGCCGCGGTTCATGCGGTTCCACTTCTCGTCCGGCGGGCCGTTGTAATCCCAGCGCAAGCCGAGGTTCAGGGTCAGCCGGCGCGTCACCTTCCAGTCATCTTGGAAGTAGGGGGCGGCGTACCACTGGCGGTTGAACGGATACAGCGGGATGTTGACCGAGCCGCCGACGCCGCCGATCAGGAACGAGGCGTAGGCGTCGCCGGCAGTTGGCTCGCCCTGGTTCCAGAGCCGCTGCGTCCACTGCGTTTGGCCCTGGAAGTAGAGGATGTTGCCCGTGTTCTGCTGGATGAAATGGATGCGGCGCAAATCCAGCCCCATCTTCATCGTGTGCCCGCGCCAGATCTTGGTCGCGTTGGCCATCAGGTTGTAGTTGTTGGTGATGTTGATGGACTGGTAGCGGCCCAGCGAGCTGTAGCCGGGGAACTCCCAGCGGCCGAAGTAGCGCGGGGTGGGCAACTGGTTGATCAGCGAGGCGGGCAGGCCGAGGCTGGTGAGGTCGAAGCCCTCGTTGGCGCGGCCGAAGCCCTTCTCGATGAAGCGGTTGTAGGAGCCGCGGACGTTCAGCACGGTGGTCGGGGTGGCCGTCCACACCCAGTCGAGCACGTAGGCGTCGTTGATGCGCTGGAACGGCTGCTGGCCGTCGGTTCCCACCTTGTTGTCGAGGTTGTTCACCGCGCGGTCTTCGGTGCGGTCATTGGACGCATGGCGGAAAAAGGCGCGGTGACTCTGGCCGAAATTCCAATCGAATTTCAGAATCAGGTTGTAGAACTTGTCCTTCGCCGCGTATTGCGGGTTCAGGTTGTTCACCGTCGAATAACGCACGCCGGCGGTCTTGGCGTTGGGCAGCGGCATGAACTTTGTCACGGCGGCGGCAACCGGGTTGATCATCGAAGAGGGGATGACATTGCCCGGAAACGGCGCGCGCTGCGGGTCGCCGCCGACCAGCGTGTAGCTGTAGGGGTTGTAGATGGTGATGGGCCGGCCGTCCGCAGCGGTCAGCTTCGAGAAATCGCCCTGCCGCATTTCCGGCTCGGGATAAGAGTTTTGCAGGAATTGCGGCCAGTTTTCCCGGTAATTCTCAAAGCTGCCGAGGTAAAACAGCTTTACCGCGGCGTCTTTCTTGAGCAGTTTCGGCATGTAAACGGGGCCCTCAAGCTGGAAGCCGTACTGGTCGAGCGTGTGGTCCGGGCGGGCCGCGCCGACAGCGTTGTTCTGATAGGTGTTGGCGTCCAGGGCCTTGCGGCGCATGAACTCCCAGCCGGTGGCGTGGAAATCGTTGGTGCCGGACTTCAGCACGACGTTGAACACGCCGCCGCCGGTCTTGCCGTACTGCGCGTCGTAGGAGTTCTGCTGCACGGAGAACTCCTGTACTGCGTCCACGATGGGCACGTAAGCGATGTTGTTGCCGCCGGCCTGGCCGTTGTTCGGCGCGCCGTCCATCAGGAACTCGTTGTTGGACTGGCGTCCGCCGTTGACCGACCACTCGGCGATGGCGCCGTTGTCGAACGGGCGCTGCCAGATGGCCGCGCCACGGAAGGTGACCCCGCTCATCATCGCGCCGAGCATGAACGGGTTGCGCGAGTTCAGCGGCATCTCGGCCACCTGGCGGGTGTTGACGATGGCCGCGCGGCTGGCGGTCTGCGTTTCGAGCACCGCCGCCTCGGCCGTGACATTGATCGATTCGGTCACCATGCCGACCTCGAGGGTGATGTCGAGCGGCACGATGCGGCCGACCTCGAGCAAGAGGTTTTCACGGTTGAATTGCTTGAACCCGTCCGCCTGGACGGTGACCCGGTAATTGCCGGGACGCAGGAACGGGATCGAGTATGTTCCCGTGGAATCCGTCGTCGCCGTGGATGTTTCATTGGTCGCCGTATTCACGGCCGTCACTTTGGCATTGGGAACCACGCCGCCCGTGGAGTCGAAGACGCGCCCTGAAATGGTGGCGCGGAACTCCTGCGACATGGCGAACGCGGCCAGAACGCACAGCAAGGCCCCGGTTCTGGCAAGAGCGAATCGACTCATTCGGTAGAACCCCTTTCTCCGTAGTCGTGTCCCCGCGCACGGACCCCGTCGGATCGGCGAGATCTCCCCTGATCCGCACTCAGGTAGGGGCAGTCTATCAGAGGACGGGGCGGAATTCAACGGGAATTTGTGGTACGCTTACCCCCCGTCCGCTGGGAATTCGCCGGGCATGGGCGTCAGAAAATGCCACGGGCGGCAGCCCCTGCGGGGAGCCGCCGCCCGTGCGTCAAGAGAGGGTGGTGTGCGGGTCAGAACGGATATAGCGAGATCGGCTGCGGACCCGCGCCCGCGCCTACCGTCGCCACGTCGCCCTCCAGAGAGAGCTGCCGGCAGAAAATGCCGGTGTCGCCAAGGTAAACCTCATACTCGGAGTTCTCGCGAATCGCGCCCTGGATCAGCGCTTCCGAAAGCGGATCCTCCACGTACTTCTGGAGCGCCCGGCGCAGCGGGCGCGCCCCGTAGCTCCTGTCTCCGCAAGTCTTCTCGAGGATGTACTTGGAGGCGTCCTCGTGGAGCCGCACCTTGATGCCCTTGGCCACCAGGTTGGCGTTGAGCTGCCCCACCATCAGGTCGATGATCTTGACCAGATCCTCGTCGGTGAGCGAAGTGAACAGGATCACTTCATCCAGACGGTTCAGGAACTCGGGGTTGAACGCGCGTTTCACCTCGCCCTGCACCATTTCCTCGACCTTCTGCGGGATGCCGCTCGCTTCCTGCGCGTGGAAGCCGAGCTGCCCCTTCTTGTCGAGGAAGCGCGCCCCGAGGTTGGACGTCATGATGATGATCGTGTTCTTGAAATCGACCGTATTGCCCAGCCCGTCGGTCAACTGGCCATCCTCGAACACCTGAAGCAGGATGTTGTAGACATCCGGGTGCGCCTTCTCGATCTCGTCGAGCAGGATCACCGAATACGGGTTGCGCTTCACCCGCTCGGTCAGCTGCCCGCCCTCTTCATAGCCCACATAGCCCGGCGGCGAGCCGATGAGCTTCGACACCGAGTGCTTCTCCATGAACTCGCTCATGTCGAAACGGATGAGGGACTTCTCGCTGCCGAACAGGAACTCCGCCAGCGCCTTGGCCACCTCGGTCTTGCCAACGCCCGTGGGGCCGAGGAACAGGAACGAACCCGCCGGACGCTTGGGCGACTTCAGGCCCGCGCGCGAGCGCCGGATGGCGCGCGCCAGCGCGTTGATGGCCTTGTCCTGGCTGATCACGCGCTTGTGCAGTTCCTGCTCGATCCGCAGCAGCTTGGCCGCCTCCTCTTCCTTGATCGCCGTCACCGGCACGCCGGTCCAGCGCGCCACCACTTCCTCGATGTCCTCTTTGGAGACGACGCCGGTGGCCGTGTCGTCCAGGTTGTACTTCTCGCGAAGCTGCCGGAGGTTCTCGCGCTCCCTCCGCTCCTCGTCACTGAAGAAGCGCGCCTTTTCGAACTCGTGGTTGGCGATGGCCGTCTCCATGCGGTGCACGATGAACTTGATCCGCTTCTGCACCTCGGCCACCTCCGTGGGCAGCGTCGTCTGCTTCAGCTTCACCCGCGCGCCGGCCTCGTCGATCAGGTCGATCGCCTTGTCGGGCAGGAAACGGTCCGGAATGAAGCGGCTGGAGGCGTAAACCGCCGTGCGGATCGCCTCGTCGGTATAGGCCACGGCGTGGAACTTCTCGTACCGCTCCTTGATTCCGAACAGGATCTTGCAGGCGTCCTCTTCGCTGGGCGGCGGCACCTTCACCGCCTGGAAGCGCCGCTCGAGCGAGCGGTCCTTCTCGATGCTCTTGCGGAACTCGGCCGGCGTGGTGGCGCCGATGCACTGGATCTCGCCACGGCTGAGCGCCGGCTTCAGGATATTGGCCGCGTCGAGAGACCCTTCAGCCGATCCCGCGCCCACCAGGGTGTGCAGCTCGTCGATGAAGATGATGGCGTTCTGGTTCTCCATCAGCTCCTTCATGATCGTCTTGAGCCGCTCTTCGAACTGCCCGCGGTACTTCGTGCCAGCCACGATGAGGCTCAGGTCGAGCGCCAGGATGCGCTTGTCGGCCAGGAAGCTCGGCACGTCGCCTTCCACGATGCGCTGCGCCAGCCCCTCCACGATGGCGGTCTTGCCGACGCCCGGCTCGCCGATCAGCACCGGGTTGTTTTTCGTCCGGCGGCACAGGATCTGCACCACGCGTTCGACTTCATAGTCGCGCCCGATCAGCGGGTCCAGCTGCCCGTCGGCGGCGGCCTGGGTGAGGTCCCGGCTGAATTCGGACAGCAGCGACGCCTCTTTCGATGTCCGAGAGGCCGGCTGCGGCTTCTCGCCCGTGGCGCGCGCGATCTCCTCCCGCACCTGGTTCAGCCTCAGCCCGCGCTCGTGCAGCAACTCGGCGGCGAAGCACTTGTCCTCCCGCAGCAGTCCCAGCAGCAGATGCTCTGTCCCGATGTGCTTGTGCCCGAGCCGTTCGGCCTCCTCGGCCGCATAGGCCAGCACCCGCTTGCACTCGGTGGAAAGCGGCAGATCGACGCTGGTAGGCACCTTCTCCCGCGTCGTCGTCTGCGCCTCGATCTGCTTCTTGATCGACTCGATGTTGGCCTGGGACCGCAGGAAGCGGTTGGCCAGGAGCTTGTCTTCCCGGAGCAGCCCCAGCAGCAAGTGCTCTGTCTCGATGTAGGGGCTGCCGAACTGGCAGGCCTCGTAACGGGCGAAGAAGATCACCCTTCTCGCCTTTTCCGTGTAGCGTTCAAACATATGGTCTCAGCCTCTCGTGGAAACCTGCGGCAAATCACGGACGCGCCCAGGTCTCCCGGGTCCTGCCGGCTTGGGAGGTCGAACGGGAAGACAACGTGGTGCCGGCAGCCCCTACCTAGATTGTAAGATGCGCCGGGGCCCGGTCCGGCGGCGGAATTCCGCCGCCCCCTCGATTTCTATCGGCGGAAAATCACGCCGGCCGCAGTACGCCCCCCTCCAGGCGCAGCACGCGGTGCGCGCGGCGGGCAAAGGCCGGGTTGTGAGTCACATAAAGAGTGGCCAGCGAGTGCCGCTCGTGAACGGCCTCGATCAACTCCATCACCTGCGCTGCGGTGCTCTCGTCCAGGCTTCCGGTAGGCTCGTCGGCCAGCAGAATTGAGGGCCTCCCGGCCAAGGCCCGCGCCAGCGCCACGCGCTGCTGCTCGCCTCCGGAAAGCTCGCCCGCCAGGTGGCGGGCGCGGGCTGCGAGGCCTGCTTCCTCGAGCAACGCCTCGGCCGCTTCCCTGGCCTCGGCGCGCCGGACGCCGCGAATCAGCAGCGGCATCATCACGTTTTCCAGCGCCGTGAACTCACCCAGCAAAGTGTTGCGCTGCCAGACGTAGCCGATGGTACGGTTGCGCACCCCGGCCAGCTGCGCCTCGTTCATGGCCGAAACGTCGGCGCCCTCGATCCGCACGCGCCCCGCAGTCGGGCGCTCCAGCAGCCCCAGCAGGTACAGCAGCGTCGTCTTGCCTGCCCCGCTCTCGCCGGTGAGCGCCACCCGCTCGCCCCGCTTCACCTCGATGTCGACCCCGGAGAAGACGACCAGCGTGCCGGCCGGCGCGGCGAACGCCTTGGCCAGCCCCTCGCCGCGAAGGGGCGCCGCTGCAGGACCGGTCACGCCGGCCTCCGCGCCAATTGGAGGAATTGTTCGATCCGCCTCGGACTCGCAGTCATCGGGGAAAAGGGGGTGCGCCCCCCCAATGCCCAGAGTACGATGCCCCGCTTTCGCTTCGCATCCCTGATCAACGCCCCCGTGGAACGCGTCTGGGCCTTTCACGAGTCTCCGGACGCCCTCGAGAGACTCCTGCCCCCGGACGGCAGCGTGCGGCTGCTGCAACGGCGCGGCGGGCTGGAGCCGGGCTCGGCGGCCGAGCTTGAGTTGCGCTTCGGCCCGTTCCGCCTGCGCTGGGCGGCCCGGCATACGGAATGCGTGCCGCTGTCGCACTTCTGCGACGTGCAGGAGCGCGGCCCGTTCCGCCTGTGGAGGCACCGGCACAGCTTCGAGGCGCGCGGAACGGACCGCTGCCTGCTCGCCGACGAGGTGGAGTTTTCGCTCCCGCTGGCGCCGCTGGCGGATTGGGCCGGCGCGCCATTGGTAAAACAAATGCTGCGGAAAATGTTCGCATGGCGGCACGCCCGCACTGCCGGGGCCTGCGGCGCGCAAATCCTCGAACAGGAGAACGGCTGAGGGGGCGCGTTACTCCGGCGGCGCCTCGCCCACGTCGTCGGCGAGGTTCTCAAACCGCGTGTATTTGTGGAAGAACACGAGGTTCACGACCCCCGTGGGGCCGTTGCGCTGCTTGCCGATGATCACCTCGGCCTTGCCCCGCAGATCCTCGCGGTCCTTGTGATAGACCTCCGGGCGGAAGATGAAGGCCACCATGTCGGCGTCCTGCTCGATGGAGCCCGACTCGCGCAGGTCGGACAGCTGCGGGCGGTGGTCGCCTTCGCGCTGGTCCGGGGCGCGGCTGAGCTGGCTGAGAACAAGGAACGGGACCTCGAGATCTTTCGACAGGAGCTTGAGGCCGCGGCTGAGGGCGCTGACCTCCTGCACGCGGTTGGCGTTGCGGCCCAGCGAGGGCGAAGGCATCAACTGGAGGTAGTCGACCACGACCAGGCCCAGCGGAACGTTCGAAGTGTGCTTCAGCTTGCGCACCTTGGCGTTGATATCGAGCAGCGACGTGTTGCTGGTGTCGTCGATGTAGAGAGGAGCCTCGTAGAGATCCGCGGCCGCGGCGTTGAGGCGGGCGCGGTCCTCGCGGCCGAAATACCCGGTGCGGAAATGGTGCTGGTCGACGCGGGCGCGGGCGCAGATCAGGCGCGTCAACAGCGACTCCTTCGACATTTCCAGCGAGAAGACGGCCACCGCGCGCGGCGCCTGGCGGTTGGTGGCCACGTGCATGGCGATGTTGAGCGCCAGCGCCGTCTTGCCCATGGCCGGACGGGCGGCGAGGATGATGAGTTCGCCGGGGCGGAAGCCGCCGGTCATCTCGTCCAGACGGAGGAAGCCGGTGCTGACACCGCGCACGCGCCGCGAGGGATCAAGAAAGCTGTTGATGCCGCCTTCGGCGGAGTCGAACACCTGCTGCGCGCTGGCGAGCGTATTCTTGGCCTGCGCTTCGCCGATGTTCAGCAGCCGCTCTTCGGCCGCTGCCAGGATCAGCGCAGGGTCGTCCTCGGCGAGCATGCACCGCTGGATGGTCTCCTGCGAGGCGAAAATCATCTTCCGCAGCAGGCTCTTGTCGCGGACGATGTTGACGTAGCTCTCCAGGTGGAAGATTTCCGGGAGCCCCTCGTCGAGCGAAGCAAGGTAGCTGACGCCGTCGACGGCCTCCAGTTCGCCGTGCCGCATCAGCTCGTTGGCCAGCGTCACGCGGTCGATGCGCTCGTCACGGCTGTGGAGGTCCGCCATGCGCTGGAACAGGATGCGGTGCTTCTCGAGCGAGAAGTCCTCCGGCTTGAGCACGGCGGCAGCGGTGACGAAGGCGTTCGGGTTGAGCAGGATGGTGCCCAGCACCATGCGCTCGGCATAGACGTTGGTGGGCAGGCCGCGCTCAAAGGCGGCGTCGGGTTTCACAGAGGTCGACATCGCCGCTGCAGGTGGATATTCCAAGGTACGCACACGGCCGCCGCAGAGGCAAGACGAATTCCGGCGCGCACGGCGTGTCAGCGGGTTGGCCTGTGGACTATCTGTGGAATAGCTGAGGAGACTTGATCGGCCTCTGCGCGCGCGCGTCCAACAGAGTGCCATGAAGACGCTGAACTCGATCCTGAACGAAGAGCTGGCGCTCTATCTGAAAACCTGGAACGCGCACTGGAACGTCGAGGGGCCGCAATTCGCCGCCCTGCACGAGCTGTTCGCGCGGCAATATGGCGAACTGGCGGCGCTGATCGACGAAATCGCCGAACGGATCCGCTCACTCGGCGCCCGCGCGGAGACGAGGGTGTCGGTTGACGACAGCGGCGCCGCGTCCGCGGAGGGACTGCTGCTGTTGCTGGCACAGGCTCACAGGCAGCTGAGCCGCCGGCTGCGCGAGGAGGGGATCCCGGAGTTTGACCGCACCGGCGATCCCGGCACTGTCGATCTGCTCACGCGCGCCTTGCAACTCCACGACAAGGCCGCGTGGATGCTTTCGGCGTCCGCCGCCGGCGCCACAGCGGCGGCTGCCTGAGCGGCTGAAGGGGACAACCCCGCCGGCGCCTTCCGCTGACCCGCTGGTTTGATGGAAGATACCGGTGGCGGCTGTCCCTCGCCGTTCCCTTTCGGCTGTCGGGGTGTCACAAGAGTTGGGAGATATTTCTCCGGCTACAAATTATTGATTCCCGTCGGCTTGCGTACCGGGGACAAGCATTCGGCCAAGGGTTGCGGCGAGCGGCAGGGAATAATCCCTGCCATGACAAATCCGACTCTTGTACCGCCGGAGTGGATCGACTCGACCACCTACCATCTTCCGGAAACGGCATTCTTTCGCCAGCGCGTCCCCAAGGACCTGATCGTACTGCACAACACGGCCAGTTCCACGGCATCGAGCGTTCACGAGACCTGGAAGAGCCCGGCCAACAGCCGGGTGGCCACCGCCTATGTGGTGGAGCGCAACGGGAAGGTCTTCGAGATGTTCCCGCCAGATTGCTGGGCCTACCATCTGGGCATGAAGGAACGCAACCCGGGCCACTACAACGACCGGCGCTCCATAGGCATCGAGATCGTCAATCCGGGCCCTCTGCGGCCGGATCCCGAGGGCGGCGACACGTTGAACTGGTGGCCGAAGAACTTCCGCCAGCCCTGGTGCCTGGCCTCAGAGACGGACAGGTACGTGCCGGCGGAATACCGGGGCCACAAGTACTTCGCCACATACACGCCGGAGCAGGAGAGGGCGGTGAGGGAACTGGCCGGGTGGCTGTGCAAACGTTTCGGGATCCCGTACGTGTTGCCGCCGGCGGGAAAGCGCCTGGTCTGCGACCCGGGGTACTTCTGCAAGTTCCGTGGCATCGCCTCCCATCAGAACTTCCGGCCGGACAAGTTCGACATCGGCCCCGCATGGAACTGGGAGTCGGTGCTGCCGGGCGGAGGACCAGCGCAGGACCGCACCGGACCCCGGAGCGATGTCCGCCTCCCCGCCGCTGCGTGACTCCGGGAGCATCTTGCGCATCGCGAACGGCTGCGCAAGCAGAAGTTGCCGGCGGCGCTGCAGGAACATATTGCCAAGGATGAGGAGAATTGTTAGGATGAGACTGCGGGGTGGAGCAGCCAGGTAGCTCGTTGGGCTCATAACCCAAAGGTCGGTGGTTCAAATCCACCCCCCGCAACCAACCCTCCGCTGCTCCGGCGGATGCACGCCTTGGGTTCCACGCCTCCACCCTGTGCGCCATGAATATCGGCAGTCCCCCCTCCAGTTCCCTCAACAACACGCTAGCCTGACGTACAATCTCTACTTTTCGAAGTTCCGGAAGCCGGCTGCATAGCCGCGAACCGGGGCCGGCGTTCGCCAGAACGACGGCCAGAGTGAGCGGTTAACCCGTCGCGGATTTCGCCTCGAGCGCTTCCGCGTGGGCCGCGCCGGCAGCGCCGGCGGCGCGGTAGGGCCCTGCCGGAACCGCTCGTTCCCGCCGCCCTTCGGGCGGCTTCACTCGCGGCTCTGACAGCGTGCGCCTTCAGAGCCGCGAACGGCGGCCGGCGTTCGCCAGAACGACGGCCAGAGTGAGCGGTTACCCCGTCGCGGCTTTCGCCTCGCGTGCCCGCGCGTGAGCGGCGAAGGCGGCGCCGGAGGCCGGGCCTGCCCAGCCCGGGATTTGGATCCCCGGCGGGGCAAATACCCCGAAATAGTATTGGTACTTGAAAGCCGTCGAGTCCGAACCTCCCCTCCTCTAGGCGATTTTTTTACTGAAGGTTAGGAGATCAAGAACATAGGCAGGCGGTCGTTGGGCCCCGCTTGGGGCCTCGCTTCGGCGGGGGTAACAGTACTTGTCGGGGTTGCCCGATACAAAGGGCCCCGCCAAACTTGCCAACAGGCGGCGGATTGGCTAGCTGCCACGGCGCGGGGACTCAACTCCCCGGGGCCGAACGACAAGATCGAGGGGAGGAGTTAATGAGGTCTTTCGCAAATGTCATGGCGTTGCTCGTTCTCACCGCAGGACTGAGCTTCGCGACGCCGCTCACCTTGAAGCTGGACGACGGAACGAATTCTGTCACCGTTCAAGATGCTGGGATGAGCGATTCCAACCCGGCCGCCGGGGCTGTGACGTGGATTGGGAGTCTTGGGATTTGGGGCGTGAATGTATCCACGGGAATCGGATACCCGTTGTTTGGGAGTCTCTCCTGGCCTTACCTGGACTTGAACAGTGTCAATACTTCCACAGCGTCGGGAACTCTCACGATCACACTGACGCAGGGGGGATTCGAGGCTCCCCCGCCGCCGGGCTTCCTCTTCCAGATCGGTGGAACCACCCAGGGAACGGTGAATGCCTCCGCCTGCGCCGATACTGTGCTCAGCACATGCAATGATGCGACCCTTGGTCCTTTCTCCGGAGGTGCATTCAGTGGAGTGACCTCGTTTGTCAAGGCGATCGAAGACGGCACTTACGAAGTGGGGATTCAGGTCGTCCTGACGCATGGGGATGCAGGCGTTTCGAGCTTCGACGCGGAGCTGACGGGTGTTCCCGAACCCGGCACGTACGCGCTGATCGGCGCGGGGCTGCTTGGGCTCGGTTTGCTGCGGCGGCGGATGAGCTGAGTTCCAGCTGATCCAAATTCGGCCTTGGAAAAGGGGGAGCCGGACAAAGCCGGTTCCCCCTCTTCATTTCTTCACGCCCTGGCAGACCTTGCGCTCTTCCCATCCCCCGATCCGTTCGCTGCAGACGCAAAGCCCGGCGGACGTGCCCTTGCCCGCCCCCTTGGAGACCCGGTCCGGCAGCCAGTCCCGATCCAGGCCGGGCGGGCGGGCTCGGCAGGAAGGGAGCCGTCCCGCCGAACTGCCCGCCGCCCCGGCTGCTCCTCCGATTCCTCCGCTACTGCCATGTTGCCGCGCGGGGTGGCTCACAGAACGAGCCCGCCGGATAAAATCACCCCATGGAAAGCCGGGCCTCGCCGGAGGCGGGCTTGCGCATCTCGGCGCGGAGCCGGGCAAGCCCCTCTTCCAGCTGCCCGGCGACCACCGCGCGGAGGGTCTCGGGCGACTCCACCACGACATCGGGGACGAAGCGAAGGATGTCCTGAACGAGCTCGCGGGGGTCGGAATAAGGCACTTCCAAGCGAACTTCGCTGCCCGGCAAATGAGTGAGGCGCTGCTTCGGGTGCCACTCCTCGCGTTCCACCCATCGCGAGGCGGGCAGGCGGAAGCGCAGCACGGCGGTCTTGTCCGGCGGACCGGCGAAAATCCCGTAGCCCGCGCCCAGGCGGGCGTCGAGAACTTCCGGGGGATACTCGTCCGCCCTTTCGGCAAGCAGCGTGGCGCCGCGAATGGCATCGAGCGAAAAGCTGCGGAAATCGTTGCGCAAGTGGCACCAGGCGTCCAGATACCAGTTGGAGCTGTACCAGATCAGCCGCTGGGGGCTGACAGTCCGGGGAAGGATTTCCCCACGGGAGCGGCTGAAATAGGTCAATTCCAGGCGCCTCCTCTGAACAACGGCGGAGCTGACGACGCGGAAAATGGGCTCTTCCACGGGCCGGTGCCGCGCGCGAATCAGCCGGAATCTCCGGTTCAGATCGCGCGCCTTCAGCTTGCCCGCATCGAGCAGGCTTTCGAATCTCCGGACCGCCGGCTCGAGCGCCGAGGACAAGAAACGCGAATCGATCTGCTCAAGCAGGTCCCGCAGAAAGAGCAGGGCATGCAGTTCGTCGGAGCTGAGCCAGAAACCCGGCAGCTGGAAAGGGGGAGTGGCGCCGGACTGATCCTGATCATAACGGTAGCCGTGCTGCTCGCGGTCATAGACGAGCGGCGCGCCGAGACGGCTGCGGAGATACTCGAGATCCCGCTTCACGGTGGCTTTGCTGACCTCGAGAGTTTCCATGAATTTGCTGAGCGGCACCGCACGCTTGCCGCCCAACAGGCGGTTGATCGTGTAAATTCTTTCGAACTGGCTCATGGGGTCACCCTGAAGACGGGACGTTTGGAATCGCCGTTATTTTACCCAAACAGAAGCACGGGGAAAAGGCGGGATTCTGTAGGAAATTTCACGAATTTTCGGGCGGGGCGGAGAGAATGGCGGAAGCTCGTGGGAGTCGAACCCACCAGCGATGCGAAGGCACCGCCCACTGGTTTTGAAGACCAGGCCAGGCACCGGCCCAGTGGAGCTTCCAAGGCGATTGTAACGCCGTCATGAGGCAGGGCGAGGCGCGGGGCGCAGAACGGAGATCGCAAATCCGGAGCAGACCACGACGAGGCAACCGATTGCGTTGAGCCAGAGGAAGGCCAACCCGGTGAAGTGCCATACGGCGAACACGGCAGCTTCCCCGAGCAGCATGGAGAGAAAAGCTGCCCCCCCGCGCACTCGCGGAAAGAAAAAGGCGAGCACGAAAACGCCGAGCAGTGTTCCATAGAAGAGCGAACCCAGGCGGTTCACCGCCTCGACCAGCGAGCCGAAATTCTGCGCATACAGCGCAGTGACCACGGCGTAGGCGCCCCAGAAAACGGTGAGCCAGCGCGAAGCGGCCAGATAATGGCGGTCCGGCGCCTGGCGGCGGAGGAAGCGGCGGTAGATGTCCACCATGCTGACCGTGGCCAGGGCGTTGATCTCGGCGGAAATCGTCGACATGGCTGCGGCGAAGATGGCCGCCATGATGAGCCCGACGATGCCGGCGGGGATGTGATGGACGACGAACCACAGGAAGACGTAGTTGGTGTCGTTGACCCGGCCTTGCCCCGTGGCTTGCCCGGCCAGGGAGAGAGCGCGGCCGCGGACAACGTCCACCTCGCGCTGGGCGCTGCGGAAGCCGTCCAGGTCCATGCGCAGCGCGGCCTGGCGCCGCTGGGCGAACGCCCGGTCGTATTCGGCCCGCAACTGCGGGTAGCCGGGCTGGCTCTCCAGCGCCCGCATGGCCTGCGGCTGGAAGACCAGCGGGGGCTGCGAGTAGACGTAGAAGACGAAGACCAGCGCGCCGGTGAGGAGGATGAAGAACTGCATCGGAATCTTGGCGACGCCGTTGAACAGCAGCCCGAGGCGGGACTGCGCGATGCTGCGCCCGGTGAGATAGCGCTGCACCTGGCTCTGGTCGCAGCCGAAGTAGGCCAGGGCGAGGAACATGCCGCCGATGACGCCGCTCCAGACGTTGTACTGGTCGTTGGGATCGAAGCGCCAGACCAGGGCGTTGAGCTTGCCGGCGGCGCCGGCGACGGCGAGGGCATCCGTGAAGCCGACGCCCGCGGGCAGCAGCCAGAGCACGGTGAGCAGCGCGGCGATGATGCCGGCGGTCATGACAATCATCTGGACGAATTCGGTCCACGTGACGGCAGCGATCCCTCCCGAGACGGTGTAAGCGACGGCGATGACCCCCATGGCGAGCGTGGTCCAATGGGTGGGCCAGCCCAGCAGGACGGTGAGGACCACCGCCGGCGCGGAGAGCGCAACACCGACGGCAAGCCCGCGCGAAAGCAGGAAGATGACGCTCGCGAGCGCTCGCGTGCGGGCGTCGAAGCGCTTCTCCAGATACTCGTAGGCGGTGAAGACGCCCGAAGAGTGGAAGCGGGGCACGGCGAAGGCCGAGATCAGGATCATGGCCAGCGGCAGGCCGAGATACATCTGCACGAAGCGCATGCCGTCGGCGTAGCTCTGTCCGGTGGTGGAGATGAAGGTGATGGCGCTCGCCTGGGTGGCCATGATGGAGAGCGCCATGGCGTACCACGGCATGGTCTTCCCGGCCAGCAGGTACTGCGAGGTGGTGCGGCTGCCGCGGCTGCGCCAGACTCCATAGGCAGCGACGCCGGCGAGCGAGGCGGCCAGGACGGCCCAGTCGAGCGGCCTCACCGGTTCCAGCTCCTTGTGAACCAGGCGAACAGCGCGATGAGGGAGACGAGATACAGCAGGAGGCCCGTGTAAACCCGGCCCCACGAGCCCCAAAAGGGAGGTCTTTCGTCGGGAGGATTCATCTTCCGGCGCTCACGAGATTGGCGAACATGCGCCACGCGCCGGTTACGCCGGCGGGCAGCTGCCTCCACCAGGCAAACGACGTGTAAATATAGGCGCCCTGTCCGATCCGGGCGAAAAGGAGGCCGCCGCGCTGCGGGGGTTCGCCGGGATCGGCGGTTTCGAGCAGCGCCTCGTAGCGGCTGTCCCATTCGGCGGGGAAGTACAGCGCGCGCTCCTGCACCCAGCCGTCGAAATCGGCGGCGGTGATGCGGTTGGGCTTCCGGAGCAGCGGATGGTCAGGCGCGAGGACCCGCACGGGCGCTTCCTCCACGGTAGTCCGGTTGCGGCCAATGCGGATCGGGAAAGGTCCGACATTGCGGAGAATCGAGCCGGAGGCTTCCGGGCCGAAGCCTTCCAGCGTGTTGTATTGCACGATCAGCGTGCCGCCACGCTCCACATACTCGTGCAAGCGCGCGTGGGCGGCGCGCAGATCGGAACGGACGTTGAAGGCGCGGATGCCGGCGACGATGGCGTCGTAGGCGGAGAGATCTCCGCTGGCGAGGCGGCGTTCGTCGAGCAGTTCGACTTCGCAGCCGAGCTCGCGCAGGGCCTCGGGGACGAGATCGCCCGCGCCCATGACGTAGCCGATGCGGCGGGCGGACACGCGGATGTCTTCGCGCATGAGGAGGGCTTCCGCGGGGCGCAGGACAGCCTGCGGCGGAATGTGCCCGTACCCGATGGAAACGGCGCCGTCGCGCCATTCGCGCCCGCCGGTGCGGGCGGAAGCGCGCAGCACGCCGCGGGCGGCGCTGGCGGGCGGCGTGACTCGGAACGTGAGAGTGACGGACTGGCCTGCATCGGAGAGCTGGAAAGACTGTTCGGATGGCTCGACGCTCCATCCCTGGGGGGCCTCGAGCCGCGCGGCGCCCGATGCGGGTCCGGCAAGGGCGCGGACTTCGAGCGCGACGAAGCGCGGCGCGGGGGAGGCGAACAGCAGCGGGATGGGCGCCAGATGCAGCGAGACGGACGGCACGATGCGGAAGGGGCGCGTCAATTCGCCCCGCACACGGTCGACCCAGCGATACTCGACCGGGCGGCGGAGCAGAATCTCGCCGCCGGCGATTTCAATGCGGAACAGCGCCGTGAGCACGGGCGGGGCTTCCGCCGGCCCGATGTCGGCGGGGTTCAGGATGTCGTAAAGATTGCCCTTCTGCGGGTGGCGGAGCTGAAGCGGCTGCGTGAGGGGCTGGTCCGGCGGGATGCGCAGGTCGGCGCGGGCGGTGTGCGGGCGGTTGTATTCGAGCGGGGCGCCTTCAAAAGCGGGGGCGCCGCCGATGCCTTCCAGGGCGACGCCTGTCAGCCGCGCAGGCAGCGAAGAGCGGTTGAGCGCGGTCATCACCAGTTCGACACTGCCGCCGGGCGTGGCCGTGGGGCGCGAGGCGGTGACATCGAGCCAGAATCCGGCAGCGGCGGCGATGGTTTCGTCGATCTCCTCCAGCTTGCGGCGCGCGTCGGGATGGGCAAGCCGGGCGGCAGCGCGGCGCGCTTCGATCAGGTGCGGAATGACGCGCTCCGGAGCGGCCGGATCGAAGGCGGCGAGCGCGGCGTCGAGATGAGCAGCCACGCCGGCGCCGCCGGGGATCCGGTTCCACGTGGTGTCCACGCCATCCAGGAAGTCGGACGTGGCGGGGTCGCCGTCATAAAGGACCAGGTAGTTCGGCGACGAGCCCCGGCGCTCAGGCGAGCCCATCCCCTGGCTGCGGTGCTGGCTGCGGCTGAGTCCGGCCAGTTCCCCGTAGCTGAGGCCCAGCAGGGGGTTGTATTCGCCGGTGTCGATCCGCAGCCGCTGTGGCATCTTCTCGGCTTCGGCCTCTTGCTGCCGGGTGAAGGAAAACGTGTTCCAGAACAGGCGGCGGGGCTGCCAGGGTTGCACGTGCCGGAGCTGATCGGGGAACGCCTTCGGATCCCCGGCCAGGCGGAAGGCCTCGCGGCCGAGGATGGCGGAGGCCTGATGGTGGCCGTGTCCGTCGCGCGGCGTGCCGGAGAAGCGGAGGATGATGACGTCCGGGCGGAAGTGGCGGATCACCCAGACGACGTCGGCGAGCACCTGTTCCCTGCCCCACTTGGCCAGTGTTTCTTCAGCGGTCTTGGAGAAGCCGAAGTCGATGGCGCGGGTGAAGAACTGCTCGGCGCCGTCGATGCGGCGCGCGGCCAGCAGCTCCTGCGTGCGGATGACGCCGAGCAACTCGCTTTGTTCGTTGCCGATGAGGTTCTGTCCGCCTTCGCCGCGGGTGAGCGAGAGATAGCCGGTGCGCAGCTTGCGCCCCTGCGCGCACCAGGCCAGCAGAGCCGTGTTTTCATCGTCAGGGTGGGCGGCAATCATCAGAACGCTGCCGACGACGCGCAGCCGTTCCAGCTGCTGCCGCACGGCGGCCGCGCCCGCGGGAGCGCGCCAGGCGGCGGCGCCGGGCGCGGGCAGAATGAGCGCAAGGATCGGGAGGATGAGGAGAAGCCGCTTCCGCATGTGAGCCCGGTTTCTCTATTGTACGGGCGCAGAGGCGGGCGTCAGGGCGGCGTCCCGCGCGGCGGCGCCCTGGAAAGCGCAGCCGCGGGACGGCGGTTCCGGGCTTATTCTTCTTCCTTGATCTGCTGGGCGAGGTAGTTCTCGTAGCCCATCTCCTGGATCATGTGCAGCTGGGCTTCCAGGAAGTCGATGTGGTGCTCTTCGTCCTTGAGGATGGACTCGAACAGATCGCGCGAGCCGTTGTCGCCAGCCTCGACGGCGGCGTTGATCGCCTTGTTGAGACGGGGCACCGCCTGATACTCCAGCTCGAGATCGTTCTGGAACATCTGCTTCACGTTCTGCCCGATGTGCAGATCGAACAGGCGCGCCATGTTGGGCGAGCCGTCCAGATACAGCATCCGGTGCAGGAGCGCCTCGGCATGGCGCATCTCCTCGATGGATTCCTTCTTCGTGATTTTCGCCAGCCGCTCGTAGCCCCAGTTTTCGAGCATCTCGGCGTGGAGGAAGTACTGGTTGATCGCCGTGAGCTCGGCGGTGAGCACCTCCTGCAAGTATTCAAGAACCTTCGGGTCGCCTTTCATAGAGCCTCCTGAGAATGGGGTTGGACTGCCGTGACCAGACACTGGCATTGTAGCGGGAATCGCGTTCAGACAACAACGTCTTTAAATACAACTATTTACGGGAAACTCAGTTGCAGATGCGTGCGGCGCCGGCACGCCGTGGGCGCCGGTCCGGCGCGCGGGTCATTATGGTAGGCTAATGTCGTCATGCTGAAGCAGATCCCGCTGGCCGAAACACATCGGGCCCTGGGGGCGAAGATGGTGGACTTCGGCGGCTGGGAGATGCCCCTGCAATACACTGGCATTCTCGACGAGCACCGCGCGGTGAGGACCGCCGTGGGGCTGTTCGACGTCAGCCACATGGGGGAGATCGAGATCCGCGGCCCGCAGGCGCTGGAGCTGGTGCAGCGGGTCAGCACGAACAATGCGGCCAAGCTGAGTGACGGGCAGATCCACTATGCGGGATTGCTATACGAGCACGGCGGCTTTGTGGATGACATCCTGGTGCACCGCGTGAGCGCGGATCATTACTTCCTGTGCGTGAACGCGTCCAACCAGGACAAGGATTACGAACACATCGTGCAGCAGAACCGCTGGGACTGCGCGGTGGAGAATAACGGGTCGAAGTACGCGCAGCTGGCCGTGCAGGGGCCGCGGGCGCAGGAAGTGCTGCAAAAGCTGACGCCGGTGGATCTGTCCGGGATCCGCTATTACAGGTTCCGCGACGGCGAAGTGTGCGGGCGGCAGGCGCGGATTGCGCGCACAGGGTACACGGGCGAGGACGGCTTCGAGGTGTATGTGGGGCCTGCGGACGCTGCGGAGGTGTGGAACGCGCTGCTGGATGCCGGCCGGGAGGAGGGGATCAAACCCTGCGGACTGGGGGCGCGAAACACGCTGCGGATGGAGGCGGGCATGGCGCTTTACGGGCACGAGATCGAAGCCTCGATCACGCCGCTGGAGGCGGGGCTGGAGTGGATCGTGAAGTGGGACAAGGGCGATTTCTGCGGGCGGGCGCGGCTGGAGAAGCAGAAGACGGAGAGAATTCGGAGGCGTCTCACCGGTTTCGAGATGCGCGGCCGGGGCATCGGCCGCGACGGCTATGAAGTGCGCGTGGGCGGGCAGCCGGCCGGCTGGGTGACCAGCGGCGGTCCTTCCCCCACGCTGAACAAGAACATCGGGATGTGTTACCTGCCGGCGGAGCTCGCACAGCCGGGCACGGCGATTGAAATCGTGGTCCGCGAGCAGCCCGTCGAGGCGGTCACCGTCCCCATTCCTTTCTATCGGCGGCCGAAATGAGCTATCCAGAGAACTTCCGTTATACGAAAGAGCACGAGTGGATCCTCGTGGAAGGCGACACCGGGACGGTGGGCATCACCGACCATGCCCAGAAGGAGTTGGGTGACATCGTCTACGTCGATCTGCCGAAGCCCGGCGCGGCAGTGGAGGCGGGCAAGGCGCTCGGCTCGGTGGAGAGCGTGAAGGCGGTGAGCGACATCTACTCGCCGGTGTCGGGCGAGGTGGTGGCAGTGAACGAGCTGCTCGCCACAGCGCCCGAGAAGCTGAACGAGGACCCGCACGGCGCGGCGTGGCTCGTCAAGATCCGGCTGGGCAACCCCGCTGAACTGGACGGCCTCATGACCGCATCCGACTACCAGGCGTATCTGGGCGGCTGAGGCGGCCTTCACCGCATCGCGAGAAACATCCAGTTGCCGATGATGGCGGCGCGGGCGAAGTGCTGCCGGAGCAGACCGAGGAATTCCTGCTCCGTGAAAATGTGCGGGTGATGAGGATTCCTCGCCGCCAGCTGCTCAGCCTCCTCGCGCGTCGGCGGGAAACCGGACGTCCCGATCAACAGGCCGTCAGGCTCAAGGCGGAAAGTCATCCAGGCGAGATAGCGCACCGCATCCTCTCGATGGAAGTGCTCAATGGTTTCCATGCTCGTGACCACGTCAAAGCGGCGCCCGGCGAGAAAGCGCTCGTCCAGACAATCTCCGGCGAGCCATTCGATATTGTCCGCCGGCCAAGTGCGGCGGGCGAATTCCACGACATCGGGATCGCGATCATGAGCGACCACGCGGGCGGCAAACCGGGACAGAAGGAAAGAGCCCCAGCCCAGGCCGCACCCGGAGTCCAGCACGGAGCGCCCGCGGCAATGCAGAGACCCGGGGACGAGGTAGCGCGCCAGCATCATGCGGGAGTAGCCGGATTCGATGAAACGGGGCTCGGCGGGCAGCGCCCGTTCGCCATCATGAAGCAGGGCGGGGTCGAGACGTTCGGGTTTCAGCTCGAGAACCTGGCGAACCGCTTCGGAGCATTCCGCCCGGGTGGAGACAGCGTCCGACAAATCCAGGATGTCTGGCAAGGAGCAATCCCAAAGCTGCCGCACCGACAAGTCTCCCGGAAGCGGCGAGCTGGCGGTGTCATCGCCGGCGCCGCATGCCTCAGGGCCGCGTTGCATAAGCGGGGCCGGGCGGAGGTGCGCGAGGATACGCCGCCAGAGCGGCTGTTTCTGCCCGGTCTTCATTCAAGCTCATGCTAGCAGCAGTCCGGCGTGCAAAGATTGTGCGGCGCACGGAGGCGCGCAAGCATCCCCCTCTATGAAGTGGTGGGCAGGGGGCTCCGCTCCGCTAGAATGGTGGGTTCCGAGGTCCTGATCCTTGCGCTACTTACCGAACTCTGACGCCGACAGGCAGGCCATGCTCGCCGCCTGCGGCCTTTCCTCGTTGGAAGACCTCTACAAACACGTTCCCGAAAACGCCCTGATCCGTGAGCCTCTCGACATCCCGCCCGGGATGTCGGAATACGAGATCACCGCGTATTTCCGCGAGCGGGCAGAAAAGATGGCGCACGGCTATGCGTCGTTCCTCGGCGCCGGCGTGTATGCCCACTTCCGCCCCGTGCTGTGCGACGTCATCGTGCAGCGCGGCGAGTTCCTCACCTCGTACACGCCTTACCAGGCGGAATACGCGCAGGGCACGCTGCAGGCGATCTTCGAGTTCCAGACGATGATCTGCCAGCTCACCGGCATGGATGTGGCCAATGCTTCCATGTACGACGGGTCGACTGCCGTCGCCGAGGCGGCGATGATGGCCTACCGGATCACGGGGCGCTCGCGCTTTCTTGTCCCGTCGAACCTCCATCCCGAATACCGGCAGGTGCTGGACACGGCGGCGCACAACGCGCGGATGCAGGTGGCCACATTCCCGTATGACGCGGAGACCGGCCAAGCGGACCTGGCGGCGATGGAGCGTGCCCTGGACGGCGATACGGCATGCGTGCTCCTGCAATCGCCGAATTTCTTTGGCGTGCTGGAGGACACGCGGGCGGCGGCGAAGATCGCACACGATCGCGGAGCGCTGCTGGTGGCAACATTCACGGAAGCGGTGTCGCTCGGGCTGCTGGAACCGCCCCGCGAGGCGGACATCGTGGCGGGCGAACTGCAATCGTTCGCCATCAGCCCGAGCTACGGAGGGCCGTTCGCGGGCGTGATCGCGGCGAAAGAGAAATACATCCGGCAACTGCCCGGCCGCCTGGCGGGAGAGACGAAGGACCAGGACGGCAACCGCGCGTTTTGCCTGACGCTCTCCACGCGCGAACAGCACATCCGGCGCGAGAAGGCGACGTCGAACATCTGCACCAACCAGGCGCTGGTGGCCCTGATGGCCACCGTGTTCATGAGCGTCTACGGAAAACAGGGCCTGCGCGAACTCGCCTTGCAGAACCTCGCCAAAGCGCAATACCTGGCTGCGGGGCTGGAACGGCGTTTCAGCGGGCCGTTTTTCAATGAGTTTGTGGTCAGGCCGCGGCGCCATGCGCCCGGGGAAGCGCTGGAAGCACTGCTCGAAAAGAAGATCCTCGGCGGCGTGGCGCTTGGCCGCTTCTATCCGGAACTGGCCGACTCGCTGCTGGTCTGCGCCACCGAGGTGAACCGGCGCGAGGACATCGACGCGCTGAAGGAGGTGCTGGGCTGATGCCGAAAACACTCGGGAAAGTGCGTCCGCATCCGACGCAGAACGAGCCGCTGCTGTTCGAGCTGTCCAGCCCGGGCAAGCAGGGATATCAGCTCCCGCCGCTGGATGTTCCGCCGGTGAATGCGGCGGAGGCGCTGGGCGCGGCCAACGTGCGCCGCGAGATCGAGGATTTCCCCGAGGTGAGCGAGGTGGAGGTGCTGCGGCACTTCACGCGGCTCTCCACCTGGAACTATGCCATCGATCTCGGGATGTTCCCGCTCGGCTCCTGCACGATGAAGTACAACCCGCGGATCAATGAAGCCGTGGCCCGCACCGAGGCGCTGGCGTGGGCTCATCCCTATCAGCCGGAGGAGCTGAGCCAGGGGGCGATGGAGATCATCGCCACGCTGGAGCAGTATCTGGCGGAGATCTTCGGCATGGCCGAGGTGACGCTGCAACCGGCGGCCGGGGCGCACGGCGAATACACGGGGATCATGCTGATTCGCGCGTACCTGACGGCGCAGGGCAACCCGCGCAAGGTAGTGCTGGTGCCGGATTCGGCGCACGGCACGAACCCGGCAACGGCGGTGATGGCGGGTTACGAGGTCAAGACGCTGGCTTCCAACGACCGCGGGATGGTCGACCCGGCGGCGGTGGCTGCCGCGGCGAACGAAGACGTGGCGGCGCTGATGATCACCAACCCGAACACGGTGGGCGTGTTCGAGGAGCAGATCGAAGAGATTGCCTCGATCCTTCACGAGAAGGGCGCGCAGGTGTACATGGACGGCGCGAACCTGAACGCGCTGGTGGGCGTGGCGCGCCCCGGGGATTTCGGCGTGGACGTGCTGCACGCCAACCTGCACAAGACGTTTTCGACGCCGCACGGGGGCGGCGGCCCGGGCGCGGGCGCGGTGGGCGTGAAGCCGCACCTGGCGCCGTTCCTGCCTGTGCCGAGGCTGAAGCGCGACGGCGGGCTGTGGCGCTGGGATTACGACCGCCCGCAAACGATCGGGCGCGTGCGGGCGTTCTACGGGAACTTCGGCGTAATGATCCGCGCGCTGGCCTACATTCTGGCGCACGGCGGCGAAGGACTGCGGCGAGCGACGCTCGACGCGCTGCTGAACGCCAATTATGTGCGGGCGCGGCTGGAGCCCCATTACCAGATCGCCTACCCGGCACGTTCGATGCACGAGTGCGTGTTCAGCGACGCGCGGCAGGAGAAGCTGGGCGTGCGCACCGGAGACATTGCGAAGAGACTGCTCGACTACGGCTTTCACCCCTACACGGTGAGCTTCCCCCTGATCGTGCACGGGGCGATGATGATCGAGCCGACCGAGACAGAGCCGAAGGCGGAGCTGGACGCGTTTTGTGACGCGCTGATCGCCATCGCGAAAGAGGCGGAAGAGAGCCCCGAACTCGTGAAGACGGCGCCGCACTCGACGCGCGTGTCGCGCGTGGATGAGGTGACGGCCGCGCGCAAGCCGAAGGTGCGCTGGACGCGTCAGGCTGGCTGATCAGAGCCTGCCGGAGAGCCACTTGTGGATGGCGCGGCCGACGGGATCGTCTCCGCGCATGCCGAGCCGCTCGCGGATCCGGCGCCGCAACCAGACATACAGGGAGTTGGCGCCGTAAAGCACGTTGCCGTGGTGCGCGCCCGTGCGCGTGTGGATGGACTCGCTGAAGGCGGGAATCTCCTCAAGCTCCGCGCGGATTCTTTCGATCAGCAGCCGGTCCACAAGACGCGCATCCATGCCGTGAACCAGTCCGGCGAGCCAAGTGCCGGCGTCGCAGAAGAACCACGAGCCGCCTTGCACGTAGGCGCCGGCTTTTTCCGGCTCGAGTCCGTGCGGGTTGCCCGGCCCGTATTGGTCCTTCTCCAGCAGGCTGCCGTCCGGCTTGCAGACAACCCTGAGCCCGAAGGGTGTGCGGATTCGCATCGCGTGGCGGCAGTGCCGCTGCACGAGCTCGTCCGGCAGGCACTTCCGCCCGAAAGCGGCGAAGGCGACCGCCGCGCCGTAGAGAGCGTCTCCGCCAAACACATCCTGGCGCCGCAGGCTGGTGGGGAAGTAGCCGCCGCGGCGGTTGAACAGCTCCGCGTATGCGCGGCACGCGGCGCGGAAGCCCTCTTCGGACCCTGCCAGGCCCAGCTCGCGCGCGGCCAGATGGGCGCCGCAGTGGAAGCCCTGATTGGAGGCGGGCACATCGCCGTCCTCGTAGTAGAAGAGATCCATGTAGGTGCGCCAGCCAAGGCCGGCGTTGGGCGCATCGAGCCGCGGCGGCTGGTAGGCGCCTCGCTCCTCGTGGCTCTGGACGAAATCCCACGCGCGCCGGCAGAGGGCCAGGTTCGGACGGAACCCCTCGCGGGCGGCGAGGGCGCTGGCAATCAGGAACCACTGGGCGTTGTCCTCATAGTTCAGGCGGTCGAAGAAGAGGCCGCGCATGGCCTCGGCCAGCATTTCGGGATCGCCAAGTCCAAGTGCGGTCATGGCGGCGTCGGAGGCCCACTGCTTCCAGCCGTAGGTGACGCCGCTTGTGAAGATATAGCGGCTCTCCGGGCGGAGCAGGTTGCGGCGCAAGTGGAGAAAAGCTGTATTGCGAAGAATGGCTTCCAGCAGGGCGCCGCTCCAGCCGTTGGCGCGAGCCAGCGCCTTGTGGGCGGCGAGCCGCACGCCATAAAGCGTGCGCGCAGGTTCAGTGAGTTCAACTACGGAATAGCGCCGCGTCTCTGCCCGTGCGAGGTGCTGCCAGCCGTCCACCTCGCCGGAGTAGAAGTCCGTGGGATCGCCCCGGATTTTGCGGAGGAGGCGGCGGGGCGAGCCATCGCCGGTGCGGATCGAGAAGAAGCCTGCCTCGGGATCGAGGATCTGCTGCGAGCGGTTCTCCCAGAAAGCCGGGCAATCGCCGGGTGCGCCATGGAGCGTGCCGCCGGCAAGCGCGGCGGCGAACGGGAACAGTTGCGCGGGCAGCTTGCGGCGATCGTCAACGCCTGTGTCCTGCGTGAGCGTAACCCGCTGCGGTTCCTGCCCGCGCCAGGAATAGAGCGTGGCGCCCGGCGGCGCTTCGTAGCGCCATTCGAGATTGAACGTGGCGGGCTCGCGAGCGTAAACGTCCGCCACGGGGGCGTGGCGAAGATCGATGCGAAGCGGACCGGTATCGTGGGTTTCACCGGCACGCAGTTCGAAGGGATCTCTGCCGGGCAATTCGAGGAGAATCCGGCGGCGCGGCGAGGCAGATTTCGCCGCTGCGGCGAAGGAGGCGAGGAACAGGCGCCGGGTGAAGCCTGACACGGCGAGGCGCGCGGCGTCAGACGTCGCAAATGGTCATCATTTCGTCGAGCGTCTTGACGGGGTCGGGCGTCGTCGGCGAGTACTCGTGCGAAACAAAGCCCGTGTAGCCGGTGTCGACAATCGCCTGGGCGATGGCCTTGTAGTTCAGCTCCTGCGTGTCATCGAACTGGTGGCGGCCGGGATTGCCGGCCGTATGGATGTGGCCGATGTACTGGATGTTGGCGCGGATGGTGCGGATGATGTCGCCCTCCATGATCTGCATGTGGTAGATGTCATACAGCAGTTTGAAGCGGGGCGAATTGACGCGCTTGCACAGCTCGACTCCCCAGGCGGTGTGGTCGCACTGGTAGTCCTTGTGGTCGACCTTGGAGTTGAGCAGCTCCATGACGATGGTGACTTCGTTGTCCTCGGCGATCTTGACGGCCTCCTTGAGGACGGTGTAGCAATTCTCGAGGCCCTCTTCGTCGGTCTTGCCGCGGCGGTTGCCGGAAAAGGTGATGACGTTGGGGACGCCTTCCTTCCGGGCGCGCGGGATGTTCTCACGGAACTCGGCGAGGATCTTTTCGTGCAGCGCCTTGTCATTGCAGGCGTCGGTGAGCCGGCCGCCGCCCGGAACGACGGTGGGGATGAGGCCGTATTTCTTGAGCACGGGCCAGTTCTGCGGCGCCTGAAGGTCGAAACAGTGCGCGCCGAGGCGAGCCGCGTGGCGGGCGCGGTCTTCCAGCGACATGCCGCGGCCGAAGACGCCGGGGCACACGCCCTGCTTGAGCCGGTTCTTGCGCTGCACCTTCGGCTCCGCCGGTTGAGCGGAGGCGACGAGGGGCGCGGCGGCCGCGGAGAAGAGAAAGTCTTTTCTTGTCATGAGAGGATCCTTGCAAGCTATCGTATAGCAAGATGGAGTACACGATTGAACGGCGCATCACGCCCGAGCAATACATCGAGCTGCTGAAGTCGTCCGGGCTGGGCGAGAGGCGCCCGGTGGACGACCGTGCGGCGATTGCCGCGATGCTGGAGCACGCAAACCTGCTGGCGACCGCCTGGGACGGCGATGTGCTGGCGGGAGCGGCGCGGTGCTTCACCGACTTCGCCTATGTGACCTACTGCAGCGACCTGTGCGTGCGCGCGTCGTGCCAGCGGCAGGGGATTGGGAAGGAGCTGTTGCGGACGGTGCTGCGGGCGGCGTCCTGCCGCATTGTGCTGCTGGCGGCGCCCAAGGCGGCGGACTACTACCCGCGGATCGGGTTCGAGCGGCATCCCTCGGCGTGGACGGTGCTGCCGGGAGGGCTGCACTGAGATGGGCTTCGCGGTCTGGACCGACGGGGAGCTCGTGTGGGCGCAGGGCACACACGAATACCGGCCGATGGGCGCGGCTGTGATCCACTCGGGCGGAGTGTTCACGGCGCGCGACTTCCGGCCGGCCTTGCGCGCACCGGAGCGCCTGGATCCGCGGTTTGCCGGGTTCTTCGCCTCCCTCGGCGACGTCAATGCATGGCTGGTCCGGCGCAGAAAATCAGGCGCATCACAGCAGTTGCACAAAAAATTACGGCGCGTGCAAGTGCATTTGATCCCGCCATTTTAGCGGACTATTCAGGGACGCAGAAAGCTTTGTTGAGAGGCGGATTTTTGCACCCGTGATGTAAATTCAGAGAGGGCGGACCAACTGAACGGAAGGCAGGCCGCGGGGCTCCTGGTGCTGCGGCCTGGCCGAACTGCTGTCTTGCAAGGGCCCCGCAATGCGGGGCCCTCCTTGTTTTCAGGAGGCATCGCATGCCGGTCGAAATTCCAACAGAACGAACCGTCCCACACGGCCTTCTCAACGCCTTGCCGCCGGATTTTCTCCCGGCGCCGCTGGAATCAGCCAAAGTTTTCACTGGAGAAGACGGCTGGATCAGATTGCACTTTTCGGAATCCGCTCCTGCCGGCCCGGGGGCCCTCGAGACCGTCCGCACGGCCGGGGACTTGCCGCCGGGAGTGGTGTTGATCAAGCCGCTGGGCCGCACCATCTCGTTCACGGCGCCCGTGCCCTTCGGGATGGACGTGTTCTGGCTGAAAGAGGTGGCGGAGGGCGTGTTGCGGGGCGCCACCGGGGTGCGCGTGCATTCGGCAGGCACGGCGGCCATTCGCGGAGAGTGGTCCAGCGATTGGGTGGTGGGCGCCGCCCGCGAGAAGACAGGCGGCGAGGACGGGCTGCGTCTTGTCGTTTCCCGCCGGTCCAGTCGCGCCGCAGGCGTGGCGGCGGAGGGCACGTGGGAGGTTCGGGCGCAAGCAGCGCTTCTGTCGAGCCCGCAGGAAGTCGTGGCCGCGCTGCTCGGCATTCATCCTCTCCAGCAGGTGCGCGGCCTTCTCCAGGATCTCGGCAGCCGGAGGGTGGAGGAGTTCGTGACGGCGGCAGGCACGACGCTGCGCGCTTTTGACGCCGTGCGCGAGTTCTGGCAGCGGATGGGGAGCCGCGCGGAGGCGGGGCTATGGGAGTTGCTGCGGCGCTCGGACGATTGGGAGGCATTCGTATCGCTCATCCGGCGCGCGGCACTCGCTGACAACCCTGCCGGAGGCAGTCTCGAGAGTCTTTCGGCGCTCGCCGCAGAGACCCTGCCCGGCGATGTGGCGCAGCTGGCTGTTTCTTTGCTGCAGGAACTTGCCGGCGCCGGGAAGGCGGAGGATGGCTGGCTGGAAGCTGCACGGGGGCTGGCACGGTTGCTGGAGAAGGACGGCGTAGTGCGTTTGCTCCGGGCGCTGCCCGCGGCTGTGGACACGCTGGAAAGTGGCGTCGCCGGCGGATGGATCCGCGAACGGCTGGCAGAAATCTTCGGAACCGCGGCACTGACGGAGGAGGGGACGCTGCTGGAGAAATGGAAGTCTGCCGCCGGGCGGCTGGCCGCACCGGCGGCAGTGGCGGTCGAGCGGCAGTGGCGGCTGCGGCTAGCCGCCGGGATCAGCGCCTCCCGGGGCGAAGCCGCGGTGGCGGACGCGACGTTCCGCTTTACGGAAGAGGGGCTTCAGAGGGCGGCGCTGGTGGCTCAAGGGGATCTGAGCCCGTTGTTTGCGGGCGGACCGTGGCTGATGCGCTTGCGGCGGGCCGTACTCACAGAGGCAGTGGCGCGCCGGTGCTTCATTGAAGTGCATGCGCCCATGCTGCGGGCGCGGCGGAAGCAGCGCGACCTGGCCAGCTTCGCGTCGGCGGAAGTCCGGGCCACGGAAGACGGGCGTGTGCAGGTGCTGTATTCGGCACGGGCGGCGGACGTGATCTCGGCCGACCTGCGCACGCAATCGGCGCTGGTGTTTTCGGCGGCGCTTGCTTGCTCCGGCGGCGAGGCGAGGCGGGATCATTTCTCGATGAGCTTCACGGACCGGCGGCAGCTGGATCCGTCTACGCCCCAGGAATCCTATTTGCGCGTGCTGGAGGCGTACGGGTTGCGGGACGTGCGGCTCCCGGGAGAGCCATGCACGGCAGTGCTGTCTCTTCAGCTGCCGGGCACGCACGCGGAGGCGTGGATGCGGACGCCGCCGCCGGGCGCCGCCGAGTACTTGCCCGTCCTGGGCCGCGCAGCGCTCGCCGTACAGGCGATGGCGCGCCGGTGGCTGCCCGCGCTGTACCTGGCGCGCGTGGAGGCGTATTCCAGGCCTAGCGCCGTGCATCCGCTGCTGGCGTGGTCGTGCAGCCCGCCGGGATCGGGTCCGCGAAAGAAGGACCTGTCGTACGATTTCATGGACCCCAAGGTAATCGACGAAGTCCTGCAAGCCAGCGCGCCGGCTTTCCGCGAGCGGCTGGAAGAGATCTGGCGATTCCTGATGGAGGCCGGGCGGAAGCAGACAGCCGCCTACTATGAGCCGGCCGACACGCGCTACATCCTGGCCAACGTGAGGCGGCAGCAGAAGAACTTCGTGTCCCTGCTGACGGCGGACGCGTTTCTGGTGGAAGCCGTGCTGAACGTGGCCGACGGCGCGCGCGAGGTGGACCGGCTGGTGCGTGTGGCGCCGAAGGCGGCGGTCACGGAGATGGGGCGGTTCACGCGCGAGATGGCGGAGACGTTCCACCGGAAGCTGCGGCGGCTGTACGCCGGCGACGAGTTCCTGGCGCTGGGGCCGCTGTTCTTCCTCTCGGCGACGAGCGCGCTCACTGGAGCGCAGGGCTGCGAAGCGGAGACCGCAGCCGTGCTGTCGCTGGAGTGGAGCGGCGGCAAGGCAAGCTACTCCAACGAGCCCGCGCGGCGGCTCCTGTAAGGCCGGGGTCAGAAAAGGCGGCTCTGGCCGAGGCCCGGACGGTAGGGGACGCCGAAATACTCAAACGCGCGGGGGGTGGCGACGCGGCCGCGGGGCGTGCGGTCGAGGAAGCCGAGCTGCATGAGGTAGGGTTCGTAGACCTCCTCGATCGTGTCCGGCTCCTCGTCGGTGGAGGCGGCGATGGTGCCAAGGCCGACAGGCCCGCCGCCGTATTTTTCAAGAATCGCGAGCATGATCTTCTTGTCGATCTCGTCGAGGCCGAAGCGGTCGACCTCAAGCAGGTCCAGCGCGTCGCGCGCCACGCCGAGCGTGACGTGGCCGGAGGCGCGCACCTGGGCGTAATCGCGGACACGCCGCAGCAGCCGGTTGGCGATGCGCGGCGTGCCGCGGCTGCGGCGCGCGATCTCCTCTGCGGCGTCCGCATCGATGGGCGTGTCGAGCAGGCGGGCAGCGCGGGTGACGATGCGGGTCATCTCGGGCACGTCGTAGTGCTTGAGGTACAGGATGAGCCCGAACCGGCTGCGCAAGGGGGCGCTCAGCAGACCCTGGCGTGTTGTGGCGCCCACACCGGTGAAGCGGTGCAGGGGCAGAGAGTGGGTGCGCGCGCCGGGCCCCTGGCCGATGACGACGTCGATGCGGAAGTCCTCGAGCGCGGAGTAAAGCACCTCCTCGACGTCGGGCATGAGGCGGTGGATCTCGTCGATGAAGAAAACCTGGCGCTCGCGCAGGTTGGTGAGGATGCCGGTAAGGTCGATCTTGCGCTGCAGCAGCGGCCCGCTGGAGAGGTCGATGGGGACGCCAAGTTCGGCGGCGATGATGGTGGCCAGCGTGGTTTTGCCGAGGCCGGGCGGTCCAATGAGAAGAACGTGGTCCATGGCCTCGCCGCGAAGCCGGGCGGCCTCGATTGTGACCGACAGCAGTTCTTTCACCTTGTCCTGGCCGGTGAAATCGGCCAAGGCGCGGGGACGGAGCGACGCCTCGAACTGCAGCTCGTCGGGGGACGCGGCGGGCGAAACAAAACGCCTAGATTTGTTTTGGTCGGTCATCCGGTCCGGCATTCCCGATTATCGCAGCAGTTCCAGTGCGCGGCGGAACAGGGCCTCGAAGCCCGCGCCGGCGAGCTCCTGCGAGGCGCGGCGTGCGGCAGCTTCGGCGGCCACACGTTGCGCGCCCAGATTGACCAGCGCGCTGACGACGTCGGATTCCTCGGGCGAAAGGATCACGGCTGCCACGCCCGCCGCACCCGCGGCCGCGCGGCGCGCGCCGTCCTCGATCTTGTCCCGCAACTCCAGCACAATGCGTTCCGCAGTTTTCTTGCCGATGCCGGGCACGCGCGTGAGCTTCTGCACGTCGGCCGACCGGATCACCTGGAAGAGGTCGCCTGCGGCGATGCCGCTGAGCACAGTAAGGGCGAGACGGGGGCCGACGCCGCTCACCGTGATCAGCTTTTCGAAGAGCGACTTCTCCTCGGGCGTGAGGAAGCCGTACAGTTGGATAGCGTCTTCGCGAACGACGGTGTGAATCCTGAGCCGGACTTCTTCCCCGGCGGCGGGAAGGGCAGCGAAGGTCGAGACGGGGATGGCAACGTCGTACCCGACGCCCTGCGCCTCGATGATCGCCTGGTTGGGGTGTTTCTCGAGCAGCGTGCCGCGCAAATGTGCGATCATGGCAAACTCTTATTCTCGCAGGGGCGGGACTGGGGCGGCGATATGCTGGAAAAGGATGGCGCGGCGGCTGTTCTACGCTCAGGAATGGAAGGCAGGGCGGGCGTATCTGAAGGGGGAAACCGCGGAGCATGTGCGGCGGGTCTTGCGGGCGGAGCGGGGGCAGATCTATGAGTTGTCGGACGGCGAACGGGTCTGGCTGGGGCGGATCGAGGGGTTCGCCAAGGAGACGGTTGAATTCGCCCTGCTTGAGGAATTGGCCGTGGCCCGCGCGCCCGTGCCGGTGCACCTCTTGGCGGCGCTGATCAAGTTCGACCACTTCGAGTGGATGATCGAGAAGGCGACAGAACTCGGGGTGGAGCGCATCACTCCGGTGGCCGCGCTGAGATCGGAGAGGGGGCTTGCGGCGGCAGCAGAGAAGCGGCGGACGCGCTGGGAGAGAATTGCGCGGGAGGCCGGGCAGCAATCCCGGAGGGTTCGTCCGCCGCAGCTGGATCCCGTGGCGTCCTTGGGAGAGGCGCTCCGCGTGCCGGCTGCGTCGAGGCTGTTCCTGGATGAGGAGCCGGGTGCGGAGCCAGTGCTGAGAGCACTGGAGAGTGTGGACGGAGGCGTGGCCTTGGTTTGCGGTCCGGAGGGCGGCTGGGACGCGCGGGAGCGGGAGGAGGCGATGAGTGAGGGGTGGAGGCGTGTGTCGCTGGGGCCGATGGTTTTGAGAGCGGAGACGGCGGCGGTGGCGGCGGTGGCTGTGGCCGTGTCGGCTTGGGCCCTCAGATCAGCGGGGGAGTGTTCCCGCCGTGCTTGACGGGAACCGCGCCCGATCTCGTGGCCGGTTTTCCGAGTGATCGTCAAGCAGCCGCCTCCAGGGAAGGCAGCCTCCGGGAGCACACAGTTGGTTTCCCCGTCCACCGCAGGGAGCGCCGCGTAGGGATCCGTACGTCGCGCGCGCAGCCAATCCCACACCTTGCGGTGGCCTTCGCCGAGGAAGGGCGACGCCCGGATGACGCAGCGGATCTCCGCTATGATGCCTTCCTCGCAGCCGCGAGTCCTGGGGCAGCGCCGGGGCCGAGCGTGGGGCGAGGTGACGCCGGCGCCCTCAACACGGCCCACGCCATCAGAACCGCGAATGAAGCGGGCAGCGAAATCAGAGTCGCGAGTGAAGCGGGCCGAAGGCCCGCGAGAACGAGCGGTCAGCCACAAGGCCGC